>JBJTQJ010000031.1:0-93492 GCA_046075565.1 Verrucomicrobiales bacterium | reverse complement strand
CAGGCGGCGCATTGGCAGTCGTAGATCTCGAGGATCTTTTTCCGGAAGGCGGAACTGCGGCCGGGCCGGGCCTCGTAGTCGGAATCCGGTTCCTCGGCCACTCTCGGCAGTGGTGCTCCTTCCTGAAATTGCGCTTCGAGGGCGGCCCGGTGGACCGGGAAATACCGGCTGATGATGTGTTGGCGCAGGATGAGGCGATCGTTTGGCGTGATGACAAATCGATCGAGGCCGTCGGTGAGCGAAGTGAAAACTTTCCCGGAATCGCAGTCACCGACGAGCGGGTCGCGAGTGAGGGCAATGGTGCGCCCGTCGATGATTTCCACCGCGTTCCACTGGCCATCGGTGCGCAGACGCCGGAAGGGGTTTTCCGGTGTGTTTTGATCCAGCGCCGTGCGGACAATTTCGAAGTAGCTGGTGAATCGTTGCCGGAGCGCCTGTGACCACAGGATGCGGTCGGGGGTGGCCTGGCCGGTGGCGATAAGGTCGATCGCGGCGAGGAGCAGGACAGGCTTGTGCGGTTTCTCGTGGCGGGACGGTCCTTGGCCAACAACGCCGACATGGAGTCCGTAGATCCACTCGATGGCATCGTCGATGCTGCGCATGAATGGTATTTAGCATGTGCTCGGGCAGGGCAGCAAGGGGAAAAGGGCCCGGCGTCGCCTGAAGGCTATGCCGGGGCAAGCAGGGGGGAGAGACACGACTTGAGCATGCGCCCGTCCAAGCCCGGCGTTTGATTGACGATTGCCGAGTGTTGATTTTTGATTTGAGGAAATCGGGTTCCGATCACTTCAAAAATCCGACATCATCAATCATCAATCATCAATCGTTAATCGTCAATCCCTTCCCGGAGCCGTTGGTTCGCCCATTTTCGGCTTGCCGAATGAATGGCGGGAGTTGAACATCCGGTGAAAGCCGAACCCGAGATTTCCCATGCCATTGTTTCTTGATTCCGATGGAAAAGCCTGGCCGCTGAAGCGGGTGAAGCTGGATGATCGCATGATTGATAATTACTGCGGGCAGGTGGTAAGCTCGCGCTGAGGACGGATTCCCAGACGCCCGGGAACTTGGCGCGCCCTCAGGCTTCACCCGCCGCCTCGATGAAGAATTGACGGACTCGTGCCGACACAAAAAATCCGGCGTCACCAACCAGCCGGTCAATTTCATCCCCGAGTGAAGGCAAATGACCGGCACGTTTGGCTTTCAGGAGGACACCGAGTGTTCCGGTCACCTGCAATCCGAGGCTTCGTGCCATGGCCCGACCGGCTGACTCGTCCATGACCAAGAGATTCGCGCCCATCGTTCTGGCCAAAGCGATCGCCTCGGACTCGCCTGCATCAAGGGAGGTGCAAAGCACATTCACGAGCGTTTGATCCTCGAGTGCTTTAACTTGGAGCCAACCATCGGCCAAGGCGGAGGCGATTGCCTCCTTGGCTTTCAAGTTCTCAATCCGTTCAAGTTCCAAAAAGACCGCATTGGGAATCACTACGGTTTCCAATTGACCCCGAAGGATCTGCAATCTGCCAATCATGGCGAGATTGCTGATGGGGGAGGTATTACTGACCGCCGGCATAGGCCAGATCCTCATCTAAATCGGCATCAGAATAGTGTCTGGCGATTGACCGTTCGGCCAGGGCTTGTCCGAATCGGAACTGGCTCAATTCCGCGAGTTCTGATGCCTTCCCGAAGGTAAGGATTTCGCGCTGGTAAAGGGCGCAAGCAAGCTCAACCATCAGCCGGGACTGTCGTTCCGGCTCGGGAACGCGTAAGGCCTGCTGGATGGCATCAGACACTTGCAGAGTGATCGGCATGACCCAGCCTACCCTTAGAAAGGGCAATTGGCAAGCGCTCGCCTTCCTTCACCGGTCTGAAAGTAGCATTGTTCCCGGAGCTACCGGTTAGCTATCGGCGCTAAAGGGGTTCTGCTTCGTCGCCATGAGACAAAACCCTTGCAGGGTTTTCATCTTCTTTTATTCGGATCCCGGGGTAGCCCCGCGTGGCGGGACAACCCCGGGCTTTGGGGAACAATCCCGTTGGGATTGGGGAAGACAAGAATTGTTGGTCATTGGCACAGATTTTGGCGCAATCCGTTTGTGATTGACGGCAATCGAATAACGGGTCAACCCTCATTTCGAAATCTTGCGTCCGCGATGGCAAGGCACCTTGCTCGTGAACCCCAACGGGGTTCCGGCCGAAGAATGACGGGCATGGGTCAGAGTGAGGCCAGAATTCTCTCCCTGAGGGTAGTCCAAGATGTGCCCTCCGACGGAGATTCTTCAATGCGATCAAGTCTCCGGTCGAGTTCGGCGAGGTGTGCGGCGGACAGCCCGACGGAATTTGATTCCCCGGCGATTGAGTCCCAGAGGTCTTCCACCAACTCCAGCCTTTCGGCCACAGGAAGCGAGCGCAGTTTCTCCAACTCAGTCATGGGGCAAAGATAGCACCGAAAAGGTCGAAGGCGAATTCTCATTTTTGTTCTGGTGCAGGAATCGTGTCCTTCCTTGGCCCATTCTTTGCGGACAGAAAGGCCGTCGGCGGTGGGCACGGGGAAAAGATGCAAGACCGCTTCGCTCAAAGACACCAGACGCAAGACCGGAAAAATTCTTACTTTCTGAACGCGGACCTCGGAATAGTCCGGACCATTTTACGATATCCGCGAAAATGGTCCCGGAAAAGACGCGAGATCAGGTGCCAGGGGTCAGGGGATAAGAATCATTTATTTCATTTGTTGCGGATATTGCAGATAAGGGGTAAGTTGGCCTACCATGAGCATAACACTTGAACCATCCCGCCTCAGCCCTAGTGATCGGGGAGCGCTACGTAGCCTGCTGGAGGCATTGCACGGCTCCACCGCCGCGACGATCACGGTGGGCAAAAGGCCTCTTTCCCTGCCGAAGCCAGCACTTGGGCTTGTCACCGAGTTGGTGGAGCATCTCGCCGAAGGACGCTCCGTTACGGTGATGAGTGGCGAGGAAGAGATTTCGCCACGGGAAGCAGCAGAGATGCTGGGTGTTTCCCGGCCGTTTGCCGCCCGGTTGTTTGACGAGGGGCAAATCCCCAGCCGCCGGGTGGGCACCCATCGCCGGGCCTTCGTGAAGGATGTGGTAGCTTACCGGGAGTGCCAGCACGCCGCCAGGAAAAAGGCGCTCGACGAACTTGCCGCGGAGGGCCAGCGACTCCAACTCGGTTACTGATGCCACATGGTCCGCCCATTGTCATCCTCGATGCCTGCACGCTTTACCCGGCGGCATTGAGGGATGTGTTGATGAGACTCTCCCTGCACGGCATGATCCGTGCCCGCTGGACGCGTGCCATCCACAACGAGTGGATCGAGGCGGTGCTCCGTGATCGACCGGACCTGTCCAGCGAGCGTCTCCAACGGACGCGGGAACTGATGGACCTTCATGCCGAGGGGTGCCTCGTGACGGGTTATGAGAAGAGGATCAAAAACCTTCGTTTGCCCGATAGGGATGACCGCCACGTGCTTGCCGCCGCAATCGAGGCGAAGGCGAACATGATCCTAACGTGGAACCTCAGGGACTTCCCCAATGCCGAGCTCACCATTCACGGCCTCAGTGCGATCACCCCGGACGATTTGCTCGCAGCACTACTCGAAAGCCACCGTGATAAGTTGATCGCTATCCTTCGCGAGGCACGCCTCAGCTTGAAACAGCCCCCGCGCACGGCCACCGAATATCTCGCGACCCTGCGAACCCAAGGACTCTCCCGCACCTGCGCCCTGCTGGTATCAGTGCTCAGCGAACTTTAACTTGCCCTGCGCCGTCCGAAAAATGAACCGGCCTGGTCTCTGGATGGGTGCCTCGTTTTGATGACGCCCGCCTCGCGGTGATCCTCTAGAGGATGAGCGAGACGAAAGAACTGGACACTCCGGAGGCGCAGGCGGAGCATCTGGAGCAAGTTGGGGGGCGTGGATTCAGTGACCGTCGGTCCGGGTGAAGTTCTCGATGAGACGGGAGAGGATGGGGAAGAGGAAGACGCGGGAAGCTGACCATAGGTGGACGAGCGCGGTAAACCTCCCTCGGAGGCAATGTCGGCCCCCAATCATCAAAAAATCTGGCTACCCGGCCAGGACTCGAACCTGAAATAACAGAACCAAAATCTGCTGTGTTGCCAATTACACCACCGGGCAGTTGTGCGGGTGGGCAAAGTAGGCGGGAGAGTGAAAATTGCAAGGAGAAGTTCCAAAGCATGAGAATCCGGCGGGGCGGTGACGGGATTGTCTTTCCGATGGACGATGTTGGTTGCAGGACAGCGCACTTTGTCTAACTTCCTTCCGCCAAAGACGCGATATTCACCCATGGAAACGAATCTTCTTCAACAAGCCGCCAACCAGGCCCGGGGCCTGGCCATTGATGCCGTCCACGCCTGCTCTTCCGGTCACCTCGGGCTTCCGCTCGGCTGCGCCGAAGTGGGAGCGGTGCTTTTCGGAAAGGTGCTCCGCTACGACCCCACCGCCCCGAAATGGTTGAACCGCGACCGCTTTATCCTGTCCGCCGGCCACGGGTCGATGTTCCTTTATGCCTGGCTGCACCTTTCCGGCTATGCGGTTTCACTCGAGGATGTGAAGGCCTTCCGCAAAAACGGTTCGATCACCCCCGGTCACCCGGAGAATTTCATGACCGCCGGCGTGGAAGCCACCACCGGTCCGCTCGGCCAAGGCGTGGGCAATGCCGTCGGCTACGCGCTTTCCGCGAAAATGGCCGCCGCCCGTTACAACACCGCCGAGCACGTCATTTTCGACCAGCACATTTTCGCCCTGGCCGGTGACGGATGTTTGCAAGAAGGGGTGGCCCGCGAGGCCGTCGCTTTCGCCGCCCACGCCGCCCTCGACAATCTGATCCTGATTTACGACTCCAACGACGTCACCCTCGACGCCATGGCCGAGGTCACCCAATCCGAAGACACGGCCGCCGTCTATTCCGCCCTCGGATGGGAGGTGAAAACCGTGGATGGTCACGATTTCGCCGCCTTGGAATCCGCCCTCGTGTCCGCGAAAGCGAGCGACAACGGCAAACCGAAACTGATCATCGCCCGCACGGAAATCGGGCGTGGCATTCCGGAAGTGGCCGGCACGGCCAAAGCCCACGGCGAAGGCGGGGCGAAATTCTCCGCCACCGCCCGCGCCGGCCTCGGGCTGCCGGAGGAACACTTCTATGTTTCGCCGGAAGTGCGCGCGGCCTTCGCCGCCCATGCCGCCGAACTGGCCAAAGCCCATGCCGCGTGGCAGCAAACCCACAAGGCCTGGGCGGCCGCCAACCCCGGCCTCGCCCAACAGCTCGTCGAAGCCGTGGCCGGTGTGGTGCCCACCGACATGATCGGGGAAATCCCCGAATTCGCCCCCGACTACGCCGATGCCACCCGGTCCGCCGGTGGTGACGTGATCCAGCATGTGGCCAAAATGGTGCCGCATTTTGTTACCGGTTCCGCCGACCTTTTCGGATCCACCAAAAACTACATCAAGGGCGAGGGCGACTACAGCGCCAACAAACCGACAGGTCGCAATATCTGGTTCGGGATTCGGGAACACGCCATGGGCGCCATGCTGAACGGCTTTGCCTACGACGGACTCTTCCGGGCCAGCGGGGCGACCTTCGCGGTTTTTGCCGACTACCTCCGCCCGAGCATCCGCCTCGCCGCCCTGTCCCACCTGCCGGTGACCTACATTTTCACCCACGACTCGGTCGGGGTCGGCGAAGACGGCCCCACCCACCAGCCAGTGGAAACCTGCTCGGGCCTCCGGGTCATTCCCGGACTCGATGTCATCCGCCCGGCCGATCAGGAAGAAACCGCCGGGGCTTTCGCCGCCGCCATCTCCAATACCAACCGACCGACCGTCTTGTTGCTTTCGCGCCAGAAGGTGCCTGCTATCCCGGGAATGACCGCCCGCGAACGCCGCGAGGGCACACTTCGCGGGGCCTATATCGTGAAAAAAGAGACCGCCGCGCTGGAAACCATTCTCATCGGGACCGGCTCGGAACTCCAGCACGCCCTCAAGGCCACCGCCGACCTCGGACCGGGCACCCGCGTGGTTTCCATGCCGTCGATGGAGCGCTTCGACCGCCAGGCCGCCGATTACAAGGAGAGCATCCTCCCCGCCGCCTGCACCCGCCGGGTCGCCGTGGAAGCCGGGGTGAGCGCGCTCTGGTGGAAATACGTCGGCCTGCAAGGAGCCGTCGTCGCCATCGACCGCTTCGGCAAGAGCGCCCCTGGCGACACCGTCATGGCCGACCTCGGCATGACCGCCGCCAATGTCGCCGCCGCCGCCCGCGCCCTCGCTTGAGGGTGGGCCGGCGGAAAATGTGATCTGGTGCACGAAATTTTTGTTGACCGCAGCCGGCTTTTTGGCTTTTAATGTGTTCATTGTAACAATAAATCATCAGAACACCATGAAAGACGCCAATCTCGAGCCATTTGCCCGCGCGACCGAACGCCAGCCGGAATACGCCATCTACAAACCGAATTCCCGCGGCAAAGGCGGGGTCATTCGCTTCGGCATCAACCGGGCGAAGAAGTCGCTTTTCCTCGATGCCGCGCTGCAATCCGGGGAGAAACAATTCGACTGGGAAAACAAGATCACCATGAAGTGGACGCTGGCCGACCTCGGTCCGGTGCTCGCCACCCTGCAAGGCCGCCAGACCCAGGCCAAACTTTTCCATCAGTCCGAGAAGGCGAACAGCAGCTTCGAGCTGACGCGCCGCGATGATCCCGAACGCGCCCCTTGGTTCATGACTATCTCCCGTCAGGAGGCTGCCGACCAATCGGTGAAAAAGGTGTCCATTCCTGTGACCCACGCCGAAGCGGCCATCCTCGAAACCGCCCTCCGCACCGCCATCGCGAGGATCCTGGGTTGGTAAAGGCTGCTCCTTTTACGTGGAGAAGGCGAATGCCAAAAAATCCGGCTAGCCTTTTACCTTGTAAGAAAACCGGCGGGTGAGCAGCCAGCGCACGCCGAACATGTCCATGGTGGCGCGGAGGGCGCGGTTGCCGAAGCCGTATTTGGAGACGCCGTGTTGGCGCGGGCGGTGGTTGACGGGAATTTCCGTGATGCTGTGTCCGGCGCCTTTGATGAGGGCGGGGATAAAGCGGTGCATACCGGTGAAGGGAAAGAGGGCGTCGCGGCAATGGCGGCGCATGGCCTTGAGGGTGCAGCCCGTGTCGCGCACGCCGTCGCCGGTGAAACGCGAGCGCACGAAGTTGGCGATGCGGCTCTGGATGCGTTTGAAGGTGGTGTCCTTGCGTTTGGCGCGGTAGCCGCAGGCGAGATCCGCCCCGGCATCGAGTTCGGCAATCAGGCGCGGGATATCGGCCGGGTCGTTCTGGAGGTCGCCATCAATGAGCACGATGATTTCCCCGACGGCGGCGTGGATACCGGCATACATGGCCGCGGACTGGCCGGTATTTTTTTCGAATTCGAGCAGCCGCGTGCGCCCGTCCAGCTTCACCCGGGAGACCGTGGCGTCTTTGGAGCCGTCGTCCACGAGCACGAGTTCGTAATCGATGCCTTCGAGGGCCTTGGCCAGCTCGGACTGGAGAATGGGCACGTTGTCCTCCTCGTTGTAGAGCGGAACGACAACGGAAACCTTGGGCGTGGAAGAAATCACCATGTTACCAAGGCGGCAGGGAGGGGATGCGGCAAGCAAAAAGGCGACGCCCCTGAGCCGGTTGGGCATGCGCGTCGAGTTCAGGGGAATTTCCGGGATTGCGGTGCCTGCGGAGGGGGAATGCCCGATCCTCCAGGATCGAGACCAGCAAAAGAGAAGGCCTATGTGTGGAGTGCGGCGGCAACCCCGACTTGTCGGGGGCGACGCCGCTTTGGCGAGGGATGCTCCACCGCATAAGCGCCGTCGAGGCCGGCGCACTCCGACACTATTGCTGCCCGAGAGCCCTCGCTTCTCTCCCTACAATTCCAACGCCCCCTGAACTTGACACGCATGTCAGGCGCGGTGCGGAACACAAAGTCAGGGAGCGGGCCTGAATGGCTTTGCCTGTCGCCTTCAGGCGGCGCACGGTCCATAGAACCCCGCAGAGGCCGAGCAAACCCAGTCCCCCTGCGCGGGAGGAAAGTGGCAACGATGACTTTTTCGTCCCGGGCACCAGACGAATACACAGGGGAGCGGAGGAAAAATCTGCCTCGTGGGGGATGAAAATCGTCCACCTGGGTTGTCAAGCCAAATTCTGGCCCGATTCCTGCTTGTGGATCTTTAGGGTCTGTGGGAGATTGGCGCGAGTTCCCGGTCCGCGGGAATGTGCCCGTGCCCGAAGCTAGCCTCCATCAATCCCAGGATCTTTCGCTCCAACAACGCCTCTCGCCGCAGATGCGGCAGAGTCTGGAAATTTTGCAGGCGACGGCGCTGGAATTGCGTCAGTTGCTCCGGCAGGAACTCGAAACGAATCCGACGCTGGAGGATGATTCGGATTCCCTTTCGATGGAGGCGCGCGAGGAGGAGGCGGACAGTTTCGATCGCGATATCGAGATGATGGCCGCCAACGATGACGCCTATCGCGAGGAGATGATCCTGGCTGGGCGCACGCTAGGGCGGAACCGCGAACGCGAGGAGCTGCGGGACCATCTCTATGACTCCCTTCCCACGCCGCTCACGCTGCAGGAGCACATCATGGAGCAGGCGCGGGGCAACGAAATCAGCAGCGAACAAATGGAGGCTTTGGGTATCCTGCTGGCCAGTCTCGATGAACGCGGGTTCCTGCGCGAAGACCCCGAGGATCTGGCGCTCAATTTCGGCATCCGCTATTCCGACCTTGAAGCGGCCCGGCGATTGCTCGCGGGTTTGGATCCCATCGGGTTGGGCGCGCGCGACTTGCGCGAATGCCTGCTATTCCAACTGCGCGCCCAGGGTCGGGAGGGCAGTCTTGCTTGGAAAATCGTGCACGATCATCTCGATGCCCTGGCCCGCAACAAACGGCCGGAAATCGCGCGCTCCTGCGGGGTCCCGATTTCCGAAGTGAACAACGCGGTGGAAATCATCGCCAGTCTCGACCCGAATCCCGCCCGCGAATTTGCCGAAGATGAAAACCGTCAGGTCAATCCCGATGTTCGCATTTATGAGGATGACGACGGGCACTGGGTCGTCGAACTGAACCAAGACGACCTGCCGCGTTTGCGTATCAGCAATCGCTACAAGGATTTGTTAGCCAGCGCCAATACTTCCGGCGACACGCGTGCTTTCATCCGGGACAAGATCCGCGGGGGAAAATTCATCATCCAGTGTATCGAGCAGCGTCAGGATACGTTGCGGCGCATCTCGGAAGTCCTGCTCGAACGGCAGGAGGATTATTTCAACCGCGGTCCTGCCCATCTGAAACCGATGACCATGCAGCAAGTCGCGGATGCGGTGGGCGTGCATGAAACAACGGTCTCGCGGGCCATTGCCGGAAAGTTCATCGATACCCCTTACGGGGTGGTCGACTTGAGGAAGTTTTTCACGACCGGCTACCACACGGCCAGCGGCGAAGATGTGGCGAATTCATCGGTCAAAGACCGTATCGCCGCCTTGATTGGAAGCGAGGATCCGGCGAAGCCGCTCTCTGACTCCACGATTGTTGATACGCTGAAGGGCGAAGGCCTGGACATCGCGCGGCGCACGGTCGCGAAATACCGCGATGCCCTGAGCATCCCACCGAGCCACCTGCGTCGCCGGCACGGGTGAACTAAAGCAATCCCTTCAAGCCTTCAGGAAGGGATAGTCGGTGTAACCTTTCGGACCGGGACTATAGAATGTCGAAGCATCGGGCTCGACGATTTCGGCATCGAGTTTCAACCGCTCCACCATGTCCGGATTCGAGACATAGTGGTGACCGATGACGATGGCTTCAGCCTGGCCGGACGCGATGGCTTCGTTGCCGCTGGCTTTGCCGTAACCCATACCGAGGAAGAGATTGCCTTTGAAATTTTCCCGCGCCGGAGTGACGACGTCTTCTTTTTGCAGGCCGAAGAAATCGGCACGCATGAGGTCGAGGAAGGCGATGCCACGGGCATCGAACTCGCGCGCCAGATACGCGGTGAGTGCCACCGGGTCAGCATCCCGCATGTCGTTGTAACTATTTACCGGCGAAATACGAACGCCCACGCGGTCAGCGCCCCACACGGCGATAAGCGCATCGAGCACTTCCAGCAGAAGTCGGGCGCGATTTTCGATGCTGCCGCCGTAGGCACCGGTGCGCTGGTTGGAACCCGACCGCAGGAACTGGTCGAGCAGGTAACCATTGGCTCCATGGACTTCGACCCCGTCGAAACCGGCGGCCTTGGCATTGGCGGCGGCTTGGGCGAACCCCTCGACAATGGCGGGGAGTTCGTCGTCGCGCAGCTCGCGGGGAGTTTCGTAGGGTTTCTTGCCTTCGGGAGTATGCGTTTCATCCCCGGTGATGGCGATGGGACTGGGTGCGACCGGTTGTTTGCCGCCATTGAGCAGGGAGTGGCAAGCGCGCCCGCCGTGCCAGAGTTGCATCAAAATGATCCCGCCTTCGGCATGCACGGCGTCGGCCACCTTCTTCCATCCCTCAATATGGGGGTCCGAATAGATGCCCGGTTCGCGCCAGAAAGCGGAGTTCCCCTCCATCACCATCGTTGCTTCCGTGATGATCATGCCCGCGCTGGCGCGCTGGCTGTAGTAGGTCGCCATGATATCGGTGGGCACATGATTGTCATCGGCCCGGCTTCGGGTGAGAGGGGCCATGATGATCCGGTTGCGCAGCGCGAACGCGCCAGCATCGAGGGGAGAGAAGAGGTCTTTGGACACGGGGAAGGGTCGGAAGTTAGGTTGATTGATCTCCGAAGCGCGCACGTGGGCGCCTTCGCGGCACAACAATACGAACGATCGCGCGAACCAGACTTCATGCACTTTACGACCCGGGGCGGGGAAAATGGGATTTCGGGGTGGGCAATTCGACCATTGACGGCGGAAAAATCGGGCGTTTCTTGAAACCATGGACCGTCGGCCGACGGCCACGGGTTCCGGATACCTCGAGCGTTCCATTTCCATGAAACGCGATTGATGCCCTTGGCCGCCATGGTGTTTGCCGTCCTGTTCGGCGGCTGTGCCGCGAAAAAAGAACCGCAACGATTCGCCTGGGTGACCGGCCTGAAACCGGAAAAGGCGGCTTACTACCGGGATCTCCACGCGAAGCCATGGCCCTCGGTGAACCGGAAGATCAAGGAATGTAACATCCGGAATTTCTCCATCCACGAGCGTGAGATCAACGGCAAGCTCTACCTCTTCGCCTACCTCGAATATACCGGCGATGATTTTGATGCGGACATGAAGAAGATGGCCGCCGACCCCGAGACACAGCGCTGGTGGAAAGAGACCGACCCTTGCCAGTCGCCCCTGCCGGATGCCGCGGCGAAAGGAAAGATCTGGGGCGACACGAAGGAGGTCTATTATCTCGAATGAACTCGCGCGAACGCATCCTCGCCGCCATCGAACACCGGCAACCGGACAAAGTGCCCGTTGATCTCGGGGCCACCCCAAGCAGCGGGATCTCCGCCATCGCCTATGGCAAACTCAAGGCCCACCTCGGTCTTGCGGGAGGAAATACCCATGTCTATGACGTGGTGCAGCAGCTTGCCCAGCCCGAGGATTTCATACTCGATCGATTCGGGATCGATGTGGTGGATATTGGACGCACGTTCAACACGAGAGCATCGGCCTGGCAGCCCACAACCTTGATGGACGGGCAACCGGCTTTGTATCCGGCCTGGTTCCACCCCGAGCGGCAGCCCGATGGTTCGTTCATCGCGCGCATGAAGGACGGTTTGGACATCGGCCACATGCCGGCGCGCGGAACTTTTTCGATCAAACGTATTGCCCCTACCTCGACGATTACCCATCCGATTACCGCGATTTGGACAAGGAAATGGGACGGATTCTCTGGGCCGCGCTCGTTCATAGCCCGTGGGCTCACGCGTCCGATCCAGGGTTCTGGGAAACCCTGCGTACGAACGCGCTCGAGCTGCGTCGCACCAGCGACCGCGCCCTCATGATCGTCATCGGCTGCAACCTATTCGAGTGGGGCACATTTCTCCGGCGCATGGACAACTTCCTCATGGACCTCGTCGCCGAACCGGAGCAGGTGAAACGACTTCTCGACGCGTTGATGGAACGTCATCTCGCGGTGTTGGAGAAAGCCTGCCGCGCTGTCGGCGATATCGCGGATGTCATCCGCTTCGGTGATGATCTCGGCATGAACAGCGGGCCGTTCATGTCCCCGAAGACCTATCGCGATCTCTTCGAGCCGCGGCACACCATCCTGTGCGACTACGTGCACAAGAACTCCGGGATGAAAACATTCCTGCACTCATGCGGCTCGATCCGCGCGCTGCTGCCGGATTTGATTGAAGCCGGTTACGATGTGATCAACCCCGTGCAGACGAACTGTTTCGGTATGGAAGCCGAGGGATTGAAAAAAGATTTCGGCAAGGACATTTGTTTTTGGGGCGGTGGCTGTGACACGAAACAAGTTCTGCCCAATGGCACGCCGGCCGAAATGAAGGATGATGTGAAGCGTCGCCTGGAAATCCTCGCGCCCGGAGGCGGATTTGTTTTCAATACCGTGCACAACATCCTTCCCGATGTGCCCCCGCAGAACATCGTGGCGATGTTCGAGGCGATCGAGGAATTCAATTCCTGATGCGCCCCGGGCGACTTTGCGGCGAGCCGACATCCGATTCACACAACCAGCTTGGCCCGGAAGCCGCGGGCCGCGAAGTAGGCTTGGGCGCCATTGTGGTAAGTGAAAACACGCCCGTAGCGGCGGTCGCCGAAGAGGGCACCGTCGAGATCACGGATGGCGGGTGGAGTGAGAACCCAGCTCGATGTCTTGGTGTCGAATTCGCCGAGTTCCTGCAGAGCATGGTATTCGGATTCGGTCAAAATTTTCACGCCCATGGCGGCGGCCATTTCCATGGCGGAGGTGCGGGGCTTGTGTTCCTTGCGGGATTCGAGGGCCGCGCGATCGTAACAAAGGCTCACGCGTCCTTTGGGGGTCTCGGGTGAACAATCGGTGAAAATGATGGCACCGGATTTTGGATCGCGACCGGTCACGTCAGGTTCGCCGCCGGAATTTTCCATGGCGAGCAGTGCCGCACATTTTTCCGGATGGGCATCGAGTCGGGAGAGAACACTCGCCCAAGTGATGCCACGATGGCGGGCGCCATGTCGATCGAAACGCGCCATGAGAGAGGCGAGAAACTCATCCCGATTGGCGGGAGGAGCTGGGGGCGTGGACTTGCGGGACTTCATGGGCGGCCAAAGGGAATGACCGCCAGCGAACCGGATTTGGCCGGTTTTGTCAAGCCTCAGGCGAGCTTCTGCAATTCCTCGTCAACAATGCCGAGGCGTTCGTCGAGCACGGGGCATTCCACGATGTCCTGAAGGCGGTTCGGGCAACGGATAAAATTGTAGGCGATGATGTCGGCGACCGGCTCGGGGTCGGGCAAGGTGCTCAGGTGGTCGCGGAGTTGCTGGCAGAGGGTGCCATGGGTCTCGGCGAGGGTGCAGGCCGAACGGACGAGCCGGGTGGCGGCATTTTTGCAGTTGTCGGGGTCGCGGATTTCCGTTTGCAGCCATTCGATGTCGGCGAGGGGGAATTCGGAAACCGGGTCCCAGGCGGTCAGGCGGGCGCGGAGGAGGCCTTGGAGCAGGAGGTGGGAGGTGCCATCGGGGTTGCGCACACAGGCCCGGACCATTCCCGCCGTGGCGATGGGCGCGACATTGTCCCAGCCCTCCTCCTCCTCACCCCGACGCATGGCGACACAGAAAACCCGCTCATTTTCCAAGGCATGGCGCAGCATGGCCCGGTAGCGGGGCTCGAAGATATATAACGGAAGCAGCCCGTGGGGCAAGAACGTGCAATGCGGCAGCACGATGACGGGAAGTCGCGATGGCAGGGGCAGTTCGGTCATGGGTCGAAATGGAAAACGGAAGTAGTCTCAAATCGCCACTACGCCGCCCCCGCTCCGGAGGAAACGCGCAGATTTTCCGAATTCCGTTTTTTCCCTCCCCCGGGGGCTGGGGGGTTAAAAAGATTTGCCAGAACCGGCTGGAGGGGGTAAAGTCACAGTCTTCAATCCGCTGGGCTGACGGAAGTGGCCGTCATTCTGGCTCAACCAACAAGGAAATGAGCGAAAACACAATCAATATCAAGGACTATCAGAAGCACGAGGGCGACACCGGCAGCAGCTCCGTGCAAATTGCGTTGCTTACCCAGCGCATTCTCTCCCTCACCGAGCACATGGGCCGCAACCGCAAGGACTTCTCTTCCCGTCGCGGACTGCTCATGCTGGTTTCCAACCGCCGCCGCCATCTCGATTATTTGAAGCGGACGGACGAAGCGGAATACCAAAGAGTGATCAAAAGCCTGAATCTCCGTCGCTGAACGGCGCGCACTTGGCCTCGGGATTTCCCGGGGCCAATCGCTTTTCCGCCCGGACTTCGCGGCCCCCGCGCCCCCTTCCGCGTCCCGCCGCCTTGCGCATCTCCCCGGTCCCGATTTTCCGGCACCCTGCTCCGGAGCCACGGACGCCCGCGCATTTTTTCCCACCAAGAAAGTAAACAGAAAAGAAAACAAGAAAACCATGAGTACACATAGTGTGACGAGCCGCGTCGGCTCCTCCGACATCATCATCGAAACCGGTAAAATCGCCCGTCTGGCTGACGGTGCCGTGACCGTGCAAATGGGCGAAACCGTCGTCGTCGTGACGGCTGTTTCGGCCACCAAACTCAAACCCGGGCAGGACTTTTTCCCGCTCTCGGTCGAATACAAGGAAAAGGCCGCCGCAGCGGGTCTCTTCCCGGGCGGCTACTTCAAACGCGAAGGCCGGCCGACCGAAAAAGAAATCCTCACCTGCCGGATGACCGACCGCCCCCTGCGGCCGCTTTTCCCAAAGGGATATTTCTACGACACCCAAATTATCGCGCTCCTGCTCAGCGCCGACGGTGAAAATGACGCCGACATCCTGAGCATGAACGGCGCCTCCGCCGCTCTCTGCGTCTCCGACATTCCCTTCGCGGGTCCCGTCGGGGCAGTGCGCGTCGGCCGCATCGATGGCCAACTTGTCGCCAACCCAACCAACTCGCAACGCGAGGAGAGCGACCTCGACCTCGTTTACGTCGGTAACAAGACCGATGTCATCATGATCGAAGGCGCGGCCAAGGAAATGCCCGAGGGCGAATTCATCCAAGCCCTCCACTTCGCGCAATCGCAAGTTGCCATTCTCGTGGCAGCCCAGGAGCAATTGATGGCCGCGGCCGGCAAACCGAAACGCGAGATGCCCGTGCTGACCGTGAAGGACGAACTGCTTGAAGTCGCCTACTCAGTCGCCGGTTCCCGCATCGAAGGTGCCATCTACCAGCCGAGCAAGGTTGCCCGCGGCAAAGCCGTGGAAGCCCTGCGCGACGAAGTGCGCGATGGCATTCTCGCCAAGTATCCGGAAGCCGGTGAATTCGAAATCAACCAGGCCTTCGATTACCTGCAGAAGAAAGCCTTCCGCATCAGCATTCTCGACAAGGGCGTGCGCGCCGATGGCCGCACTCCCGGCGATCTGCGCCCGCTCAGCGCCGAAGTGCGTGTGCTCCCCCGCCCGCATGGCAGTGCCCTTTTCGCCCGCGGCGAAACGCAGGCCATGGCCCTGGCGACCCTCGCCCCGGCCGACCAAGCGCAAACCTTCGACAGCTACACCGGTGGACCGGACAGCAAACGCTTCCTGCTCCATTACAACTTCCCTCCGTTCTCGGTCGGGGAAACCGGACGCTTCGGCGGACAAAACCGCCGCGAAATCGGCCACGGTGCTCTCGCCGAGCGCTCGATCGAGCCGCTTATCCCGCCGGTTGAGAAGTTCCCCTACGCCATCCGCGTGACCAGCGAAGTGATGGAATCCAATGGTTCGACCTCCATGGCCTCGGTTTGCTCCGGCGTGCTCGCGCTCATGGATGCCGGTGTGCCCCTCGAACGCCCCGTGGCCGGTATTTCCGTCGGCCTCGTGACCGAGTTCGATGCCTCCGAAAAACTCATCCGCTACAACACGTTGCTCGACATCATCGGCAGCGAGGACCACTTCGGCGACATGGACTTCAAACTCTGCGGCACCGACCTCGGCGTGACCGGTTACCAGCTTGACCTCAAGCTGCCCGGCATTTCCCTGGCCATCCTCGAGGAAGCCATCACCATGGCCAAGAACGGTCGGAGCAAGATCATCGACGTGATGCGCGCCACCCTCCCTGCCCCGCGCACCGAGCTCAGCAAATACGCCCCGCGTATCGAAAGCACGAAGATCGACCCCGAACGCATCGGCGAACTCATCGGCCCCGGTGGCAAGGTCATCCGCGGCATCCAGGCCGAAACCGGCACCGAGATCAATGTCGAGGAAGACGGCACCGTGCATGTCTATGCCATCAAGGCCGAAGGCCTCAAGCGCGCCATGGAAATGATCAAACGCATCTTCGCCGAAGTCGAAGTGGGCGAGGTCTACACCGGCCGCGTGGTCAGCACGACCAACTTCGGCGCCTTCATGGAAGTGCTGCCCGGCAAGGACGGCCTCATCCACATCTCCGAACTCGCCGACCGCCGTGTCGAGCGCGTCGAAGACGTGGTCAAGGTCGGCGAAATCGTCACCGCCAAGTGTATCGGTGTTGACGAAAAAGGCCGCGTGAAGATGAGCCGCAAGGCCCTCCTCAAGGAGCAAGACAAGGCTGCCAAGCCTGCCGCGCCCGCCGCCGACGCCATCGAGGACGTCGAGATCTAACAAATCTTCGATTCCACCATCTCCGGGGCGCGGGCGGTTCACCGTCCGCGCCCTTTTTGCATCAATTGATGCGAGTTCATTCTTCAATCCCGACGGGATTGTAAGAAGAATAGACACTGAAGAGGTTTCGCCCCGAAGCCCAGGGTTGGTCCATTGGACCTGCCCTTGCAACGACCCTGAAGCGTCGGGCGAAAGCTCTCGGATCCGACCATGACCATTCAACGCGCCAGTTCAATCGACAGGCAGGGACCGCTGTCCCAGCGGTCCGTGAGATCGTGAGGCCGAGGAAAGCGCCAAAGCGTGGTGGATCTTCCCCGCGGACGTTTGGGGACAAACGTCCCTGCCTTGGCTCGGCCACTTCGCGAACCCGCGTTTGGTTCGCCTCCAATCAAGCGCCTCCCCTTACCGATACGGGCCCGCTCCCCCGCCCACGTAAACTCAAGGTAAACTCGCGCCGCGAGTGATTGACCCCGCCCTCCAATTGTGGCTCAATGGTCTGATCACGGGGAAGTTTTCCAAGAAATTGCCGACGTTCGTGTCGCCTCCTTTGAGGAGATCTGTCTTTCTCCCGTGCTTTCCTCCGTCCATGCCATGGAAACGCAAATTCGCCCATCCCGTAATCCCTGGTTATGTTCCATCGCCGCCCTGATGCTGGCGGCCAGCGGTCTCCCCGCCGCCCCGACCGTTGAAGAGATTTCCTCAGCTTTGCAAACCCGGCGATTCGCCGACGCGATTGCCAGCGCCGACAAAGTTCTCGCGGCCAAGGGGGAGGCGGCGGATCATGCCACGTATCTGAAGGCACTGGCGCAGTTCCACGCGAAAAACCACGAGGCCTGTGTGCAGACGACCGATGCCCTTCTGATGGGGCGATCACACGGCACGCCAAAGAGACGGCAGTCGTTTTGGAGTGTTGGCAGCCCCGACTTCATCGGGGTCCGACCAATTTTAACCCGGAGACAAACGCAACCATGCTTCCCACCCAAACTGAAAGCCAGAGCCCCGCCGGAGCGTATGGGACCACAGCATTCCCGGAATGTGTCCGAGCCAGCCACTTCCCATGATCCAAAGGTTCCATCCACTCCTCACCCGCCTCGTGCTGGGTCTTTCCTTGGTTATCATTTCGTCATTGAATGCAGTCGCCGGCTCGAAAGCCACTTTGCTTGTTCCATTGGACGAGGAGCCTACCTGGCGTGACATGGCCTATCTGGCGGCAATTCCGGCAGCCGAGAAGGCAAATCCGGTCGGCGCATCGCTGATCGCCCTTGAGCCGAACATGGCCATTGGCCCGGAGATGGGCGACTACCTGCGGCGATACAAACCGGACTCGGTTTATCTGCTTACAGGGGCGGAGCAGCCCGCCGAAGGTGTCAAACTTCCCGACAACAACGGGGCTCAGGTCACCGCTTTGTCCGCGGCATCCTCGCAGGAAGCGGCGCTTCTTCTGTCCCGGACTTTCTGGCAGGCGAGCGAGACGGTGGTGATCTGCAAGGACGATGAATATCAAAGCGCGTTGATGGCGGCACCGCTGGCGGCCCTGCTCAAAGCCCCTCTGCTCTTCGCCTCCGACTCCGGTGTTTCCCCGGCCACGGAAACGGAACTGAAACGTCTCGGGGCCAAGCGCGTTTTGTCGATCGGTTCGAACCTGAAGGTAGCGGACGCGACCAATCTTGCAGGAGCCGAAGAGGTCATGAAGTGGGCGAAGGAACAAGGCATCGACGTCGCCTACATCGCGGCAGTCAATCCTTTGGATCGAGCTAAGTCGAAATTGAAGAAAATGTCCATGGTCGGAGCCCAACTCGCTGCCGGCAGAGATGGTCTGGTCGCACCTTTGCCCTTTGATGTGCAGTGGAAAAAACCTTTCAAGTCGCAAGAACCGGAAAAGGAACTTCCGGAAAAATTCCGCAATCAGAAGCCCGCCTGCAGAACGGGCGTGATCTCGGTTGGCTCAGCCAGTGTCCCCTACATTCTCTGCGGGAAGCCCGGTGGCAGCGATCCGACTTTGTTCATCGACCGGGAAGGTTCCGGCAACTTCACCGGCCCCATGCACTCCGGTGATTCCATCGAGCTGGATGGGAGGGAATGGACGGTTTCGCTGGGCATCGGCAGCAGCTTCCACGATGCGGATGTCCACATCACTTGGCCGCGGGTCGATGTGGTAAAAACCCGACTCGAGGAATACTACAAGATTCTCGACAACCACCCGGAACACCTTTGTCTGGTAGGTTTGCCGGATGCCATTCCCCAATCCTTGGTTCGCGGCAACACTCTCTCATCCGACATCGCCACCGACCTGCCTTACGCGATGATCGGTGAAGAAAAATCATCGCGGATCGGCGTGGGCCGGGTCGTTGCGGAGCATGTGAGCTTCGGCAGTTTGTATGCGGCCCGTGTGCTCACCTATCAGGATTTGCTAGATGACACCTGGGCGAAACGGGCCTGCCAAGCGGAATGGGAGAATACGCTCGCACCTGCCTTCACCAACGCAGGATTCGATGCCAGCTATCGGTTGACCGACGAAGATATTCCTTTTGTTGAGCCCCCATCGAAGGGCAAGAAAGGAAAGCGGGCGACAAGCTTCAAACAAGATTCTCCGCTCGCATCCGCCAAGTTGCTGGCTCACTCGAACCATTCCTGGAATTTTGAACTCGGTAGCATGATGAAGTGGGATGCGACGGTTCTCATGGCTCCAACCATCGTGGAATCCGGCGGTTGCGGCACGACATCGCTGGATCGCAGCGCCCCGGGGCAAGCCATCACCGAAGGTGCGACGGGCGCGGAAAGTCCGGAACTCGCGACCAAACACCGCTCCGTGGTCTCCCGTCTCTTCAGGCTCGGCGCGGTGAGTTTTTCCGGAGGATCGCGGGAAATGATGGCGGAAAACCTGCCCATCCGTCAGGAGTTCTGGAATGGGGTGCTTTCTGGCAAGAGCGTCGGGGCATCCCACCGTCAGGGGCAGAACATCAGCTTTTTGATCCTCAAGGAACTCGGAGAAGGCGGCGACTCCTACGCTTATTGGCACACCCTGCACGCGAATACCCTGCTCGGCGATCCGGCCGTTTCCATCAAACCGCCGGGTCAGCCGCTTTCAGCTCCGGCGAAGACGGAGTTGGATGGCAATCGCTTGATTGTTCATGCTCCGGCAAAATGGGAAAGCGTGAAAATGTTCGTGCCGCCGGATTGGAAGAAGTGGGCGAAGCGGGACCTCTTCGTGGTCAGAGGCGCGGGCGCATTTTCGCTGAACAGTTGGGGACCCGAGGAGCGGGATGTCGAAACCCCGCTGGTGAAGGCGGAGTTCCGCTCGGACAAGAAGATCAAATCCCTCACCCTGTGCGAAGCACCGGAGAAACCGTTCGGCTGGTCGGGCGTCTGGCATACCGACCGCAACCGCGATGGCAGCTACACCCACCGCTTCGCCCTTCGGATGATCGATTTTGATCAGGAAACCGGCAAGGTGACCAAATCGTTGGATCGGTTGGAGTTCGACGTGACCTTCGAGTAAGAGATCACAACTCTCCAACCGCAAACCAACTTTCCAACGCACGGGCGTCGTCTTCGGAAAACGCGTCCGGAAGATGACTGTCCAGATCGAGGACGGCGGACACATGGCCGCCGGAGTCGAAGACAGGGATGACGAGTTCCGAGCGCGAGCGCGCGTCGCAGGCGATGTGGCCGGGGAAAGCATGCACGTCGGGCACGATTTGGGTTTGGCCGCTGGCGGCGGCGGCACCGCAGACCCCGCGGCCTGCCGCGATACGCAAACATCCGGGCGCTCCCTGGTAAGGACCGAGCACAAGCCCGCCCGTCGCGCTGTCGGCACGATAAAAACCGGCCCAGTTCACACGATCGTCGGATTGGTAAATGAGCGCGGCGGCCGTTGCCATCCGTGCGATGGGATCGGATTCGCCCTCCACCATGGCACGCCAGATTTCACCGAGAGCCGCGAAGTCGGCCCGACCTCGGCCGGTTGGAATGGGTGGAGCGGGAAATGTGGTTTCCATGGCCCATTCATGCACTCGGTTGGGGGTGCGGGCAAATGCGAATGCGTGGGTGCGGGAGCAGAGATTTTGGCTCCGTCAGGCGCAGACGGAAGCGAGGACGGGCTTGCGGAAAGGGTGATTCGGGGTTCATTATCCGTCTCGCACCCGATTCCGGCTGGGCAACCCGCCGCGACGGACCATCCAGCATGTCGTCCACCGCCGATTCCTCCCCCCGCCGCACGGCCTTGCTGGCCTTGGGTGCCCTCGGGGTTGTTTATGGGGACATCGGAACGAGCCCGCTCTACGCGCTCCGGGAAGCCCTGGCCGGACACAACGGCCACGGGGCCTTGCCCCCGACCCCCGACAATATCATCGGGATTCTCTCTCTCATCATCTGGTCCTTGCTGCTCCTCATTTCGGGAAAATACCTGTCGGTGGTGATGCGGGCAGACAACCACGGCGAGGGCGGCATGATGGCCCTGCTCGCTCTGGGATTTCCGGGCCCTGTGCGCGCGGGCAAGGCGATGAGCACGCGCAGTTTCACCATGGTCGTGCTGGCCTTGCTCGGCACCGCCTTTCTTTTCGGCGAAGGCATCATCACGCCGGCGATTTCCGTGCTCTCGGCGGTAGAGGGCTTGAAGGTGGCCACACCGGCCTTTGAAAAAGCCATTGTACCAATCACCATCGGGATTCTCGTGGTGTTGTTTTCCATTCAAAAAAGGGGCACGGGTAAAGTGGGCGTGTTATTCGGACCGATCACCTTGGTCTGGTTCATCACCATCGGCATCCTGGGGATTCGGGGCATCACCCTCAATCCGGAAGTCATGGCCGCCTTCAATCCATGGCACGCCTTGCGATTCCTGATCGAACACAAATGGGAGTCCGCCATCACGCTCGGCGGTGTCTTCCTCGTGGTCACCGGTGGTGAGGCGTTGTATGCCGACATGGGCCACTTCGGGCGGCGTCCGATCCGGTTGGCGTGGTTCTATGTGGTGCTGCCCTGTTTGTTATTGAATTATCTCGGTCAAGGGGCGCTCATGCTTTCGGTGGAGGAGCCGGGGAAAATTGTCTCCCCTTTCCACCAGCTCGCACCCGACTGGTTCCTTTACCCACTGGTCATCTTGGGAGCGATGGCGGCGGTCATCGCGTCCCAAGCACTGATTTCCGGAGCCTTCTCCCTCGCCATGCAGGCGGTGCAAATGGGATTCACGCCACGTCTCTCCATCCAGCACACATCGGAAAGCCAGCACGGGCAGATCTACATCGCTCCGATCAACCGCGCCATCATGGTCGGCAGCATCGCCCTCGTGCTGACCTTCCAGACGTCAAGCAATCTCGCGGCCGCCTACGGTATCGCGGTCTGTTTGACCATGTTCATCACGACCATTCTGCTCTCGCAAATCGCCATGCGGCGCTGGCAGTGGCCGGCATGGAAAGTCTGGAGCATTTGCGGATTGTTCGGGCTGATCGAATTCGGATTCATTGCGGCGAATTTGACCAAGGTCGCCCAAGGCGGTTGGGTGCCGCTGAGTATTGGCGCGGTGCTATTGTTCACCATGCTCACTTGGAAAAAGGGCCGCGTGGTGCTGGGAGACAAATTCTCCGAGATGAGCCTGCCGCTCGACGATCTGGTGGCCTCGCTAAGTCAAGGCGGACCGGCGCGCGTGAGAGGCACCGCCGTTTATCTTTCCGCTTCCGGCGGCTTTACCCCCCAGGCCCTGTTGCACAATCTGAAGCACAACCAGGTGCTGCATCAGAAAACCATCATCCTCACCGTACAAACGGAGCGCACCCCGCGCGTGCCGGATGAGGAACGGATCGAAGTGGCCGACCTCAGCCTGGGCATCTGGCGAGTGGTGGCGCGTTTCGGTTTCATGGAACAGGCGGACGTGCCGGCCATCCTCGCCACCTGCGCCGAACACGGCCTGGTGATCAAACCGGAAAGCACCAGCTACTTCCTCGGGCGCGAGACGATTGTGGCCACCCGCAAGAATATGCCCTACTGGCAGGCCAAGTATTTCGCGTTGCTCTCGCGGAGTTCCCAG
This sequence comes from Verrucomicrobiales bacterium, assembly GCA_046075565.1. Lineage (GTDB taxonomy): Bacteria > Verrucomicrobiota > Verrucomicrobiia > Verrucomicrobiales > SLCJ01 > JBJTQJ01. Next base: position 70,696 of record JBJTQJ010000031.1, on the reverse strand, counting down.
AGCGCGATGGAATTCTTCCGTATCCCTCCCAATCGGGTGATCGAGTTGGGCGCGCAAATCGAATTGTAGACCGTCCATGCCAACCCACGAAACCTTACCGAGCCCTTGTTATGTGGTCGATCTGGCCGCATTGCGGCGAAACCTTTCGATCTTGAAGAACGTGGCGGACGAAGCCGATTGCGCCATCGTGCTCGCCCTCAAGGGTTTCTCCATGTGGTCGGTCTTTCCGCTCATCCGCCAATACCTCAAGGGCTGTTGTGCCAGCGGCCTCTGGGAGGCGCGGCTGGCGCGCGAGGAATTCGGCGGCGAAGTGCTCACGTATTCCCCGGCTTACAAGGACGACGAAATCGCCGCGCTGTTGGAGATCACCGATCACCTCGATTTCAACTCGCCGGGACAATGGGAGAGATTCCGCCCGGCCATCATGGCCCATCCGCGTTTCCAAAACGGCCAGGTGCGCTGCGGCTTGCGGATAAATCCCGAGTGTTCGACCGGACAAACCGCCATCTATGATCCCTGTGTGGCCGGTTCACGCCTCGGCATCACCGCCAGCGCCCTCGCGGATATGGATCTCACCGGCATCTCCGGCCTGCACTTCCATACGCTCTGCGAACAAGGCTCCGAAGATCTCGAAATCACCCTCGCGGCCGTGGAGGAGAAATTCGGCCACATTCTCTCCCGCCCGGAAATCACGTGGGTGAATATGGGTGGCGGTCATTGGATCACCAAACCCGATTACAACCGCGCGTTGCTCGTCCGCCTGGTGAAAGAGTTTTCCGCGCGTTACAACGTGCATGTCTGGCTGGAGCCCGGTGAAGCCATCGCCATCCATACGGGCGTGTTGCGTGCGACCGTGGTGGACATCACCCACAACGCGCTCGACATCGCCATCCTCGATGTCTCCGCAACGGCTCACATGCCGGATGTGCTTGAAATGCCGTATCGTCCCGCCGTGTATCTCGAAGGCGAAAAGGAACCCGCGGGCGAGCCCGGAGCCGCAGGCCATATCTATCGACTCGGTGGTCCGACCTGTCTGGCCGGCGACGTGATTGGCGATTACGTTTTCCCGCGTCCGCTCGCGCCGGGCGACGTGCTCGTCTTCGACGACATGGCCCACTATACCATGGTCAAAACCACCACTTTCAATGGCGTCCGCCACCCCGCCATCGCGACGGTGGATCCGGAATCCGGCGAAACCCGCGTGGTGCGGGAGTTCCACTACGAAGACTACCGGGATCGTTTGTCGTGAGAACAATCGAGATCCCTCCGCATGAAATCTGGACACATGCGGCCACAGGCCATGCGCGTGAAGAAGCCGCCAAATCTTCCCTGATTTCGGGGACAAGGTAGCCGCACCCTCAGAGCGGTGGAGGAACCACCGCAGTCCAGAGCCTCCGGCGGTAAAGTGTGCGATGATTGAAATCGATAGCGTGAATGTCCATGAGAGCTTTGCCGCGTGAGCGCCGCAGGCTCTTGGACTGCTGGGATTCTTCCCAGCTCTTGGGCGGGCGCGAATGCCCGGTGACAATGAACTACCCCCCCTATGAAGAGTGTGGGTTCGGACATGGATACCATTCTAGATCCATTGCTCCCACACACCACTCAACCATCGGCTAACAAGGCCCGTGCATGTTCGAGGGCGGACTTCGATTTTCCTCCGAGCATCCGCGCGAGTTCGGCCACACGCTCGTCGCCGGTGACGAGTTCGAGGAGCGAGCGCGTGCGACCGTCGGCCACTTCTTTGGTGACGACGAAGTGGGTTGCGGCTTGGGATGCGACCTGCGGCAAATGGGTGATGGTGACAACCTGGTGGGCGCGGGCGAGTGAAGCCATTTTCGCCCCGACGGCGGTGGCGATTTCACCACCGACATTGGCGTCGATTTCATCGAAGATGAGCAATGGCACGGCGTCCTGCTCGGCGAGGGCGCTTTTTACCGCCAGCATGACACGCGAGACTTCGCCGCTGGAAGCAATGAGGCGGAGCGGGCGCGCGGGTTCGCCGGGGTTGGGCATAAAGAGGAATTCGACGGCTTCCGTGCCGTGCGGTCCGGGAGCGATGGCTTCGAGGGCGACTTCGAATTCAGAACGTTTGAAGCCGAGGTCGGCGAGGTGACCGGCGATTTCCTTGCCGAGTTTCGGGGCGCCCTTGCGGCGTTTGGCGGAGAGTTTGGCGGCGGCTTTGCGGGTTTCTTCTTCCGCGGCTTTGGCGGCGGCTTCGAGGCGGACGATTTCTTCCCCGCGGTTTTCGATGCGCCCGAGCCGGGTGGCGGCTTTTTCCCGCCAGGCAAGGATTTCCGGGATGCCAGAACCGTATTTGCGTTTGAGGGACTCTATGGTATTGACGCGGTCCTCGAGCACGCGAGCTTCGGCGGGGTCCATTTCGAGTTCCCCGAGGTAGTCGCGGAGACTGTCGGCGAGTTCCTCGAGTTCGACCGTGGCGGTTTGCAAGGACTGGAGGCGGTCGGCCATACCGGGATCGAGGCGTTCGATGTCACGGGCGAGGCGTTGGGCTTCGCCGAGCCGTTCCAGCACGGATTCGTCGGCTTCGGAAAGGGTGCCGAGCATGTGGCCGGCCGCTTCAGCGAGGCGCGCCCCGTGGGTCGAGCGGCGGTAACGTTCGAGCAGGTCGTTTTCCTCGTCGGGGTTCAACTTGGCATTGTCGATTTCCGAAACCTGATGGCGCAAAAGTTCGATTTCCTGCTGGCCGGCTTGTTCGGCATCCCGCAGGTCCTCGAAGTCGCGCTGGGCGCGCAGCCAGGTGGTCCAGGCACCGGCGTAATCGGCACGCTCCTTGGTGGCACCGGCGTAGGCGTCGAGCAGGGCGAGTTGGCGGTCGCGCGCCAGCAGGGACTGGTGGTCGTGCGGGCCGTGCAGATCCACGAGATCATCGCCGAGTTGTTTCAGAAGCTGCAGGGTGGCGGGGGAGCAATTCACGAACTGGCGGTTGGCCCCGGCGGCGGTAAAGCTGCGTTTCAGCACCAACTGACCGCCCTCACAGGGGGTGAGGCCGGCCTCGTCGAGTTGCTCGTCGAGGCCGCTGGTATCGCCAAGTTGGAAAACGGCTTCCACGGTGCATTGCTCGGCCCCGGCGCGCAGGAGGGTGCGGTCGGCCCGCTCGCCAATGAGCAATTTCAGAGCCCCCACAATGACGGATTTCCCGGCTCCGGTTTCCCCGGTGATGCCGATGAGGCCCGGGGCCAGCTCCCAGGAGAGGTCTTCGACAAGGGCGAGATTTTGGATGCGGAGGTGCGTCAACATGGTTTGCGGGACGGGCAAGGGTGTGGCATGACTACTACCCAGCAATCGACAAAATGAAAATCACTTTTCTTGGAACCGGCACTTCCGTGGGAATTCCCGCCATCGGCTGCGGGTGCGCGGTCTGCCGGTCCGACGACCCGCGCGACCGCCGGTTGCGCTGCTCGGTGTGGATGCGCGGGCCGGGAGCGAGCTGGATTGTCGACACCGGGCCCGATTTGCGCCAGCAATGCCTGCGGGAAGGAATCGAGGCCATCGACGCCGTGCTCATTTCCCATCCGCACACCGACCACATCATGGGATTCGACGACCTGCGGCGCTTCGCCTACGTGCGCGGCGGCACTTTGCCCGTCCATGCAACGACGCCGACCATGAGCGTGCTGGAAAAAATGTTCGGATTCGCCTTTGACGAAACGCTGCGCACCCCCGGCTACCTGCACGTGGACAAACAAATCATCGATGGCGCATTCCGTCTCGGCGGAACCCGTGTGACCCCGGTTCCGGTGAACCATGGAAATGTGCCCACGCTCGGGTTCCGATTCGATGTGGATGGCGGGCCATCGTTGTTCTATGCCAGCGATGTGAAATCGATTCCGCCGTCGAGCATGGAGTTGTTGCACGGCCTCGATGCGCTCATCATCGATGGTCTGCGATTCCGCGAGCATCCGACCCATCTCGATATTCCTGCCGCCATCGAAATCAGCCGCGATCTGGGCTCGCCCCGCACGTGGTTGACGCATTTTTCCTGCGAAGTTTCCCATGCCGAAGTCGAAAAATCGCTTCCCTCGCATGTGCATCTGGCCTACGACTCCCTAGAACTCGACTTCCCATGCGCCTAGTCCGCCAAATTCTCTCCGTTTTTCTGCTCGCCACTGTCATGGCGTCGGGCCAGGCGATGCCTCTCCCATCGACTCTCGGACCGGATCATGTCGTGGTCGTCTACAACCGCCGGGTTCCCATCGCGAGGGCGATTGCCACCGCCTACGGAAATGCCCGCGGCATCCCGGCGGAATCGATGATTCCCCTCGATTGCCCGGACACCGAGACCATCACGCGGGAAGAATTCCGCACCGGCATCCAGGAACCACTCCGGCGGGAATTCGCCGCCCGGAACTGGTGGACGCCCGCCAATGCCGGAAACACGACCATCGGAGCCGAACCGAAAAAGCGCGTGCTCGCGCTCATCCACGGAATGCCCATGCGCGTGAAACGCGACGACAACGCATCCGCCGGGAAGAACGGCATCGAGGCCATGAACGAAGCGAGCGTGGACAGCGAGTTGATGCTGCTCGGTCTCTTCAACTATCCCATCGCCGGCCCCATCAACAATCCCTACTTCAGGAAGAAGACCGATTTCGCGACACTGAAAGAACCACCCATGTATCTGGTCGCCCGCATCGATGGTCCCGACGCGAATGTCGCGATGCGTCTCGCCACCGAAGCCGTGCAGATCGAAAAGGCCGGTGGACCATGGGGCAAAACCATCCTCGACATCTATGGCAAAGGCGGCGACTACCAGATCGGCGACGACTGGATCGCCCGCATTTACAACCAATCATGGGAGCGCGGCATCCCGGCGCAAATCGACCGCCATCCGTGGACACTGCCCGAAGCCTATCCAGCCGGTGATTGTGCATTTTACTTCGGTTGGTATGATACCCACGCCAACGGCTTCATGCTCGACCCCGAATTCCGCTACAAACCCGGAGCGGTCGCCGTGCACCTGCATTCCTTCTCCGCCGAATCACTGCGCCAGCCGGGCAAATTCTGGGCCGGTCCCATTCTCGCCAAAGGCGCGACCGCCACCTTGGGCAATGTCTGGGAACCATACTTGCAGGTAACCCACCAATTCGACCTCTTCCACCAAGCGCTCATGGAGGGCTACACGCTGGCCGAGGCAGCGGGCATGAGCATTCCGGCGACATCATGGATGAATGTCGTCATTGGAGATCCACTTTACCGGCCCATGGCCCGCAGACTCGCCATCGAGCCCGCAGTCATTCGTGCCGAAGGCGATAATTCGTGGAAAGCGGTCCGTGTGGCCATCGAGCGATGGAAATCCGATCCCGAAGAAGCCGCGAAAATGCTGCGCCAGTCGGGAAGCCAGAACAAGGACGGCATCCTCGTGGAAAGCGCGGGCCTGCTCGAATACAAGCTCGACCGCATGCTTCAGGCGCAGAAGGACTTCGAAACCGCCAGCTCGATTTACAAAAAAGGCACCGACCAAATTCGCTGCCGCCTCCATGCCGCCGAATGTTTGCTCGCCCGCAAGGAAAAGACCTTCGCTCTCCAACTCCTGCGCGAAACCGCAAAAGAATTCTCCAGCCTGCCCCAGGCCAAGGCCGTGAACACGCACATCCAAAGGCTCGATCCCCCACCGCCGCCTCCGGCGAAGGGCAAACCATAGCCCCGATGCTCTTTAGTAAGCAGCAGATTGAATGAGTGGAGACCAATTTTCAAGGCAAGACCGGGACGGTCTTGCTACGACTCCGATGGATGCCCGCGGGCGAAATCCCCCTGATCTGCTGCGCCAACCGTAGCAAGAGCGTCTCGCTCTTGCCCCGCAGGGATAAAGGGAGGGAATAGCAGCCCATCATTGCTTTTTTCACCAAGTAATGAGCATTGATCCTAGCCCGCATTCCTCACACTCCGCGTGAGGTGGCACGGGAAATTACGAGGACCACCGTGAGTTCATTTCCACTCCCTCGGGTCGAGGCGGTAGAACTTGGCGAGTTCGAGGAAAAGTTCGGGGTATTCGTCGTGCAGTGCGCGGGGACGTTCGAAAAATGTCTCGGTGGCTACGGCAAAGAACTCGGCCGGGTCCTCGGCTCCGTAATCATCGAGCACATCGGCTTCGTCGCGTTCGCTTTCCTCGACATGACGTCCGTAAGCCGCGTGAAAAACACGCGACCACGACTCGTAATCGCGAGCATGGTCGAGAATGGGTGCGCCATCCGCATCACCGTTGAGTTGATCCAACTGGTGCGCGAATTCGTGCATGACGAGGTTCAATCCATCTTCATGGTTCGAACCGCCGCGCAGCACCGCATCCCATGCCAGCACGACCGTCCCGTCGGCGGAGGATTCACCGAGCCGTTCTTCCATTTCCACGACTTCGACCGCGTCATCCAGATAGTCGCGCGCCGGAGCAGTGAAGGCGCCGGGATAAACGAGGATGGAGACCAGTTCCGGATACCACGGTGGCGGGCGGTTGACCACCAACAATCCCGCCTGCGCGCAGATGACCAGCCGCATCTCATCCGTCACTTCCGGCAAGCCACCACAAGCTTCGAAAATTTTCTCATCCATCAGCACCCGCATGACTCCTTCCAATCGTGGTCGCAGATCGCCGGGCAATCGACGGAACCACGGCAGGGCCTTCTCGACCACCACCCGCTCGCGAGTGGTCAATCCCAGCGCGAGCAACTCCTCGCGCCGGGCCGATTGCCGACGGGAGGATCGCACGGTGGCGATGATGCCCGCGAATACGAGGGCCGCCGCCAGCGCCAGCGCGATGACGACGGGGTCGCTCATGCAAGTGGACGCCGGTTGAAAGCGACACAATCCTCGTATCGCGCGCCCGTGCCGCCAAAGATATCGAGGGCGCTGCCGATGGTGAGATCGATACGGTTGCCACTGAGTTCCGCGACCCGATGCAGGTCCTCGACGCCGCGCGCGCCACCGGCATAGGTGGCGGGAATGACCGCGTGTTCGCCAAGCAAACGCACGAGATCCTCGTCGATACCGCGGCAAAGCCCTTCGACATCCGCCGCGTGGATCAAAAATTCGGAGCAGCGATCAGCCAGGCGCGCCAAGGTCGGGGCATCGACCCGCAGGCGGGTGCGTTTGCGCCATTGGTCCATCGCCACCACCCAACCGGTTTCATCGCGGCGGCAACTCAGGTCGATGACAAGATGCTCTTTGCCCACTTCGGCGATGAGGGCATCGAGGATTTCGTTTTGGAAATTCCCATCCCCGTCAAAGAGAGCGCTGGTGAGGATAACATGGCTGGCTCCAGCTTCGATCCAACGGGCCGCTCCACCGGGCCGGATTCCGCCACCGACCTGCAATCCTCCCGGCCAAGCCGCCAAGGCCTCGCGCGCGGCGGTCTCGTTGCCAGGTCCTAACAAAATTACGTGTCCGCCGGTCAGGCCATCCTCGCGGTAACGGTTCGCGAACCACGATGCGGGACGATCGCTGGCGTGGTTTACATGCGTGCCCGCCCCGTCGGCAGTCAAGGTGCCGCCGACAATTTGTTTGACCTGCCCTTCGTGCAGGTCGATGCATGGACGAAACCGCGTCATTGGAATCAACGTTCACCATCGCGAATTTCCGCCCCGCCGCAAGCCCGGGTGATGGCCGGTGATCAAAGGCCGTGGATACGCATCACGCGGGCACATTCAAGGAGACACCCTCGAAACGGGAAAAGCCCGTGTCGAGGTGAACGACTCATGGTGTTTCTCCCCCGAGTTTCCGCAGGTCATATCGGAATCCCTCTTCCTCCGCGGCCCGTTTGATTCCCTCGTTGGACAATGTCAGGGGTTGATCGGGGGTGTAAATGAGAAACGCGTGGGGCTTCCCGGTATTCCTGTGATCCGGTTTCCGCAGGCGCATCCGGATTGCCGATTCCAAAAAGGAAGCCAAACTGATGCCCTCCCGAGCCGCTTCCGCATTGGCTGCACGGTAAAGGTCATCGCGAATTCTGAGGGTGATTTGCACGATAGAAATCTTCCATAAGCAGGATTTCTGTCAAAACCTGGCACTTACTCACTGCGCGGTCGGGCGATACGGGGACTTCTCGATTTCCGCGAGCGCTTGCCCGATGAGGTAGAGCGAGCCGGCGACGAGAATGGTGTTTTCCATGGTGCGGGCGGCGGCGAGGGCGGCAGGGATATCGTGGGCGGTGGTGATTTCCTTTTCCGCGAAGCCCGCCAGACGAGCGGCCTGGGCGAGGTCATCAGCGGTCCGGGCGCGGGGCGAATTGACCGGGCAAACGACGATGTGGTCCGCGATGGGGCGGAGTTCCCCCAACAGGGCAACCGGGTCTTTGTCGGAGAGAGCGCTGAAGACAAGGGTCGCATTCTCGCGGGGAAACCACTCCCGCCAGACGCGGGCGAGCAGAGCGGCTCCCTGGGGATTGTGGGCGCCATCAAGCACCATGCGGTGTTCCGGTCGACGATCGAAGCGCCCCGGCCAGCTCACATGGGAAAGTCCAAACGATACCGATTCGACATTCAATGGATACCCGAGGCAAAACAAAGCCTCGGTGGCGAGGGCGGCGTTGTGGCGCTGGTGGCTGCCGGCCAACGCAAGCGGATAACCGACGAGCGGCTCTTCGATGAAGCGGATCGGGCAGCGAACCATGTTCGCCTGTTCGAGCAGCACACGTTTCGCATCCGGTTCCTGGGCCGAAGAAAAGACTGGCACACCCGGTTTGAAGATGCCGGCTTTTTCCACCGCGATTTTTCCAAGCGTGTCCCCGAGCCATTCGCAGTGATCCATGCCGATGGGTGTGATCACCGAAACATCCGAGGGCACGGCGTTGGTGGCATCGAGCCGTCCGCCCATGCCGGTTTCCAAAACGAGCAGCTCGCAGCCGCGGGCTTTGAACCAGCGCAACGCAACAGCAAGCGAGAGTTCGAAGAAGGTGGGATGCGGGTCCCAGGAGGAAACGAGTTCCCGCAATTCAGTCAGCTCGCGGTCGAGTTCTTCCGCGGGGATCATTTCCCCGCTCACGCGGATGCGCTCGCGGAAGTCCACCAGATGCGGCGAGGTGAAGAGCCCGGTCTTGATGCCGAGGGCGCGGGCCACGCTATCGGCGATGGCGCAGACCGAACCCTTGCCATTCGTGCCGGCGACATGCAGGACCTTCACGCCGGGCGCTGGATTAGCCAATCCCTCGCGGAGCAAACGCTCCATGTTTCCGAGGCCGAGTTTCACCCCGAACCATTGGGTCGAATACAACCAATCGAGTGGAGTGGTCGGTTCCATTTCAGGCGCGCGCCGGATGCGCGGTTCACGCCCGCGCGGTGAGCGCGACGAGGCGGCTGAGTTCGGCGCGCATGTCGCGGCGTTGCACGATTCGATCAACGAGTCCGTGCTGGAGCATGAACTCGGCGGTCTGGAATCCTTCGGGAAGATTCTGGTGGGTTGTTTCTTTCACCACCCGCGGACCGGCAAAGCCGATCATACAATGCGGTTCGGCGAGGATCACATCCCCGAGGGTCGCGAAGGAGGCCGTGACCCCTCCGGTGGTCGGATGGGTGAGCACGGAAATGAAGAGTTGACCGGCTTGGTGGTGGCGGGCCAGCGCCCCCGAGGTCTTGGCCATCTGCATGAGCGAGAACATGCCCTCTTGCATACGGGCTCCACCCGAGGCACTGAAAAGAATGACCGGACATTTTTCCCGCGTCGCCATCTCGACAGCTCGGGTGATTTTTTCCCCGACGACCGAACCCATCGAGCCGGCGAAGAAGCGGAAATCCATGATTCCGAGCACGGCCGGTCGCCCGTCGAGGCGGCACCGCCCAGTGCGGATGGCGTCATTCATGCCGCTGGCCAGGCGGGCCCGTGCCACTTTGTCCTCATACTGGTGGAATCCGAGCGGGTTTTGGGAAACCAAACCGGCGTCGATTTCTTCCCAAGTTCCGGCGTCGGCGAGGCTGAATGCCCGCTCGTCTGAGGGCATGAGGAAATGTTGGCCACAATGACGGCAGACGTGGAGTTCCTGCCGCAATTCCAGCTCATGGATGACCTCTCCACAGGACGGGCACTTGTGCCAGAGACCTTCGGGCAGGTCGGAGCGGCGTTGCAATCCCGTCGGAACGGGAGGTTTTTTGAAAATGGACATGGTCTTGGGGGAAGCTTAGCCCGCGACCCCCGAAACTTCCACCCCAAAAGCAGGGGGTCGGAAAACTGAAGAAATGGGGTGGTCTCAGGCGGGAATTTTGCCGGCGACGGGGGACAGTCAAAACATTGGTGTGATTGCCGTGAAATAATCTTGACCAATCCACCCCGTCATGTCATTAAATGGGTTTAATTAAATTCCCCCGTGCGCACCCATATACCAGCCATCGGGGCCTGCGTGGTCCTAGCCAGTCCGTTTTTTGCGCGTGCCACCGGGCCGGACTTCGTGACGCTGGTCCAGCCGATCCTCGAACAGAATTGTGTTCGTTGCCACAATGCGGAGCAAAGCAAGGGTGGCTTGCGCATGGACACCCATGCGGCAGTGCTCGAGGGCGGCGACACCGCCGAGGCCCTTGTCCCCGGCAAACCCGAAGAAAGCGAGATGCTGGTCCGTGTCCTTCTCCGCCCCATCGACCAAGGCGTCATGCCTGACGAAGGGAAAGCCTTAGAGCCAGCCGAAGTGAAACTGCTCGAAGAGTGGGTGCGCGCCGGCGCCTATTGGCCATCCGGAGTGATCCTGACCGAGCGCAAACCCGAACCGCCCAAACGGGTCTCCATTCCTGCAAAACCGCCCGCATCCGCCGCCGAAGCCGCCGCCATCCTGGACGACATCCTCAAACGCGAAAACGCCGGGAAAGAGTTGATCACCACCCGGACGATCAGCGACTCCGCCTTTCTCCGCCGGACCACCATCGATCTGATCGGACGCATCCCGACCATGGACGAGTTGAAAGCTTTCAAAGGCATGGATGGCAACCAACGCGAAAAACTCATCGACCAACTCCTCGCCCATCCGCGATTCTCCGATCGATGGACGGTCTTTATGGCGGATACGCTGCGGATACGCTCGAATGTCACTGGTGGAAACCAACTGCTCGCCTACGTGCACGGATCGATTGAAAAGGAAAAGCCCTATGATGTAATGGTGCGCGAATTGATCAGCGCGTCGGGCCGGGCCAATGCGAATCCGGCGGTCGGCTTCATCCTCGGTGACGATGTGAACCCGATGGAACTGGCCGCTTCATCGGCGCAGGTCTTTATGGGTGTCCAAATCGGCTGTGCGATGTGCCATGACCATCCATTCGATGATTGGAAACAGCGGGACTTTTATGAGTTCGCCGCATTTTTCGGCAAGACCCGCAAGGTGCAGGGGCGGCAGCAGGGTATGGTTTACACCACCGAGGGTCAGGAAATGACCGTGCTCTGGCCACCCGAAGACAAAGCCAATGGCGGGACCCGCAGTCCGGTCAAACCGCGGTTCCCCATCCGCTTCGACGAACCGGAGACACCACCCGCCCATCTCGTGCGATTCCTGAAAGCACGCGAGGAAAAGAGCAAGTCCGCGTCCTCCGGAAAAGAAAACGCCGAACTCGATGCCTTGCTTGATGGCGTCCAACCCGCTCCCGGAAAACCGCGCGATGTCGTGCTCGAAGAAGCGCAACGCGAAAGCCGGGCGCTCGACGTGCATCGCGACCTCTACCGGACCAGCGAATTGCGCGACCAACTGGCCAGCCTGATCACTGATCCGCGCAACGACTATTTCGCCAAGGCATTTGTCAACCGCGTGTGGGCGGAACTCATCGGGCGCGGGTTTGTCGAGTCACTCGATAATTTTTCCGACTACAATCTTCCGCGCAACCCGACGGCCTTGGATTTCCTCTCCCGCGAATTCGTGGCCAGTGGTTATGATTTCCGTCATCTCATCCGCATCATCACTTTGTCCGATGCCTACCGCCGCACGGCCCTGCCCGCTTCGACGCCGGTGTTAGTTCGCGAGGAGAGCGAGAAAAACTTCTCCGCCGCTCCCACCCGGCGGATGATTGGCGAGGTCCTCTTCGACAGCGTGATCGTGGCCGGTCACCTCAGCGACCACAAATGGCCGGCGGGAGCCAACGCCAAACAAGTCACGCGTGAGGTGCGCGTTCCCATCAAAGGGCAAACAACTCCCGCCAAGGAACCGGCAATGGCGGAAGCCCCGGCGGCACCGCCGATGCGCGATGATGGCTACGATCTCGAATCCACCCTGAAACTGGATTTTAATGCCATTCTGACCAAAGAAGAACGATCGGAACTTGAGTCCATGCGCGCCATGTCCGATCAACAAATCGAAGCCGAACGCATGTTGGCCATGCAAAGGCAAAACGCGGGTAACTCGACGAAATTCGAAACCAAGACCGTCGTGGAGACCGTGGATGACAATCCGCGGTTCGACAGCGCAATGCACATGGCCACTCCGGCTCCGCCGGCCCACTTCCTGCGCGTGTTCGGCCAACCGGAACGCGCGGCCCTCGGGGAATTCCGCGACGCGTCCCCATCGCTGCGCCAGCAGCTCATGATGCTCAATGGCCGCATGACCCATGAAGCCTCGCGGGTCGGCCCGCTCGAACCGCTCCACGCCATCCTGCAAAAGGATCCCGACAAGGCCATCGACTGGGCCTATCAGGAAATCCTGACCCGCCTGCCCAGTGCGGAAGAAAAAGCCGAAGCCTTGGCATTGCTGGCGAACAACCGGGAAGATGGTATGGCCGACCTGCGCTGGGCTTTGCTCAACAGCCACGAGTTCCGTTATCTGCCTTAAACCCGAATTCGCACAATCATGAACGCTTGCACCGATTACCAATCCACCCGCCGCCGTATGCTGAAGATGTTCAGCGCGTCGCTGCTGGGTATGCCTATCAGCGGGTTGTTGGCCCGCGCGGGGACTGGCAGGGCCACGGCCGAGCACGTCATCCTTTTCTGGAACGACGGCGGCATGAGCCATCTCGATACGTGGGACCCGAAACCCGGGCGTCCGGTCCAAGGTGAGTTCCAGCCGATCAAAACCTCGGTCGATGGCATGGAAATTTCGGAAATTTTTCCCCAGCTCGCCAAACAAATGCACCATGCCGCGCTGATCCGTTCAATCGCCGGCACCAATGGCGATCACGGCCGCGCCCAATACGAGTTGCAGACAGGCTTCGCCCAATCACCCAACATCCTCCACCCGGGACTCGGATCGATTGTCGTGCATGAACGCGAACCGCTCGGCGATCTACCCGCGTTTGTCAGCATCAGCGGCCAAGCCGCCCGCTCCGGATACCTCGGCCAACAATGCGAAGCCTACTTCGTCGGTCGCCCCGGCGAAAAGGATCCGTATCTCGCGTTTCCCGAAGGGATCAACCACGCGCGCGGCATGCAGCGCCTGCAAATCCTCGAACGCATGAATGCCCGCACATCCGGTCTCACCGGAGCGGACGCCATGAAGGCTTCCGAAATCGCCCTCCGTGATGCGGTCGCGCTGATGGAAAGTCCGGCGCTCAAGGCCTTTGAACTTGAGGAGGAAAATCCGCAAACCATCGAACGTTATGGCAACACGGAATTCGGGCGCGGTGCCTTGCTCGCCCGCCGCTTGGTGGAGAAAGGCGTGCGGTTTGTGCAGATCAACCGCGGAGGATTCGATAACCACGGCAATATCTTCGAAGCGATGCGCGCCCACGGCGCGGTCATGGATCCCGGAATCGCATCGCTGCTTTCCGACCTCAAGGCAAATGGCATGCTGGACAAAACCCTCGTCGTGGTCCTCAGCGAATTCGGCCGCACGCCCCGGGTCAACGAGGCCGCGGGTCGCGATCACTGGGCGCGCTGCTTCAGTTGTCTGATGGCCGGTGGCGGCATCAAAGGCGGCAGCATCCTCGGTGCCTCCGATGCCGATGGCATGGAACCAGCCGAACGTCCGGTCAACGTGGCGGATCTCCACGCCACCATCTGCAAAGCGCTCGGCATTGATCTCGCCAAGGAAATCATCACTCCGCAGGGGCGGCCGATGCGCCTCGTCCGCAAGGAAGCCAATCCGATTCACGAACTGCTTGCTTGACCCTCATGGCTTTCCCAACCGCCCGCGTCCTGACCATCATCCTCGCGCTGACCGCCGTCCTCCCCGCCCAGGAAGCGGAGAAAGCCGAACGTGGCTCCATCATCGAGGATCGCGCCGCCCGCAAGTTGTTGCAGGCCGGTGATGCGCGCCTCGAAGTCGGTGAGAACGAAAAGGCTCTCGAGATCTGGGAGTCGGTCATTGAACGCTACCCGGGCAGTGAGACCCGCTTCGACGCACATCTCCGCTTGGCCGATCACTTGCGTCTTGAACTCCGCGAATACGACAAAGCCCGTCTTCACTACGAAGCCGCCGCCGTGGAAGCCAATGGCAACGATGAACGCCGCGCCTACGCCTTTGTGCATACCGGCACCTGCTATTACGAGGCCGCCAACTATGGCAAGTGCTTCACCATCATGCGTGATGTCATCGAGCGGTTCCCCACTTCGACACACGTCAATGAAGCCTACTATTATATCGGCCTCGGCCACTTCAAACTCGGCCATTACAGCCGCGCCATTGAGGCGCTCGAAAAAGTCGGCACCGCCCGGGCCGGTGAGGACGCAAAGCTCGAGAAACTCGAAGCGGGCAAACGGTTGTATATCAAGATCGACGATCTCGATTTTGCCATTCTCCAGCCCGGTGAGCAGATAAAAATCCGCTGCCTCACGAAAAGTGGCGACGAGGAAATCGTGGCCTGCGATCTCGCCGGGCGCAATGCCCGGATCGCCCTCGGTGCGATTGCCACCACGCTCGGACCTGCCACCCCGGGCAATGGCATTCTCGATCTCCGGGGCGGCGATTCTGTGGAAGTCACCTATGTCGACGCCCACGCTGCCGACAAATCGACCAACAAGAAGCGCTTGAAGACGGTCGAGGTTTTCGGCAATGGCATCGCCCGCATTCTCGATGGTTCCTACCAACAGGAGATCCAAGCGGTTGTTCTCGGCAAGCCGGTTCACCTCCAGGTCATCGATGCCGATCACGACATCAGCCCGGGCGCTGATTCGCTCAATGCCGAAGCGCAGTTTTTCCGTCGCAAGACTCCGGATGAAATCGACGAGGAAATCGCCCGCCGGGTGGCGGCCGGGGAACTGGCCGAAGCCGCAGATGGCGGCCAGCTCAAGGATCGAATCGACCCGCTGGTGGTGGTGCGGAGTTTCCCGGTGGTGCTGCGCGAAACCGATCAAGCCGGTGTCTTTCGCCAAGCATTTCCCCTTCGCCCAGGCGCAGCCGATGGAAGCCTTGCCGGTGAACCCGGGGAAATCATGCGTCTGGTCTATCTCGATGAGAAAAACCTGACCGATAGCCCGCAAATTCGCACCGCCCAAGCCGGCATCATCGAGGGCAATCTCGGCGAGGTCAGGGTCACCCGGACCGATATTTCCGACGAGCAATTAAGGCTCAATACCCGAATCCGCACCGCATCCGCCCTTACGGAAGTCGGCAATCACTACAAGGAATTCGGCCTCAATGCCAAAGCCGATCTCAAATACGGGGAAGCACTCGCCGTCTGCGAGGAAATCCTCGGTGAAGCCCGCAAAGCCGGCGGAAAACCGCTGGAAGAAACCTATGTCCAGCTTTGGCGCATCTATTTCGCGATGGACAAACTCGACCTCGCTTTGGGAATGAGCCAACGCCTGCTGGCCGAGTTTCCGGCGAGCAGTTTCGTTGACGAGGCGATGCTCCAGCAAGCCCATGTCGAGCGGAAGCGCGAGAACCACATCCGGGCGATCAGCCTATACACGAGCATCACCAAGCTGACGAACAGCCCGCTGCGCGGCGAAGCGCAATTCCACATCGGCGAGTGCTACGAGGCCATGGCAACCAAGGCCGAGGCCTCCAAATCCGCTCAGCTTTACGAAAGCGCCTTCCTCGCCTACCAGAAGGTTTACGAGCAATTTCCGGATTCCGGGCGCATCGGTGATGCGGTCGCCAAGATGGCGGCGTTCTACTATCAGAAGGAAGACTATCTGCGTGCCACCGATGTTTTTGAAAACGTGCTCTCGGATCATCCCGATGCGAATTTCCTCGATGTGATCCTCTTCAACTACGGCCGCTGCCTTTACAAACTCGACCGCAAACCGGAGGCCCGCAGGCGCTTCGAACAACTCATCCATGATTTCCCCGAAAGCGAGATCGCGGCGGAAGCCGCCAAGATTGTCGAAGCCCTCAAGAAAGGAGGATTTTGAAAACTTTCTCCCAATCGTTGGTTGCCCTCTTCCTGTTAGGTTGGACGCCCTTCACGGCAGCCGCCGACAAGGCCGCTGACCTTGAGGCCCGACTTAAGGAGACGGCCGAGATTTCGCCCGCCGCCGCCGGGATGATGCTGGAACTCATGGACCACTATTGGCAGGACGGTCAACCCTTCGGATTGATCCGCACGGCCGGCAGGTTCTCGCGCACGCAGACCGCCCACCCCCGCCGCGCCGAGGCCACCATCAAACTCATGGACGGCTTCGCCGCGACCGCGCGCCACGAGGATGTCATCACGACCGGCAGGCAGTTTCTGGAAATGTTCCCCAACGACCCGCTGGCCAATGAGGCCCGCGATCGATTGGCCACCGCCTGCGAACGCACCGCCCGCGGTCCGATGGCCGCGTCCCTCCGCCGCGATATCTGGAAGAACGGTGGCGCCGCCCGTCATGGCATTCAGGCGCTGGATCTCTTCATTGTGGCCAACAACCCCGCGTCTCTGAAACAAGCGACTGCTCTGGCCATCGAACTCACGGAAAAACTTTCAACCGATGCAGCGCTGACGGAATGCGGAATCCAAGGCATGAAATCCGCCCGGCGTTCGGAGCAATGGGCGGAAGGCTTGGTCATCGCCAAGAATCTCGTCCGCCGCCAGGCACCGGCTGATGAAGCGCAGCAACGCGAGATTGCCTTCCTCGCCGGCCAATTTGAAAGTCAACTCGGCCAGCATGCAAATGCCGTCGACTCATTCCGCAAGGCAATTGGTCCCGGTCGGGATGAGGCCCACCGAAGCCTCATTTCCGCGATGGGCGCCGCGAAGATCGCGCCCAAGCAAATCGAAGCCGAGGCTCGTCGGTATCTGGCGGCTTTTCCCCGCCGCGAGGATCGCTACGGGCAGCTTGCCCGCGCCGCCTACACAGCGGCCGAGGCCAAGGAAAGCTCGCTCGCCCTCGCCCTTGCCGAAGAGGTGATGCTCAACGACCCAGACAACCAGGATCTGCCCCAGGCTTATGTCAATTGGTGCGGTGAGGATGCTCAGCGCGCGGCCAGGGGCTTGCTCAAGGTGATCGCCGGCAGTCCCACCAAAACATCAAAGCTCCGCGCCGTGTTGGCCCTGGATGTTTATCGTGACCGCCTCAAGGACACGGCCAATGCCCGCGAGGCGGCGGCCGCTTATCTGAAATCACCGCCGGAAGAGGGTCGAACCGAGGATATCGTGAAGTTTCTCTACGAGTCCGCACCCAGCGACGAAGCTTTCCGGCAGGATCTTGCGACGATCGTCGCCAGTTCCAAGGCATTCCCCCATGTGCGTGGATTCCACGAGCGGTTATGGAAACCGGAGCCAAGCGAAAAGAACCGCCACCGCGAATGGCAAGCCGCCCGTGGGGAGCATCAGAATGACAACATCGCCCGGCTCTGGCGTCAGACCCGCGAAGATGGCGGGAAGGCCGGACAATCCTGCAAGGAACTTCTGCAAGCGAACCCCACACCCGAGCAGCGCCGGCTGCTGCTGGCCCGTCTCGCCTATGTCTATCGTCACCATCTGGGCGGAAAAGCGAAGGAAGGCTCGGCGGAACACTATCAGAACCTCTGCCGTGAGATGCCCAAAGATGCCGAGGCCGCTTCCCGCTGGCTTGAGGCCGCCGACTATTCCACCCCGGAGATGCGCGTTGCCGCAGCGAATCATTTGTTAGGAATTCCTCCCGCGAATGTCTCGTCCGACAACTGGGTCCGCCTCTGCGCCACGAAGAATCAAGCCGTCACCCGCAAGGCCATTCCTTGGATCACTGCTTCTTCCAAAGAAAGCGATCAGCCGCTATCGCAATCCGCACGGCTCGGTGACATCATGAGCGAACTGGGCATGAAGACGGAAGCGGTCGCATGGTGGCGCTCGCGTATGGATTTGGATCCCATGGATGGAGAGTCCGTCTCTTGTGCTCTCCGCGTCGCCGCGACCCTCAAGCCCGAAGAAGCGGCAAGTTTCCTCAAATCCCGCTACGAGGCAAAGCAACGCCACAACGCCGCCTATGCCGCTGAAGTCGCCAACATCGCGTTCCGCAGCGGGGATATCGATGGCATGGAACCCATTCTGAAAAGCGCCCGCACCCGGGCCGATCAATCTCCCTTCAGTCCATGGAACATGGGCGAGTGGCCGGCGCGCGGCTGGCTCGAAGCCGCGCGCGGCTCCAAGGATTTGCCGGACGAAAAAAAGGCGCGCGTCTTCCGCATTGTCCGCGATCTCAAGATGGGACGCCTGAGCGCGGAAGCCGGCATGGAGCTGATGGACAAGGAACCCCGCACCATCGACCGCTTGCTCAACGTGCAAAGGTTGATCCTCATGGCGGATCCCCACCACGAGTCATGGAAGCGGCTGTATCCGTTCGCACAGTCCGCTCTGGCAAAAAATGATCCTTCGCTCGCCGCCGCCATCCTCAATGGTTTGCTCAACTCCATCGGTGCCGTCGGCGAGGCTGAAAAGAACGACGCCCGCGCGCTGCTGCGCAAGGCCTACAGCATGGCGGGTGGTTTGGGCGCCGACATCCCCAGCGACAGCCCGCTCGCCCCGCTCCTGCAAGTCGTGCTCCACCTTCGGCTCGGCGAAACGGAACTGGCCGAACGTGCTTATCAAAGTCAACGCGCCCTCTTCGACGCCCACCGCAACGAGCTCCCCGTCGAGTTGATTCTTTTCGCGGCCGAAACCCATATCAACAAGGGAGGCGCCGGAGAACACGAGCGGGCCGAAGACATCCTGCGCGGGTGGTTGCTCAAGTTCGGTGAGGCCCAGAATACCGACATCAGGGACAAGGCACGCATCCAGTTGCTCCTCGCCCGCAACTATCAGCAAGCCGGACAGTATGACATCGCACGGGCGGAGTTCACCACCGTGCTCAATCTTTACAAGGACCAGCCCGAGGCGATACAAGCCCGCTTTGGTATCGGCGAAACCTTCATGGCCCAGAAGGTCTATGAACAAGCGGCGGAAATTTTCACCGACCTTTCGGAGAACCCGCTGCCATCCATTTCCATTCGCGCGAAGTTCATGCTGGGTGTGGTCGCCCTGCGCCAGGACCAGCATCAGGAATCGCGCCGTATTTTCCTTTCTGTCTTGGAAAACTCGCCGGACGCCGACCTCGCCAACGAAACCTTGTTCAATCTCGCGGAGGTTTACGGCATCGAACAACGCTTCCTCGCCCAACTGGAAACCCTCCGCACCGTCGGCCGCCTTGGTCATGAATCGAACGTCTGGCATACGCCCGGCACTGCTCTCTCGGTGATTGTTCAGGACCCGGACCTCGGCATCAGCCATGGCAACACCCGCATCCCCGTGCTCATCCGCACCGAACCGGGCGATGATCGCGAGGAGTCATTCCTAACAAGTGGAGGTGCGGGTAGAGGGATATTCCTCACTGAAGTTCCCACCCTGCTTGGCGTGGCGGAAGCAGGTGATGGCACCCTTCAGCTCACCGGCGGTGATACCATCGTCGTCGATTACCCCGAGGACTTCAAAAAGCAGTTCCAGTTCGAATTCCTCAGCAACACCCGCCTTCGTGTCGCTTCCGATGGCAGCCTGGACGTGGCCAGCAGCGAGATCGTCGACGAGGACAAAAAGACCTTCACCGAAAATCTCAAAGAGGAAATCGCACAACCCGAAGTGCCCGTCTCCCGTTCGGTCGCGCGCCCGAAGGACCAAGTGAAGCCGGGCAATCTGATTTATATCCAGGCCAAGGATGGCGATCGCGACCTGACCAATGCCCCGGACAAGGTGGGAATCAAACTGACTTCGGCCAGTGGCGACGAAGTGCAGGTGGAAATCGCGGAGTCCTCCGCACACGGCGGGGTCTTCCAAGGCACGGTCGCCACCGGTGAACTACCTGCCGGCGCGAAGGCCACCGATTCCGCGCTCGATCACAATGCCTTGATGGCCATCGACCATGACCCGAAGACCTTCTGGCGCAGTGAACCGGATGGCAGCGCCCCGAAGTCCCTGACCATCGACATGAAGGAACTCCGGGCCGTGGAATCCGTCGCCCTTAGCTCTCCCGATACCGAGCAAGAAGCACCGGTCCGGATGCGGGTGCGCGGCAGCCATGACGGAAGGTATTGGTATCTTCTCGATGAATTCCCCCCCGCCCCGGCGGAAAAGCGGATCACATTCGCCGACAAGCAAATGCAGCTCCGCATTTACAAGATACCCGCGAAGGAATTGCGGGAGTCCTACACCTGGGAGCAGATCGCCGAACTTGTTCTCAAGTCCGAGCCAACGGAAACGCGCAAGGTCGATGGATTGGCATGGCAAGCTCCCGAAAACAACACGGACGCCCACTTCCTCGTCTGGTCCGGTTCCTTCGTCCAGGAACGCGATGGCGCCGTGCGCCTCGGGGTCACTGGTGCAAAATCCGCCATAATGCTCGACGGCAAGTTGGAGCTTCCGCTTGGCGAGGATGGGCGCACGGTTGATGTGTTCCTTGGACGAGGCTCGCACGAGTTGACTATCTTTTCACTCGCCACCCCCGCCACCAAGGCGGTCGAAGCCCAGCGCGCCCGGGAAAGCCGCCAGTCATCGGCGGTGAAAATGCTACCTTTCAGCGCGGCGGATTTTGACGTCGCCGCCGTGCTCGGCCTAACAGAAGCTGCCCCACAATCGTCCTCGGGAATCAAAAAGGAAGCCAACACATGGAGTTTCTCGATGCCTTCGCGCCCGCTGCGCTTCATCGATTTCGAATTCCTCGAATACCGCGGTGAATCGATCGCGGTGAGCAACGTGCAGGTTGAGGGCGGAGGCAAGCGCCACACTCCGCCGGCGGAGGATGTGCTCGAGCTGGCCGGCAACAACATCCTTGAACTCGCGCCGGGCGACACCGTTACGGTCTCCTATCTGGACGAAATCACTGCCGGGGGACGCCAGCGCAACCGCCTGCTGACCAAAGACCTCACGGCCACCTATCACAACGGGACCATGGTTCCGATCACCTATGGTTTCAACCGCGCCGGCGACGGCTCGGTCCAGGGTTCCCGCAAGGAACTACTGCGCTTCGAACCCGGCGAGCGCATCGTCGCGGAAGTGACTGATTTTGATTTGGACATCGGCCTCGACCGCGACTCGGTGGAGGTGGAAGTGCAGGTGAATGCCGATGCTCCCATCAAGCTTACCGCCGTCGAAACCGGCCCCTCGACGGGAGTCTTCACCGCCGAAATCGAAACGGCCAATGCAGCAACCGAAGGCAAAATCGCGGTGAAGCGCGGCGACAAGCTTTATCTGCGCTACACCGACCGGCAGAATATTTTCCCCGGCCATGCCTCCCCGCGTGAGGCCGTGGTTCTAATCAATGAACCGACCGAGGCCATCATCCAGATAGTGGAAAGTCAAAAGCCCTTCGGCGGACCACCAGCATTTTCTCCGGTGATGACCACGCCCGCGAAAGACCACGTGGCCACGGTGGATTACCGGCTGCCCCTGACCATCGAAGTGATTGACCCCGACGAGGCGAAGAACTCGCGCAGTGAGGTGAGCATCGATGTCACCACCACCCAGGGAACCAAGTCTCGTATCCGTTGTTTCCTCTCTCGTGACCACGCTCCGCCGAATGCCACGCTGGATGATGCTCCCAATCCCGCCTTGTTGGAAGGCCGGTTTGTTGGCCGGATTCCCCTGATGCTCGGAGGCATCGAAAGCCCGGCCACGGTGCCGGTTGAAGGCGCGGCTATCAGCGCCACCGCCACCGCGCTTCCCGGCATGCGCGTGCTCAATGTCACCGGAGCCGATACCCTGACCGCGAGCTACCAGGATGTCTCGCGCCCGGATGGAAAAGAGGCCACCCTGGATGCCAAGGCCACCCTCCGTTCGGCCGCGACCTTGCGCATCACCGATAGCGGGTATGCCGAGGATGTGGACACCGGGTATGTCGGGAAAAAACTTTTCATCCTCTTGGAGGATCCGGATCGCGATCTTTCCGACCAGCGCGACAAGGCGATGGTCAGGATCATGACTTCCTCCGGAGAAGATGAAACGGTCGAACTGGAGGAAACCGTCAGCCACAGCGGGATTTTCAGCGGCGCGTTTCCACTCATCGCCTCCTCCGCCCCCAAGCCGGCCAACTTCGAGGGCGGCATCGAGTGCTTTTTCGGGGATGCGCTGACCGTCGGCTATCTCGACAACGTCCCGCACACCGAGGACGGACAAACCATCCTAAAAATCGAAATCCCCCTCGCAGTCGGCACCGATGGCCAATTCTCCGCCTTCAGCAAGGTCTTCAAGGACGAGGAGCTGGCCACGCAAACCCGTTTCCACATTGCCGAAAGCTACTTCGAGCTTTTCAAAGGCCAGCGGAAACTCGACAACGAAGAGGAGTCCACGGCCGCCCTCAATGCCGGCAAGCGCGTGTTGCGCGAACTCCACGAGGATCATCCCGATCCGAAATACAAACCCCGGGTTTCCTATCTGTTGGGCCAATTCGCCCAGGAGACCAAGGATTGGAACGATGCCATCGCCGCCTACGGATCCATCGTGAGCAACTATCCGGAACACAATCTCGCGCCCGACGCACTCTACAAGCTCGGCCAATGCCATGAAGAGGCGGGTGAGTTGGACGAAGCTCTCGAATCCTACGTGACTCTCGCCGCCACTTATCCGAAGAGCCCGCTGATCGCCAATGTCATGCTGCGTATCAACGAGCATTTTTATGTGAAAGAAGACTTTGCTGTCGCAGCCACGGTCGGCATCAAGTTTGTCGAACGTTTCCCCAACCACGAATGGGCGCCCAAGATGGCGTTCCGCATCGGGCAATGCCACTACAAGATGGATGAATTCATCAAGGCCGGTTCCGCCTTTGATGCCTTCGTGAAACGTTATCCCGAACAAGAACTCACCGCGCAGGCGTTGTTCTGGGCGGGGGAAAGCTACCGTATGGGCAAGGATATCCCGAACGCGTTCCGGCGCTACAACCGCTGCCGTTGGGATTTCCCCGAAAGCGACGCCGCCAAATACTCTCGCGGCCGCCTCGCCCTGCCGGAGTTGCTCAACCAGTTCGACCGCGAGGCGAATCTCAACGAATGATCATGAATCTTCCCATTCCATCCACCCTTGCCGCCGGATTTTTCGAAAGCGGTGCCATGAAACACCTGCTGGAAGGCGGGATTTTCATGTGGCCGATCCTCCTCCTGCTCATCCTCGGACTTGCCGTGGTCATCGAACGCTACCGCAGTCTGAAAATGTTGGGAACGGATTCTTCCGCGCTCCGCGAACAGGTTGTCACGTTGTTATCCGAAGATCGGATTGAGGAATCCCTCGAACTGTGTGATGCCGCCCGCGGCCCCGTGCCGGCCGTGCTTTCCAACGGCCTGCGCAAGTATCTCGTGCTGCGCCGCCTCGACTACGATCCCGCCCAACTCGAACAACAGGTGATCAAAAGCATGGAAAATTGCGGTGTGCACATCGTCGCCGCCTTGGAAAAACACCTGCCCATCCTCGCGACCATCGCGTCGGTCGCGCCGATGCTCGGATTCCTCGGCACCGTGCAGGGCATGATCGTCGCCTTCGGGGACATCGAGGCGAATATCGGCCAGCAGAACATCGTGGTGGCTGCTGCCGCCGGGATCCGGGTCGCGCTGCTCACCACCGCCTTCGGCTTGATTGTCGGTATTCCGGCCTACATGGCCTTCAACTATTTCACCGGTATCATCAATGAGTTCGTCCTGCAGGTGGAAAGCTCCGCCGCCGAAATGATCGAAGTTGTCACCCTCCGAATGACCATCAAGTCACGCGAACCATGAAACTGAAACGCGGCACCCTCTTGGTCGATCCGCCGGGCTGCGCCAGCTCGGACATCGCCTTTACCTTGATCATCTTTTTCCTGGTTTGCGCGGCCGTGCAGCCGGAGACCGGCGTGCCGCAGACCCTCCCGAAGACCGAAGCCAAAGCCGAAAAGCGCGACCAAAGCCAGAACCTCGAGGTCTCAATCACGCCCAGCAGCATCGTGCTCAACGGCAACCCGCTGCAACTCCCGGAATTCGCTACCCGCCTCGCCGCCGAACTCAAACAAAAGTCCCGCGAGGAGGACCGCATCGTGGTGGTCAAAAGTTCACCGGAGACTCCTTATCCGAGGTGGATGCAGGTCTCGCAGGTCATTGACCAAGCGGGCGGCATCCTGACTCTGGAACTTGAATCGAAGGAAACCATCAACGTCGAATGAAACTTCCGCGCAAACAATTGACCGCGTCGATTCCCACCTTCGCCATGGGGGACATCGCGTTTCTTTTGTTGATCTTCTTTGTCATCCTCGCCCGGGCGCAGGACGACAGCCACATCCAGTGGCAACCGGCCAAACTCAAGGAGGTGGAAATGGTCGCCGCGCCGCGGGCCAGTGTCACCATCGACACCGGATTCAAAACCTATCTCGATGGCAAGGAGACCACTCCCGCCGAACTGGCCGCCGCGCTGAACGCCATCCTCGGCGATACCCCAGCCGGACAACGTCATGTGTTCCTCAAGGTCCACCGCGAAGCCAAAGCCACCCATTTTGAACCGGTCATCGCCGCCATCGCCGAAGCCGGCGGTGATTTGATCCACATCCTTGAACCCGAAGAGTGAATCCCACGTCATGAAAATCCAACCCGAGAAACCGGCCGCCAAACGAAGTGCCCTCGCCAGCGCCACGGCGGACATGCGCGAGATGCGGAACAACTCCCGTGAGACCATGGCCGAGTTGCAGGCCTTCCTGCGCGAACTCAAAGGCAAAAGCCCGCAGGAAATGCTCGGGATTGTCGCCGGTAGCCAACTCGTCCGCTGCCTTGGTCTTTCCACCGCCCTGATTGCGGGCACGATTCTCATCTTCACCGCCATCCCCTATTTCCTCGCCAAGGATGAAGCGCCAGTCGCCGCGCAACCCGCAGCCGCGACCGTCCCGGCAGCCCCGGCGCAGCCCACGGTTCCAGCCGCTCCCGAAACCCCGCCCGCCGAAGTCAAGCCCGCAGCCCCGTCGGCCGATGCGCTTTCCAATCTCGGCATCGGCGGGGAAATTTCCGCTCCTCCGGATAAGAACCCGCTTGAGAGCCGGACCGATGATTTCCTGAAGGACCTCGAGTGATGGATGGATCCCGGTTCAGGCAATT
Organism: Verrucomicrobiales bacterium; assembly: GCA_046075565.1. Lineage (GTDB taxonomy): Bacteria > Verrucomicrobiota > Verrucomicrobiia > Verrucomicrobiales > SLCJ01 > JBJTQJ01. The sequence goes on along the minus strand of JBJTQJ010000031.1, from coordinate 45,381 downwards.
CTTGGCGCATCACGTCCGCCGTCCGGTCGTGCTGACGGGGATTGCCGCCGTGATCTGGTGTTTGTTTTGGCTCGATGCCCACGTGTTCTATTTTTTTTCGCCCGGTGGGCAAGCGATCGGCTTTGTGGCGGCCCTTCCCGTTTGTTTCTATTGGCTGCGGCGCTGGCGGTCCGGCCCGCCCATCGTTTTCCGCGCCGTCTTGACCGCATGTTACTTCCCGCTCTGGCAACTCGCCGCCCATTTGCCATTGCTGTGGTCATCCTACGGGATGGCAGACGGCATCACCACGGCCGGGACGGTGATTGCATTCTTCATCGGTCTCGCCTGGGCGGTGTGGTGGATTGAAAGGGAAACCAAACGCGCCAAACCTCCGGACACCACGAAGCGGGTATGGGATCCGCGCCAATTGGCGGCATGGTATTTCGGACGTAACAGCCGCAAACTCCGCCAGTCGGTTTTCACCGTCGTCACCTATAGCTTTCTCTTCGGCTGCGTGTTGCTCATCCTCACGAGGCTCACCGGTTGTTCCATCTACGAGTCCCCGTTGGGCGGAGGCGAGGTCAAGCAACTCAAGCAGGTGGTGCAAATCCAGAAGGTCATCAAAAAGAAATACGTCATCAATCCCTACAGCAGCATCTTGTTCAATCCGCCGCCCATCGATGACGTGAAGCTCAACGTGCTGGAAGTGACCGAACACCTTTATCAGATCGGCCAGGGGCTGGGCGAGGGCGCGGGATTTTCACGCGGTTCGCCGCGCGGCAAGGTCCGCTTCATCCGTTTGATCTACGACGGCGGAGATTGGGATCAAGACATGGCCCGCGGGGCGGATCTCAACCTGCTGACCGAATACGGTGTGCGCCTCGGTCATCAGGTCAGCGATCGCCCGGAGCCGATGGCCATCGCGCGGCTGAAAACTTTCCCGCCCCGCAAGAGCCCGCCGATGGTTTATATGACCGGCCAGCGGAACATCAACGTGAGCGATGCCGAGATTAAAATCCTGCGCACCTACCTGCTGGAACACCACGGCATGTTGTTCGGCGACAATGGCGGCAGCTCCGGCTGGGAAGGGCAGTTCGTCGGCATGATGGCGAAGATTCTCCCACGGGTGGAGCCCATCTCGGTCTATCTCGATCACCCAATCCACCGCGTGCCTTATCCATTGCCACGCCTGCCGATTGTCGCCCCCCATGGTCGCTCCAATGCCCTCGGCTGGGTGGTGGACGGGCGCCTTGCCGTGTATTATCATCCGGGCGACATTGGCGACGCGTGGGCGGACGGACATTCCGGCGTGCCCCACGAAGTCTGGGAATCCTGCTACCAACTCGGAGTGAACATCATCCATTACGCCCACGCCGAATACAACAAATGGCTCGCCGCCACCGCGAAATGAAAAAGCCCATTGTCATCGCCCTGTTGACCGCCCTGTGGAGCATGGGGCAAGGCGCATGCCTTTTCGCCGGGCTATCCCCGCTCGAACAGATCCAGGTGCCGACCTTTGAAAAGATGCGAGAGGTCGAGCGCTATCAGCTCCGGATCGCGGAAAAGCTCTACACCAATGGCGACTTCAAGACTGCGCTGGCCGAATACGAGAAGTTCCTGACCCTTTACGAAAAGAGCCCCGGCGCGCCCTACGCGCAATTGATGTGGAGCCACAGCATGATGCACCTCAAGAAGCCCGAAACCGCCCTGCGCGAGGGCTTCCAATCGGTCATTGACTACTGGCCGGAATCCCACGAAGCCACGTTGGCCGCCTACTGCATTGCCGATGCCTACCGCAAGATGGGCGAAGTCAAGAAGGCGCAGGACGCGTTCCGTTTTCTGGTCAAGGAATACCCTGAGCACGAGATTGCCATCCGTTCGCGGACCGACCTGCTCCACTATGCCCGTCTCCACCAGGATGAGGCGGAAAAACTCTCGTTGCTCAATGATCTCACCTACAAGGTGAAACGGACGGAGTCCTCCAAAGCGACCTGTTTGGAGGCCAGCCGGGAACTCGCCCAACTCCATTTTTTCGCCCAGCGGCTCGACGATGGAAAAAAGGCCCTCGCCACCAGTTACAGCGGACCCGAGCTCTTCGATGCCGTCTATGGCATGTCCACCAAAACGGTCGAACACCTGCTCAAGGAACCCGGCACACGGAATGCCGCGCTCAAACTCGCCGACCAATTGCTCGACACCTTGCGCACGGAGGGCGCCGCCCGACCGGATATCGCGAAGGACCTTCTTTACCGCGCCGCCGATCTAAATTCCTCCCTCGGGCGGCCGTCCGAGACATGGGCATTGTATGAGGAAATCGGTAAGCGTTTTGGCAACGACGACGGATTGTTGGGACGCATGGCGGAGTGGTGCAAAAAGCGGGAAAAACGCGATGAGGCCCGCCGGATTTACGGTCAGTTCAAGGATGTGGTCGCCGGACGCAAGAATCTGATCGCGATGCTGCTGGAAGAAGGCAAAACCGCCGAAGCCATCACCGCCTACCGCGAGCTGATCGATCTTGATGGAAACAACGTCGGCGAATACCTCTGGGCCATTGCCGGATGTTATGAAAAGCTCGCCGACTGGAAAAAAGCCATCGCCACCTACCGTCAGAGCGACCGGTTCCCGGACAGTTACTTCCGCATGGCCGCCTGCCACCGCAAACTCGGCGAAACCGCCGAGGCCATCGTGCTCTACAACCAGTGCAAGGTCGTCGATGCTTCGGCCCCCGAGGCATCATTGCAAATCGGTTTCACCCACGAGGAAGCCAAGGACAAGGAAAGTGCCATCCGCACGTTCCAGCTCACCTGCAAACGCTACCCGAAATCCGGCCAAGCCAGCAAGGCCCACGCCCACCTCCAGAACGCCTACAACATCAACGTCACCCTCGGCGGCAGCGAAGAAGAATAAGATTGGGTTGCTCGTGAAGCTGATGGCATTGGAAACACCGGAGGGCTGAGGTCACGAAGTGCCTCGGCCGAAACTCGCGCGGTAGAGCCAGCTGCCGGATGGATGTGGAATGACAAACCCGGAGACTTGAGGAACCACAGATTTCACGGATGACCACGGATGGGGAAAAGAACGACATCGGCCTCCTGTCCCCTGACTCCTGATATCAGCCGCGCACTCGACCAAACCTGGCCTCAACAGCAGGATGCCTGATATACGCACTTTGGCCAAAAAAAACTCACTGATTTCCAATCGGTTTTTGCATTCGATGTCGGAAGAATCCCCGCTTGATATCATCCGGCGGGAGGACACGAATAAAGACTGTTCGGTAAAAAAGATGCAGACAACAAAGACCATTTCTGAATCGCAAATAGATGAAGTGCTGACGTCGATATTCGCATCGGGCGGTCCAATCGTTAAGGAAGCCTATTCCGGCTTTGATCAGCCCACGAAGATATTCCCAACGCTTCAAGCACTTCGCGAGGATATTGATTACACTCCCGGTCAGGGCCGGAAGTTTTTCTACTATTCGATCTACTACCCGGAGGCGAATGTCTTTGTTCTTGAGAAGCGAGTCGACCTGAAGCCCGGGGCCGTTAAGAACCATACCCACCGGTTCTCTCAAGAGGGTTGGGGATTGATTTGCCTCCAGATCACCTTCAAATATCCAGGGGCTGCCGAGTGCCGCATAGCACTGATAAAACTCATTTGTGTTAGCCTGACATTGTTCGGACTTTGTCTTGCTCGCTTGGCATACGTCCATTCGCACAGCACCCACACAAAGGAGGCAGTTGTCGGGGAAGCTCTCGACCCACTGAACATAGTCGCCGTATTCGGACTTTATGGCTTCGGAGCAGCGACGTGCTTGCTTCTCTTGACGTTGATTTTTGCCGGATCCACTTATCTCTTCCAGCGGCCACGACGCTCGAGGCATGAGCCACCGGGCTCTACGCTGGCAGATTCCTGATGAAAAATTCAGAGCTTAGCATTTCAGGCTCTTCGCAAATCGGGCAGGACTTTTTGACTATTCGCGGGAACGGGAAGATTGGCTGTAGAATGGCGAATCGAGTGGCCCGTAAGCCGGATGGGTTTCCCATCTTTGGGCAAGATGGGCAATACTGTCAGTTTAGCACTCGAAATGGCAAAGTGCGCTCAGGTCTCAGGGCAAGACCGGGCCTACTTCGCCAAGGCTTCGAAGGCTTCAACGGTCTTGCTACTACTCCGAGGGAACCTCACAGGCCATATCCCCTTGAGTTTCCACGTCACGCGTAGCAAGAGCGTCTCGCTCTTGCCCTACAAGGATTTGAACAACGAGAACTCGGAAGACCAAGATTGCTGGTGCTAAACTCACATTATTGGGCAAGATGGGGAGTGCTCAAGGCGATGCCGGAGGCATCGAAGCTTATAGCCGGTGGCTGAGCGTAGCGACACCACCGGATTACCAGAGATATCTCCCGCACCCCGGCAGGGGTGCCAGCAAACGTCGATGAACCGAGTTGCGTCGGAAACTGGCACCCGCCCGCTGGCACCACTAAGGGCATGCGCGTCAGGTTAAGGATTTCTCCCAGTCGCCCGTAAGGAGTCGGGGACTCGCCCGGAACGCCTTCGCATTCCGGGGTGAAGAGATCGCAGCTCGGAGAAAGTGGAGCGTCCCTCGCCCGGCACCGGAAGCGGTGCCGCTACGGGCATACGCGCGAAGTTAAGCGTTTGAATCCCCGTAACCACCGGGCATATGAAAAGCCATCGTGTCGGACTGCGCTGGCAGAGGGAGCCTTCGGCGACCGACGACGGCGCTCTGGGATTTTGTCTGCCTGATCCTGATATTCGCCTTCGGATGGTTTCCTTGAGCCCAAAACGCGGACCCGCCGGGAGCTTGACCACCGGGCGCATCGCGGCGTGATTTGTGGTCATGAGCATCCAAATTTCCTCGCCACCGGTGGCCATGACCATCGCGGGATCCGATTCTTCGGCCGGAGCCGGACTGCAAGCGGATCTGAAAACCTTCTCCGCCCTCGGCGTGCACGGCCTGACCGCCGTGACCTGTGTGGTTTCCGAGACCGCGTTGGTGGTCGAGGAGGTTTTCCCTTTGCCGCCGGCGCTGGTGGCCGGGCAGGTCTCGTTGTTGGCGAAGTCGTTTCCGCTGGGCGCGGTAAAGACCGGGATGCTTTTTTCCGCTCCCCACATCGAAGCGGTGGCCGGAGCCTTGTCGGGCTTGGCCTGCCCGTTGGTGGTGGATCCGGTGATGATGGCATCGACCGGCGATCCCTTGATCGAGCCGGAGGCCATCGACCTCTACCGGCGGGTGCTACTGCCGCGCGCGACGCTGGCGACCCCCAATCTGGACGAAGCCTCCGTTTTGCTCGACGGCAGGAAAATCGAGCGCTCCGGTCTGGCTTCCACGGCAAGGGAGTTGGCCGACCGCTACGGGACGTCCTTCCTGCTCAAGGGCGGGCATTTGCGGGACGGCCTCGCCACCGATGTGCTGGCCATGCCCGGCCAGTCCTCCGTCGAGACCTTTGAAGCGGACTTCATCGAGGGCGTGACCACCCACGGGACCGGCTGCACCTATTCCGCCGCCATCACCGCCGGACTCGCCAAGGGCCTGTTGCTCGGCGCGGCGGTAGCGGCTGCCAAGGAGTTCATCACGACGGCCATTGCCCGGAGCCATTCCTGGACCGGAACCACCGGCCGTATCGAGGCCCTGAACCAAAATCCCGGCACTATTGGGTAATTTATTTCGGGGAGCCGAAGTGTTTTTTGGCTTTCGCGGATTTTTTCCTTTTTTCACAAATGTGGTGAGGGGTTTTCTCCTTTTTGCTCTTTCAGGTTTGTGTTGTTGTTCAGAAAAGGCCGTGCTTCTTCGGGAGCGCGGCCTTTTTTGTCGTCCGTTTCGTCGTGTGATGTTGGATCGGGTCGGGGGGCGGCGTATGCTGGGATATGAAGTTTCTGTTCCCTCTCCTTGGGTTGGTTGGCTGCATGAAGGCTGCTCCCGAACTCCCGCCGGCTGAAAAGGCCGCGGCTCCCGAATTTCCCGTCGTTTTTACGGAAAACTTCGCCAAGGGGCTGGCCGAATGGACACCGAGGGAGACGTGTGTCTGGGAAATGACCGCGGCGACCAATCCCAACCTGGAACTCGTCACACGGGGGAACCCGGGGCCATTCCGGGCTCCGCTTTCCTGGCTGGTGCGCGGTGGCCACCAACCCGCGGGCTCCTTCACCCTCACCGCCCGCGGCATCTGCCATACCCCCCTTACCACTCCCGGACGAGATCTGCTTTTACTGGTCGGATGGAAAGGCCCGCTCGATTACACCTACATCCATTTCTCGGCGGAAAACTCCACCGTGCACAATGTCATCATGCGCGTGAAGCCGGATGGTCGCGAGCAACTGCCCCATCTCACCCAGCCGGTGCCGAAACTCGTGAAGAAAGACTGGCAGACGATCCGGGTCTGGTATGATAGACCAAGTGGCATGTTGCGCTGTTATGTCGATGACATGGAATCCCCGATGATGAGTTGTAAGGTCGGGGATCTTCAGGCCGGTGCGGTGGGAGTGGGATCCTTCGACGACATGGTTGAGTTTGACGACGTCGTCCTGAAGGCGGAAGGCGCCCCTTGATTCCCATGGCGGAGAAAATGCAATTCGATGGTGTGCTCGCACTGGCCGGGCCAACCGCGTCCGGAAAGTCAGCCGTGGCCGCCGCACTCGCACGCGCCTGCGATGCCGAGGTGGTCAACCTCGATCCCTATCAGGCTTTCGCGGGCATGAAGATCCTGACCGCGCAACCGAGTGAAACCGAATTGGCCATGGCACCACACCATCTTTACGGATTCCTCGAAACGAACATGGAGCGGGACGCCGCCGGCTTCGCAGCTCTGGCTCACTCCGTGGTTGCGGAAATCTGCCAGCGCGGGAAAAAAGTAATTCTCGTTTCCGGCTCCGGACTTTATCTGCGTGCCTTTAGCGGCGGACTTGATAGTGGATTGCCAGCTCCGGATGCCGAGCTGCGCGCGCGGCTTGAAGCTATGAGCCTGGAGAGTCAGTTGGATGAACTTCAGCGGTTGGATCCGGAGGAATGGGAACGGATTGATCGCATGAACCCGCGCCGGGTCACCCGCGCGCTGGAGATTTGCTTGCTCAGCGGTCAACCGGCTTCTTCTTTGCGACGCGGCCAGGGAAGTCGGCGCGATGGTCCGCCAAGCTTTAGCCTTTGGCCTGAAACCGAGAGCCTCAAAACCCGGATACGCGAACGAAGCGCTCGCATGTTCGGTCCGGAGCTATCGCGGGAGATTGATGCTTTGGAAAAACTCCCGCTCGGGCGTTCGGCTTCAACCACCCTTGGTCTGGCCACCGCACGCGCATGGCGGGCAGGGACTCTCGAGCATACTCAAGCCGCGGAAGAACTCGCGACATTGACATGGCAGTATGCGCGCAGGCAGCGCACGTGGTTCAAGAAAGCGGAAGAATTCCAGCGGGTGGAAACCGGAGACCTTGAATCTCCGGAAGATCTGGCCAGCCGCATCCGGTTGATGGCGGGATGGTGAAAGCACGAATTGGAACCAGCGGCTCCCGTTGTTCTTCCGTTGCGCATGTGGATTTCCCCGGCAATTCTGTTGCGTCTTTCTCCACCTCTGCTAAAACAGCCTTGAATGACCGCATTCGGTAGAAAAAAGAATCCCACCCACAAGCGACCAACCCATCCTCGGATCGGTCTGCTCGTTGGCACGTGGAGCGAGTATGGCAGAGGGATCATCGAGGGGATCTGGCAGTATGCCCAGCAGCACGGACCATGGCTTTTGGAAATGAATCCGAGCGGAGCGGATGAAACAACCGACCTTCCACCGGGTTGGTCGGGTGATGGCATGATCGCGGCCATTCAGACCCGGCAACTCGCGCGCAAGATCAAGGTCCTCGGGATTCCGGTGGTGAATGTATCCGGCTCACGCCGGGTGAGTGACCATTTTCCCCGCGTGACCAGTGATGCGGAAGCCGTCGTCCGTATGGCGGTGGAACATCTGTTGGAAAAGGGCCTGCGGGTTCTGGCGTTCTGCGGTGAACCACACCGTCCGTTCATTGATTTCTGGTCGGACGCTTTCCGCAAGGTGATGGTGGAAATGGATATGGAGCCGGTGCTCTACGTTCCTTCGAAAAAAATCGGCCCCACATCCGGGCAGGAAGAACATCAGAAGGATCGCCAGCGCTGGTTGGCATCTCTTCCCCAACCCGCCGGTGTCATCGGGTGGGCGACCGGTCTCTGCCGCCATCTTGCCATGGCTTGTGCGGAGGGCGGCCTGCGTGTCCCCGAAGATATCTCGATCATCAGTCTCGAGACCGAGGACCTGCTGGGCCGCGTGATCCATCCACCTCTGAGCGGAGTGGATATTCCGGTGCGGCAGATCGGTTACCATGCGGCTGCCCAACTCGATCGGCTCCTGCGCGGTGAGCCGCTTGCTGAAAAAGAAACCCGGCTTCCTCCCTTGGGTGTGACCACCCGCCAATCCACTGACATCGTGGCTTGTGAAGATGTTGCCATACAGCAGGCCATGCGATTCATCCGCGACCATGCCCATGAGGGCATCAATGTGAAGTCCATCCTCAAAGCCGTCCCCATGGCCCGTCGCAGCCTGGAGCGTCGATTCAAGGAGATCATCGGGCGCAGCCCCGCCGATGAGATCCGCCGCACGAAAATCGAAAAAGCCCGGACCCTGCTCGACACCACCGACATTCCCATCCCGGATGTCGCCGCCGCATGCGGATTCAACTACGTGGAGCACATGATTCCCATCTTTCGGAAACACTTCGGCAGCACTCCCGCGCGATATCGCCGGAATTCCCGCCTCGGAACGTAAACCCGCCCCGGCTGCCGCAAATGCGTAAATTAAATACGCAAGTTCGCATTGACCATTCCCGGTCCGTTTGGGTATTTTCCCAATGGCCATTCCTCCCATCCCCCGCAACCTCCTAACACCCGCACCATGAACTTCGGTTGGATCAATTGGGCCGTTTTGGCCTTCTTCGCGGTGGGGACGACGTTCCTCGGCCATCTGCTCAAAGGCAAACAAAGCGGCATGGACGACTTCTTCCTCGGAGGACGCAGCCTGCCGTGGTGGGCCGTGTCGGGATCGATTATGGCCACGCAGATCAGCGCGGTGACCATCATCGCGGTGCCGGGGGCGATTTTCCGTCCGGGAGGAAACCTCCTCTACCTTCAGGGCACGCTTTTCGGATTCGTCTTGGCGAAACTCCTCATGGTCCTGCTTTTCGTAAAACCATTTTACGAACGGAAGATCTACAGCCCTTATGATTTCATCGAGAACCGCCTCGGGGCCAAAGCAGCAGATCTTTCCCGAGGTCTCTTTCTGGTGAGCGCCATCCTCGGCCATGGCCTGCGACTGCTCGCGGTGGCCCTCGTTCTCAGCGTGGTGGTGAACATGCCGATCAGCCAATCGGTTTTCATCATCGGATTGTTCGCCATTGTCTGGACCTTGATGGGTGGCATCACGACGGTGATTTGGACCGACTTCATCATGTTCGCGCTCATGTTGGCGGGCGCAATCATCTCGGTGGTGACCATTCTCGGTGGCTTGCCCATCGGGATCTCCAAAGCCATCACCGAACTCGACCAAGCCGCGAAGATGAAACTGATCGACGTCTCGCTCGACCCGGCGAAGACGTGGACCCTCTGGACCGGCCTGTTTTGTTTTGCCATTTTCGAACTGGCCCAGAATTCCGTCGATCAGGTGGTTACGCAGCGCATGATCTGCTGCCGGAATGCGAATGAAGCGCGCAAGGCGGTGCTCGGCTCACTGGGGATTGTTTTCTTTTCCCTCCTCACGGCAGCGCTCGGGCTCGGCTTGTGGCTCTATTACCAGCATTTCCCTCTCGACGGCGGGGCCGCGGCCTTTGTCGCTGAAAACAAGGATGCCGTCTACCCCTACTTTATCATCCATGCGCTCCCGGTCGGCCTGAGCGGATTGATCATCGCAGCCATCTTTGCGGCGGGCATCTCGACCCTCGATTCCGCCCTCGCGGCGCTCTCCGAAACGACCGTGAATGGTATCTATCGCAAATGGATCCGCCCGGATGCCAGCGAAAGCCAGTGCCTGCGTCTGTCGAAATTCTCGGTTATCGGCTGGGGGGTGGTGCTGAGTCTTCTCGCTTACGTCGCGGGTAGTTTATCGAAAGGCGGCGGATTGTTGGTTCTGGCTTACAAACTTCCGGTGCTGACCTACGGGCCACTCCTGATGATCGCGCTTTTTGCACTCGCCCGGCGAGGCAAATTCGCGGTGCTCCTCCCCGCCACCGTGGCGGCCATCGCGACGGCGCTTGTTATTCTTTTCCTCAATGCCCAGGGCATCATGAAGCTGGACGAACTCTGGATTTATCCCATCACCTGCCTTGTCTTCCTTCTCGTCATCCTCATCGCGGGTGCCCCGAAAATTCCTGAACAAGAAAAGCCTTGAAAACGATCCTTCATCCCTACGATTTTGTTGTCATCGGCGGCGGACTCTCCGGCCTCTGCGCCGCCATTACTGCCGCGCGTCAGGGCATCCGCACCGCCCTCGTCCAAGACCGTCCCGTGCTCGGCGGCAATGCCAGCACCGAGATCCGTGTGCCTCCGGTCGGAGCGACCCAATGCAATTTCGTCTTCTCGCGGGAGACCGGTCTTATCGAGGAGTTGTTCCTGAACAATCTCCTGCGCAACCCGACCTGTTCGCCCGAAGGATGGAATCTGGAGATGGAATCACTCGCCCGCAACGAGCCGCATCTGGAGCTTTTCCTCAACTGCGCCGTGTGCAAGGTCGCCACGAACGATGAAGGCGATCGGGTGTCCAGCGTGACCGCCTATTGTTCGATGGAGGAAACCTGGCATGAATTCCAAGCTCCTTACTACGCCGATTGTTCCGGTGACGGGGTTGTCGGTTCACTGGCCGGCGCACCTTTCCGCATGGGAGTGGAAGCCCGATCCGAATTCAACGAGCCGATGTGCCCGGACGAACCCAATGGCGACACCATGGGCTGCAGCCTCCACATGCACGCGCGGGATGCCGGACGTCCGGTGCCATTTGTTCTACCGCCGTGGGTTGGCATGAAATTGGGCGAGGACGATTTCGGCCCTTATCGTCCTGTCTGCGAACATTTCTTTCCCGACACAGGCGGCTTCTGGTGGCTCGAATGGGGCGGCGCTCTCGATACCGTGCACGAAACACGAAAGATCAAGGACGAGGTCCAGCGCATCACCCTCGCGGTCTGGGACTTTTTGAAGAACCGCTCGCGACTTTCCGAGAGACTGATCACTTATGAGTTGGATTGGATGGGAGCGGTCCCGGGCAAACGGGAGTCCCGGCGCTTCGAAGGCGACCATGTTCTGACAATGAACGAGATCGACGAGCAAGCCCACTTCGACGACGCCGTGGCCTTCGGGGGATGGGGCTTTGATCACCATCCGCCGGGAGGATTCCACGACAAGGTGAATCCCAGCACCCACCAGTATCTGCGGGGCCCACACAACGTGCCGTTGCGATCTCTCTACTCCCGCCGCGTAGCCAATCTTTTCTTCGCCGGACGCAACATCAGCGCGACCCACTATGCGCTATCAAGCACGCGGGTGATGCTCACTTGCGCGCAGCTTGGAGAAGCCGTCGGCATGGCGGCCAGTCATGCGGTGAAAAACAAACTCGATCCCCGCGCGCTGGCGCAGGGTTCGCCACTGCGGGCCGTGCAAAGCGATCTGCTTCTGGCGGATCACCATATCCACGCGCTCGATCTCGCGGTCACCAACGACATCGCCCCGCAAGCGATGGCCTCTGCCTCGAGTGTCTTCCAAGAAACTCGTGCATGTGAAAGCTGGGGTTTGGACCGATTGTCGAATGAACGATTGCTCCAATTGCCCGTCGCCAGCGAGCGCTTGGAAAGCATTTCCCTTTTGATCGATGCCAAGCAAGACACCGAACTGGCTTTTCGTTTTCACCAAGGGCCAGCCAACCATTCAACCTTCCCGGAGGAAAAACTCGCCGAAGCCAGGATTTCGATCCGGCGGGGCAAATCGCAATGGCTTGAATTGCCCTTGGGAGTAGCAATAACTCGGCCCGGTTGGCACTTCCTCATTCTCGGAAAGAACCCGGATATCGCCATCCACATGACGGAGACACCTCCGGGCAAACGCTGGTATTACCCGCGCCCGGAAGACCCCATCCGCCCGAATCCTTTCACCAAATGGACTTCACGCGCCCTGACCATTGGAATGAAACGGGCCGTGGACGCGGATGGGGCCGCCGTTCTCGCTCCGGACTGGAATGATCACGCCCGGCACTTTACGGCGCAGAGCGGCTTCCTCAACTTCGCCTATTGCAGTGTCACCAGCCCGGCCCAGGAACTATACTCGTCGGCAATGGCGGTGAATGGATGGTCGCGGCCCACCAATCTGCCCAACCTCTGGGTGTCGGCGGCCACCGATTTCAATTCTCCGGAATGGCTTGAATTGGCCTGGGAGAATGCACGTTCCATCTCCGGGGTCCAGGTCATCCTCGATTCCTCTTTGCACTTCCACTTCTCGCAAAGCTGGCAAGGATATCCGATGAACGCGATTCCTTCGATCATCAGAGATTACCGAGTGATCGCAGGACATGACGATCGTTCCTCAACGATCATCGCCGACGTCCGCGACAACCATTTGCGCAACCGCCATCACGCCGCCGATCTCGAAATGGTGAAACGCGTGCGAGTCGAAGTCCTACAAACCAACGGTATTACCCGCGCGCAGATTTATGCGGTGAGGGTTTTCGAGAAGCCGTGAAAAGCAAAGTCACGGTTCGCAAGAGCGCCGGGGGGCAGGCGGCTCAGGCAAACCGTGACTAAGAATGCTTCGATTGGAGGAAATTACTGCAGGCTCTTGTAAGCGCTGTCGAGAGCGTCACGCAGAATCCAAGCTTGCTCGCGGGAGGATTTTTCGGCACGCGCTTTTTTCAGCGCTTGGCCGATCTTCTCGCGTGCTTCCTGCGAGACGGTATCCATGCTACGCAGGGCTTCGGCGGTCACTTCATAAACGGCGGCGCAGGCTGCGGCATCACCGTGATTGAACATCGGCACCCCGCGGTCAATGGCCATTTCAATCAGCTCAGCCGCTCCAAGGGGTTGGGTTGAGGATGGCGCTGGGATAAGCACCTGGTCAATGACATGAATGATACCGTTCGAGGCTTCGATATCCGCCTTCAAAAGGGTGGAAGCGCCGACGAGCACTCGTCCGTCCTCGAACGAGAAGGGAATCTTGGTTTCAAGCAATGTCGGGCCTTCGCGCAATTCAAGGGCTTTGGCCAATGTCACCTTCGCCGGAATCACGTGGTTCTTCAGAATGTCCGCAAGTTGCTTGCGGTTTTCGGGTTTGAGCAGGGTTTCAAGGGTTCCTTTGGGAAGCTTGGCGAAAGCTTCGTCCGTGGGAGCCAAAACGGTGAATGGTCCTTCTCCCGAGAGAGCGCCGGCCAAGTCAGCAGCGGTCGCAGCGGCGAGCAGGGTCTTGAATCCCCCCGCGGCGGCGGCCACATCGACGATGGTGTTGCCTTTCTTTTTGCCGGAAGCTTCGCTGGCCACCGCCTTCACATATTCGACTTCAAGGGCGAAGGGTCCTTCTTTCTTATCGGAAAGAGTGAAGCCAACCGAGGCGACGGAGGAGGGATTGATGGGCTTGAAAGCCAGATCTTGGCCGAAAGCTTGGGGTTTGAAACTTGACATGGGAAGACGGGTTTCTTTCCATTCACCCGCGGTGGTTGGCAAGGCCGCGCGGTAAGAACTTCCTCCCATTTGACCCTCAACACGGAGGTCAACCCAATAGGTCCGACCGTCGCCGCATGACTTGACGAGGATGGAGTTGGTCTCCGACAAATCCATCGGATTGGGCTTGGTGCGAATCGAGGAGAATCCGCCGTTGTTGTCCAAGGAAAGGTTTCCCGAGAACTTGAGTGTCCCGTCTTCGGTGAGTCGGGCCCCGCCTTTCGAGGCGCCACCCATGACGCTGTCATTGACCGTGGTCCATGACTCCAGGGCATCTTTGGATTCGAAGGAGGCCAGCTTTATTTCTTTGGCTGAAACGGATGCGCTCGCCAAGATGAAGGCGGCGAAGGCAACAGCCCGTTGGGAGTTGATGATGTTCGGAGTTATCATGGTTGGGGGGTGGTTTTGATGAAGACCGAACATGGGAGGTTTAAAAATTATCCGGTCGTGGAAATAATTCGTCTGCCAGCGCAATCCGGACTCAAAAATCGCACGGGAACGCGATAGTCGGCTTTTTCACATGGTCTCTTTAGGCCGGAATCGTTCGTGGCAGAGAGGCCGCTTGCCATGGACCCGTGCTTCGACTAGTGATTCCACTCTAAAACAGACTTATCCGCCTGTGAATCCGCTCGCGATTCCCCGCCGTTTTACTGGTTTTATCCTCCGAGTTCCCATCATTGGCCGGCTGGCGGCCTGGACGGCTCGTCACAAACGTATGGTTATGTCGCTCTTCTTTATCCTGGCCCATATCCCGGGAGCGTTGACCTCCGTGCGGGCCATCATGGAAACGCGCACTGCCCAGGGTGCCATCGCTTGGGCGATTTCGCTCAATACTTTTCCAGTCGTCTCCGTGCCCGCCTATTGGGGCTTCGGGCGCAGCAAATTCGAGGGATATGTCTCGGCCCGCCGCACCGAGCGAGCCAAGGTTGCGGGACGCTCCGAGGAATACATGCGCAAGCTGGTCGAGCGCGAACTGATAGCCCAACCAGCTCGTGATCGAGCGCTGCTCGTCGAAAAACTGGCCAAGCTCCCATTCACCACCAAAAACGACGCGGAGTTGCTCATCGATGGGGAAGCCACCTTCCGATCGATTTTCGAAGGCATCGATCAAGCCAAGGAATACGTGCTCGTTCAGTTCTACATCCTGCACGACGACGACATCGGGAAACAATTGAAAGATCGTCTGCTCGCTCGCGCGAGGGAAGGAATCAAAGTGCGCGTGCTTTACGATGAGATCGGGAGTGGCAACATCGCCAAAGTCTGGGGTCCGGATTTCAAGGCTTGCGGGGCAGAGATTGTGCCATTCAATAGCACGAAGGGATCGACCAACCGGTTCCAACTCAACTTCCGCAACCATCGCAAGATCGTGGTCGTCGATGGCCTGGTCGCATGGGTTGGCGGCCACAATGTCGGCGACGAATACCTTGGCAAGGATCCCAAAGTCGGGGCCTGGCGCGACACCCATGTGAAACTCGAGGGCCCGGTGGTCGATAGCGTGCAAATCGCTTTCGCGGAAGACTGGAATTGGGCGACCGGCACCATGCCGGACCTCAATTTTGATCCCAAACCTGCCGCCAGCGGCGCTTCGATGGACATCATGTGCCTGCCTTCAGGGCCGGATGATCCCCTCGAGACCTGCACCCTCTTCAATTTGCACGCCATTGCTTCGGCCAAGACCCGGCTCTGGATCTCCAGCCCGTATTTCGTGCCCGACGAGCAATTCATCA
This sequence comes from Verrucomicrobiales bacterium, assembly GCA_046075565.1. GTDB lineage: Bacteria > Verrucomicrobiota > Verrucomicrobiia > Verrucomicrobiales > SLCJ01 > JBJTQJ01. Next base: position 29,962 of record JBJTQJ010000031.1, on the reverse strand, counting down.
GCGCGCTGCAACTGGCCGCCCTGCGAGGCGTGGATGTGCGGGTGATCGTGCCGGACAAATCGGATAACAAAATGGTGGAACTTTCCGGTTGGTCTTATGTGGAGGAATTGGAACGTGTCGGCATCAAATTCTACCGCCACCAGAAAGGCTTCATGCACCAGAAGGTCATGCTCATCGACGACGAGGGCTGCACCATCGGCACGGCGAATTTTGACAACCGCTCCTTCCGCCTGAACTTCGAAATCACCATCGCCATCCACGACCGGGGATTCACCGATCAGGTGCGGAAAATGCTGGAAAAGGATCTCAGTGATTCGCGCCTTGTGCGGGCGGAGGAAGTGCAGAGCCGAGGTTTCTGGTCGCGCTTCGCCATCCGCGCCTCCCGCCTCATGGCACCCGTGCAATAACCTATCCCCCATGAACTGGATGGTTGTCTTTGAATTCCTCGTGATTGTCGGAGCGCTGCCCCTGCTGTCCAGCATATCGGTGGCCCTGAGTGCCATGGCCTCTTTCGCCTTCGCCGCCATGGATGTGAAAGCGGTCACATGGCATCCCCATTTGGCCAGAAACTGGACGGCCAAATTACCGAGCCCGCCGATGCCTATCACACCACCCGGTCGCCCGGTTTCACGCCTTTCACCATATCCCCCGCCTCACCCCTGATTGGCGGGAGCGGGGCCTTGCGGACTCTTGACGTGGAAGCTCAGTGATTTTCCGTTGTCGCCGCGGCGTATTTCGACGGTGTCGCCTTCGTGGATGTCGCCGCGCAGCAGATGTTCGGCCAGCGGGTCTTCCATGAGTCGCTCGACAGCCCGGCGCATCGGACGGGCGCCATAGCTCGGGTCATAACCTTGTTCGATGACGACTTCGCGCGCTTCCGAGGTAAGTTCGAGGGTGATGCCCTTGTTCTTGACGCGGGCGGTGACCTTCGAAACTTCGAGATCGACGATGCGCTCGAGATCCGGTTTTTCGAGCATGTGGAAAACGATGAGGTCGTCGAGGCGGTTGAGGAATTCCGGTTTGAAGACCTTCTTCGCCTGTTCGGTCAGTTTCTCCTTCATCACATCGTAGTTTGCATCCCCTTCGGCGGAACCGCCGAGAGCGCCGAAGCCCATGGTGTTTTGTTTCTTGATGAGTTCGGCCCCGACATTCGAGGTCATGATGATGATTGTATTGCGGAAATCGATCTTGCGCCCGAGCGAGTCGGTGATAGTGCCTTCCTCCAGGATCTGGAGAAGCAGGTTCATCACATCGGGGTGGGCTTTCTCGATCTCATCGAAAAGCACAACCGAATACGGACGGCGGCGAACCGCTTCCGAGAGTTGTCCACCCTCTTCATAACCGACGTAACCCGGAGGAGAACCAATGAGACGGCTGGAGGTGAATTTCTCCATGTATTCCGACATGTCGATTTGGATGAGAGCATCCGGATCGCCAAACATGAATTCCGCCAGATTGCGGGCGAGGAAAGTTTTCCCGACGCCGGTGGGGCCGAGGAAAATGAACGAACCGATGGGGCGGCGGGGGTCCTTGAGGTCGGCGCGGCTGCGGCGCAGGGCTTTGGAGATGGCGGTGACGGCTTCGTTCTGGCCGATGACCTTGTCCTTGAGTTCCTCCTCCATGCGGAGCAGGCGTTTCGTTTCCTGTTCCTCCATGCGGCGGAGCGGCACGCCGGTCCACTTGGAAACCACGGCCATGATGTCCTCTTCGTCGACAACCACGACTTTTTCCTCGCTGTCGGCGCGCCATTTTTTCAGCACATCATCGAGGCGCGTTTTGGCATTCTTTTCCGCGTCGCGGAGCGAGGCGGCTTTCTCGAAGTCCTGCTCTTTGATGGCGGAGGACTTGTCGGCATTGATCTTCTCGATCTCGGCCTCGATGTCCTTGATGGCGGGCGGGCGGGTCAGGCTGCCAATGCGGGCCTTGGAGCCGGCTTCATCCATGATATCGATGGCCTTGTCGGGCAAATAGCGGCTGCTCAGATAACGCTCGGAAAGTTTGACCGCGCCTTCGATAGCGGCGTCGGTGTATTTCGCCTTGTGGTGCAGCTCGTATTTACCTTTCAACCCCTGGAGGATGAGGATGGCGTCGGCGACCGACGGTTCATCCACTTTCACCTGCTGGAAGCGGCGTTCGAGGGCGGCGTCCTTCTCGATATACTTGCGGTATTCGTTCAGGGTAGTCGCTCCGATACACTGGAGTTCGCCGCGGCTGAGGGATGGCTTGATGATGTTCGAGGCATCCATGGCTCCTTCGGCAGAGCCTGCTCCAACGATGGTGTGAAGCTCGTCGATGAAAAGAATGACATTCTTGGAGCGGCGGATTTCGTCCATCACCGCCTTGATGCGTTCTTCGAATTGCCCGCGGTATTTCGTGCCCGCGACCATGAGGGCGAGATCGAGGGTAATGACCTTTTTGTCGCGGAGGATTTCCGGAACATTGCCGGAGGCGATTTCCTGGGCGAGGCCTTCGACGATGGCGGTTTTGCCAACACCGGCCTCACCGATGAGCACGGGATTGTTCTTGGTGCGCCGGCAGAGGATCTGGATGACCCGTTCAATCTCGCTGGTGCGTCCAATGACGGGATCGAGACCGGATTCGCGCGCCAGTTCGGTGAGATCGCGGCCGAAAGCCTTGAGGGCGGGAGTTTTGTTCTCCTTTTTGCCGCCGGGGCCGCTTTGCTGTCGTTCCTCGTTTTCTTCACCGCCGGAAGGTTCGTCTTCGTCGTCGGATGGCTGGTTGCCGGAACCGGAGAAATTCGGATCCAATTCCTTGAGGATTTCCTGACGGGCGCGGTCGATATCGACATTCAGGCTTTCCAGCACGCGCGCGGCCACGCCCTCGCCTTCGCGGAGCAAACCGAGCAGGATGTGTTCGGTTCCGACATAGGAATGGTTGAGAGCCTTGGCCTCCTTGCCCGCGAGGGCGAGGACCTTTTTCACGCGGGGCGTGTAAGGGATATTGCCGGCCATTTTCGTCTCGGGGCCGGTGCCGACGTGTTTCTCGACTTCCATACGGACGGTATCGAGGTCGAGATTGAGGCGCTGGAGCACGTTGACGGCGACTCCTTGGCCGAGTTTGATGAGACCGAGCAGGAGGTGCTCGGTGCCAACATAATTGTGATTGAAGCGGTCGGCCTCTTTGCGGGCCAAGGCGAGGACCTGTTGGGCGCGGGGTGTAAAATTGCTCATGAATCTTCGGGTTGGTTTGACTCTACGTCGGAGGGGGGTTCGTCGGTGCCATTGAAGGAAGGATGACGGATTTCCGGCTCGGGAAGCAAGCTCAATCTTTCCCTCAAAATGCAGGAACGCAAGCCATCCCGTTGTTCGGGGGTCAATTTGGAGCGGCTCTGCCATTGGAGGTGGGCGGGCTGGATGTCCATGAGCAGGAGTTCGATGGAGTCACCGTTCGGTAAAGCAGGTAAGAAGCCAAGATCCATGCCGAGGCGCAGCATGGACAAATGATTGAGGGCTTCCTTGGTGTCGATGATGCGGCTGTGGCGCAAAATGCCGTAGGCGCGCCCGATGTGGTCGCAAAGGATGCCGGGTTTGTCTTCCAGGAGTTTGGCCCGGGCGTTGAGTTCGCTCGAGATGACCTGTTCGATCACCTTGGTCAAGCGGTCGATGATGTCCGATTCCGATTCGCCGAGGGTGGTCTGGTTGGAAACCTGGAAAAGGTTGCTCTGGGCTTCGCTGCCCTCCCCGAACAATCCGCGCACGGCCAGCCCGATCTTGTTCACCGCGGCCACGACCTTGTTGACTTGATCGCTGAGCACGAGGCCGGGAAGATGGACCATGACCGAGGCGCGCAGCCCCGTGCCGACGTTGCTCGGGCAGCTGGTCAGGAATCCGAGTTTGTCGTCGAAGGCGAAATCGAGCTTCTCTTCGAGGGCGGTGTCCACCGCGTCAAGCGCGGCGTGGGCGGGATGAAGGGCCAAGCCCGGGAACATCGCTTGCATGCGCAGATGGTCTTCCTCATTGACCATGATTGAAAGACTCTGCGCGCGATTGATCACCACGCCGCTGCCGGAGGCATTGCCCGCCTGTTCACGGCTGATCAGGTGCCTTTCCACGAGGACTTTTTTTTCGACGGCATTCAGTTCGTCGAGTGGACGGGCGAAAGCGTCCCGCATTTCCCCGAGGGATTCGAGGGCGGGAAAAACCCGGTCAAGCACGCGGCGGCGCTCTTCCACGACGGCGCGGCCGGGAAAAGAAGCGTCGGCGAGGTTGCGGGCGAGGCGGATGCGGCTGGAAACCACGACCTGCGGGTGGACTTCCGGGCCGAGCATCCAACGGGCCGGATTTTTAAGAATGGTGGCGAAGCGCATCATGGGGCAGAATGGGTCAGGGTTGCTTTTCGCCAGCGGGTTGTTCCATGGCCTGGATGTTGTCGCGGAAAGTCGCCGCATCTTCATAACGTTCCTCGGCCACCGCTTGATCCAAAGCGGCCTTCAGGTCGCGCAAGCGCAAGGAGCGTTCGCGCGACTCAACCCATCGGCTCGGCACCTTGCCGTGGTGGCAAAGACCCTTGTGCATGGCCTTGAGAATGGAGGAGAGGCTATCGGAAAAGACCTCGTAACACTTCGGACAGCCGACACGCCCTGTCTTTTTGAGCTGCTCCGCCGTCAGCCCGCATTGCGGGCAGCTCTCGGCTCGCCGCCCCGGGGGACGACCGACCTTCTGCTGTTGGCCGATGCCAAAGAGCAAATCGGCAAGGGCGAATCCGGTTGGATCGGTGACTCCTTTTTCCTTCGCGCACTTTTCACACAAGTTCACTTTCTGCATTTTCCCATCGATGATCTGGGTAAAATACACGGTGGCTTTTTCGGAACAAAGGTCGCAAGGGATGGATTCCATGGAGTCTAGGAATGGATGGGCGTGCCGGTGGTGGCGGTCAACTCCCGGAATCGGGTGATAACTCGCCGGGTAATCGGGCCCGGTTGCCCGGTTCCGATGGTCCGCTGATCCAACTTTACGACGGGCACCACCTCGGCGGCTGTCCCGGTGAGAAAACATTCGTCGGCGGTGAAGACCTCGTAGCGTGTCATCATTTCCTCGACCACGGGGATGCCGAGTTCGGCACCGATGTCGAATATCACGCGGCGTGTGATGCCATCTAGCGCCCCCGCGGTGACGGGCGGGGTGGTGATGCGGCCGTTTTTGATCACGAAAAGATTGTCCCCCGTGCATTCCGCCACGAATCCCTGTTCGTTGAGCATCAACCCTTCCTGGCCACCGGCCTGGATCGCTTCGATCTTGGCCATGACATTGTTCAGATAGTTGAGGGACTTGACCTGCGGAGACAAAGCCCCGGGCGGAGGCCGGCGGGTGGCACAGGTCGCGAGCACGAGACCTTTCTCATAACACTCCGCCGGATAGAGGCTGATGGCCGAGGCGATGATGATCACCGACGCCTTGGGACACTGGTAAGGATTAAGGCCGAGGCTACCCACCCCCCGCGTGACCATGAGACGGATGTAACCGTCTTCCAAACCGTTGGCGCGGAGGGTCTCCAGCGTCGCCTCGATCATCTCATCGCGAGACAAGGGAACCGTGAGCAAGATGGCCTGCGCCGAAGCGTAAAGCCGATCAATGTGTTCATCGAGTTTGAACACGCGTCCGTTGTAATACCGGATACCTTCGAAGACCCCGTCCCCGTAAAGCAGTCCGTGGTCAAACACGGAGATCTTCGCCTCGTCCTCGGCCAGGAGCCGACCATCAATGTAAATCTTCTTCATGCGTTCCCCAACTCTAGGCAGGAAGGGGAAAAGGCAACGCCAATTGTCCGCCAAGGACAAGAGATTCCGCCACGCCGGGTCAGACCGCCGCCGGACGCCCCATGCGCTTGATGATGGCGGTCAGCTGTTCGAAATCCACCGGCTTGCGCAGCACGGTGACCGGGCCGTTCACCAGGATCCGATTGAGCATTTCGCTGTCCGGGTAGCCGGTCACGATGATGATCGGCACCTCCGGGTTGATTTCCTGGAGGCGGAGGTAGAGTTCGTCCCCCGGCGTGTCGGGCAAATGGAGGTCGAGGATGGCGAGGCTGAAATTCTGACGGGGGAAGAGTTCGATGGCTTCCTTGGCCGTGCCCACCACGGTTCCATTCAGCCCACCGCGACGGAGAAACTCCCGGAAAAGGGCCTGCAGGGCGACGTCGTCGTCCACCACCAGCACCGATTGGCGCTGGGCTTGGTCCTTGCGCAACACATCGCGGTCGAGAAGATCGCGTTTGATCCGCCAGCGACCACCGATTTGCACGGCTGGCAACTGCCCGCGCTGGACCAGATAGTAGACCGTGGGGAGAGGGATCCGCAAATACTGCGAAGTTTCCTTAACGGTCAGAAGGTCGGGCATGTCCTTGGATTCCAGATCTTTCATAATGAGTGCGGTGAGGGCTGTAGAGGCTGAGGGTATTGGTAGTGGTTCGAGAATCAGGGTGCCGCTATTGTCTTTACGGCCCCAGTTTTTCCCTATGGAGACAAATTTACAGAGATATTTCAAAATTACCAGAAATTGTTCTGAAAAAAGCGAATTTTCTCAAAAAAGCGCAAATTTTCACGCCAAACCGTAATTTTTAGGCCAAACCAAAGCGTCTGGCGAGGTCGCCCCGGCTCAATTGAGAGAGGGTCGCCCGCCCGCGGGGGCAGCAATAAGGCATCTCACAGGCCAGCAAACGCCGCAATAATTCCGGTCCACTGCCAAATTCCGGGAGTGCTCGGCCCCCGCCAGCCAATTCGCGACTCACCACGGCCAACAGAGCCCGGCGCTCAAGGGGCCCGCGTTTTCCCTGTGCCGCCGCCCGTACGCCCCCGAGAACCAGACGGGCCAAGGCCCCCGGATCCTCCGATTGGACCAAAGTTGGCAGGGAGGTGAGCAGAAGAGTTCTCGGACCGAATGGCTCGACCCCAATCCCGAGATCCCGCAAGGCCGGCAGATGGGGCTCGATTTCCTCCATTTCCTGGGGTGCCAGACTCAGGGGAATCGGAATCAACAACCCTTGGCTGGCATCAGCCTCGCCACGATGGGCGGTCAGCCACTCGAAAAGAATCCTCTCTACCGCGGCGCGGCGTTCCATCAGCAGCAATCCGTCATCCAGCGCGAAGATCTCATAGGAACCGAGCACGGCCCCCAAATGCACGGCTGAGGCCAACCCTACCGGGCCGCGCGCGTCCACGCTCTCGGGGAAAAGCCCGGCGATTTCCTGCGGTTCGGGTAATGATGGAGTAACGGGCGCTTCCCAAGTTGCCTGACCGGGAAGCATGTCGGCTTTGGTCTCCTTAGGAGCAATTCCCTTCGGAGCATCCCTCGGGATTTCGACGCTGCTTTCTGTTCCTCTGGATTCGACGGCTTGAGGCAAAACGAGTTTGTCCTCACTTTCGTCCGAGGCCTCAGGGGGAAGAACCGCTCGTTCACGAGGCGCGGAATTGTTTGGTGCGGGACGGCGCACTGCCGACTCCAGTGCCTCCCGCAACAAATCTTGCACGAATCCGGGATCGCGGAAGCGGATCTCTCTTTTCGCCGGGTGGACATTGATATCACAGTCCCCCGGATCCAAATCAAGAAACAACACACAGGCTGGATGTGTTCCACGCTCGATCAGCCCCGCATAAGCATCGGCCACCGCAGAGCGCAGGATGGCACTTTCCACCGGCCGACGGTTCACAAAAAAGTGGATCATCCGTCGTGTCGGACGCGCGAGTCCTGGTGGACTGCACATGCCTTCCACTCTGCCCCGACTGGTTTCCATTTCCACATCCAGCAGCTTTCTTCCCAGTTCGCTCCCGAGCAGTTCCCGCGAACGTCCGCGCAAATCCTGACCGGGAGCCACCCGCAGAACCTCGCGGCCATCGTGAAAGAGGGTAAACCCGACGGATGGATGTGCTGCCGCCATCAAACGCACGCGATGTTCGACATGACCAAACTCGGTGGCAATGCCGCGCAGGAATTTCCGGCGCGCTGGCACATTGAAAAACAAACTCCGCACCTCCACGCTCGTCCCCGGTGCGCAGCCATCTTCGCGCACCATGCGCACAACACCGCCCTCCACTTCCACCCGTGTTCCTGAAACCGAACCGTGCTCGCGGGTGCGCATCGTGAAGCGGCTCACGCTCGCGATACTGGGCAGCGCTTCGCCGCGGAATCCCATCGTGCGCAGCGACTGCAAATCTTCGATGCGCTGCAATTTGCTGGTCGCATGCCTTTCCAAAGCCAGCACCGCATCATCGCGGCCCATACCTTGTCCATCGTCGGTCAATGCGATCAGCGAAGACCCGCCCTTTTCCACCCGCACTTCAATACGACGCGCTCCCGCGTCGATCGCGTTGTCCAACAGTTCGCGCACCACGGACTCCGGCCGCTCGACCACTTCCCCGGCCGCCACTTGGCTGGCCAGGGTATCGGTCATGATGTGAATCCTCCCCATGGCGCTTCCGGTTGACCGCTACTCGTTCATCTCATCGTTCCCGTCCGCGCCCGCAGCTACCCGCGCGCTGCCCTGCGTTTCAACCCTCGTGATCGAGGTAGGCCTGGCGGACATTCTGCAAAGCATTGATAAACTCTTCCAATGCCTCGCAGGGCAGAAGGATGGTATCACGGCGGCCCCGCACGTCTTCCGTAATCTTCACGAATTTGCCGCGGGCGTTTTCCTTCAAATCAATGAAGTAAACTTTGCGATCGGTCATGATTTTTTCCGTATGCAGCGGCTCGTCATGGCGCTCGTGGTAGTGGTCGTTCATACCCGTGTTTTTCTTTCTAGCGGCGACTATCACCCGAAACCCGTCGGCATGGCAAGAAAAAACCACCACCCCTGCAGGACCGGGTTTTCCCGCCCTCCGAGGACATGGCCGACCATCCGCCCGAGCCGGCCACCGGGATGGATGCCATGGCGCTTGTCCTCTTAAGGGACGAAGGCAAGCCATTCGGCTTCGGTCGCGGGGCCAATTTGGTTCTCCATGAGGATCTTCCAAGCGCCATCCCTTTTCACGAGGAGGGCCTCGAGGTGGACGTAATCCCTTTTCGGCTCGCCGCCGGGTTGCTGGGAGGTGTAACAGAAGATGCCGGTTTCGTGGGCGGTGGTGGCATCTCCGACGCGCTTGGAAAAGCGGAATTCCACCCGTGATTTCACCTTACCTTCACGGGTCTCGGTGAAGTCTTTTTTCCAGCGCACGAGGGCGGAGGCCAGGGGTTGGCTATGGTTTTTCGAGCCGCTCACCAGAATACCTTCCGGATGGCAGGTGGCGGAGTAGGCTTCAAAGTCGCCTTCATTGACCGCGCGGGAAACTTCCGCCCAATAGGCATCCAGTTCGGTGAAACGGGATTGGTCACCTTTGTCCAGCGAAGTCACGCGGAAGTTCCGGATGGCAATGGGTCCGTGGTCGCCCTGAATGGCGATCGGTCCGAGCGCCTCTTCTCCCTCCAGCGGCGACGAACGGGTGGGACCGGTCGTGGTCGCGTTTTCCTGCACGAGCACCCCATTCACCAGAACCTTCTCGAAACTGGCGTCGGCGGTCTTTTTGCCCGCTTCATCAAACAATGGTGCCCGGAAGATGATCTTCATGGTCTGCCATTCCCCAGGGGCCTTGGCGGCGTTCACCTTGGGCGCGATGCCCTCGAATCCCTCCTTGCCTTTGCCACGGGCGGGATCCCATCGCTGGTAAATGCCGCCAAGATCGCCGGAGCCGACTTTGGTTTTGCCAAAACCATCGAGGATCTGTACCTCATAGCGTCCCATCATATAGACTCCGGCATTCGAGCCTTTCGGAATCATGAATTCAAGTTCGACACGTGCATCGCCGTAACGCGATTTCGTCAGCAGGTAAGGCGCCTTTGTTTGCTTGTCGGTTGCGTTGATCAGAATTTTTCCTTCTCCATCGGATAACAAACCGGGCTTTCCGGGCTCCGCCTCGACCTTGGCAACACCATGCCAGTTCGCGACCGGTTGGAATTCCGCAAGCGGTCCGTCGTGCAGCAAATTCTGCGTCCATCCCTTGGCCGGCTTTGCGGTGTCATCACACAGGGCGACGGAAGTGGTGGTGATGTGCGTGGCAACGATTGCCGCAAGAAAGAATCCGTATTTCATGTCGCGCAATGTGCCTTTCCCGCGGAGTTCCGGCAATCGGGAATCAAAGGAATCGGCTCGAGTGCCGACTCCGGCCGGAGGTCCAAAGGGAGATTTTGTCTGGCGGGAGGCCCCTCGCTGTGGTATCTGATCAGCAATGACCGATTTCCGTTACGGGCTGGCGGGGTTGGCGTTGTTTCTTGCCGTGCTAGTGGCGGTGAAAAACTGGCGCCGGGTCTTGCGTCGGCGTGAACCGAATTGCGCATGCGACCGTGGCACAGTCCCGTTTGTCTCAATCAGTCTCACGGCTCTGGCCGCCTACATTCATCCGGGAGAGGAAAATTCATGGATGCTCTTGATCCCCTTGGCCGACATCGCAACTTGGCTCGTGGTCATTCTGCCCTTTTGGTTGATGGTAAGAGCTTTCTTCCCGAAAAGGACGCAGAAGATCGTCCCGGATCATGAGCCATGAAACGGTGGCGCGATGAACTCGTTTGATTTTCCAAAGGGGGCTTTTCGGCACCAAGCTCCCCTGCCAAAAATTCAATGATTGTTCCGGCTTTTCCTCCGTGTATTTCCCGACATGAACATCATTGGATGCAACAATATCCGGTTTGGGCGGCGGCGTTTTTTGGCTGGGGCGGCGGTGGCGGTGGCTCCGATGATTCTGCCACGCTGGGCGCGGGGTCAGGCGGCGGCGACGTCGCAGATGGAATTCGCGGCCATCGGCGTCGGCCGGATGGGGATTGGGGATCTGCGTGATCTACTCAATCACGGCTTGAAACGCGGGGCGAGGGTGGTGGCGGTCTGCGACTACGACAGCAAGCGCACCCAATCGGCCAAGGAAATGGTGGACAAGTTTTACGCGGAAAAAACTCCGGAGTGGAAAAGCAATTGTGCGACCTATGGGGATTACCGGGAGGTCATCGCGCGCCCCGATTTGGATGGCGTGCTCATCGCGACACCGGATCACCAGCATGCCGGACCGGCCATTGCCGCCGCCCTGGCAGGCAAACACATCTATCTGGAAAAGCCGCTCACCTACACCCACGCCGAAGGGCAACAACTGGTCAAAGCGGTGCGGGATCACAAGGTCGTATTGCAGACCGGTTCGATGCAGCGTTCCTCGAAACGCTTCCGCGAAGCCTGCGAACTCGCGCTCAATGGCCGCCTCGGCAAGGTGCACACCATCACGGCCCAGCTTCCGCCGGATCACGGCACCGGCCGCACGCAAACCATGCCCGTCCCGGCGAATCTCGATTTCAAAGGCTGGCTGGGGCCGCGCCCACTGGCCGAATACACCGAAGACCGTGTGCACCCGCAGGATGGATTTGGACGGCCCGGGTGGTTGCAGATCGAAGACTACTGCCTCGGCATGGTCACCGGATGGGGAGCCCACATGTTCGATATCGCGCAGTGGGCGAATGGCAGCGACGACAGCGGCATCGTCGAGGTGAAAGCGGCCGGCGAATTCCCACAACGAGGACTCTTCAACGTGCACACGACCTTCAGCATGGAAGGAGAATTCGCGAATGGCGTTCGTTTGTTAGGTAAAACCGGTGATGCCGGCGTGTGGGTGGAGGGCGACAAAGGAAAACTCTGGGTCAGCCGCGAGATCATGAAAACCGAACCGCGCGAGCTCGCCCGTGAAAAAATCGGAGAAGGGGAAAAGCGTCTGCCCGTGAGCACCCAGCACATGGATGATTTCCTCGCCAGCATCCGCGAAGGACGCGAACCCATTTGCCCGGTGGAAGTGGGCCATCGCTCGAATACCATCTGCATCATTACCCACATCGCGATGAAGTTGGGCCGTAAATTGATATGGGATCCGGTGACGGAAACCTTCCCCGGCGATGCGGAGGCGAATTCCATGCTTGACTACAAGCACCGGGCCTGAGCATCCTGAAAGCAGATTCCCATGCCTCCGATGCCACGCCGACAATTCCTTGCCACCGCCACCGCCGCTCTTCCGGCGGTGGCCATGGCCGCTGCCGCAGCACCGGGATCCCGTCGCATCGAACGCGTCGAGACTTGGCCGGTGGTTTACCCGATGAAAGGGTATTTCAAGTTCTTCCACGGTGGCCGGAACCAGGGCGGGCGCGCCGCCGTGCTCGTGCGTTTGACCGCGGATGACGGGACTGTCGGTTGGGGTCAAAGTGTGCCTATCCCACGCTGGAGCGACGAAACCCTTGAAGGATGTGCCATCGCGCTGCGCGATTATTTCGGCCCGGCTATCGTCGGACGCGACCCCGCCGATTTACCGGGTTTGCATGCAGCGCTTGATCAGGCCATTGCGCCGGGTTTCACCACCGGCATGCCCATCGCCCGTGCGGGCATCGACATTGCGGTCTGGGACATGCTCGGGCGCGCGGCCGGCAAGCCACTGCATGAACTCTGGCAAAAACCCGCCCCGAAACCCTTGCTGCTCAGCTGGACGGTGAACGTCAAATCCATTGATGAGGTTGCCAAATCGATGGAGGAAGGCTCGGCCCTCGGATACCGCAATTTTAACATCAAGGTTGCACCCGATTTGGACTTCGATGAGAAACTCGCCCGCGAAGTGCGCCGCCTCGCGCCCGAAGGATTTCTCTGGGCGGATGCGAACGGAGGATACGACGAGGAGACCGCCCTCAAGGCCGCTCCGCGTCTTGCCGCGGCCGGAGCGGATGTGCTCGAGGCACCGATGAAACCGAACCTCATCCGCGCCTATCAGAAGATCACAAAACTCAATGCACTGCCCATCCTCATGGATGAAGGTGTCATCAGCCTGCGCGACCTCGAGGAGTTCCTTGCCCTCGGCATGATGAACGGCATGGCCGCGAAACCGGCGCGCGTCGGCGGCATCACCACGTGTATGGCGCAGATCGATCTCCTCCGCGAACGCGGCCTGCTCTGGCTCGGCAGCGGGCTCACCGATCCCGACATTTCCCTAGCCGCCACCATCGCGGTCTATGGAACGAGGGAATTGCAAAAACCCGCCGCTCTGAACGGCCCGCAATTCCTCAACGGCTGCATCTTGAAGGATTCCTTGGTCGTGAAAGACGGCTACCTGCAGCCGCCTACCGGCCCCGGCCTCGGTGTCGAGGTGGATTTGGAGAAAGCAAAGGCCCTCAAGGTGGAAATATAAGTTCCGATTCCGGGTTTTTCTTTTTTGATTCCGCGGTAGATTTACGACGGCCATGACGGAAAACCGAATCCTCTTAGACTCTCCCCTCGACATGCACCTCCATCTCCGCGATGGGAAAATGCTCGAGGTGGTGGCTCCGTTGAGCGCGGAAACCTTCGCGGGGGCGATCATCATGCCCAACCTCGTCCCGCCGGTTGATTCACTGGAGCGCCTGCTTGCCTACCGGGAACGAATCCTCGCTGCCTGCGCCGGGCACGATTTCGACCCGCTGATGATGTTGTTTTTCCGCGACTACAGCGAAACGGAACTGGAGAAAGCCCGCCCTCATCTTTTCGGGATCAAATTGTATCCCGAAGGCGCTACCACCAACTCGGAAGGCGGTGTGCGCGCGATGGCGGATGCCGTGCCCACCCTGCGCCGGATGGAAGAGATGGGCATCCCATTGATGGTCCACGGCGAAAGCCATGGCTTCGTCATGGATCGTGAAACGGAATTCCTCGACACCTACGAATGGATGGCCACGGAATTTCCCAAGCTGCGCATCACCATGGAGCACATCACGACCGCCGGTGCCGTGGAATTACTCGACCGTTACGAAAATCTCCACGCCACTGTCACCCTCCAACACCTCGTCATCACCCTCGATGATGTCGCGGGTGGATTGCTCAACCCTCACCTCTTTTGCAAACCAATTGCCAAACGTCCGGAGGACCGCGAAGCGCTGCTGGCCGCCGCCTTGTCCGGCCACCCGAAACTCATGTTCGGCAGTGATTCCGCGCCACACCCCCGGCACAAAAAGGAATGCTGCGGCTGCGCGGCCGGTGTCTTCACGGCACCCCTCGCCCTCGCGCGTCTGGCGGAATTGTTCGAGAGGCATAACGCACTCGACAAACTCGGCGACTTTGTCGGCGGGCGCGCGCGCGCCATCCACGGCTTTGCCTCCACCAGGAAAATGATTGTCCTCACCAAGGAACCGTGGACCATCCCGGCCAGCTACGGCGGCGGAGAAGAAACCGTCATTCCCATGGAAGCCGGTCGCACCTTGCCTTGGAAGGCCTCTCCCCTACCCATTCCGAAACCATGAACACCCGCACCTTCACAAGAATACTCGTCGCCAAGGCCCTTCTGCTCTCCATCGGGCAAGCGGAAGACAAAGCGATTCCCTACGATCTGCTCGCCGTCCACAAAACGGAAGCCACGTTCAAAGGCACCCGCCAGCACAAATGCCTGGGCCGGACCTCGCTATGTCCCGACCAATGCGGCCACTCCGGCACCATGGTCACCTTCACCATCGACAAATACACGGATTACCAGAAGGCGGGCGAATATGGAGATCCAAAACAGAAAGACTTCCAGTTCCTCATTGAAGACAACAAGAAGAACGAGAAAGTGCCCGCCAACCTCCTTGCCAAAATCAACGCCCTCAAACCCGGCGACAAGGTGATACTCGAATGGGAACACCGCTACATGAACCACGACGGCTCCCGTTATCCCGAACGCCCGGTGACGAAGCTGGAAAAGATGCCGTGAGGCATTCTGCCCGCCAAGTGAAGTAGCACGACACCGTCACGGCGGAAGCGAGGACGCGAAATTCTGCGTGCCAAGGATGTAAAAATGTGGTGACAACGGATCGACTTGCCCACCGCAGCCGAGATAAAGCATCTTCCGGTCGAGGATCGCATTCCGATGGCGGCGGGATTTCATCCACTGCGCGACCATGGCATCGGCGGCGCTGAGGTAGGTAAGACCTTGAACGGGCGTCTTGGCGATGTTTTCCGATCGGAACCCCTCTTTGATGCCCTCCAGTTCGAGGCGTTGCTTCATGGTCTTGCGGTCGCGATCCTTCGGGTTGTCATGGGCAAAGAATCCACCCGCGGCCATGGCGTTGCTATGCCCCTGGGCGGCACGGCTCAATGCTTCGGAATGAACGAGTGGAGGAAATTTGTGGGCGGTTCGTTGGCGGTTGGTGGCATGAAAAATGGCCGCCGAGAGCAGACGATGGTCGAGTTTTGCCCGGTCCAAAAGCCTCTGTGCCGGCGGGTGCTTCGCGAAGGGTTCGGCAGGGATACGGAATGGGTCGGACTTGGGCGCGGCGGCAGGCCTTTCTGTCGTCGGAACTCCGTGGCAAATGTCCACGGCGGGAATTGCCAGGAGCAACAAGGATAGAAGGAGCGTTTTCATGGGAAGATGAAGCTCAGGGTTTTCGCTTTCGACTTTGGAACAAGCTGCATGACTTCGTCGAGCTGAATCTGGGCCATGAGATCGAACCATGTGGTGGAGTTTTCAGCAGAGGGGCTCCACCTGTAGGCTCCTCAAGGCCTGGTGTGATTCCACGGCATTGGACCGTTCTCCCCTCCCGTTTTGCGAATACCGCAACCGGAGGCTGCCGGACCTTTCGGGCCGTTCGTCCAAGCCAGCGGGCTCCGCGGGGCGATTTTTCCTTGGCAACGGGACAAAAACACCGCCATTTTCGTGATATGCCGGTCCCGACACCCGAACGCACCGAACGCCGCTGGCGAGGCATCGGCGTGTCGCCCGGCGTGGCGCGGGCCGAGGTCCATCTGGTGGTGGGCGGCGTGATCCTGCCGGTGGCAAGGGTGGTGCCGGTTTCCGAGCTGGATTCGGAATGGAAGCGTTTCGGGGAGGCACTCGAGGCCACCAAGGAACAGGTTGAGGCATTGAAGAAAAAACTCGATGAGGCCGGCGAAGGCCGGGAAGCAGGGATCTTCGATGCCCACGTCCTCATCCTCGAGGACTCCGTTCTATTGAACGAGGTCGAGCGCACCTTGCGCGAGCAACGGCTCGCCGTGGATGCCGCCTTTTATCAGGTGATGATGCGGTATCAGGAGGCCTTCGATGGCATCGAGGACGAGTATCTTCGCGAACGGGCGGTGGATATGGAGGATGTGGCGCAACGTGTGCTACGCAATCTCCGCGATCTTGGAAGTGAAAAGGACCGGGCGGCCAGTTTGCCGGATTATCCGCATGTGCTGGTGGCCAAGGATCTCTCGCCATCCGACACGGCGGCCATGGATCGCGAACTGGTGCGCGGATTTGTTACCGAACTCGGTAGCCACACCTCACACACGGCCATTCTCGCGCGGTCCTTCGGCATACCGGCGGTCGTGGGTTTGCCTGATATCACGGATGAGCTGGAATCGGGCGCCGATGTGCTGGTCGATGGTTATCTCGGACTGGTGATCGTGAATCCGACGCTCGAAACCCTGCGGGCCTACGAACGTCTGGAAGCAAGGCGCTCCGCAATCCGCGTGCAGTTGCAGGACTTGCGCGATCAGCCGGCGGTGACGACCGATGGCCGCCGATTGAAGCTGGCCGCCAACATCGAATTCCTCGGTGAAATTCCGGTATTGAAGGAACAAGGCGCGGAAGGGGTCGGTCTCTTCCGCACCGAATTCTTCTATCTGAAGGGCGATACCTTGCCCACGGAAGAGGAACAATTCCTCGCCTACACGCAAGCCGTGCGTGAAGTCGGCGCAGAAGGTGTGATCTTCCGCACCTTCGATATCGGAGGCGACAAGTTGCCAACCGCGCGCCATCACGCCCCCGAACCAAATCCCTTCCTCGGTTGGCGCGGCATCCGTGTTTCCCTCGAGGAAACAGAAATCTTCAAGACCCAGCTCCGGGCCATCCTGCGCGCGAGCGGCTACGGAAAGGCGCTCATCATGTTCCCGATGGTTGCGACCCGCGACGAGATGCGCACCGCCCGGGCAATCACCCGCGAGTGTATGGATGAACTGCGTGCCGAGGGCAAAGCATTCGATGAAAACATTCCCATCGGCGCGATGATCGAGGTGCCCGGCGCGGCCATGGCCGCCGATCTGCTCGCCCCGGAAGTTGACTTTTTCAGTATCGGCACGAATGACCTGACCCAATACACCATCGCGGTGGACCGCGTGAACGAACGGGTGGCCGGGTTGTATGAACCGATGCACCCCGGCGTGCTGCGTCTGATTGACACGGTCGTCAAAGCGGCCGCGAAACGGGGCGTCTGGGTCGGGGTTTGCGGCGAAGCCGCCGGCGACGTGCTCTTCTCGCCCTTGCTTATCGGTCTTGGCGTGGACGAATTGAGTGTCGGTCCCCGGCAAGTCCTGCGCGTGAAGCGGGCCGTGCGTTCCCTCTCTTTGGAAAAATGCCGTGAACTAACAGAAGCCGCGCTCAATGGACTCGACACGCCGGAAATCGCCGCCCGTTGCGTGGCCATGGCACGCGAGGCCTATCCCGAATTACTCGAGTGATCTCCCTCGCCGGTGTGCTCCTTTCCGAAACTGAGGGACTGGTGGGAGACTCAATCCATTCCGGCTGTCAAACGGCGCACGCAGTGATACGGATCCGCTTTCAGCGTTTATGGAACCATTCATTCAAGACGCTTGTCGCATCCGGTCGATCGGCGGTCGCGCGCGCGAATAGACCCCGCTTTTTCGGAGCCTGGGCCGCGAGCCCGAGCGGATCCGGATTCTCCTTCGTGCCCGCGATGAAGCGGGCAGATTCGGTGATGCGCGCCACGATCTTACTATCGAGATCGTGAGAAGGTTCGAGCAATCCGGAAAACGTGAGATGGGCCAGACGGGCGGCGAGCCACGCCACCAACACGGCGGGGGATCGGGCGGCATGCAAGTGGAGAACCCCGCGTTTCGGTGCCTCCTCCGCCAACCACACGGCACGGCGGGCTGCTTGAAAGAAGACCTCGCCCTCTAACGAGCCACCGAGTTCGGTGCGCATGGCCTCGCAGATGGCGACCCAATCGGGATGGGTTCGCCAAGCAGCTTCCAGCACGATCCCGTCCGGCAGGTAATCAAGGTGCGGCACGGTGGCTTGGGCATTTCCCGCGGCGGAAAACGCGAGAATCCGGTGGCCAGGCGAGTGATCGACGATCCAATTTGCTTCATCAGAGAAGGAATCCTTCGATGGGGCTTCCGGGAAAAGCCAGAGTGTGTGGCCCGGTTCTTCGGATGCCGCGCGTTCGGGAACCGGGCAACCACCGGCGCTCCAGATTCCGGAGAGCGCGGGAGCAGTGACCTTGAGGGAAAACAATTTTTCGGCGCGGGCGCGACCAGCCAATCCGAAGGAACGCGCTTTGGCCGGATCAGCTTGAATAACCCGCAACGCGGCGGCGAGACCGGGGACGTCGCCGGGCTCCACGAGCAGTCCGGTCTGGTCATGGGCGACCATTTCGGGCACGCCGGCCAACCGGGTTGATACCACGGGTAAACCACAGGCCATCGCTTCGGTGATCACGGTGGGCAGAATGTCGGTCGCCCCCTTCGCGTCGGTGGTGCAGGCAAGGCAGAAGACATCGGCTTTGGAAAGCGCATGTTTGATTTGCTCTTGCGAGAGCGCGCCCGCGAGACGCACCGAGTCATCGAGCCCGAGGGATGATATGAGCGACTCCAACTCGCCGCGCCACGGGCCTTCGCCGATGATCTCGGCGGTCGCGGGCAAACCTTGTTGGTGGAGCGTCGCGATAGCTTTGATGAGATGATGAAATCCCTTGAACTCGATGAGCCTTCCGACACTAACAATATGAAAGCCACCACCAGAGCCTCGCGCGGAAGGAAAACCATCGAGTTCGATTCCATTGTAGACGCGGGTCATGCGGTCGGCGGCGGACGGGCACTTTTGTTTGAGCAAACCAAGACTGAAATCGCTCACCGCGACGACGGCGGTGGCGGCTTCGCACATTTCCGCGAGCAAGGCATCGCTTCCCAGATCGACGAGGAAATCCTGGGCATGCGGTGTGAAGCTGAAAGGAATGCCGGAGATTTCCTTGATGAAAAGAGCGGTGTGGGTGGCGCGGTTGGCGAAATGCACGTGCACATGTCGAACACCGAGACGCTGGAATAATCGGGAGAACCAGAGGGCATTCCGCGCCCGCGTGGCGGCTTGGAAGGATGTTCCGTAATCTCGAACGTGGCGGGCGATCATTTCCGCCGGCCAGCTTCCGTCCTTTTCCGCTTCCTTCCGCAGGTCTTTCAATACGGCAGGCGGGGGCGGGTAGTGAATGGGTGCCTTCAGACGGGCGAGCCGCTCGTGCCGGAAGCTATTCTTGGGTGGATACAACGAACCGATAACCAAGTCGCGGCCCATGGCCTCCATCGCGAGCATTTCGGAATCGCAGAAGGTCTGCGAGACGACGGGGTAACGAGAGTAGAGGTAGGCGAGCGGGGCGTCGGGCATGCGGCGCGGGGATATGAATCAACGACCGGCAGCCGTGCCGAGATCCAGGCTTTGACGGAAAGCCTGCACTTGCTCCCGGGCATTCTCCACGCGATTCAAGGCGGTGCCGGTGTCCCGGTCGCGCAAGCGGGCGGCTTCGGTCAGGGCCTTCGTGCAGTCGTCCAGTCTGCTGAGGTAGCGATCAAGTCCACGGTCGAGACGCGGTTTGAACTCGCGCATGCGTTCTGTAAAAACCTCAATGGCCTTCTGTCCTTCTTCCGGCGAGACCCACTCCAGATCGTTTTCGGCGAGTTGTTCGAGCGAGCGGAATAGCCTCAAAACGATTTTCGCGCTGGCATCGAAGTCGAGTGGGGCTTGGTTTTCGGCCGCCTTAAGCAAGAGTGCTGAAGAGAGGTGTTTGGAATTTGCGGAGGAGACTTCGCGGAGTTTATCCAGCACATGGCGGTTTTTGGCGAGCACGCCCGGGTCCATTTTCGTGCGCAAGGCCATGATGGCGCGGTAAGCTTCCAAGGAAGCCTTGATATCTGGCGGCGGTTGGCCGCTCGCGATGGCCACGGCCTCGCTGAATGTCGAAACCTCGATGATTTGTGTGCAGAGGAAAGGGGTGACCAATCCCGTAGCAGCCAGGGCTTCGAGATCCTTGCGCGAGCCGGGACCGACAATCAGAATCTCCGGCCAATCTTTCGCGTATCCGAGCACGACGCCAGGCAAATGGGAGTGGCCGCGAAAGTCTTTCTCTTCTCCCCAAGAACCGACGGCGGCAACCTTGGGGTCGAGGGTCAAACCGCGGGCCATGGCTTCGAAGCAGATGCCCACGGCGAGCACGGCGATGCTACCGCTACTGCCACGATAATAGGGAATTTCCACGTCAACCACCCCGCGTCTTGGCCAGCCTTCATAACGGCGATCCAGCATCGGAGCAACGCGGTCATTCCAGGAATCACGCAGTCGATACCAGTTGTCGTCAAAAGCGAGATAAGTATTCTCCTGATTGGAGTGGGGAATGCGGCGTTTCTTTTCGCCGCTGTCATCCCAATAGCTGTGAAATTCATAGTCGCGGAAGGTGAGCGTGGCCTTGCGGAGGGCGGCGCGGGATTCGGTGCCACCCGTTTGCACCGGAACAAAAAGGCTCGCGGTCAGGAGGGGGAATCGATCCGGGATCTTGTATCGCGCGTTGTCCGCGACGGCCTCCGGATTTCCTGTATCGGTGCCGGAGTTGTTGGATTCCGATCCCGTCTCGTTAGGGTCCGGTTGCTCGCCGGGGTTGGTATTATCGGCGACTTCCGGGGGAGTCTCGGGCACCACCGGCGGGGCGGGTGGAGGCACGATACGCGCCCACGCCGCTGCCAAATCTCCTTGGTGAGCGGCAGCAAATTTCGTGGCAAAGCCCTGGTCCGGGCGAACGCGGCGGGCGAGATCCCCGAGGTAAAGGCCGAGTGCCTGGTCATCGGTGGTGGCGTCGCTGGAGTGGAGCTTTTCCGCCCATTGGTCGATCCGCGTCCAGTAGTCATACGGATTGTGGTTGTTCCCCGTGGGCTTGAGCTTCTGGCCTTGATACAGTTGCCCGTTTGCGACGACGGCGGTGCGATTGCGCGGATCGAGGCGCAGCGCGATCCCAAGGGCTTGGGCTTGGAAAAGAGGATCCGCAATTTCGGAATGATCCGCACAATTGGTCACCAGAGTGGCGATATCTTCGGCGAGAGCGAGCACCTGGTCACGATCGAGTGTCAGTGCTTCGGCGGAAAAAACCGGGTCTTCAAACGAAGGGCGGCGGTAGGTTGGTGGCGGCGGTGGAGGCGGAGCGTCGTCTGCTTCGGTGCCGTCTTCCTCCTCTTCTTCGGCAGGTCCCCTTGCTTCGCGCAGGGCAACATCGGAAAACCAAGCGGTCCCTTTGGCCCGACCTTCTCCCCCGAGCAAGAGCATGACCTCCACCTTGTCCTCATCTTCTCCGGTTTCGAAGTGGCCAAAGACTCTTTTCCAATCATTGGTGCCCTGCAAGGCCCGGGAGAACTCACGCATGGGAGAAACGCCGACCACCGCCCCTTTGGCGCCATCTTCAGGCTCCACGTTTTCCGTGCGAATCCTCGCGCTGATCTCATAACGTGTGTTCGGCTTGACCTCAATCTCGCGGGAGATCCAGCAGCTATTCGTGATCTCCCCGCTCGATACTTTGAAGCAGTTTTCCCCTTTCGGGCCTTCCTTGACCACCTGGCCTTTCCATTCTTCGCTTCCCCGCCAATGCTTCAAGCGCCAGCCCTTGGGGTTCCCCTCGTCGTCCAATGCGATCCATCCGGCCCCAGGCAGGAGGTTCGGCATCGGCTTCCTCTCTTCCATCTTGGGGGCGGCGAATGGGTCACCTCCCCCCTGGGCGATAACCGGCCACTGGGACAAGCCCAGAACGAACACGATGGCGATTGTGGCAATAATTCGGTTCATGGCGGCGGATGTTACCATTTATAACGCCCGGTGGCCAGATCTTCTTCCGGGAAGTCAGCAATTCTTCCACGATTCCGGAAAGCGACCCAGCTCAACCGTTGCTCACGACGGTGCCGCGGGCATCGCCTAGCAGGGCGCGGGTGATGGCCCCCGGTTCGTTCATGTTGAAGACGATGATGGGCATATTCGTGTCCATGCAGAGCGAAAATGCCGTGCTGTCCATGACCTTCAGACGTTTGGAGAGGGCCTCGACGAAGGTAAGGTGCTCGTAGCGCACGGCGTCCGGGTATTTGACCGGGTCCTTGTCGTAGACACCGTCCACTTTGGTGGCCTTGAGAATGGCCTCGGCTCCGACTTCGGAAGCCCGCAGGGCGGCGGCGGTGTCGGTGGAGAAAAACGGATTGCCGGTGCCGGCTCCGAAAATCACCACCCGCCCTCTTTCCAGATGGCGGATGGCCACCCGGCGGATGAAGGGCTCGGCCACGTTTTTCATCTCGATGGCGGTCTGGACACGGGTCGGCACACCCATGGACTCGAGGAGGTTCTGCAAAGCCAGCGAGTTCATCACGGTGGCCAACATTCCCATGTAGTCGGCAGTCGATCGATCCATGCCGCGATGGCTGGCACTGGCTCCACGCCAGAAATTCCCGCCACCAACCACGATCCCGATCTGCACGCCCTGGGCATGCGCCTCCTTGATTTGCCCGGCCATGTCCGACACGATTTCGGGCGAGATATTGTCGTGGCCGCCTTCTTCCCGAAGGGCCTCCCCGCTTAACTTCAGAATGACACGTTTGTAGGGGAGCTTGGGAGAAGGCGAGGAAGACATTAGGGATCATTTACCCAAACCCCGCCCTCAACGCAAGCAAGGAAATGCACCACGCGGGAAAGATCCGGCTTTTCGGGTCGGAAGATATGCTCAGCAGCCGAGCAGGCGGGCCTGCTCGGCGAGCAGGTCGTGGTAGGGCGTCGAGGGAATCTCGACATCGCTCATGCGCAGGGGCTGGTCTTTCGCCACGGCATTTTTCACCGTCGCGGTTTTCCCACCGATGGGTTCGAGCAGGTAAACCGGCACATGGTTCGCCGCTTTGGCGCTGGAGCATTCATCCACCAGCGAATAAATTTCGTCGCCGCCAATCGCGTGGTGGATGGTGTCCCCCGGCTTCAAATCCTTTTTCGCGTAGGCGTAAACGTCGTTCAGGCGGGTGCTTGGCGGCTCGATCACCGCGCGGCCATAGAAATAACACTGGGCAAGCGCCCGCGGTGTCTCGACATGGCAGAGGTGGTAAGGCCGGAAGAACAGGTAGTAGGGGCGCTTGGCCGTGACCTTGTAGTAATTGAGCAGGAAATCCTGCCGGTCGTCATCGCAATAACCGACGATATACACGCCACCGCCGGGCCAGCCCACACCTTCGGTGAAATCCACCCGGCCCTGTTCGCCATATTTGCCGAAATCAAAGGCATCAAGCACATCGCGGATATCGGAAATTTTCGGACCTTCCATGCCCGGTTTGATGGGCGTAAGCCCGAGGTAGTTGCCGATGAGGGCCTGCTCGATGTTCATCTTCGAGCCGTCGGTGTAGCTGACCGTCTGGATCACGCTGCCCTTTTGTTTTTCGGCCCATGGGCGCGCGTGGTCGGCGTCGGCATGGCGGTAAAGGAAACCTTTCATGTTCCCGGCCTGCACGATGCGGAATCCCCAGAGCTGGATTTCATCGGCCATGGTGGCCAGCACGCCGTGCTGATCGCCCGCATCGGATGTGACGACGACCCCCTGCTGGCGCGCCTCATGGGCCAGCAGAGGACCAAAAACCAGGTCCACTTCGGCATTCATCAGGATCACATGCGCCTTTTGCGCGATGGCCGCGCGGCAAAAATGGAATGCCTCGTGGATCGAATTCGTGCACTCGACCAAGGCGTCGATTTTCACGGATTTCAGCAACGCGAGCGGGTCGGTCGTGGTGAGCACTTCTCCGGCCTTGCGATCGGGTGGGCTGGCGGGATTCTCCACCACCACTTCAGGGTTCCCCGTCAATTTTGCCGTTTCGCTGAGCGCGTTCGGGTTCAAGTCGCCGAGAAAGGCGACCTCCATGCCCGGCGTGCGGGCGACCTGCCAAGCGACCCCGGAACCCATGGCTCCGCAGCCGATGATCCCGACTTTGATACTCCGGCCTTCCGCCGCCAGTGCTCTTAAATTGCGAATCATGGATGTGCTGGTTGAATTGAGGAAATTGTCTTTGGGCTCATGCGTGAGGAAATCAGGACATCCCGGTCGCGGAGGTCATGGCTCGGGTTGGGGGATCGGGGCGGGCGGAGCGGGCGGGGCGGGCGTTTCCGGAGCGACCGGCTCGACAGTCGGTTCTGCGGTTCCTTCAGCAGGCGGGGTCGGGAGCGCCGGGTTCGGCGTGCTGCCGGGAAGAGGGATTGGCCCATCGCCTTCGAGCAGCGAGCCGCCGGTTTCACCCGCGGGCTTCGGCCCTTGGTCGGGAGCGGGGGCTGGGGGCGGAGGTGGCGGATCGACTTCTGTCGGCATGACAAATCCCACCCGGTCGATGCGGTTCTGCATTTTGACCATCTCGGCAAACTGGGAATCCGGGAAACCTGCGGTCACTTGCTCGTAAAGTTTGCGCGCGCCCTCGAGATCTCCCTTTTGCTCGGCCAATTCGGCCTGCTGAATCATGGCCAGCGGAGCCAGAGGGGATGTCGGGGAAGCCGTGAGGAATGCGGCCAACTCGCCATTCGCTTCGTCGGGTTTGCCTTGTCTGACAAGGGCGGTGGCCAGAGCCAGACGGGCTTGGGAGACCAATGGATGATCGGCATTGGCGCTGATGAAACCCCGGAGGGTCTCCGCTGCGGCTTGGGCATCGCCCGCCTCAAGTTGGCGATCCGCCATGAATAGAGAGGCGGTCTTCGCGGCCGGTGTCCCTTGGAAATCCTGGGTCAATTTTTTCAGGGCATCCAAATCCGTGGCCGCCACGAGGGCAGCTCCCGCCTCGGTTTCGAAGTTTTTCTTCCGCAGGTGCATGGTCACGCCGATCGCCACGATGGCCAGCACAATCGCCAGCGCGATGACCACCTTCCGGGCATGCAGATCAAGGAAATTCTCCAGCGAGGACTGGGCGTCCGGGCCGGTCAGGGGGGCGGATGGGTGGGCGGATCTCATGCTTTTCTACTTCAACCGCAACCGCTAGCGCGGACCCGTCGTCGTTTCAACTTCGATTTCTCCCCCCTCTCTCCTGAAAAAAAATGAAAGTTCCTCTTGCATTCTGCCGGTTTCGACCCATAACGGAGACGCCAAGAACGAATTTTCCCCCACCCCGAAGCAACCCGACCATGGCCGACCTCATCGATCCTTCCAACCTCGACAACTTCGCCAAAAAAGTCCCCGAATGGGAAATCGACGGCGACAACATTTCCCGCACCTTCGAATTCGACGAATTCATGGAGGCCATCGACTTCGTCAATAGCGTAGCGGAAATCGCGGAAGAAGCCCAGCATCACCCGGATATGGACATCCGATTCAACACCGTCCTGCTTACGCTCACCACGCACGACCTCGGCGGTTTGACCAAGTCGGACTTCGATGTCGCCGCCCGCATCGACAATCTCGTGGACTGACGGGCCAGGTGCCCGGCCCCGATTGCGGGGATGATTTCGATTTTATGCGCCCCACTCCGGGGCGTCGCCCTCTCCCGCCGGGGGATTTCCCCGGACAAGGAACACATTGCCTGAGCAGCATGCAAATGCGCCGCCGCTAAAGCGGGCATGGCCACATCGCAGTAGCAACGGTGTGCGATAGACGCGCTGCACCAGAATCCTTGTTGCAATTGTGACGGCCATTGTGCAACCTAACGACACCCGCGCCGCGGGGATCCCCAGTTCCCATTCCCAGCCCGCACCTACCATGAGCCAGCCCAATGCGCCCGTCGTCCCGAAGAGCCTGCTTGTTCCCTTCATTCTTGTGACCGTGTTGTTTCCCCTCTGGGGCTTCGCCAACGACATCACCAACCCGATGGTCGCGGCATTCAAGAACATCCTGCTCCTGACAAACTTCGAGAGTTCGCTCGTGCAAGGAGCCTTCTACGGCGGCTACGCCCTCATGGCCATCCCCGCCGCCATCTTCATCAAAAAATTCTCTTATAGAAGCGGGATTCTCTTGGGCCTTGCCCTCTACGCGATTGGTTGTCTGCTTTTCCTTCCCGCCGGGTGGTCGCTCAATTTCTACCCGTTCCTGCTCGCCTACCTCATCATGACCAGCGGGTTGTCGTTTCTGGAAACAACCGCCAATCCCTACATCCTCTCCATGGGCGACGAGAGCACCTCGACCCGCCGCCTCAATCTCGCCCAGGCCTTCAATCCCATGGGCTCCATTGTCGGAATGTTCGTGGCCAGCATGATCATCCTGGTGAATCTCGACGGCACGACCGAAGACAGCCGCCGCAAAATGGTCGCCGCCTCCGTGGATCAAAAATCCGTGCACGCGCAAATGACGGAAAAAATCTCCGGCGACATCGCGGCCCTTGGAAAAACCATCGCCGAGCCCGGTTGGGAGACGAAAAAGCGCCTCGCCAAAAAGGCCAAGGAGCAGGCTGCTGCCATTGCCTCCGATGTCGCGCTCACCGCCGATCCGAAGGCTGACCGTATCGCCGCCATCAGCACGGCCCTCGCCCAACAACCCGCCGAAAACAAATTCGACGTCGCCGTCCGCTCTGTTGCCATCGTGCTGCAACTGCGCGAACCGCTTGTGCCCACACCGGCGGAAAAGGAACAACAGGAGCTTTTCGACGGCCCGGGAGGCATGCAACTCGCCGGGCTTCTGCATGAGGAATCGAAATTCATCACCAACGAGACAGGCTACACCAACACCATTTCCGCGCTGAAAAATGCCACCGCTCCCTCGACCCAGTTGCGCGACCTCACGGCGGGCATCTACGAATCTCTCGGCAAGAAAGCGGATGCCGCAAAAGCCGATCCCTCGATGATCGTTTCGCTGCTCGATAGTGTGAAAAAAGAATCCGAGGCCGCGAAGCAGGCCATCGCCACCGTGCCGGCGGAAAAGCTGACACCCCACTACGCCGCCCTCGGCAAACAATTCGCCGACGTCCGGGAAAAAGACCTCTCCACCGTTGTCGGGCCCTACGCCATCATGGGTTTCGTGCTGCTCGGTATCTTCGGCCTCTTCGCTTGGAAACTCCCCGCCGGCAAACATCAGGAAGGCGGCAGCGAGCTGCACATCGGCCCCACCCTCCGGCGGCTGCTCTCCCGTCCGCGTTATTGGGAAGGTGTGCTCGCCCAGACCTTCTATGTCGGCGCACAAATCATGTGCTGGACGTTCATCATCCAGTATGCCGAACTCGAACTCGGTATCTCCAAGACCACGGCGCAGAACTGCAACATCCTCGCCATGATCATCTTCGTTTCCAGTCGCTTCATCTGCACCTTCCTGCTCCACTACATTTCCCCCGGCCTGCTGCTCGGTCTGCTCGCCATGGGCGGCATCGCCTTCACCGCCGGAACGGTGTTTATCCACGGCTATCCGGGATTCTACTGCCTCATCGCCGTCTCCGCATGCATGTCACTCATGTTCCCGACCATTTACGGCATCGCGCTCAAAGGACTCGGCGACGACGCCAAACTGGCCTCCTCCGGCCTCATCCTTGCCATCGGCGGCGGCTGCCTCCTCCCGATGCTGCAGGGCAAGGTGCTCGACATGCCGCCATTTGATCTCGGCTTCGTCGAACTCTCCAGCGTGCGCGCCTCCTTCCTGCTCCCGCTCGTCTGTTTCATCTTCATCGCCATCTACGGATGGCGCACCTTGCTCGTCTATGATCGCAAGGAAGCGTGAAATGACCGCTGCCTCGTTCGAAGATGAAGTTCTTCTCCAGAATGTTCTCCGAATACGCCATCCAGATCCACGGCGCTTCGGCGTCATGCGTGAAGGGGAAGATTGCCGGTAGTGTCTTGCGTGACATCCACAGCATCGCGTCGGCAAACGGGGTTCTCGAAGGCGAAATCTGGATCGATAAGATCGGCCGGGTGACATTTTCAAATGAGATCCCATCGGCCATCCACCAGAGGCTCAGGAACGCCGTTGCCCCGCGGTAGCTCGGTTTCATGATTCCGATATTTCCCGTCGCACCAAAGGTGCGGCACGCGAAGAAGGAAACTACGTCCGCCCGGTGCGTTGCGAGAGGATGGCGAGGATACTTTCCGCATCGGGCGCGGCGGCCAGTTCCTCGAGCACCCGCGCATTCGTGAACATGCGCGCGATCGCGGCGAGTGTTTGCAAGTGCAATTGGTATTCCTCTTTGGGCACTAAAAACAAAATCACGAAGTGCACCGGATGGCTGTCCACCGCGTCGAAGGCGATGCCTTCCCGCGAGCGCCCGAAGACTGCGATCAGTCGGTCGAGTTTTTCCGAAAACGCATGGGGAATCGCGACCCCCGAGCCAATGCCCGTGGAAGTGAATTCCTCCCTCGTCTTCAGGGCTTCAAGCACACTCTCGCGGTTTTCGGGAAATAGCATATCCTGCCGATGCAGGTGGTCCACCAGTTCGACAATGGCCGGCCAATGATCCGTGGCCTCCATGGCCGGAACGATCTGGTCGGTGGTGAGCAAATGGGCAAGCTGCATGGTTGATTCTCCTGCTTTTTCTCGGAAAGTTCACCCGATTCGCCGCCAATGCAAGCACCGGACCGACCGCAACGACGCCGACGAGCGTATCGCTCCAGCATGATCACCCAGGCCAGTCTCGTTTTTCCCCATCATCTCTTTCCGGAGTCCCCCGCCCTGCATCCGGGGCGACCGATTATCCTTGTCGAAGATCCCCTGGTTCTCGGCGACCCGGAAGTTGGGTTCGAATTCCATGCGAAAAAACTTCTCTACCATCTGGCCACAATGCGGGCCTTTGAGGAACGCCTGCGCGCCGACGGTTATCAGGTCCTCCGCGTGGCCTGGGAGCCCGGCCTGCGCACCGACGAGTTGCTCGCCCGCGCATTTCCCGGTCTCCGTGCCGCCCACCTGTGTGAACCCGATGACTTTCTCCTCGAAAAACGACTGCGCCGCTGGGCGGATCGCCAGGGTGTCGAATTGATCTTCCATCCATCGCCGCTTTTCCTCACGCCCCGCGATTGGACCGATCGTTTCTTTGCCTCGAAGAAACGTGTGATCATGGCCGACTTCTACACTGCCCAGCGCCGCCGCCTCGGCATCCTCGTTGATGATCACGGTCAGCCGACGGGCGGACGCTGGAGCTTCGATGAGGAAAACCGCAAACGCCTGCCGGCTGGTCATCGCGTCCCCGTGGATCCCATTGCCAACGACCACCCATCGTGGATGCCGGAAGAGATCCGCCGCGTGCGCGAAAAATTTCCCCACGCCTTCGGGACTGCGGAGGGCATGCCATGGCCAATCACTCCAAGCGGCGCGTTGCGTTGGCTCGATGACTTTCTCGACCAGCGGCTCGGACAATTCGGTGATTACGAGGACGCCATCCATACCCGCGAGCGTGTCCTTTTTCATGGACAACTCACCCCGATGATGAATGCCGGTTTGTTACCGCCCGCCCTGGTCGTTGAACGCACCCTGGCCGTTGCTCGCGAAAGATCCATTCCTCTCAATGCCCTCGAAGGATTCATCCGCCAGATCATCGGATGGCGGGAATTCATTCGCGCCCAGTATCACCGGAATGGCACCGCGATGCGCACGCGCAACTTCTGGGGATTCGACCGACCCATGCCACGAGCCTTCTACACCGGAGAAACCGGAATCCAGCCCTTGGATCTAGCGATCCGCCGCACCCTTGATCACGGCTGGTGCCATCACATCGAACGCCTCATGGTCCTCGGTGCCATGTTCCTGCTCTGCCGCATTCATCCGGACGCGGTTTACCGTTGGTTCATGGAGCTATTCGCCGACGCCTACGACTGGGTGATGGTCCCGAATGTCTATGCGATGAGCCAGTTCGCCGACGGCGGAACCTTCACCACGAAGCCTTACCTCTGCGGATCCAATTACATCCTCAAAATGAGCGACTGGAAAAAGGGCCCGTGGTGTCCGGCTTGGGACGGTCTCTATTGGTCCTTCATCGCCGATTATGCCGATGTTTTCGCTGCCAACCCGCGTATGGGCATGATGGCCCGCGT
>JBJTQJ010000030.1:0-104872 GCA_046075565.1 Verrucomicrobiales bacterium | reverse complement strand
GCCCAGGCGAAGTATGGGATGGCGGTCAGTTTGACGGGATTTTTCTTTTCATCGAGGCCTTGGGCGCGGATCACCGTTACTCCACCGAGCAACTTGGCATCGTGTTCGGTTGTTGTTTCGGCGGATTCTGGAAGGCTGAGTTTGAAGACATCGATATCTTGGTTGTCGATTCCTTCGAAGCAGTAAACGACCGGGCCGCGCATCAGGGCAACCTTGCCTTTGTTCTCCTCGACTTTCTCATGGGCGAGGACGCGGCTGACCGGCATGGGTAGATCGAGTTCCACCCGATCGCCCGCTTTCCATGTGCGCTTGAGATGCACGTAGCCATCCTGTCCTGGTTTTGCCTCAACCATTTCGCCATTGACCTTGAGCGTCCCCACTGTGGTCTGTGAGTCGGCGAAACGGTAGAGATCGCCGGGAACCGGTTTCCCCAACGCCCAGCCGGGAATACGCAGGCAGAGATCGAATTCGGATGGTTTCTCCGGCGCGATCGCCATCTGGATCCGCCCGTCCCACGGGTAATTCGTTTCCTGCGTGATCTTGACGGGGTTGCCGTCATCCATCGTCACGGTCCCCTCCCCTGCGGCGAAGAGGTTCACGAAGAGACGATCGCCCTTGTGGGCATAAACAAAGCCGCCCACCTGCGGGGTGAAGCGGGCGAGATTGGTCGGGCAGCAGGCGAGGCCGATCCATTTGCTACGTTCACCGCCCTTTTCTGACTCCAGCGGGTTCTGATAGAAAAAGCTGTCGCCGCTGAGCGACATTCCAGAGAGTGCCGAGTTGTAGAGCACCAGTTCCAGCACATCGGCGTATCTGGCATCGCCCTTGAGCAGGTTCATCCGGTGCTGCCAGAACACGTGGGCAATACTCGCGCAGGATTCGCAGTAGGTTTTGTTGGGCAGCAGGTAGGGATCTCCGAATCCCTCGTCGCCATACTGGGCGGTGCCGAGGCCGCCGGT
Organism: Verrucomicrobiales bacterium; assembly: GCA_046075565.1. Classification (GTDB taxonomy): domain Bacteria; phylum Verrucomicrobiota; class Verrucomicrobiia; order Verrucomicrobiales; family SLCJ01; genus JBJTQJ01. The sequence continues at coordinate 103,913 of JBJTQJ010000030.1, read as the reverse complement.
GAGGTAGAGTTTGCGGCCAACGACATCTTGCCAAAGTTGATCCAGCACGGCGGTGTATTCCGGCGCATCACTGAAACGGGCGAGGTCCGCCATGGCAGAATACATGTAACCGGCTCGCACGGCATGGCCGACGGCTTCGGTCTGCTGCAGAACCGGCTTGTGATCCTGCATCCGGCCGTTGCGCATGCCCCATTTCTTCCGGCGCCACTCCTGAATCGTCTCGCCCGGCAAGCGCGGTGGATCCCCGCGGGGAATGACCTCGGTGAACGGCTTGCGTTCGGTGCCGTGGAGGTGGCCGCGTTCCTCGAGGAAAAACCGGCAGAGGTCGAGGTAGCGCTTTTCGCCGGTGGCGCGGTAGAGTTTCACCAGTGCCAGTTCGACTTCCTGGTGGCCATCCACATCGTAGCGTTTGTTCGGGCCGAAGATGCTGTCGATGTGGTCGGCGAAGCGTTTCGCCATATCGAGGGCCTTGGTTTCACCGGTGAGTTGGTGATGCGCCACGGCAAACTCGAAGAAGTGGCCGGCGTTATACATTTCATGGTTGTGCCTGAGATTGCCCCACTTGTTCTGCGGTTCCTTACCGGTGAAATAACTGACCAGATACCCATCCTTTTCCTGCGCGGCGGCGATGCGATCGAGGATACTCTCGACGCGCTGATGCAGGGCCGGATCTTTGCAGTGGCCGAGCGTGTAGCAAGCGCCTTCAAGCCCCTTGTGGACATCGGAATCAAAGGCGCTGTGGCCGACGATTTCACCGTCCTTGGCGGCGTTGGGATCATTGGATCCGGGGCCGTGGTTCCCGCCGTTCCCTTCCAGCGCCTGACCGGCCTGATCGAGATCTCTCACGCCTTGTTTTACGCCTCCGCCTTTCAAGACCTTGGCGGCCACATTGAAGTTGGCGATGTGTTTGCGTTCCTCGAGCATGTCGAGCACATGCGGGATGGTGGTCTTGTGATGGATGGCGAGGCGCGGTCCCCAGAAACCGCCGCGTAGGTTCACATCCTGCGGGCCGACTTCTTCGAGGCCGTGCATGGGAGGCTTGAGCTGCGGCGCGGCGGACACGAGTCCGGTGGTGGCGGCAAACAGGAGGGCGAATCGATGGAGAGCGTTCATGTAGAATCAGGGGTTATTTGCCGATGATGGGAACAAGTGCGTTGGCGGCGGCTTGGGGGTTGTAGGCAGGATTGGGTTGGTCGGGCATTGGCGCTTCACTGCTTTTGATCCAACCCAGCAGATCGTCCAGAAGTTCGTTGGCCTTTGCAGATTCGTGAGCAGCGAGGTCGGTTCTTTCACCGGGGTCTTTGGATAAGTCGTAAAGTTCGATCGCTCCGTTGGCGGGATACTTCACTCGACCACCATCAAGCTGCCATTCCTCGTGGAAGAGATGCGGCTTCCAACCGCCTTTGCGGATCACCGATAGCGGGCGGCTGCGAAAACCGAGGCGGACATCGCTCTCGCGGCCGCGCGTCACCGGGCCGTCCAGATAGCCGGGGAAATGCCAGAATAGCGAGTGGCGGGACAGTGTGCCGGATTTTTTGAGAAGCGGCAGCAGGCTTTCGCCATCAAGCACCTTGCTAGTAGGAACAGCGGCTCCAGCGGCGGACAGGAAAGTCGGAAAGAGATCCACATGACTGACAGGCACCTGCGACTCACCACCTGGCTGGATCGTGCCGGGCCAGTAAGTGATGAAGGGCACGCGGATTCCGCCTTCGTAGTAGCCGCCTTTGTTGCCACGCAGTGGTTCTTGCGACGATTGCTGCGTGCCCCCGTTGTCGGAGGTGAAAACGACCAGCGTGTTTTCCGCAAGGCCGAGTTCCTTGATGCGGGCGAGCAGCCTCCCGACACCTTCATCAAGGTCGTAGAGGCAGGCGGCGTAGAGCGGGGAGTTATGCTGCTTGCCCGGAGCCTTGGCCTTGAATTTCCCTAGACTGGCGGGGCGCGCTTCGAGCGCGACATGGATGCCATGATGGGAAACGAAAGCAAAGAACGGCTTGCCGGCGGTTTTGGATTGCTCCATGAAATCGCCAGCGGCTTTAGTGATGGAAAAGATGCCCTTGGGATCTTCCGGACGGTCACGGCGTATGTCAGGGCTGCCTTTTTGGGATTCGAAGACGACGTCGAAGCCCTGCTCGCTGGGAGAGGCGCCCTCCCTGCCATCGAGGTGCCGCTTGCCGAAGATTCCGGTCGCATAACCGGCAGACTTGAGCGCATCGGCGAGGGTGATGTTCTCCGGAGCGAGGCCGGATTTGTTCGGAATCGGGATCAGCCGCTGGAATGACTTCGGGCCGCGGTTGGTGTCGTTGACGGCGAAGACGTGGTGGCGCGGCGAATATGTGCCGGAATGCAGCGAGGCGCGGCTGGGGGCGCAGTTTCCGGCCGCCGCGTAGCCCTGATGGAAGTTCATTCCTTCTCGTGCCATGCGGTCGAGATTCGGGGTTTCATAGTAGTCACTACCGTTGTAACCTGTGTCCTTCCAGCCGAGGTCATCGGCGTAGACAACGACAAGATTGGGCGGAGCAGCCGCGGCCGGAAGTATAGAGCTGATCAGGCACAACAGTGGGCGGAGCATGGATTTCATAAAATGAGGACGCGATTCTTGAGTCTACATCGTCGAGTCTACAAATGTTTCGTGATGTTTTATGTGCAACCTTGTCATCCGCTTGGATGCTCAAGTCAAGGCAAGTGGCATCGCGTGGTGGCGGGTAAGGAACGCCGATAGCAGCGGTTCACCCGTGCCCGCCATGCGCCTCGGAGTCGAGGAAACCAAATCCGCGGCGCACGGCCGCCATCTCGGCAGAGAGTCGGCCGCTTTCCTCGCGCACAGTGAAATCCGAAGCACTCGGTGGTGGAGCCACCGGCTCGCCCTCAAGTTGCTGACGGCAAGCATAAAGCGAGAACAAAGGTTGTAGTCCGGCACGCGGAATCACATCAATGATCTCAACCACGGTTAGACCGGCTTGGGCGCTTGCGTTGAGGGCCCGTGGTTTCTGCGGTGTGGGAAAACAAAAGACGAACCAACCATCGGGAGCGAGGTGGCGACGGGCGGCTTCCGCGTAGTCGGCCACATCGCCGCGTAATTCAAACCGCGCATGCGCCTTTTGCGAATCTTGCGGAAGGACACCGGTGCCGATGGGAAAGTAAGGCGGACTTCCTGTAACGAGAGGAAACTTCTCCTCAAGATGAAGGTCACGGAGGTCGCCGTGGTGGCAAGACACACGATTGGCAATTCCGTTGGCTGCTAGATTGCTTTGCCAGAGGCGGTAGCTTGTTTCCTGCGCTTCGATTCCGGTCAATCTTGCCTCCGGCGCGAGAGCGGACAGCACGAGTAATCCGACCGTTCCGATCCCGGTGCCGAGGTCGAGGTGAAGCCTCACGTCCGGTGCGACGCGCAGCGCAAACCATGCCGTGAGAACATCATCAATCGAGTGGCGGTGGCCGCTCGAACGTTGGGCGATCAACCATCCCGCCGGAGCACCCGCATCATCGATCAAGGGCAGTTCATTTTCCAATCCCCGGCTCCGGGGACCGGTCAGGGCATCGAGGGTGATCGATTCGCCAAGTTCTGCCTGTAGCGACTCCCGTTCAGCTTGCCATACGACGGCACGTGGGTTGGAAATTCGGTCAGGAGGTTGGGTGCGATCCATAGGGCAGGCTTATGCTAAGCCTCACTCACCTCGAGCGCAATGCTTCCAACGGGCGCGCGTAGCCGGTGAGTTCCATGTAGCCAATGCCTCCAGGCGAGCGTGCACCATCCACGGGGGTGGCCCGGACTGAACCTTCGTAGTAGGAAACCGGTTCAAGGGCAAGCTCCTGGTCCTTCTGTGCGGCGGTGATTTTCATGTCGATGCCAGCCTGTGGCACCTTCAAGGTCCATTCGACTGGATACTGCCCGCCCGTGTGTGGACTCCGCCACGTCCGGCCGGGCGTGAGTTCGAAATCCTCAAGAGCAAGATGCCGAACCGTGCCATCTTTTTCCCGCAAACTGCCATGGCTATGCGGATCCGTCCCTCCGTCGCGCAGACGCATGCGATAGACCATGAGGTCGCGCCCATCATCAAGATGGAGGGCAAACCAATCCCACCCGACTTGCTCCGGCCCGAGTTGGTTACTCGCCCATTCCCGGTCGAGCCAAGAAAGCCCGCGGGCCGCATGGATTTTACCCCCGCTTGTGATGGTCCCGGTGGTTTCCAAGCGCGGAATGGAATAGTAATACGAGGCATTCCCCTCCCCTGCGGCTTTTTGGGAGAGTCCGTCTTTTCCCTGTAGAACGGTAGTCACAACAGGACGAGCAATCAGGTCCATCGCATGCCCGTCGATGTCGGCGCGGAGATGAAAGCTGCCATCCGGCAGAAGCTCCACCTTCCAGTCCTTGACACTCGCTAACAAGACCGGCTGCTCGGATTTCTCAGGGGGTGGTGGCGGAAACTTTGCCGTGTCAAAAGTCCCGCGTTCAAGCACTTGTCCGAAGTGGAACTTTTCCTTCTGCGGAAAACTCAATGCGGCGTGGCCGAATCCAAGCGCACGTGATGCCCATGCGGAATCAGGTATATCCGCTCCCGGCGGTAGAATCCCTTGCCGGAACAAGGTGAATTGAAAACCCACCGGCCCGAGACCTTCCGCTTCAAGGTTGCCGGTGAAATACCACCACTCGGTTTTGTAATCGGGATGCGAATGATGGTCACGTGGAAAGACCATCGGTTGCGGCAGGAGGGCGCGTTTCCAGCCTGTCTCTTCTCCTGCTTGAAGAAGATGGCCATGACCGAAGAATGCAGCCAGGATAAGTAGAATGGTCAGGATAGAGCGAAGAAGAGATAACCTGAATAATGTCCCGACGGGCCCGAACCCTGAATCCGGCAGGGACCCTTGCGCGTGATCCTTTGCTCCCTGATGCGGCGCACCAGGTTCAAGCGATGAAAGGCCGTGAGAATTGGTTTTCATGAGATATTGCGGTTTATTCCGTGCGAAGCTCCGGGGCGATTTGTAGACGTGTGGCGCGCCAGGACGGATAGAGCCCCGCGAGTATGGCCACGGCCATGATCCACACCGGCAGCAGCGCAATTTCCAACCAATCCGGACGCGGAGGAATGGTCCATCCAAAAAAGGCCGGGTTCACCACCTTGACCAGCAGCACGGCCAGCGCGAGCCCGCAGGCCCCGCCGAGCACGGCCGCTACCAGTCCAATCCACGCGGCCTGCACCAGATAAATCCCGATCACTTGGACAGACTTCGCTCCCAGCGAGCGGAGCAAACAAATCTCCCGCGCCCGTTCCAAGACGAGGATGAGCAAGGCCAGTCCTACCCCAATCACGGCCACACCAAACGAGATGGCCCGCAGCACCGAAGTTACCGCGAAGGTCTGATCGAAGATTTCGAGAATCCTCTTCCGCAACGTCGAGCGGGTGTAAATACTGAAGGCTCCGAGATCGGCGAGCTGGGCTCGCAACTCCGGCACTACGGTGGAAGGATCAACTCCTTCAGCCACACGGTAGGCCACCGATTGCACGCGGCGGTCGTTCCAAACGCGCATGAATTCACCATGATCCATGAAGATGCGCCCGCGATCATCACTGTAATCGCGGAACACGGCCGCTACGGTCATGGCCACCAGTCCATCGGGTGTCGGCACGCGGATCTCCGTTCCCGGCGCAACCCGGAATTTGCGGGCGAACGACTCATTGACAAACAATTGTCCCGGTCGGGCGAGCGCAGCAAAGGGATCATCTTCGCTCGACTTAAGAATGTCGAATTTCCGCGCCCGATCGGCGGCCACCGCCGTGAGAATGGTCGGACCGTAGCCGGGCAAATCCACCGGTTCCTCGCGGTAGTCCTGACGTCCGAGCAGATCGCCACGCGCCTGAAGGCGACGTAGTGCTTCATCGGGAAAAAACGATCTCATTCCGAGGGTTTCGTTCGAAGCTGGCGATACATAGAGATCCGCATCGAGTGAACCTCCAACCCATTCGTCCACGGATTGACGGAAGGACCCGACCATGGTCGAAACCCCGACGAGCATCGAAACCGACGCGAGCAAAGCCGCCATGGTCACACCCGTGCGATGGAGCGAACGCGCGAAGGCCTCCGTGCCCAGAGTCACGATGCCGCCTCTTCCCTGCAGGATACGCTCCAATCCGCCCGTCAGAAAACGCGCCGCCGATGGCACCAGACACGCGAAGGCAAGGACACACGTCAGGCAAGCCGCGAAGGCCAACACCGGCCAGCGGGCCAGCGCGAGCCAAGCGAGAACAGGCGTAGCGAGCGCGAAGCAGAGACAAAGCTTTGTCCAACCGCCACGGCGTTGGCCATGTGGGTCGAGCGCATGGCCGGGATTGAGCGCGAGCACGGGATCCACGCCCGCGGCCTCTCGTGCCGGCCACCAGGCTCCTAACAAAGTTGCGGCAATTCCATAAGCCGCTGCCAAACCCGCCGCCGCCATGTCAAATGGCGCACCTTCGATGCGGGTGAGCAGATACCTTGAAGACAGTGTTTCGGCAATGCCCGAGACGAGCACTCCGGCCAAATGATGCCCGGCCCAGAGTCCAAGCGCGATACCCGGCACCGCCAAGACGACTGCTTCAAGGAGGAAGTGCCGCATCACCATCGCCTTTCCTGCCCCCAATGACCGCAGGATGCCGATTTCTTTCCGCCGTCGCACCGTGGAAGCGCTGATTGTGTTAAAGACGAGGAAGACCCCGACTAGCATCGAGACCATGGCGAGCGCATTCAAGTTGAGTTGGAATCCTTCGACCATGGTCTGGATCTGACGCGTTCGCGATGAAGGTGCGGCCAAGCTCGCCCCCGGTGGCACCGGGTAGCGATTCGGCGCCTCACGCAAAAACGCGTCCAGTTTACCTGGCTCGCGCAACAGAAACTGAATGGCCTGCACCCGACCACGTTGACCGAGCATGTCCTGCGCCCAGGCAATATCGAGCAAGACGACCCTTTCGCCCGCGCCCGCCCCGGCGCTACCCTCGATGGCCGATTCCGGCACCACATGCAGGACCGTCGCCGTCACCCGGCTGCCATTGACTTCCAACTCCACCACCTGGCCCGCCGACCATCCAAGGTCCCGGGCTACAGGAGCCGAGACCAACAATTGACCGGGCCGGGCCAGGAATGCATCGGCATCAAAGCCTGTCCATGCCTCTGGCTTGAAGGCCGCCGTCTGAAATGGCGCCACCGAGAACAGCTCCACTCCTAACAAGCGGACAAATTCTCCCGGACGCCCGGGCAAAGTCGCGAACCCCTCGACTATTGGCGTGGCCGCCTCGACCTCGGAAGCTTCCCGCCAGGTCGGAAAAACCGATTCGTCCAACCCTCCTCCCGGTGCCCGCAGCTCCGCCTGCGCCTTGCCCGAAACCAAATCCACCCCTGCCGCGAAGGCCCGGCTCGAGGCCCGGTTCCCCGTTTGGATGGCCAGAAAAACCGCCACGCCCAAGGCGACGCCGAGCACGTTGCCCAAGGTGAGCAACGGATGGCGGAAAAGGTGACGGAATAAGGACATGGGACGGCCCACACGATACGCGCATCAGACAAACGCGGGCAAGGCATTCGCCGCATTTCACCGATCAGACAAACCATACAACAAAAGAAAACGAAAAGAGCCCGCAAAGCTCCCACCCGGTCTGCTGCTGTTCGTTTTCGCTTCTAGGAGTTTGCTTTTGGAAGAAGCCCCTTGAATCTGCGGTCGGGTCGGAACAGCTTTTCGGTCGCAACCTCGGCGAAGAGCGGAAGGCGGAGTCAGGAGTTTGCGAGGACAGGGCGTTGTGCAGTCTTTTGAGCCGACTGTCCTAATTTACGGTAGCTACTCAGCCTTCACCTCGAAAGTGACCTTGTTTGAGGTGAGTTCGACTTCCTCCTCGTTTAGCGTCGTGGTGAATTTGAGGGTGGCGGAGTAGGTTCCGGCTTGGGAGACCAGCCAGCGGCTGAGATCGCGATGGCCTTGAGCCAGTCCTTGGATGGTGAATTCCTTTGTTTCACCGGGTCCGATTCGTGTGGGATTCGGCATGCGGAATTCCATGGTGGTTGCGCCCATGAAGGGCAAGGCCACCGCCCCGGGCCCTTCCACGGTGAGGTGGTTTTGGCTGACATCCGGTCCATATTGCAAGTCCACGGGTGCCTTGCCGGTATTGGTGAAGCGGACGCGCAAAGTGATGTCTTGTTTCAGTCTCCGCCCGCCATCAAGGGTTTTCTCGAGCTTGGCGAAGGCTGCCATGTCCGGCTCCGGCTGAGCCTGCAGACGTTCGAGTTCCTTCAGGGCGGCGGGAAGCGCGGCCGCTTGGTCGAGGATGTTTTGGCTGATCTTGACCGGCTCGTTTGGTCCGGCCAGTTCCAATTTGAGGGCAGGTTCGGCGCTGAGCAGCGCGGGGAGGCAAAGCAGGGAGGTCAAAAGATGAGTCTTCATGCGGGATATGACACACGAAACGGGCGTTTATTGGAAGAAAAATAGATTTATTTCGCGGGCACGACAAAGCATCCCCGATCCTTCCGTGGGTAGCCTTCCGGATAGCCCCGGCCTGCAGCGGGCGGGGAATAGAGAACTGTTCGGCTTCGCTAGTGGTCACGGGCGGGGACGCCCGTGCTCCGTTGGCGCAAAGGACGGGAGAAGAGTTGGCACGCCGAAGTATCCTTGCCTTGCGCTCATCTCAATATCCCCTCTTTCCTTTTCCGTGGGGCTTGGGTTTGGGAGCGGCGGCGGACTTGGTGGTGCCGAGGCGGGATTTGAGTTCCTGGATTTGATCGCGGAGCAGGGCGGCGCGTTCGTATTCGAGGGCGGCGGCGGCTTCGATCATTTCCGCTTCGAGTTCACCAAGCACGCGGGCGACGTCGTAGTCTTCACCGGCGGCTTCGGCCACGCGGGCGGCGGCGGAATCATCTCCCATTTCGTAGGAATGCAGCGATTTCTGATCGCCACGTTTCACTGACTCCGGGGTGATGCGGTGGAGTGTGTTGTGTTCGATTTGGCGATTGCGACGGTAGTCGGTGGCCTCGAGCAATTGTTCGATGGAGCCGGTGATTTGATCGGCAAAAAGAACGACTTTTCCATCGATGTGACGGGCGGCGCGTCCAGCGGTCTGGATGAGCGAGGTGGCCGAGCGCAGATATCCTTCCTTGTCGGCATCGAGCACACAAACCAAAGAAACCTCGGGCAGGTCGAGTCCTTCGCGGAGGAGATTGATGCCGACGAGGATATCGAATTCGGCGGCGCGAAGGGCGCGCAGGATTTCCACGCGTTCGATGGCATCGATGTCGGCATGGATGTAGCGGACTTTGAGATCAACGCCCTTGAGATATTCGGTGAGGTCTTCAGCGGTGCGTTTGGTCAACGTGGTCACGAGCACGCGCTGGCGGGCTTCGACACGTTGGCGGCAGAGTTCGATGGTCTCGTCGATTTGGCGGGCGAGCGGTCGGATGGTGACGACCGGATCGAGCAAGCCGGTTGGGCGGATGATTTGTTCGACCACAAGGGGCGCACCTGGAGTGGCGACATCGAACTTTTCCACCGGTTCCTGGCTGCCCGAGCCGCGCAAACCGGCTTGGCGCACACCGGGGATGGGGTTCTCGTCTCCTCCCTGCGATTTGGAAACCGGCGTGAACTTCTTGACGCCGACACGCGAGTTCAGCAACTCGAATGGTCCTGGTGTGGCGGACACATAGACGAGTTGTCCGCAAAGATCCATGAACTCGGGGAATTTGAGCGGGCGATTGTCGAGGGCAGATGGAAGGCGGAATCCGTGTTCGACGAGCACGGTTTTCCTCGAACGGTCGCCTTCATACATGCCGCCGATCTGCGGGATGGAGGCGTGTGATTCGTCGACGAGGGTGAGGAAATCGCCACGAAAGAAATCGAGCAGGGTGTAGGGCCGGGCGCCGGGCGGGCGATTGGTCAGGTGGCGCGAGTAGTTTTCGATTCCCTGGCAGAAGCCCATTTCCCGCATCATTTCAAGGTCGTAGTCGGTGCGTTGTTTGATCCGCTGGGCTTCGATGTATTTTCTTTCGTTCTCGAACCATGAGACGCGCTCCTCCATCTCGGCGCGGATGGCGGCGCCAGCGGAAACCAGCCTTTCGGCGGGAGTGACGAATTGTTTGGCCGGGCTGAAGTTGTAGGCATCGAGGCTCTGGCGGACGCCACCGGTGAGCGGATCGATGTAGGCGAGTCGCTCGACCTCGTCGCCGAAGAATTCGATCCTCACCGCGGTATTCTCGAGGTAGGCGGGAAAGACCTCGACCACATCTCCGCGGGCGCGGAATTTCCCGCGTTCGAATGCGATGTCGTTGCGTTCGTAGAGCAAACCGACGAGTCCACGCAGGAAGGTGTCGCGGTCGAGCGTCATACCCGTGTGCACGGGGACCATCATGTTCTGGTAGTCGTCGGGAGAGCCGAGTCCGTAGATGCACGAAACGGAGGCCACGACGAGCACATCGTTGCGCGAGAGCAACGAGCCCATGGCGGAGAGCCGGTGGCGTTCGATCTCGTCGTTGATGGAAGAATCCTTTTCGATGTAGGTATCGGTCCGGGGAATGTAGGCCTCGGGCTGGTAGTAATCGAAATAGGAGACGAAGTATTCGACGGCGTTGTTCGGAAAGAAGGCCTTGAACTCGGAGTAGAGTTGGGCAGCGAGGGTTTTGTTATGGGAAATGACAAGGGTCGGGCGGTTGAGTTCCGCCACGATGTTGGCCATGGTGAAGGTCTTGCCGGAACCGGTCACCCCGAGCAGGGTCTGGTGGCGGTGGCCGGCTTGCAGCGACTTCACCAGCTTGGCGATGGCGGGGGCTTGATCGCCCTGCGGCTGGTAGGGAGAAACAAGCTGGAAGTCACCGGCCATGGGAACGCGCGGGTCAGGCTTTGCGCCGCAAGCGGGAGAGTTCGCGGTCGGTTTCGCGTTGCACGGCCTTTTTCTTCAAGTCCTGGCGTTGGTCGGCGAAATTTTTGCCGCGGCCGACCCCGAGTTCGATTTTCACGCGTTGGTCTTTGAAATAGAGCCGCAGGGCAACGAGTGTTTGTCCCTTGATTTGGGTCGTCCCGAAAAGTTTGTCAATTTCCCGCCGGTGCATGAGGAGGCGGCGCGGGCGCTTGGCGGCGTGGTTGGTGAAACTGGCTTTCTCGTAAGGCTGGATGTCACAGCCGTAAAGCCAGAGTTCGCCGCGTTCGATGCGGGCAAAGGCGTCCATGAGGTTCACCTTGCCGAGGCGGATGGCTTTAACCTCCGTGCCTCGCAATTCGATTCCCGCTTCGTGTCTGCCGAGAATATGGAAATCCCGCTCCGCCTTCCGGTTGCGCGCGACTTCCTTCAGGACCGCCTTGGGGGCGGCCTGTTTGTCTTTGCCGGGTTTCGGGTTGGAGGGGCGCGATTTCACGGAAAAAAGCAGGGCGGAGAGGACCGGACTGGTCCATCCCCGCCCCGAATGGCTTTGAAAACTGACCGCTGGATGACAGCGGAATCAGTCTTCGGCTTCGACCTTCAATTTGCCTTCGATGATTTCTAGAAGGGCGTAGTCGGCGAGACCGTAGCGTTCGCCGAGAACAGGCTGCACCATGGGCGGACGCCCGAGGTTGAGCTGCCGGACTCTTTTGGAGACGGCGTTGATCAAAACCTGGGGATTGGTAACGATGGCGGAAGCCCTGTCAACGAGATCGGATTTCATAGAGTGGAGATTCGGAGAAAATCCGGATGGGCGGGTGCCTTCAATTCCGGACCGTTCAAAGGAAAGGACGGAAATTATGCCGTATTCCCCCACCCCGCGCAAGCGATTTTGGTCAGTTGCGGGAGGACGCTGGCGGACGTATCGGTTTCCGCCATGGCCACCCTTTCCCCTGCCCTCGACCTCCGAGCCGAAATCGCCCGCCTGAAAAAGGAACGAAATGCCGTCATTTTGGCCCATAATTACCAAATCGCGGAAATCCAGGAGGTCGCGGACTACGTCGGTGATTCGCTCGGGCTGGCCTACCATGCCAAGGCGACCGAGGCGGACGTTATTGCCTTCTGTGGGGTGCATTTCATGGCGGAAACGGCCAAAATCGTGAATCCGGGCAAGACGGTGGTTTTGCCGGACCGCGACGCAGGCTGCTCGCTCGAGCAAAGCTGCCCGGGCCCGGCCCTGGAGGCCTTTCTCAAGGAAAATCCCGACCGCAACTATTGGGTGGTGGCCTACATCAACTGCTCCGCCCATGTGAAGGCGCTCTCGGATGTGATCTGCACCTCGGGGAACGCCGTGAAAATCGTCAATGCTGCGCCCCAAGATCGCCCGATTCTTTTCGTTCCGGACCAGAACCTCGGGGCTTGGGTGATGGAGCAAACCGGGCGCCCGATGGACTTGTGGCAGGGCTCTTGTTACGTGCACGTCGAATTCACCCGCGAATCGATCCGGAAGATCAAGGAACAAAACCCCGATGCCGCCGTGGTGGCGCACCCGGAATGCACCCAGGCGGTCCGCTTGCTCGCCGACGAGGTTTGTTCGACCGAGAAGATGGTCGATTACTGCCGGAAAACTCCTCACCAAAACATTATCGTGGTAACGGAGAGCGGGATGCTGCACCGCTTGCGTCGCGAGGTGCCGGGGAAAAACCTCATACCGGGGCCGACCGACCGATGCGCTTGTGCCGACTGCCGGTATATGAAAATGAACACATTGGAAAAGCTGGCCGATTGCCTGCGCGACCTCACGCCCACCGTCGAGATTCCGGAAGAGCTGCGCACCCGGGCTGAATTGCCCATGTTGCGAATGCTGGAAATCAGCAAACGCTGATTCCGGAAAGCGGGGTCACTTTTTGATGGCCCGTCGGTAATTCTCGATACCAACGACGATTCCTTCCGCCAGCATTTTCTGGTAGGTCGGATGGGCGACATATTTGCCTTCGATGGCATTGCTGACAAATCCGCCTTCGAAGAGCAATCCGGGGATGGCCACGCCGGAGATGACGGAAAAGCGGGCGCGTTTGATGCCGCGATCCTCCGGTTTGGTGGCCTTGACACGGCGCAGGACACCATTGTGCACGGCGGTGGCCAGAGCGATGTTTTCGGCATCGCGCAGGTTGCCGCGCCGTTTGGCAAGGTTCGGTTCCGCCCACCGCTGGATGGTGGAACTCGTGCCCGCCGGGGAAAGTGCGAAAGTTTCGATGCCCCGGGCTTCCCGACCGTCACTTTGATTGAAGTGGATACTCACGAAAATCCCCTTCGGATAACGATTGGCGATGGCGGCCCGGCCCTGCAAGGTCACGAAGGTGTCATTTGAGCGGGTGAAAACAATTTTATACCCACGCGACTTCAGAATCGCCCCGACGAGCAGCGCGGTTTTCAGGGCGAAATCCTTTTCCACGCCGAACAACCCCCTTGCTCCCGAGTCATGACCACCATGACCGGGATCGATGACCACCGTATCAAAATCGGGTGCACCTTTGATGTAGTCGGGCCGGAGAACCGGGTCGAGCAATTTCACCAAATCGGTGCGCGAGAACAGAGCCTCGTTGCCGTGTTTCACCAGAGGAAAACTCATCACGAATTTGATCCCGCGGATGGTGATTTCTTTCGAACCGATGGCTCCGCGAAGGATGAAGCCGTCCAAGGAGAGCACGACCGAATTCCCCTTGATGGAGTAATCCTTGAAAGCATAGAACTTTTTCAGGTCGCTACCGGGCACATAGTCACGGCCATCCACCTTCACCAAGGTCCAATCGGCCCGGGTGATCCGCGGGCAGGCAAGCGCCAACGCTGCCGTCAGGAAGAGACGGCGCGTCCAGCTCGGTGTATCGCGGGAAAAGTCGGACATGGGGACCGATGTGACTCGTTGGTGGCAAGACTACTTTCCCGGAGGGCGTTTGCCAAGCTTGTAGCGACAGTCAGCATCCGAATATGTCGGATTTTTCGCGAATTCGGATTTTCAGAGGAGCGTATCCACGGAAATTTCAATATTTCCACCCGAGGCGGTGAGGGCGTCGGCAAATTTCGGAGGGCCGAAGCGGGGGCGAACTCCCCGGCTGAATCCGTAGGCTTCCTGGGGAATTCCGATGAGATTGCGATCCATGTCGCGATTGCCATTGGCATCATGAATCACGGCCACGGCTACTTTTTCGGGCAGCGCCTTATTGATTCGGACCACACAGTCTCCGGCTTCATTTCTCTTTACCGGCACGTCCATTCCAATCGTCGGGGTTTTGGTGAGCCAATTGGCCTCCTCCGAACAGATGGCGATCAGCAAAAGCCCGACATCGGCGGGCACGCCTTTGATGACCAGAGTGGTCTCCGATTGGGCACGCGAGGGAAGCTGCGTGAGCAGGACTAGTAGAATAGATAGGAAAATACGCGGCATATATTGAGAACGCTTGTTTTGCGCTGGCGGATGCTTGCTGAATCCGCGGCATCCGCTATTGTTCCGGTCGCCGTATACTAACAAACGACCTAATGCCTCGCCATTCGAAACCCGGAATCCCCTTGTTGCCGTTCATCTTTCTGGGCAGCCTCGCTTTCGTATCTTGCCGAACGGTGGAGCCCCCTCCTCCACCAGCACCGCCGCCAGCTCCCGATAAAAAGCCCGTCATCCTCTATGAATGGAATGGCGATGGAGTGTCGGGCCCCTTGGCCGTGCGCATTAACACCAACCATCAGAAGGCCTACCTGACCAAAGGAGGAAAGGATGTTGGATGGACTTACGTCGCCACGGGTCTCCACAGCCATCCCACCCCTGTGGGAAGTTTCCGGATTCAGGAGAAAACCGCCGACAAACATTCCAACCTGTGGGGAAAAATCTACAATTCAAAGGGCCGCGTGGTCGTGCGGGATGCCCGCAATGGACGCGATGGTGTCCCTTCAGGCGGGCGATTCGAGGGCGCAAGCATGCGGTATTGGATGAGGCTCACCGGTGATGGCATCGGCATGCATAGCGGTCCGATTCCCCGCCCGGGAAACCGCGCCTCGCACGGCTGCATCCGTCTGCCCTCCGGCTTTGCCCCGATTCTTTTCCGCCACGCGGTGATTGGAACACCGGTGAAAATCGAAGGTAGCGGGCCGAAGTGGAAACCCGCACCGCCTCCACCGCCCAAGCCCGCCCCGACAGAGGGCACTGGTCCTGGCGAGACACCGCCTGACAGCACAAACCCCTCGCCAGCGCCGAATCCCGAACCCGCCCCGGCACCGGTTGCCCCACCGGCTGTCGAGCCCCCTGCCCCGGCGGCTCCGGAGGCTCCGCCAGCGCCACCTGCCGGTGGGGAGTCCTGAGGGTTTGCTACAGCCAAAGTGCCGACGAGGACGTCGGCGATCCCAGCGAGGCGATCGCAGCCGGGCGACTTGCGGGATAGCCCTGATTCGGTTAGTTTTCCGGTGCCATGCACATTCGCGATATTCTCGCCCGCCGGCGGCCATCCCTTTCCTTTGAATTTTTCCCGCCACGGACTCCGGAAGGGGCGGAACAACTCTTCGCCACCATCCGGGAGCTTGAGCCCTACAAACCATCGTTTGTCAGTGTGACCTATGGGGCGGGTGGCACGACCCGGGACTTGACCCACGATCTCGTGTTGCGGATCAAACGCGAAACGACCTTGGATCCGGTCCCGCATCTGACCTGTGTTTGCCACAATGAGAAGGAAATCACCGAACTTCTCGAACGATACGCCGTCGCGAATGTCGGCAACATCCTCGCGCTCGGCGGCGACCCACCCCGCAACGTGGAAAACTACGTCCGCGAAAAAGACGCCTTCCCTCGCGCGGCCGATCTGGTGCGTTTCATCCAGTCATTCAATGCCCGCAATAGCCATCCGAGTGGCGGCTTCGGCATCGGTGTGGCCGGTTTTCCCGAAGGCCATCCCGCCACTCCGAACCGGATCAAGGAAATGGATTATCTGAAGGCGAAAGTGGATGCGGGTGCGGACTACATCTGCACGCAGTTGTTTTTCGACAACCACGACTTCTATGATTTCCGTGATCGGTGCCGACTTGCCGGCATCAATGTGCCAATCATCGCGGGCATCATGCCGATTGCCAGCAAGGCCGGGATGGAACGAATGGCCGAACTGGCTGGTGGGGCGCGTTTCCCGGCGAAATTGATCAAAGCCATCGCACGAGCCGGCGACGATGCGGATGCCGTCACGCGTGTCGGCATTCATTATGCCACCGCGCAATGCGCCGATCTTCTTTCCGGAGGAGTGGAAGGCATCCACTTCTACACTCTCAACAAATCTGACGCCACGCGCCAGATTTACGCCCATCTCGGGCTCAAGGATTCGGAAGCGATCTGAACGATTCGCAGCGCGCGGACTCGCCCATCCCCCGCCACGTCCCGAACCCAACCATGAAACCTTCGATCCCGAATTCGTTGCTCGTGCGGGCGATCGCCTACGGATTGCTCATGCTCTATTTGCCTCTGGATCTAATCGCCTTCAAAGGACCTCTCTGGCATTTGCTCGACAGAACCAGCACCCGCGCCGGATGGAAAGGACCGGAACTCACGTTGGCCGAGCGCCCGGCCGCGGTGGTTTTCGGTTCTCCGGTCACCATGAGGGAAGTGGATCAACGTGTGGTCCTGCGTTCCTATCGTTCGGGCAAACCCATCGATCCTTCACAAATCAACACCGGAGTCTTCGGCGAACTCCGCGTCATCGCGCTCATGGAAATCCTCGCGGAAAAGGCCATCGATGCGAAGCTCGTTCCGAATCCCGCACTCTATGATGAAGCCGAAACGGATCGCCTTGTCGCCGAACAGGAAACCCGCGCCGGTGGACCGGAAGATTTCGCCGCCGAACTCGCCGCCGCCGGACTTACCCGCGCCGAATACCGGACCCGCATGCGATCCTTTGTCGGCCGGTTGAATTGGCTAATGAAACAATTCGAAGTTTCCCATCTCGACAAGGTGAGCGAGGAAGAATTGAAGGCATGGTTTGATGGCCTTGAATCCCGACCGATTCTGCCAAGCACCCTAAGTTTACGCCATCTGTTCAAACCATCGCTTCACCGCGACCCCTCCGAGTTGGAAGCGGAGATCCGCGAGTTGCACCGCCGCATCGCCAGCGGGGAAACGACCTTCGAAGCCGCCGTCGCTGAGAACAGCGAGGATGAAGCGACGAAAAGAAAGAATGGCAATCTTGGTTGGGTTGCTCCGGTTCAGGATCGTTGGCCGGATGGCCTTGTTGCCGGAGATCTCATGGCCGCCCCCACGGGCAAGGTGCTCGAACCGATGCGCAGCCGGCTCGGATGGCACATCTTCCTTGTGGACGAAAAACGCGAAGCACGCCCGCTCACGCTCGAAGATGCTCGTCCGGATGCCAGCGCGCATCTGATTACCCGCAAGCGGCGCGAAGGACTCGACCAGATCCTCGCCTCCATCCTCTGGGAGGGCAAAACCACCATCAGCTACGATCTTCTGCGCACCGCGCCGCCAACCCTCGGATGGTGAAATTCTTTTTTCGACAATCATGAATACCAGCTTTCTTCCAACCGCTGTTTACGGACTCGGGATCATCGGCAGCCGCGTGGCCGCCCACCTGCAAGCGGCGGGAGTGCCGCTCGCCACTTGGAACCGCACGCCCAAGCCCGATGCCCCTGGATTTTTCCCCGATGCCTCGGTGGCCGCAGGACGCTCACTCCTGCACCAGATCTTCACCCGCGATGAGACCGCTGTCGAAGCCGTGCTCGCATCGATTTTGCCCGTCATTGGACCGGGCAGCATTGTCGCCGTGCACGCGACGGTTTCGCCCGGAGCCATGGTCGGGTGGGCGAAACGGGTGGTGGCCACCGGCGCGGCCTTTCTCGATGCGCCCTTCACCGGTTCCCGTCTCGCGGCGGAGAATGCGAAGCTTGTTTATTACATCGGTGGCGACGAAACCCCACTCGCGATCGCCCGCCCGGTCCTTGAGTTGTCAGCTCGCGCGATCCGTCATTTCGGTGCGGTTGGGCATGCCACGGTGTTGAAAATCGCCACCAATATGGTCACCGCCTCGACCGTGGAAATCCTCGCCGAAGCTGCCGCTCTTACCAGCGCGGCCGGGGTCTCCCCCGCCCTCTTTGCCGAAGCCATGACTGACAATGCTTCCCGCAGCGGCACTTCCGATTTGAAACTCCCCGGCATGCTCGCGGGCGATTTCACCCCGCACTTCAGCTTGAAGAACATGCTCAAGGACGCGCGCCTCGCCGCCGACATCGCCCGCGCCAGCGGCCTTGCCTTGCCGGCCCATGCGGCCACCACCGAGTGCATGGAATCCATGGCCGCCGTTTCGGAGCAAAATGCCGATAGTGATTTTTCCATCCTCGGCCGCCAGTGGGACAATCGTATCGGCTGAGCCAATGATTTTCCGCGACCACACCCACAGCCGTTGCCGGTTCCGTTGTTCCGGACCCGATGCCCTCCGTTATCTCAACGGGCAAATATCACAGGATCTCCGCCATGTTTCCCCCACCCGCTCGCTTCCTTCGTGTGTGACCAATGCCAAAGGAAGACTGGAAGCGGTCGTGCGCCTTTCTACGGACGGCCAGGCTTTCTGGGTCGACGCCCCCGTGGCGCTACGCGATTTTCTCGCCCTCCGGCTGGAGAAATACCTGATCGCGGATGATTGCATCATCGAGGACGAAACCGAGAACACTGCGCAGATTTTCACAAACTCGCCGCCGCCGATCAACCCGGGCTACTGGGTCACCTCGAGCGATCATGGCATTCCCGGATGGGAAATTATCCTCAAACGCGAAAATGCCCCGGCCCTGCTCGATGCGCTCAAGTCCAGCGGAGCCAGCGAACCCGACGCGGTCGCTTGGAATGACACCCGGATCCGCTGCGGCATTCCCGTTTGGGGATGCGAACTCGACGCCGACACTCTGCCCCCGGAGGCGGGCCTGGAGAGCACCCATATCGACTACCACAAAGGCTGCTACATCGGACAGGAAGTCATTTCCCGGCTGAAAAGTGTCGGCCAGGTCACCCGCCGACTATGCCTGGTGGAGTCCGCCGCCGGGCCGCTCACCCCGGGATGGGAGCTTTTTCCCGCCGACACGGACTCCGCCGCTCCGGCCCGCCCCATCGGACGCCTGACCAGCGTCACCAGCGATGGACGCCACGGACTGGCCTATCTGCGCCGCCCCCACCAGGAAGCAGGAACTCGAATCCACGCCTTGCCAAACGACCGATCTGGGGTTTCCATTCCCGGGATCGTGCAGCCCGCCGCTATCACACCCCCTATCACGCCATGAAACCAGTCGTTCTCGCCGTCGCCATCGCCGGTCTTTCGCTCACTTCCTGCTCCATGCTCAAGAGCGGATACAACTCCGTCGCCAAAGGCACGGGTGCCGCGTGGGATGCCATGGCCGGTGCCGGAGGAGCCGTGGTGAATGCCACCGCTAACGTTGGGAAAAAGACGGGTCGTCTGATGACTGGCAAGTTGAAAGCGGATCCGACCATCGCAGAGGTTTCGGTCAACCTCGATGGACGTGTCGGCATCATCCTTATCGAACTGGATGATGCGGCGGCTCCCCAACACGCTGAAAACTTCCGCAAGCTCGCCAAGAAAGGTTATTACAACGACCTCGGCGTCCATCGCGCCGTGCCGAACCATCTCATCCAAACCGGCGATCCCCGTTCCAAACACGAGA
The DNA here is from genome assembly GCA_046075565.1 of Verrucomicrobiales bacterium. GTDB lineage: Bacteria > Verrucomicrobiota > Verrucomicrobiia > Verrucomicrobiales > SLCJ01 > JBJTQJ01. The sequence goes on along the minus strand of JBJTQJ010000030.1, from coordinate 84,351 downwards.
ACGCCCGCGCCGTCTGGGGTCTTGGTGGGCCTGGCCACACCGTGCCCGCGGAAATCAAACTTCCCCACCGCCGCGGAAGTGTCGGCATGGCCCGTCTCGGCGATCGCTTGAATCCGACAAAACAATCCAATGGATCCCAATTCTACATCTGCTTGAAGAGCCTGCCCGAACTTGATGGCGGCTACACTGTTTTCGGACGCGTCGTTTCCGGCATCGAATTCGCGGATGCAATATCCAAGACCTCGACCGACGATAACGATGCCCCGCTCAAGATGGTCAAGGTTGAGAGAATCCGCATGATCGATTCCACGGCTGCGGCTGAACCGGCGGCGGCCACCGCACCCGTGGCTCCGGCTCCGGCACCCAAAGCGGATAAAAAGAAACAACCGGCAGCAGCGCCAGCCGCCGCCCCGACACCCGCGACCGAACCAGCCCCCGAGAAAAAGAAGGGCTGGTTCAAACGTATGCTGGGCGGTATCTGGTGAGCTCGTGACTCAAGCGTGGCTGGCTGCCTTGCGGGCGGCAACCACCTTGGTCTGGAGTTCCGGCGGCATCTCCTCGTAATGGCTGAATCTCTCCCGGTGCGAGCCGCGTCCGGCCGTGAGAGCGCGGAGCTGGCTGGCATAACGATAGAATTCGGCCTGCGGGACCTGCGCGACGATGACCTCGAAGTGTCCCTCCGATTCGACACCAAGCACCCGTCCCCGACGGGATGACACATCGGTCATCACATCCCCGACGGCGTCATCGGGCACCGTGACGCGAAGTTCGAGGATTGGCTCTAGCAAACATGGTTTCGCATTCAGGAAACATTCGGTGAAAGCGGCTTTGCCGGCGATTTGGAAGGCGATGTCCTTCGAATCCACGGGGTGTTGTTTGCCGTCGAAGAAGTCGGCTTTCACATCCACAACCGGACATCCGGCGAATGGACCTTCGGTGCAAGCAGCCGAAACACCTTTTTCAACCGAAGTGACAAATACCCGATCGACGTTGTTTCCGACAAGGGAGTGCCCGAACTGGTTGCCGGTTTCGCGGGACAGCGGTTCGATGCGCATCCAGACTTCGGCGAATTGGCCGGCTCCGCCCGTTTGTTTCTTGTGACGGTAGCGCGATTCGGCGCGGCCTTTGATGGTCTCGCGGAAAGGCACCTTCGGTTCCACGGTGGTGACCTCGACGTTGAAGCGGCGCTTCAACTCCTCGGAGGCGATTTGCAATTGGCTCTCGCCTTGTCCGGAGATGATGGTTTGGCCGAGTTCCGGATCGAAACGCCAGACGAAGGTTGGATCTTCCTCGTGCAGGACAGAGAGGCCTTCGCCGAGTTTGTTCAGGTCGGCCTTGGAACCGGCTTCGAGGGCACCGTGGGTATTGGGTGGCGGGAAATCAACCACTGGCAATTCGAGCGGACGCGAGGGCGAGCAAAGATTGTCGCCGGTGTGGGTGTTCTTCAATTTCACGGCCGCGCCGATGTCGCCGGCGTGCAACACTTTCACCGATTCGCGTTGCGAACCATTGACGGAGAACAATTGGCCGATGCTTTCCGTGGAACCGTGACCGACATTGGCCAGTTCCGCGCCGACACTCACGTCGCCGCTGTAAACGCGGAAGAAAGAGAGGTTGCCCATGTGCGCTTCGTTCATCGTCTTCAACACGAAAGCCACCGTTTCCTTGTCTTCCAAGTGCACGGGCACGAGTTCGCCGCTCGCGTCGTGCGCCTCGACGGTGGAACGATCCTCCGGCGACGAACCATACTTCGCGATGAAGTCCATGAGCCGTGCTACCCCGATATTCTGAAGAGCGGATACACAGAAAAGCGGCACGAAGATATTCTTCTGCACGGCCTCGTGCACGTGGGCGCGCAATTCCTCTTCGGTGAGCGAGTTGGTCTCGAAATACTTGTCGAGAAGTCCGTCGTCCGATTCTGCCACATATTCGATGAGCTGACGGTGAAGTTCGCGCACTTTTTCCAGCAGCTCCCCTTCCGCCGGGGCCTCGGTGTATTTTCCGGAAGCATCATCGGCGAAAGTGATTACCTCGCTACGCATGACATCGAGCACGCGGCGGAATCCTGGGCCGGCATTGATGGGCAAGGTCATCGGAAACACGCGGCTGCCGAAGTGTTCCCTCGCTTCCCCGAGGATCTGGTCGAAGCGCGTGTGTTCCTTGTCCAGCATGTTGACGACGAGGAATTTCGGGATGCCATAGAGAGTGGCGGTATCCCACATCCGATCCGTGCCTACTTCCACCCCGTGAGTGCCGTTGGCGACGACGACGGCGAAATCGGCGACGCGCAGGGCGCTGAGCGGCTCGGCGATGAAATCGGCGTAACCCGGACAATCGATGATATTGAATTTCCTTTCCAACCACTCCGCCCGCATCAGGGTCGCGTGGATGGAAATCTGGTGGTCTTTTTCATCGGGATGGAAGTCCGAGGTAGTGGCGCCTTGATCGATTCTCCCGAGGCGGCCGATTTGGCCTCAACAGGCGAGCATGGCCTCGCACAACATGGTCTTGCCCGAGGTGGCATGGCCGACCACGGCGAAGTTCCGGATGTCCGGTGCGTGATAGTCCTTCATGATGGTTTGTGACTTTGGATCCGGGAAGCGGCTTTTGAATTCTTCCTCTGTGGCCAGATACATGTCGCTCGTCTTGAGCGCATTCATCAGGCGGTGGAAGTCGATGTGGTAGCTGGCGGGAAGGACGGCCATGGCCAATTCCCCCTTCACATTCACGATTACAGTCTTCGCCATTTCCCGATCGGGCACATGGGCGGATACGGCCACCTCATGCGCCGTGAAGGCGAGCGAATGGGTGACCGTCACGTATTTGACGCCGAAGGAATCCAGGTAGTCTTTGAGTTTTTTGCAATCATGGTTGTGGTGTTTTGAGTTGGAATTCGGGGCTCGGCGTCCCGTTCCGGGTGGATCCCGGGAGGAACCGGCCACATGCCTGTTGGCAATGATGACAGCCTAACGACCAGTTGCGGATTTCGTCAAGGCCGCGGACACCGGTAACGAAAATACGCGCCACGATTCGGAGAAAATGAAGGGTTGGGCAGCGGCGAGGGCTGCGATACCCCAGAGCCGTGGATTATCCCCATCGGATCGAGAGGGAATTCCCCACATTTACCAGACTGTGCCGGGGCCTACCTTCGGGAGACTTCCCGCCCTTCGACGGCGAAAATCGCGGCCGGGGGGGTGGCCGGGTCCTGCAGCCAGGCGAGGCTGGTCGTGGTGGCGAGCTTCTGCGCTTCGGCCGGCAGCATGTCCAACAACCGGTGGCGGCGGCCGGGATCGAGTTCGCCGAAGACATCATCGAGCAGAAGCGTGGGCCAGTGGCCCCGGCGGGTGGCCAGAACACGGGCCTGCGCGACCTTAAGCGCGAGGGCGATGGTGCGTTGTTGACCTTCCGACGCGTAGGACGAGGCATTCATGCCCTGGAGATGGAAAACCAGATCATCGCGATGCGGACCCGCCATGGTCGCGCGACGGCGGGTTTCTTCGGTCGCGGTGGCGGCAAGGGCGGCGGCAAGACCACCGGGCGAGCCGTCGGTTTTCTCCACAACCAGAACTTCCCCCTCACCGCTGATGGCCTGGTGGGCGGCAGCGGCCTCGGGAGCAAGCAGGGCGAGGAGTTCCGCGCGCCCGGCTCGGACGATTTCTCCGTGCCGGATGAGTTGGGCGGCGTAAGCGGCAAGCTGGCGCGGGTCGCCATCGGTTTTGAGGAGAAAATTCCGCGATCGCAGGGCACGATCGTAGGCCCGCAGGGCTTCCAGATACCCGGGCACGAGTTGGCTGGCCCCGAAGTCGAGAAAACGCCGCCGCCCCTCACCCCCGCCGCGCACAAGTTGGACGTCGTCGTTTCCCATCCAGACCACGAGGCCGGATTCGGCAAGGTATTCGCCCGATTTTCCCAGGGAATGTCCGTTCACCGACATTCGCCGGCTCTCGCCGAGGATCACACGCAGGCATCGTTCGGAAAAATCACCTTCGATGGCGGCGGCAGGTTCTCCGGATTTCACCAGTTCCCCGAGGGCGGCTGCCCGGGGCGATTGCAGGCGCAGGAGCACACAAACCGACTCGAGCAGGGTGGTTTTGCCCTGGGCATTCGCCCCCGTGAAAACACAGAGGCCGCCAGCCGGGAGATCCACCTCCACCGTGCCAAAGCAGCGGACATGGTGGAGTCTGAGACGGGTGAGCATGGCAGAAACAAAGCGGGGTTCACCCGGCCCGGCAACCGCCTTTGCCGTATTCAGGCGAAACGGAAGCGAAGCGATGGTTTCCGGGTTGATTCCGGAGCATGGATCCGGCAAATTCCGGACTGTCGCTCAGACCGCCGCCGCATGATCGCCATCACCATCCGCAATCTCCGCAAATCTTTCGGCGAAAGTGTCGCCCTCCAATCGATCAATCTGGAAATCCAACCGGGCGAGTTGTTTTTCCTGCTCGGCCCCAGTGGATGCGGCAAGACCACCCTTCTCCGCCACATCGCGGGATTTTACGAGCCGGATTCCGGGCAAGTTCTCTTCGATGGGGATGATGTGACCCGTGTGCCCGCTCACAAACGCGATACGGCCATGATGTTCCAGAGCTATGCGTTGTGGCCGCATCTCAATGTGGCGAGGAATGTTTCGTTCGGACTCGAGGAAAGAAAAGTCGCGCCGGCCGAAATCGAGGAGCGTGTCATGGAGGCCCTCCGCATCGTGCGCATGCAGGATTACGCCGAACGCCGCATCAACCAACTCTCCGGTGGACAACAACAACGCATCGCCCTTGCCCGCGCGCTCGTCGTGCGACCACGTTGCCTGTTGCTCGACGAACCCCTTTCCAATCTCGACGCGAAGCTCCGGCTGGAGATGCGCTCCGAAATCCGCCGCATCTGCAAGGAATTCGGATTCACCGCCGTCTATGTAACCCACGATCAGAAGGAAGCACTCAGCATTGCGGATCGCATGGCCGTGCTCGATGGCGGCGTGATCGCCCAGGTCGGCACGCCGGAACAGATCTACCGCCGCCCCCACACCGCCACCGTCTCTTCTTTCATCGGGGAAACAAACTTTCTAACAGGACTCGTGGACTACGTTTCCGGAGACACCGTGCTGATCACCGGGCACAATGGCGACATCGAGGGCCGCATCAGCGACCCGGTATGGAAACCGGTGCGAGGCGAGCAGGTGAAACTTTCCATCCGCCCGGAAGCCCTGACCCTGACTGATGACCCCGCTACGAAGAATTGCCTGACCGTGCGCATCCTGAATTGCACTTACCTCGGCGAAACCGCCCAATACGAGTTGCAAACCCGTCATGGCGAGTTGTTGCGTGTTTCCGAGTTGAATCCCGGCGGCCTGCGCGAACCCGGAGACCGCTTCCGCTATGCCCACGCCGAGCCGAAGGATGTCGTGGTCCTTAGAGGCTGAGGGGCTGGAAGTTCTCCCCCGTTGACAGCGGGGAGAAGCCCCGGCATAAATATCGGCAACTTGTTACCTATATGAAAACCGCCCTGCTTCTCCTTTCGACCCTTTTTCTGGCCACCGCCCATGCGCAAGAAATGACATCCACCACCCCGGTGCCCGCGAAAACCAACGGCGAAAAATGGTGGAACGGGAACTTCGAGCGCATCAATACCGACATCAAGAAGATGGAAGGCAAGATTGATGTCGCCTTCGTCGGCGACTCGATCACCGCCCGTTGGCGCGGCAGTGAAAACTGGACCAAACATTGGGGAAACTACCGGGCTGTCAACATGGGCATCGGTGGCGACCAAACCCAGAATGTCCTGTGGCGCCTGCAAAATGGACAATTGGATGGATACAAGGCCAAGGTGTTTGTCGTCATGATCGGCACCAACAACCTGTGGGGCAAAACCGCCAAACCGGAAGAAGCGGCCGCAGGAGTGAAAGCGATTCTCGATTTGATCCAAGCCAAACAACCGCAGGCGAAGATCCTTCTGATGAGCGTCCTGCCCACCGGTGAAAAAGCCAACCCCGGCCGCGAATTGCGGGCAGGCGTGAATAAAATCATTTCGAAGTATGCGGGCGGCTCCATCACCTGGGTTGATGTCTGGGATAAATACCTCCAACCGGATGGCACCGTCAGCAAGGAGGTCATGCACGACTTCCTCCACCTCGCGCCCAATGGTTATGATATCTGGGCAGAGTCCATCGCGGGCAAGGTCAAGGAACTGGTGGCCGAGAAGTAAAACGGGAGGTTTCTGCCAAAAAAGTCCGCGGGGGAAGAGCCCTAGGGGGCTGGAGGCCCACCGCGTCCATCTTTCCGATGGAACCATTTGCACAAGCCGGTGGTTGTATGCGAACGTGCCCGGCTGTGCCAACGGGCACGCGAATTCATGAAGGTCATTGCCATATCCAATCAAAAAGGCGGGGTCGGGAAGACCACCACCTCGGTCAACCTCGCGGCGAGCATCGCGGCCGCAGGCCGGAGGGTCGTGCTGATTGACCTCGACCCCCAGGCCAATGCGACCAGCGGGCTGGGTATGGACTTGTCGGAAGAAACCGGCTCGGTCAGCCTCTACGAACCGCTGCTCGGGGCGAGCACCGCCGCCGACAAGGTCCGCGCCACCGGACGGGACAATCTTTTTCTCATCCCCTCGGAAATGGACCTCGCCGGCGTGGAAATCGAACTGGCCCGCACCGACACTCACCTCACCCGTCTGGGGGAGGTGCTGGCTCCTCTGAAAGCCGGAAACGAATACGATTTCACCATCCTCGATTGCCCGCCATCGCTCGGGGTATTGATGACAGCCTCGCTGGCGGCGGCCGATGAAATCCTCATCCCCTTGCAGTGCGAGTTTTATGGCCTTGAGGGACTGGCAAAAATCATGCAGGTGGTGGCGCAGATCCGCGAGTCGGGCGCGAATCCCTCGCTCACGGTCGAGGGCATTCTCATGACGATGTTCGATGGACGCACGAACCTGGCCCGTCAGGTCGTCGAAGAAGTGCGTCGGCATTTTCCGGCCGAAGTTTACCAGACGGTCATTCCGCGGAGCGTGAGGGTCGGCGAGGCGCCGAGTTTCGGTCGGACGGTTATTGAACACGATCCGGACGGAGTGGCCGCCGCCGCCTTTCGCGCCCTCGGTCTTGAATTCCTGCAACGCCATCAGTCATGATACTTCGCCTCTTCCCCACGGTGGCTCTAGCCGTTGTTCTTTCCGCATCCCCCTGCCCGGCCGCCGGGGAAAAAGAAATCCCGATCAACGAATTGCCGCGCCGGGCGGCGGAAGCAGCCACGAGCGGGAAAATGAAAGAAGCGGTCGGGCTTTACGCACAGTGGGTGGACTGCGATCCGCTCAACCCGCTCGCCCGCGCCAGCTATGGAGCCGCGCTTTTCCAAACGAATGATGCGGCCAAGGCGCGCCAGCAGCTCGAACGGGCCGTGCTCATTGAGCCGAAATTGGCGAGCAGTTGGGCCACGCTCGGGCTTATCTACGACCGCGATGCCGAACCATGGCTGGCCATGTCGGCTTATACGCGGGCAGTGCATCTCGAACCCCGCGTGGCAAGCCACCGGATTTTGTTAGCCCTCTCACTGGAAAAACAAGGGTGGCGCGACGCCGCCGAATCCGCCCTCAACGATGCCCTCGGTATCGACCCCGAATCTGCCGATGCCCATTTCAACCTCGCCGCACTGGCTCTCCGTCGCACGCCTCCGGCAAAGGAAACCGCTCGGCGACATTACCAGCAGGCACGCAAACTCGGAGCCGAACCGGACGAGGATATCGAGATCCTCCTCGGGCTGAAGGAGGAGAAAAAAACAGACGAGCCGAAGACGAAACCGGAGGGTGATAAGAAACCCTCGACCCGGTGACCTGCTCAAGATCCCGGTTCGGTTTCACCGATGGACGTCCCGAACTTCGCGGAGCGGGCCAACATGGCGATGGCTTTGGTCATGGTCGCGAAATCCACCTCATGGATATCCCGCGGGCGACCGATGCCATCAAGCATAAGCAGGGTCAACTCCCCGCCCAGATGCTCGCGGAACTCGTCGAGACCGTCATAAATGGCGGCATTCCCACTCGTCCCCGGAGCCTCCAGCAAGGGATGATAGACGGGCCAGGAGAGTTCGTGAAAGACCCGGAAAATCGCCCGGGCATCAGCCTCGGGCAGCCAGCCTTTGAGGAAAGAATACGTGACATCGAGGGCGAGGCCGATGGAAACGGCTCCAGCATGGGAGAGGGAATGACCGGACAAACTTTCGAGTTTGTGGGCGGCCCAGTGGCCGAAGTCCAGGGGCCTGGAGGACCCCCTTTCGAAGGGATCGCTACCGAGGGTGATGTGGTCGAAATGCAGGCGGGCCGAGGACCGCACGGCAAATTCCAGGGCATCGGTATCGGCGGAGCGAATCCGTCCCACATTTTCCGCAATCCAAGTAAATAGTTCCGGGTCTTTGATCAGGGCCACTTTGAGGGCCTCGATGAGACCGAGAATTCTTTGTTCCGTATTTTGCGTAGAAAGAAAGCCGAGGTCGTTGACGATGGCCAGAGGCACGGAAAATGAACCCGTAAAATTCTTCTTCCCGAACGTATTAAGACTATTTTTTACGCCAACACCGGAATCGGCTTGGGCCAGTGTCGTGGTCGGGAATCTTACCAATTGGACTCCCCGGTGGGCGGTGGCGGCGGCAAAACCGGCGGCATCGAGGAACGCCCCTCCCCCGACGGCAACGAGGACCGAGTGGCGGTCGATCCCGCATTCATGGATGGCGCGGGTGATGGCGTCATAGACGCGCGTGTCCTGTTTGCTCTGTTCCCCGCCGGACAGGACGAGTGGGGTCGGCACGGCACGGGGACCCATCCGTCGGATGAGGGCGGGTGCGTAGTCCGGATGAGCCGCATGGACGGTGTCTTCGATAACCACGAGGACGCGCCGGACATCGCCTATGGCGGAGTCGAGCACGGGGTTGGTCGGATCAGCCGCCCGGCGGGTGAAAAAGACCCTGTGGGTGTAGCGGACCTCAAAGGAGCGGGTCCATTCCGCGTTGGTCGCCAAGGGTTCCGATTCAGACATCTGTGGACTCCTTGGCGGGGGTCTCTGGCAAGGCGGGCGTGGCGACCATCTTGGGTGACCCGAGCATTTTCTTCACAAAGCGGGTCAGGCCGCTCTCGCTGGCGGCAATTTCGGCTTCCGCTTCCTGGACAGCGCCCTGCCAAGCGGGCGCAAAGCCGGGTGCTCCAGCTTGCATGCGCTCGATGGCTCGTTGCCAGACTTCGAGTTGGCGGGCGCGGGCTTGTTCGGGCTTTTGCTGGAGGGACTGCAAGAGGACCCGCAGGTTTTCGTTTTGCGTGCGCATCTCGTCGAGTTGCTTTTTCTGCTCCTCGTTGCCTTTGGCGGTGATTTCCATCTGGGTTTGCAGGTGCTGGCGGAGTTTCTCCACCTCGACATGGACAGCGGCCAGCCGAGCATCCATTTCTTTCCGCCGCTCCCGGCGCGCCCACCAATTCCGGGTGGTGATCCAGAGCACGGCCACGAGGCCGACGGCCAGACCGGTGAGTTGCCCGCGCATGAACGGACTTTGGAGAAATTCCAGCATCGGTTAAGAAAAGCGGAAAAGCCCCCGGTGGAAAGCGGGAAATGAGGAAAGAGCCAAAAGAGCCGAAGGCGCGATGAGTCCATTTCCCGACAACCGTGCCTATGCCGACGAGGACGTCGGCGATCCCAGCAGGATTCGATTGCCGTTACATTTCCCCGCTTTTTTCATCGCCCGCGGCCACATAGCGCAGCGAGGCCGCGTTGATGCAGAAACGACGGTCCGTCGGGGTTTTGAACCCCTCGCCTTCGAAAACGTGGCCGAGGTGGGCATCACATTTGGAGCAAACAACCTCAATCCTCGTCATGCCGAGGGAATCATCACGTTTTTCCTTCACCCCGGTGGCGGTGGCTGGATCGTAGAAACTTGGCCATCCGCATCCCGAATCGAATTTTTGTTTCGAAGTGAAAAGCTTGTTGCCACAGCAGACGCAATAATACGTGCCCTCGCCTTGGGCCTTGAAGCTCTTGTAGGCATCTCCAAACGGACGTTCGGTGCCGGCTTGGCGGGTAACGCGGAATTGCTCGGGCGTGAGTTGCTTTTTCCACTCGTCTTCGGTGCGGGTGACTTTTTCCATGGGCGGCGGGGGGGCGGATGCGGAGGTGGCGAAGGAAGAATCTTTTCCACCGGCGGTCGCATTTAGAGCGAACCACAGCGCGGCGGCGGTGGCAAACGTGGCGATGAGAATCAGCGGGACAGTTTTCACGACAGGCGGCTTATGAACAAGATTCGTTCACCGCGAGGCTTTGGATGCATCGAGAGATGCGGGATTGTCTTCGAGGATACCCTGGGCCTTCGGCCAGATACGAATGGCTTCTTTGACCATCCAGAATTCGAGCACGAGTGTGGCCATACCGAATCCGGCCAGGAGCCATTGGCGTTGCTCAATCCAGCTCCGGCCATTTCCATCGGCATCGAAGAAAACCTGGACCGCCATGGCGTAGGCAGGAAGGAAAAGCATGATGATACCGGGCACGACCATGAACCAAACCGAAAGACGTCGGCGCCACATCCAGAAGGCGATGACCGTGAAAGCGAGCCCCCCGAGAAGCTGGTTGATGGCACCAAAAACCGGCCAGAGGATCATCCCACCCGACCCCGCGGTGGCGTAGGTCCACGCTTTTCCTTCCAGAGGGAAAGCGGCGATGATGGCGGCGAGACCGACGGACAGGAGCGTCGCACCGTGTTTGCCCCGGAAGGGGCGCGCCAGCGGAGCGAAAGCCCCGCCCTCGAAGGTGCCCGCGAGTTCCTGAATGATGTATCGGTGCAGACGGCAGGCGGTGTCCATGGTCGTGGCCGCGAAGGAGGCCACCAGAACTCCCATGAGGGCGATGGCGAAGTCGCGGGTCAAGCCGAGCGCTCCAATGAAATTCGCGGAGCCTTCGACAAAAGCGCGGATGGCTTCCCCGCCCTTCATGGCGAATCCTCCCGCATACAAGCTCTTCCAAGCTTCGGCTCCGGAGAGATGTGCTCCGCCCTGGTTGGTGATGCCGAGTCCGATACCGGCCGCACAGGCCAGGATCACCAGCACGGCGAGAAACCCCTCGGTAAGCATGGACCCGTAGCCGACAAGTTGGGCATCGGTTTCGTTGCGTAATTGTTTGCTCGATGTGCCACTGCTCACCAGACAATGGAACCCGCTGATGGCCCCGCAGGCCACGGTGATGAACAAAAATGGAAAGATGGGCAGTCCGGCGCCGGCATTGTCGAGGTGAACCGCCGGCGCCGCGAACTCGAGGGGCGCGCGTGCTCCCTCGGCATCCGGGGCACCGCCGAAAAACGCGGCCGCGCAAAGTCCGATCAGAAGTAATCCTAGCGCGCTGAGCAATTGCAGGCTGTTGATGAAGTCACGCGGCTGCAGGAGAATCCAGACCGGCAGAACGGAAGCGACATACGAATACACGAGGAGGAAAATGACCCAATCCAAGGTCGGACGCGATTTCATCCATTCGTTGGCCGTTTGCAACCAACCGACATCGCCATAGGCAACACTCAGATACATGAGAGTCAGCGCGACGAGACTCGGCAGCATCAATCCCACGCCCGTGCGGTGCAGCCAGTAACCGATCGCCACCGCGAGGGGGATTTGCAACAGACAGGGAAAAATCGAAGATGCGTATTGGCGGAAAACGCTGGCAATGACCAATCCGAATACCGCCAGCACGAGAGTGAGAGCGAAGAAGAGCAGGAACAGGAACAATCTGCGCATCCGTTTGCTAATGATACGTCCGGCGATTTCGCCGACTGTTTCTCCCCGGTTGCGCAATGATACCACAAGTGATCCGAGATCATGAACCGCTCCGATGAAGATCGAGCCGAAAATTACCCAGAGGAGCGCAGGCAACCATCCCCACAACACGGCTATCGCCGGACCGACGATCGGCCCGGTTCCGGCAATCGATGTAAAATGGTGGCCGAAGACCACCCCGCGTTCCGTGGGCACGAAGTCCTCGTCGTCGCGCAGAACCTCGCTCGGGACGGGAGCAGAGGAGTCCAAGCGGAAGATCTTTCTCGCCAGCCAGCGGCCGTAGGTATGGTAAGCCACCAGATAGAGGACAAGGGTGCCAACGGCGAGCAGGAGGGTATTCATGTCGCCGGGACTGTAGACCACCCCCGGCTGATGACAACGGGGAAGAGCGCCGCGGGCGTAGCGGAACCGTGGCCGGGTCGGCCCTGCCGATCAGCAAGCTCGGAGACCTATCGGAGCAACCCACGCCAGCAGGTCACCACCGCGTTCGGCACTGGAGCCTCGGCGGTCATCGATAGTTTCTTCTTCGGGCAAGCGCGTGAGATTCAAACGAATCCATTTGGTTTGCCCGATCTCAATCGCCGAGGCAAATCCCGACCGAACGCGCGGCCGACACGATTTCGCTCTGGGGGTCGACGAGGTGGAGGCGGTTCACGGCATGTTCGATGGGAACGGACCCGACCTGATAGGCTTGGTAACTCACCATGCGGCCGAATTGATTGTCCCTGATGAGATGGACGGCCATGACACCGAAACGGGTGCCGAGAATCCGGTCGAGGGAGGTGGGCGAACCACCGCGCTGGAGGTGGCCGAGCACACAGACCCGGGTTTCCCGGCCGGTGAGTTGTTCGATCTCCGCCGCCACACGTTCACCGATGCCACCGAGACGGTCCTCGAGGCCTTTGCGTTCCAATTTGACCTGGGTGCCGCCTTTCGGCTTCGCTCCTTCGGCAACCACGATGAGCAGGCCGGTTTTGCCCTCTGCAATTTGCTCGTTGACGGCCTGCGCGACCTTGTTCATGTCGTAAGGGATCTCGGGAAGCAGAATGACGTCGGCGTCTCCGCCGATACCACCGTAAAGCGCGATCCATCCGGCGTGGCGCCCCATGGCCTCGAGCACCATGATACGTTTGTGGGCGGTGCCGGTCGTGTGCAGGCGATCCAGAGCATCGACCACCGAGGCGACCGCGGAGTGGAATCCGAAAGTCGTGGCGGTGGCCATGAGATCATTATCGATGGTTTTGGGAACCCCGACCACCGGCCAGCCTTCGCGGTGGAGTTGCAGGGCTGTTGTTAGGGATCCATCACCACCGACGATAATCAACCCGCCAAGTCCGAGTCGGTCGAAGGTCGCCTTGGCCTCGGCGACAATTTCCGCCGGAACTTCCAGCACATCACCCGCACCGACCTTGGCCGCGAAATGCCCTTTGTTGGTCGTGCCCAGGATGGTGCCGCCGAGTTTCACGATGCCGTTGGTGTTGTGCAGATCGAGCGGGAAATAATCCCCTTCTCCTAACAAACCTTCGTAACCATCGCGGAAACCAATGACTTCCCATCCCAACTTTGCCGCCGCGCCGACGACCCCGTGGATGACCGCGTTCAGACCCGGGCAATCGCCCCCGCTATTGAGAATACCAATTTTCATGATGAGTGTGAAGTGTAGAGTGTGGCCGCGTTTCAACGACCGGTGGAACTGAGTGTGCGGAGATTCTCCATGGGGCGACCTTGCGCCGTCCATCGGTCGAACTCCTGCCATCCCGTGTTGAGCAATTGCCATGCCACACCGACCGAATCGGCGGCGCCATCCGTCACCGCGATTACCCGGCGCGGATAAAGAGTGGTCCGGCCATCCGGCAGGTGGGTGACTTCGGGATTCCGTTTTGACGTGAGAATGGCCCCGGGACCGCCCGCCGCCCGCGCGACCGATTTGACACCGTCCACGCCACCCTTACCGGCATAACGGTTCGAGTTGGAAATGCGGAAACGGAAAACACCGCCACCTCGCGAAATCGCGACGGCGCGCTCCGCTTGCATGGAATAGAAGCGGTAGCCAGCATTCGCCATGGCATAGATGGCGAGGCGGGCCAGATCGTTCGTGGTGGTGACACCCCCGGAGGTGCGCCCCCAGTTGCCTCCATGCGGAGTCTGGAAACGGGTGCCTCGCATCGAGTTCATCGCCGCCAGATAATTCATTTCCTTCACGAACTCTCCCACAGGGTCGCCTTGGCGTCCGCGCCGCATGAGCAGATCCTGACCGACACTTGTGGCGATCGTCAAGCAGGACGCATCATCCGCGCCGAGAACGATGGAATACAGCAAATCCCGAAGTGAAACTTGATCGCCCGGCTGCAAGCCCATGGGATTTCCCACCCCGGCAGTGGAGACGAAACCGGGCACGGTCGCGTTGGCGTTCAAATCCACCCCGGCACGTTGCGCCCAGTCGATAGCCACCAGCGCGGTCGCCATGCTTGCGAAACCATCGACGGACCGGCGCTTGTTCCCATTCTGCTCCATGAGGATTCGGGAGGAATGGGTGTCCACCACCACCCATGAGGCGGCTCCAGCCTGTTGGGCGTGGGTGCGGGAGACTGGAATCATGATCCCCGCCAGCGTCAGAAGCAATATGGCGAAGCGAAATTGAAAGAATCGGGAAAGTATCATCAACCGGGCGATTTTAACCCGCTTGCGGCGTCTCGCAACTGGCAAGCGCAGGAATTCGCTTCCCAAATGGCTTCCGGTGTGCGATTCTTAGTTCTCCCGAACCCCCATGCGGCCCTTTCCCTCGCCCAACGTTGGACGCACCGCGACCGATAACCCCGCCAATTCAGGAAATCTGGCGTGTCATCCGGTCGCCGATGCCGCATGGACATGGAGCCCACGACCTGAGTCGGTCGTTCCAAGCGCCCATCGGGATCTCCCCAAGCGGGAAAACCGCCCGGCCATCGCAGTGTCCATGGAAGTGGCCGCGATGCCGCCGGTGGTTGGTCCGGACTTCGTCCATTTCCGGGGATTTTCTCCCCGCCTTTCGCGCGCCTCTCTCGCAACTGGCTCGCCAACGCACGGAAATCGGCCGCCATGCCCCGCCCACATCAGAAAGCGCCGCTTCCGCGACCAGCGAGCGCCAAAACGTGCACCAAAACATGTCACAGCCCCACAGTACCTCGAAATCCGGCCCACGACGCCGCAACCGTAACCGCAACCAGCGCGGCCCAGGCCGCTCTTCCCATTCCGGTCATTCCAACCATTCCCACGGCACCAAATCCCATGCCCCCAAAAAGCCATCGCTCGCCCAGCGGTTGCTCGGCATGATTGGCCTTGGAAAAAAAACCGCTCCCGCCAAGGCCGCCGCCCCGTCGTCGGGCAAAGTCACCCGCGAGAGCATTCCCGCCCGGCAGCAATCGAAAGGACCGGCCGAAGCCCGGACCCCCCGCCCGCCTCGCGAACCCCGCAAACCCGAAGTCGTCGAGGTTACCAACCCTCGCCTCTACATCGGCAACCTCAGCTACGACGCCAGCGAGACCGATCTCGAGGAAATCTTCAACGGGGTCGGCCGCGTCTTGTCCGTGGAAATCGTCACCAATTCCCGCACCCAGCGCTCCAAAGGCTATGGGTTCGTCGAAATGGGCTCGGTCGATGAAGCCAAACGCGCCGTCGAAACCCTGCACGACAAGGAAGTGATGGGCCGCAAGATGGTCGTCTCCGGCGCCAAGCCGAAAGACGAATCCCGCTCCGAAGCCTGATTCTTTCCCACTCCCCTTCCCACCCCGTTCCGGAATCCCGGGACGGGGTTCTTTTTTTGTCGAAATCCACATTCGCAAAAGCAATTCCGACCTATGGGTCGTTATTTTGATTGCGATTGTTTTGCATGATGCGAAGTTCAACACAATGAAAATCGAATTCCCCCCTAAGATTATCCAGGGTGGCATGGGTGTGGGTGTTTCCGGCTGGTTATTGGCCCAATCGGTGGCCATGCTTGGGCAACTGGGGGTGGTCTCCGGCACCACGCTTGATGTCATGTTGGCCCGGCGACTTCAGCTCGGCGATCCCGGCGGACACATGGAACGCGCGATGGCCGACTTTCCCGACCAGGAAATGGCCAGCCGGATCTGGGACAGGTTCTTTATCGCGGGGGGAAAAAAGGCGGACCAGCCCTTCCAGACCCTTCCCCTGCATTCGCTCGATTCCCCTCGCCCGCTCGTCGAATTGACCGTGCTGGGGAACTTTGTCGAAGTCACGCTTGCGAAATCCGGCCACTCCGGCCTCATCGGCATCAATTTCCTCGAAAAAATCCAACTCCCTACCCTGCCCTCGCTCTACGGCGCCATGCTCGCGGGGGTTGATTATGTGCTCATGGGCGCGGGCATCCCCCGCTCGATTCCCGGCATCATCGACGGCTTCACCACCGGTCAGGCGGCCAAACTCCGCATCGATGTCGAGGGCGCGGCCCCCGGAGAGGAATTCTACACGCGATTTGATCCAACGGAATTCTGGGGCGGCACGCCGCCGACCCTCGCCAGACCGAATTTTGTTCCTATCATCTCGTCCTACACCCTTGCCCTGACCATGGCGAAAAAGGCCTCGGGCAGCGTGGCAGGTTTCGTCGTGGAAGGACCCTTGGCTGGTGGCCACAATGCCCCGCCCCGTGGCGGCATCAATCTCGGCCCCACCGGTGAACCAATCTACGGCGAGCGCGATGTGCCCGATCTGGCGAAGATCCGCGAGCTCGGTTTGCCATTTTGGCTGGCTGGTTCGCAAGCCACTCCCGAGAAACTCCGGGAAGCACTCGCCGTCGGAGCCGCCGGGGTGCAGGTGGGAACCGCCTTTGCCTTCAGCAACGAATCCGGCATCGCCCCTTCGCTCAAAAAACGCATCCTGAAGGAAGTCCGTGCCGGACGAGCCACCGTCTTTACCGACCCGGTGGCCTCGCCAACCGGATTCCCCTTCAAGATTATCCCGCTGCCCGGCTCCGTCATGGAACCCGCTCTCTACCAGGCCCGCGGACGTGTCTGCGACCTCGGTTACCTCCGCCATGCCTATCGCCGCGATGACGGCGGTGTCACTTTCCGTTGTCCGGCCGAACCGCCCGCCCAATACACTCGCAAAGGTGGCGAAGTGGAAGAAACGCCCGGGCGTGTTTGTCTTTGCAACGGACTGCTGGCTACCGCTGGTCTGGCCCAAACGCGCAACGGCGAACCCGAGCTCCCGCTGCTCACCGCCGGTGATGATCTTGTTCATCTCACCCGCTTCTTACGCGATGATGAAAATGGCTACTCCTCCGGCGATGTGATCCGTCATCTTCTCGGGTGACGAATTCGTGAACGTCTGAGAACAGCAACCATGATCAAAAAAGAGGCCGGTGTTTCCACCGGCCTCTTTTTCGTTTGCTTACTCGTAGCTGGCCTGAGCGGCGCCGGTCTTCACCTTGCGCTTCTTGATCCAGGGCATGAGCGAACGGAGACGGGCTCCGGTTTCTTCGATCGGATGGGAGGCTTCTTCCTTGCGGATGCGGTTGAAGTTCGGGCATCCGGCCTTGTATTCGGCCATCCACTCGCGGGCGAATTCACCCTTCTGGATGCACTTGAGTTGCTGGGCCATACGCTTCTTCACGGAAGCATCGATGATCTTCGGTCCGACGGTCACGTCGCCGTATTCGGCGGTTTCCGAAATCGAGAAACGCATCCCGGCAATGCCGGATTCGTTCATCAGGTCAACGATGAGCTTGAGTTCGTGCAAGCACTCGAAGTAGGCCATCTCGGGCTGGTAACCGGCTTCGACGAGCACTTCGAATCCCGCCTTGACGAGGGCGGAAGCACCGCCGCAAAGCACGCACTGTTCGCCGAAAAGGTCGGTTTCGGTTTCTTCCTTGAAGCTGGTTTCAAAAACACCACCGCGGGTGCCGCCGATGCCTTTGGCCCAGGCGAGAGCGATTTTCTTCGCCGTGCCGGTCGCATCCTGATGGATGGCGATGAGGCTGGGCACGCCCTTGCCTTCGGTGAACTGGCGGCGCACGATGTGGCCGGGACCTTTCGGAGCGACCATGATCACGTTCACTTGCGCGGGAACGGAGATCAGTTTGAAGTGCACGGCCAAGCCGTGGGAGAACAGAAGTGTTTTGCCGGGCTTGAGATTCGGAGCCACGTCTTTTTCATAGACTTCCGGAATCTTCGTGTCGGGCACGGCCAGGAAGATGACGTCCGCCTTCTTCACGGCTTCGCCGGTTTCGAGGACATCGAAGCCCTTGGCCTTGGCCACGGGAATGGATTTGCTCTTTTTGTAGAGGCCGATAATGACCTTGACGCCGCTTTCCTTCAAATTGAGGGCGTGGGCGTGGCCTTGGGATCCGAAGCCGATGACGGCACAGGTTTTGCCTTTGAGGACCTTGAGATCGGCGTCTTTGTCGCGGTAGATTTTCGCTGCCATGGATGATGATTTCCCGTTAGGGTTGAGTCGGTTGGTAGCCGTGAATGCGGACCGGGAGCCAAGGATTGGCGGACCAGATGCCACGGATTCGCGGGCCGGAACCGTCGCCCCGGTTGGCGGTTTGGTCAACGGTTTTCCTCTCCCCCGGCTCCAGCCCCCAACAAACCATCAATGGCCGCCATCACCCGGGCCGCCGGAATGCTTTCCATTTGGCCATCCTCATAGCCGCGCGGGGAAAGTTCGTCGGCGCGCAAATGACGTCCGCCGGGGCCGAGCACGACCGCCCGGGCGTGGCGGGGCGCCCAATGGAAGGGATTGGTCGGGCCGAAAAGAGCGATCTGGGGACGCCCGAACTGCCCGGCCAAATGCATGGCGGCCGAATCGACGCTCAGCACGATTTCCGCCCCTGCGATAATGCGGGCCGATCCCGCGAGATCCTGTTTGCCCGCTTCATCCCGGAGTGGTAGACCCGCCGCCCGGATGGGCGCGAGGTGATTGAATTCCCGCTCGTCCCGGGAACCGGTGAGCACGAGGTCAAGTCCATGGGCGGCCTGCAAATAACGGGCGACAGCCACCCAGCGTTCCGCCGGCCAATACTTTTCATCCCGCGCCGTGCCGGGGTGGATGACCGCATACCGTTCGGTAGGAAAATCTTCAGCCCGCTCGGTTTTGGGCAGCTTGAGGTGAGGTGGTTCGCTCTCGAAGTTTGCGGGAAGAGCGTTCTGTTCCGCCCATGCCTTCACCAGAGCCAAATGGTATTCGACGGTGGTCAAATCGGTCGCCGAAGCCTCGACCGGAAACTTCGCGACGCGTGATTTCCACCAACTCGATCCCGCCGCCTTGGCGTAAGCGAATCGTTGGTTCGCCCGCGCGAGCCCGGTGAGGAAAAATGAACGGTCCGTGCCGGTGAAATCCAATACCGCATCCCACGCGCCGCCTGCGATGGCGCGCAGGATTGCCAAATTCAGGCCGCCCGGTTTCCAGACCAGAACCTCGTCCGCGCCCGGCAAGAGGTCGGCCAGTCCTCCGCTCGGACCGTGCAAGACCACCGTGATCTTCGCCTCGGGCGCAGTGGAGCGCAGCGCCCGCAACGCGGGAGCGGTTAGAATGGCATCGCCAATTCGTTTGAGTTGGAGCACGAGCAGTCGCATGCGAAGATCGGTCGGGCCGCGACCATAAACGACATTCCCCATTTGGGAAAGGGGCATCAGACAGGGAGCGCAGGCAAGCTCAAGAGTCCGGCAACTTTCAGACGGTCTTCACAACGCGGTCACATCCGGCGTGGTGCTGAGGATGAAATCGCAGATGTAATGGAGCACATCCAAGCGCCCTTCTTCTCCGGAGATTTCCCCGAAGAAAGGGAAGAGCAGGCGGTCCTGTTGGCCGCGCACGCGGATGTCGGAGAAGGCGCAGGCCTTGCCATTGATCTCCGCCACCTTGATGTGGAGGGTGATGGCCGTGTCCTTGAGCAGGGCCTTCACTTGGAAATAGCCATAGACCCCGTGGCCGAATCCGCCCTCGGCGTAGTGGAAAGGCACTTCGGCATTGCGCAACTGGGTGGTCAGCCATTCGACGGCACCACGCACGACATCGAGTGGTTGTTGGTGGTCCGCTTTCTTGCTTTGGATGAGGAACTTGAGTGTTTCCATAATCTTAATCCTAGGTAAGAAGTTCGAGGATCTTGCGGGCGGACTCCGGGATGACGGTGCCCGGGCCGAAAATCGCGCTGACTCCGTTATCGAGGAGGAAATCGTAATCCTGGGCCGGGATGACCCCACCACACACGACCATGATGTCGTCGCGGCCGTGTTTCTTCAACTCGCCGACGAGGGCGGGCAGGAGAGTCTTGTGACCAGCGGCGAGGGAACTCATGGCCACGACATGCACGTCGTTTTCGACCGCCTGGCGGGCGGTCTCCTCAGGAGTTTGGAAAAGCGGTCCGATATCGACATCGAATCCGAGATCGGCGTAGGCGGTAGCGACCACTTTCGCCCCGCGGTCGTGACCGTCCTGCCCCATCTTGGCAATCATGATGCGGGGGCGTCGGCCTTCGGTGGCTTCGAATTTTTTCACCAGTTCCTGGACAGCTTCCATATTTTTGTCGGTTCCGAATTCACGGGCGTAGACACCGGAAATGGAGCGGATCTTCGCCTATATAGCGACCGAAAACCTTCTCCATGGCGTCGGAAATCTCCCCGAGGGTGGCACGGGCTTGGGCGGCGGCGACCGCGAGTTCGAGCAAGTTGCCCTCGCCCCCGGCGGCGCATTTGGTGATCGCTTCGAGCGCTGCTTGGCACGCGGCGGAGTCGCGGTTTCCTTTGACCTCCTTGAGCCGCTTAATTTGGCTCTCGCGCACCGCGCTATTGTCGATGTCGAGGATGTCGAGCGGCTCTTCTTTTTCGAGACGGTATTTGT
The DNA here is from genome assembly GCA_046075565.1 of Verrucomicrobiales bacterium. Lineage (GTDB taxonomy): Bacteria > Verrucomicrobiota > Verrucomicrobiia > Verrucomicrobiales > SLCJ01 > JBJTQJ01. The sequence goes on along the minus strand of JBJTQJ010000030.1, from coordinate 63,729 downwards.
TGAGACCGACGATGGTTTCTTTACCGGAATCGATGCGGGCTTGGCGGCGGGCAGCGGCCTCTTCGATGCGGAGTTTCGGAATCCCCTCTTCGATGGCCTTGGTCATGCCGCCGAGCGACTCGACTTCCTCGATGTGGGCCCAAGCCTTTTTCATGAGGGCTTCGGTGAGAGCCTCGACGTAGTAACTGCCACCCCATGGATCGATCACCTTGCAGATGCCCGTTTCTTCCTGAAGGAAAAGCTGCGTGTTGCGCGCGATGCGGGCCGAGAAATCGGTCGGCAAGGCGATGGCCTCGTCGAGAGCATTGGTGTGCAACGATTGGGGATGACCGCAAGCGGCAGCCATGGCTTCGATGGCGGTGCGGGTGACGTTGTTGAATGGATCCTGTTCGGTGAGCGACCAACCCGAGGTCTGCGAGTGCGTACGCAGGGCCATGGAGCCGGCCTTCTTCGGGTTGCATCCTTTCACGATGCGAGCCCAAAGCACGCGGGCGGCGCGCATCTTGGCGATTTCCATGAAGTAGTTCTTTCCGATGGCCCAGAAGAAGGAGAGTCGCCGTGCGAACGCATCGATGTCGAGTCCGCTGTTCGTTCCGGTGCGCAGGTATTCGAGTCCATCGGCCAAGGTGTATCCCATTTCGAGGTCGGCGGTGGCTCCGGCTTCCTGCATGTGATAGCCGGAAATGGAAATGGAATTGAACTTCGGCATCTTGCGCGAGGTGTAAGAGAAGATGTCGCCGATGATGCGCATGGATGGCGCGGGCGGATAGATGTAGGTATTCCGCACCATGAATTCCTTGAGGATGTCGTTCTGGATGGTCCCGCTGAGTTGGTCGAGCGTGCAACCTTGTTCGAGGGCGGCGACGATGTAGAAGGCGAGAACGGGAATGACCGCCCCATTCATGGTCATGGAAACAGAAACCCGGTCGAGCGGGATGCCATTGAAGAGAACTTTCATGTCCTCGACGCTATCGATGGCCACACCGGCTTTGCCGACATCACCGACGACGCGCTGGTGATCGCTATCGTAGCCACGGTGGGTGGCGAGGTCATGGCGAAATTCATGAATCTTTTCCTCAAGGACAAAATCAATCCGCTCATCGGTTCGGCGGGAGTTTCCGCCGTCCCCATGGCCGCACGAGTCAGCCATGTGGAAGGACAGAAATACGATCCCCACAACTACCTGCTTATGCATGCCATGGGCCCGAACGTCGCAGGAGTCATCGGCACCGCGCTGGCGGCCGGATATTTCCTCGCCATGCTCCGCGGAGGGCACTGAACAATCGCCAAACACAACACGAACCTTAGCTCCCCATGTCTTACAAACGCAGCACTCCCAGAAGATTTCCGGACCTCACCCCCGCGGAAGCCGCCGAACATGTCCAACATGGCATGACCATCGGCTTCAGCGGATTCACTCCCGCCGGCGCCGCCAAGAGCATCCCGCAGGCCATCGCAGCCCGCGCCCGCGCCGAACATAAAGCCGGACGTGAATTCAAGACTGGTGTCGTGACCGGAGCCTCGACCGGAGATTCCCTCGATGGCGAACTGGCCCGCGCCGACGCGATTTCCTGGCGCACGCCTTACCAGTCCGACAAGTCCCTGCGCAAGAGCATCAACGCTGGCAAAACCCATTTCTTCGACATGCACATTTCGGTGTTGCCGCAAAACGTGCGCTATGGATTCCTCGGCAAATTCGATCTGGCCATCGTCGAAGCCTGCGACGTGACCGCCGATGGGCAAATCGTGCTCACCACGTCGGTCGGTGCTGCTCCCACCTTCTGCCATGTCGCCGATAAAATCCTCATCGAGTTGAACGAATACCATCCGGTCGCCCTTCGTAGTCTTCACGACATCTATGAACCTTACGATCCTCCCCACCGCCAGCCCATCCCGATGGTGACGGTGCGCGATCGCATCGGCAGCCGTGCAGTGCGGGTCGATTCGGACAAGATCATCGGCATCGTGCGGACCAACCGGCCCGATGAAGTGGCCGGATTCAAAGATACCGACCCGATCACGGCGGGCATCGGCGAAAATGTGGCGCGTTTCCTCGGCGCCGAATTGGCCGCCGGACGCATCCCGAAATCCTTTCTCCCCATCCAATCCGGCGTGGGCAATATTGCCAACGCCGTGCTCGGGGCCACGGGTGCCAACCCAGATATCCCGCCGTTCGAGATGTTCTCCGAAGTCGTGCAGGACTCGGTGATCGAATTGATGAAAAGCGGTGACATCACTTTCGCCAGCGGAACATCACTCACGGTCTCCCCCTCCCTGCTCACGGAGATTTATGAGAACCTCGAGTTCTTCAAGCATCGCATGGTGCTGCGCCCGCAGGAGATTTCCAACAATCCCGAACTCATCCGGCGCCTCGGGATCATTTCCATCAACACCGCCATTGAAGTCGACATCTTCGGAAACGTGAATAGCACCCACGTCATGGGCGCGGACCTCATGAACGGCATCGGCGGCTCCGGGGATTTTACCCGCAACGCCTTCATTTCCATCTTCACTTGTCCGTCCGTCGCCAAGGGCGGGAACATCAGCACGGTCGTGCCACTGGTCAGCCACATGGATCACAGCGAACACAGCGTGCAGGTGCTCATCACCGAACAGGGCATTGCCGATCTCCGCGGCAAAGACCCGACCGAACGCGGCGACGAGATCATCAAGAATTGCGTTCACCCTTCCTACCGGGACGAACTCGATTCCTACCTCCACGGTGTGGCGGCCGGGCACACGCCCCAGACGCTCGCCAGCGCCTTCGTCATGCACCAGCGTTTCCTGGAGACCGGCAGCATGAACCGGTGAGATTGCCGCAAAATCGACCGCTCACGCCCTGCATTCCGCACAAACCGGATGCGGGGCATCTTTTTCCACTGGCGAATTGGCAAAAATGGGGTTTCATGGCCTCCCCCACACCCGCCGACCATGTTCCGGAAAATCCTCGCCGCCAATCGTTCCGAAATCGCCATCCGCATCTTCCGCGCGGCCAGCGAACTCGGTATCCGCACCGTCGCCATCTATGCCCGCGAGGATCGATTTTCCGTCCACCGGTTCAAAGCCGACGAGGCCTATCAATTGGACCCCACCAAAGGCCCGGTTGGAGCCTATCTGGACATCCCCGGCATCGTGGGCCTCGCCAAGGAAAAGGGCGTGGATGCCATCCACCCCGGTTACGGATTCCTTTCTGAAAACGCGAAATTCGCCCGTGCCTGCGCGGAAGCCGGCATCACCTTCATCGGTCCCGATCCGAAATTGCTCTCGCAAATGGGAGACAAGATGGCCGCGCGGACTCTGGCCGACAAAGCGGGGCTTCCCACGCTTCCCGGCACCGACTATCCGGTGGCCGATCGCAAGGAGGCGCTGGCCATCGCCCGGAAGATCGGATTTCCCCTCATCATCAAAGCTGCCCATGGCGGCGGCGGGCGCGGCATGCGCATCGTGAATGCGGAGGGCGAACTTGCTACCAAACTCGATGAAGCCCGCGCCGAGGCGAAATCAGCCTTCGACAACGACGAGGTCTTCCTCGAGCGCTACATCGCCCGCGCCAAACACATCGAGGTGCAGATCCTCGGCGACCGCCACGGCAATGTCGTGCATCTGCACGAGCGTGATTGTTCCGTGCAACGCCGCCACCAGAAGGTCATCGAGATCGCCCCATCGGTCGGCCTTGATGATCGCCTGCGGGTAGAATTGTGTGAAGCCGCCGCCCGCCTTGCCAGCGGTATCGGGTATCAGAATGCCGGAACGGTGGAGTTCCTCGTGGATATGGATGCAGTCGAAGCAGATCGTTATTCCTTCACCGGCGATGCGCGTGTTTCCCCGTATTTCTTCATCGAGATGAACCCGCGGATCCAGGTCGAACACACCGTGACCGAAGAGATCACGAATGTCGATCTCGTGCGCTCGCAAATCCTCGTCGCCACCGGTGCAAAGTTGCACGGCCCGGAAATCGGAATACCCGCGCAGGCGGACATTCCGCGTTTTGGTTATGCCATCCAGTGCCGCATCACTACCGAGGATCCGGAAAAGGCGTTTGCTCCCGACACCGGCACCATCCTCACCTACCGCTCCCCCGCCGGACTCGGCATCCGCCTCGATGGAGCCATGGCCACCGGCGGAGCGACCATCACGCCTTACTACGATTCGTTGCTCGTCAAGTTGACCGCCCGCGCGGGCAACTTCAATCTCGCCATCCAGCGGGTTGATCGCGCCCTCAAGGAATTCCGCATCCGGGGCGTGAAGACCAATATTCCTTTCCTGGAAAACGTGATCCATCACGAACTTTTCCGCACCGGGAAAGCCACGACCAGGCTCATCGACACGACACCGGAGCTTTTCCAGTTCAAGGCCAAACGCGATCGGGCCAGCCGACTGCTCTCGTTCCTCGGCAATGTCATCGTGAATGGCAACCCGAATGCCAAAGGATTCAAACCTTCCATCCCCTACCTGCCGGCCAAATCGGTTCCGGTTGTGCCCGCCGCTGGTCCGGTGCCGGCGCTTCCACCCAAAGGCACCCGCGACATGCTCTTGGAAATGGGGGCGGAGAAATTCGCCGCTTGGGTCGGAAAGCAGAAACGACTTCTGTTGACCGACACGACGTTCCGTGATGCCCACCAGTCGCTGCTGGCCACGCGCGTGCGCACCTACGACATGCTGCACGTCGCACGCGCGGTTGCCCATCGCGCTCCGGACTTGTTCTCGATGGAGATGTGGGGCGGCGCAACCTTTGACACCGCGATGCGCTTCCTCAAGGAAGATCCATGGCAACGATTGGAACAACTGCGTGAGGCGGTGCCGAACATTTGTTTCCAGATGCTCTTCCGCGGCTCGAATGCCGTTGGTTACACCAACTACCCCGACAATGTCGTGGCCGGATTTGTCAAACACGCCGCCGCCCGCGGCATGGACATCTTCCGTATTTTCGATTCGCTCAACTACCTGCCCAACCTCAAGGCGGCCATGGAAGCGGTGCGCGGCACCCATGCCCTTTGTGAAGCAGCCATTTGTTATACCGGCGACATCCTCGATTCGCGCCGAGACAAATATGCGCTCGAATACTACGTGCGCCTGGCCAAGGAACTGGAGAAAATGGGAGCACACCTGCTTTGTATCAAGGACATGGCCGGGCTTTGCAAACCCTACGCCGCCGTCAAATTGATCAAGGCCCTCAAAGCCGAAACCGCCCTGCCCATTCACTTCCACACCCACGATACCTCAGGCCTCAACGCCGCCTCTATCCTCAAGGCCGCCGAAGCGGGCGTGGATATCGCCGATGCGGCCATTGCCTCGATGTCGGGCGGCACCTCCCAACCGAATCTCAACAGCCTCGTCGCGGCCCTCGAGCACACCCCGCGGGCGACCGGCCTCGACATCGGAGCCCTCAACGAGTTCTCAGACTACTGGGCGGACGTGCGTTCATTCTACAAGCCGTTCGATACCGCCGAACCCTACGGCACGGCGGAAGTTTATCTCCACGAAATGCCGGGCGGTCAATACACCAACCTCAAGGAACAGGCCGCTGCCATGGGCCTTGCCCACCGATGGCCGGAAATTGCCCGCACCTACGCGGAAGTAAACGAACTCTTCGGCGACATCGTGAAAGTCACGCCTTCCTCCAAGGTCGTGGGCGACATGACCATGTTCCTCATCGCCAAAGGCGTGAAGGCCAAGGACGTGATCAACTTGCCTGATGGAACCAGTTTCCCCGAGAGTGTCATCGACATGCTTTCCGGCGGACTCGGCCAGCCGCCCGGAGGGTTCCCGAAAAAACTCGTGCGCAAGATTTGTGGCGAACGGGTGCAGATCCGGAACAAACGACCCGGACTTTATGCCGAGACGGTTGACTTCGAGGCCACCCGGACGGAGCTCGCGAAGAAAATCCACCGCCAACCCGGCGAGGATGATGTCTGGTCCTACCTGATGTATCCGCAGGTCTTCCTCGACTTCGAAGACCACCGCAAACGCCACTCCGATGTCTCGGTGCTGCCGACGCCTGCTTATTATTACGGCCTCGCGCCCGGTGAGGAAATGAACGTGGAGATCGAGGAAGGAAAGACCCTCATCGTGAAACTGCACCATGTCGGCGAGCCCCATGCCAGCGGCTCACGGCCCGTGCATTTCGAATTGAACGGTCTCGCCCGCACCACGGAAATCGTGGACAAATCCATCGCCCGCGAGGTGGTGAGGCGGCCGCAGGCCGACCCGGCCAAACCGGGCGAAATCGGCGCTCCCATGCCCGGTATGGTGGCCTCCGTGGCGGTTTCCGTCGGCTCCAAAGTGCAGACAGGCGACCCGCTGGTTACCCTGGAAGCCATGAAAATGTTCACCACCGTCACCTCCCCGACCGACGGGGTGGTGGAGGCGGTCGAGGTCGGAGCCGGAGAGAATGTTGCGGCCAAAGACCTCCTCGTCCGCCTCGTCGCAGATTAACCGGATAGCAGCGGATCCAGCCACTTTGAGCCCTTTTTCGGCCGAAAAAGGGAAAAGTGCCCCCGTCTTTTGCTTATTTAAGCGGGTGCGCCGCCGGCACGCCGACCTCCTCGGCAATTTTTTCGTTGTCCGGCAGGGTGTGATTTCGTATTTTCACTCAAAACTCACCCCAAAACCCAGACATCTATGCCCAAATCCCCTCTCCCGCCTCCGACACACTCGTTGCCCTCCGGTGATGGCTTCACGCCCGCATGGGCAGGATCTGGCCATGCACCCCAACATCACGAAACACTGGATTCGGAGCAAAGCGCTGCCGTCAAAAAGCGATCCGAGCGGGGGGCCAAGATTTCCTCTCTCGTGATCACGGTCATGGTGCACGTCATCCTGATTCTCATCCTCACTTTGATTATCCTGCCCAGCCTGCCTGTTGACGTGCCGGAGATTCAGGCAAAGACCATCAACCCTCCCTCGGATCAGATCACCGAACAATCACCGACCCAGGCGACGGTCAAATCCAAACCTTCGGCGGCCAGCGCCAGCGCGCGTCTGATCAGTTCACATGCTCCGTCGGCGACGGCCTTCGTGCCCACCGTCAACACTGATTCCAATCTCGCCAATATCGGCACGGGTTCGGGAGTGGGCCTGGGCCTCGGATTCGGTGGAACCGGCTCCGGCACGGGCGGAAAAGTGGGCTTCTTTGGACAAACCTCCACAGCCAGCCGTGTGGCCTTTGTGATCGACTATTCGGCCTCCATGAAAGGACCACGGGACCCGATGATGCGGAAAGAACTGACCAAGAGCATCAAGGAACTCAAGCCCGGCATCAGCTATTCGTTGATCTTCTTCGCTGGCCCGGTCTGGTTCGCGGGTGAAGATATCCAAAACGTCGGTGGCAAGGAGCGCGCCGTCGTCCAAGGACACGACAATGAGACTTACAATTGGATCAGTGTGAAGGGCGCGAATGACTGGAAGCTGAAATCAGGCAAGCTCCCCAGCGTGAAATGGATTGATGCCAGCAGCAGCAACGTGAGGGAATCGGTCAAACACATCGCGGAGTCGCGCCTGATTTACGGCACGGACTGGGATGATCCCCTCGAAATCGCCCTTGATGCCAATCCGAGGCCGGACGTGATCTATTTCATGACCGACGGCGTGGCCGGAGACCGCAGCATGGATACGGCAAAGACGATTGCCAGGCGCGCCAAAACGGGAGCATCAAAAGTTGTCATCAACTGCATTTCGATGATGGAACCGAAAGCCTTGGAACCAATGAAGGTCATGGCCAAGGAGACCGGGGGCCAAATGACCGTTATCAACCAGGACGGATCGCGCAAGGTCGTGATCGGCCCGAAGAAGTGATCGGTTGGCGGGGAGACTCACCGCAAACCCGGCGGACGGCCATAGCCGACGAATTTTCCTGATCTGCCCTCGCTTTCGCCGGGACGCAGGACGAAGAAATCGATTTCGGAACCATTGAGGCCCCGGCGCCCGCCCGAGCGACCGCCGAACATGTAGTGCGTCCCGCTTTTCGGGTCGCGTCCACTGTAGAACATTACATGGGAGATGTTAGGCCAGCGTTTTCCAGTGCGGTAGGTTCCACTCCAGAAGAGCAGGTCGCCGGGCTTCAGTCTCCGCAGCACCGATTCGGTCAGACTGCTCTCGTGATTCATGTTTCCGTATTCCTTCACCCAATAATACTGGTGATTCGACTGGCGTGGCACACTGCGGTAGCCGACACGTGATAACACGTAATGCACGGTTCCGGAGCAATCGAGACCGCCGGTCTCCGGTCGCACCGAACCGAAGGAATAACGCAGCCCCTGGCGGGAGAGTTCCCAACATACCTGCTGCACCTCTTTTCGCTTCACTCCACCCGAGGGGGCGGTGGCACGGCCCGCGATGGCCACGGCTTCCCGCTTCAATCTCGCGGGCGGCCCGCAAGAGACGAGCAGGAAGGGAACAAGGAGAATTATGGCGTAGGACCGGGGGGAAATCATGGACTTGGGGGTGATGGCAATGCCGGAACAAGTGGGAACAGTTCAGGGGCAACATCAAGATCGCCTTCGCGCTGGAGCACCATTCGGAAACCGTAAAGGCCATCACCGCGATAATCGGCCTTGAGAATATTACGCATCGAAACGAGAAGGTCATCGCGTTTGCCATCGGCCCAACTGCCACCCCGACAGACAGCCCAGCTTGAAGCGGGGTTGGCGGGATCGCCTCCATAGTCATCGCCGACCCATTCCCAAACGTTGCCGCCGAGGTCGTGCAATTTCAAAGGATTGGGCGTGAAGGTGGCGACGGGAGAAGTGTTGATGAAGCCATCACGGTAGCCGGTGATGATGGATGTGCCGCGGGGAAGCCGGGCACGGGCTGTTTCATCGGCGAAGTTTCCGGCGTTGGCTGATGGAGGCCATTGCGTGCCCCAAGGGAAGACGCCGCGGTCTTGTCCATCGAGTTGGTGGGGCGACAATCCGGGCTCCTCGGTCAAGCCGGCGAAGCGCGACCATTCGGCATCGGTGGGGAGACGGTAGCGGTGATTGTCCTGGATGAATCCTTGCCCGCGTTCGGTGTTGGTCATCCAGACGCAGAATGCGATGGCGTCGGTGCGGCTCACGCCCGCGACCGGTTCATCAGCCCGCTGGCGGAAACTGGTGCTGGCGGCGGCCGCACCGGTGGCGGCGCGATAAGCTTGCCAATCGGCTACCCTGGTTTCGGTGGTGGCCACCATGAGGTCACCGACTGGCTGGAATCCCATCCCGAGGCTGTTTTTCCATTCCCGGCCGAAGATCACCCCTTTGCTTGGCCGCAGCACGAGAGCGAGTTCACTTGTTTCCTCCGCCTTCACTGCGACGGTGGCTTGTTGTTTCTCGTGACCTTCGAGGCGGATTTCAAAGGCCTGGCGACCGGGCACCAACCGATCAATGCGCAATGGAGTGCGACCGAGGAACCTGCGGGCGGGCAATTCCCAGACTTCCGCGCCCTCGGGTTGGCTGCTCACCATCAATCCGCCATAGAGGAAACTGCGCACCGAGCAAACAATAGGGGTCAACTCTTTTCCGCCTTGTCCTTGGATGGGTGGCAGTGCATCGCCCCGGGCGTGGGAATAGTAATGTTCGGGCCCGAGGAATCCAAGCTCGCGCCCGCGCTGCAACAACCAGGCGCAGAATCGCTCGGCCACCTCACGACTGGCCAGCACGAGCGTTTCGTTTTCCCCATCCGGCTTTTTCCATTCCGCTTTTTCAAAGGCCAGCCCCTTGCCGGCGGAGGTTGCGAAGGACTCGAATTGTTTCCACGTGACGGGTCCGGTGCCGGCGTGGTTGCGCCCGCTCGGACTGAACTCCATTCCGAGTTGATTCACCCATGGTTGGCCTGCCACCGGTGGTTTGTAAAATTCGAGTTCGTGGGCCACGACGACGGTTTCGCCGGGATGGACTTCGGCTTCCATGTTGGCGGCGCGATAACCCTCGAGACGCAACATGAAACGCACCGGACCCGGAGGCAAATCGTCAAGTGTTTGCGGAGTCTGGCCGATGCTTTCTCCTTCGAAGAGGATTTCCGCTCCTCCCGGCGTGGTGAAGATACGCACCGAACCGGTGGTGGGTTTGTCGACAACCGGCGGCTGCGAAACCACCGGAAGCGGAGTGGGCGGCTGGGTCGGCCAGAGCGCTGAAAAGGTCGCGACGACCGTGACCAATGCGACGGCGGCAAGCACGGGCGTTCGCCATTTCTTTTCGGCCATGGGCGGCTCGCGTCCGGCGGCAAGCGCGCCGAGATCGATGCCCAGCACATTTCCGTCGGCATGACGCCGCTCGACTTCCGGGTCACAGGCCCGGCAAATCACGTCATTCAACCTCCGCCAGTCGGCACGTTCCTCCTCGGGCAGTTCATCCGGCACCTCCGGAAAATCGAAACGGTCTTTGCCCGTGCTCACCTCGTAAAGCACCATGCCGAGACTGTAAACATCGGCCTGGGGAGAACCCGGCCCTTCCGGCGGGGTGAATCCCTGCGTGCCAACGAAAGTGCGTTGACCGCTGCGCGCCACCAGTCCGATATCGGCGAGTTTGGGCACACCTCCGACAAAGATCACGTTGCTCGGTTTGATATCGCGATGGGTCAAACCCTGCTTGTGCAAATAGCCCAGCGCGTCGGCGAGCACTTCCCCAACCGTGATGCAATAACCGACGGGAAGTCGCCCGCGACGCAGCACATCGCTGTGCAAGGTGCGCGGCTCGTATTCGATCTCGTTGGTGGCCGGCCCGCCTTGCACGTCGTCGCCGAGTTCCATTACATAATAATAGAATCCTTCATCTTCGTTGCGTCCGATGTGCAGCACATGCACCAGTCCGCGGTGGTGGCGCGAGATGGGTTCGTATTCGCGAATGCCCTCGAACTCACGCTCGAAGGTCCGTTCTTCTTCAAAGTCCCCGCGACGAACGATCTTGATGGCCCGCAGAACTCCCGTGACACCGCGCGCCAGCCATACTTCGCCGTAAGCTCCCTTGCCGATCCGCCGCAGGAGCCGGTGGTCCGGGATCACGGGGGCGCAACCACCGGGTTGGTCAGAGGAGCTTGCCATCCAATTCGGCGAGTTCTTTCTTCAGCACGGCACCGACCCGGTGTTTGGCCAGATAAACCTGCGTCACGCTCACTCCGAGTTCACGGGCGACGCGTTCCGTATCCCAGCCTTTCAGAACATAACAATCGAAGATCTGATATTGCCGGGCGCTGACCTTGCGTTTCACTTTTTCGAGTCCCGACTTGGTCAGATTCTTCGCCCATTCGGCATTCCACAAACGCTCCAACTTGTCCCCATTCGGATCCTCCACACGTTCGACGATGGCTTCACCGCGACCGCTGTCGTCCTGGAACTCGGGCTGGACCATGGCCGTGTCTTTTTTGCGTTTGCGGAACTGATCGCCGATACGCCAACGGGTCATGTTCAAAAGCCATGATTTGAAGGATCCGGCATTGGGATCATAACGATTCTCCTTCGACTGTTTCGCGATGCTCAGAATCGTCTCCTGCACGACATCAAATGCCTCGTCCTGCCGCAGTCCGGACTTGATGGCTACGCTATAAATGAGCCGCCAATAGGTCTGGTAAAACTCATCCCAAGTCCGCTGGTCCTCCCAGTTCTGCAAACGGGCGATGAGACTCTTGCGCGTCTTCGCATACCCGCTTTTCAGGATTTCCTCGTCGCTGGTGGAATCAGCCGCGGAATCGGCGGTGGATTTGGTTTTGTCGTCTTTCTTCGCCATGTCCTTGATTATGCGTCGCCCGGCAGACGAACTTTCCAAATTCTATAGCACCAGCCTGCCCGGATGTCCTTATTTTTCGGAGAAATTTTCAATTCCCCGCTGGCTGGCCCGGAATCCCCCCGGCGGAATTCCCGTGAAGCGCCGGAAATGCCGGGTGAAGGCGCTCTGGTCGCAAAATCCGGTCGCCAGCGCGATATCCGCCAGTGTCATGGCGGAATGGGCCAGCAGGTGCATGGCCTCGTCGAGCCGCACCTTCAAAATCAGGTCCCGCGGGGTCATGTGGAAGACCCGGTGGACCATTTGGGCGAATGGACCGGCTGGCAAACCGGCCACGGCGGCCAATTCCTCCACTCCCGGCGGGTTTTCCACCCGTCCCTGCAAGTGATCGATGGCTCGGGCGAGTTCCGGAAACCCCCGCGCCGCCACCCCCCGGGCCGAAGTTTCGACATCCCGCCCCACCCCGACCAGTCCGATCACCTTGCCCGTGCCCGCCTCCGCGAGGGGGTATTTATTGGTCAGGCACCAGCCGTGGCGGCGTTGCACATGGAAATGCAGCTCCAATTGGTCCAGCACCGGTTTTCCGCTGCCGAGGACCCGAGCATCCTGGCGCTCGAAGTGCGCCGCCATCGAGGCGGGGAAAATTTCCGACGGCCTTTTGCCCAGCATCGCGGCTTTGTCGGAGAACCCACACCGCTCGACCAGCGAGCGGTTTACCGAGGTGTAACGCCCCCGCACATCCTTCGCGAAAAAAACAATGTTCGGCAAATCGTCGAAAATCCTTTCCCATGGCCAAACCGCGGCCTGGCCCGTCGGTGCGGGCAACCAGTCCGGCCAAACGGGTTTCGCGGGTGTCGGGGTCTTCGCCATTTCCCACCGATGCCATAATTCTTGCCGCGCGTCCCGGAGAAAATTTCAATTTTCCCACGCCCGTCTCCATTCCATGTTTGCCCATGCGCATCGGAGTGGCCATGGGCTCGAATCTCGGCGACCGCGGCCAGTGGCTGGCCCGCGCGCGCGATGCCGTGCTCGCCGCCGCCGGTTCGCAGTCGGATTTTCGCCAAGCGCCTATCTACGCGACCGCGCCCGTCGATTGCCCGCCCGGTTCCCCTGATTTTCTCAATACCGCGCTGGAACTCGACATCCCCGACGGCAGGCTAACCGACTTTCACCGTGCCTGCCAAGCCATCGAGGCGGAGTTCGGCCGTCCTTTGCCCAAAGATCGCCACCGGAATGCTCCCCGTCCCATCGATATCGACCTCCTTTATCTTGAATCGGGCACATTCGCCACACCCGACCTCATCCTCCCCCACCCTCGTATGGCCAACCGGCGCTTCGTGCTTGTCCCTCTTGCCCGCATCGCGCCGGATCGCATCCCCGGAGGACACCGTCACACCATCAATGAACTCCTCGCCTTGCTCCCGGAGAATGGCGAACCCGAGCCAAGGGTTTTTCTGGAAGAATGGTAGCCGTTGAATCGAAAGTTCTGCGGCAAAGGGTCGGCACCGTGCGCAGGTGGCTTGTTAGGTGGGTTAATCCGTTTTCGCGGACTCGCGTGGAAGCGATTTGTGGCTACCATCGCAGAGAACGCCATTGCCTCCGTGTTTGCAGGCGCAGAAATAGACCGGGCCATCCTTCTCGGCGGTGTAAGCGACAGGAGAGAAGCCCGTGCCCTTGTGGGATCCGTCGCAAAAAGGCTGGCCTTTGCTCTCGCCGCAGGAACACCAATAGTAGGTTTTGCCGGCTTCGACAGTGACAGGAATGGGGGCGAACTGACTGATCTTTGGTTTGTTCATGGTGGATGGTAGATTGACGTTTCCCGGCCGGTAGCCGGTGGTTGAGCGCTCGACTTGCTACTTCTTCTTGCCTGGGACGATCCAGATATTCCGGAATTGGATGGCATTGCTGTGATCCTGAAGGCGGATGGGTCCGGGGCCTTGCGGGTTTTTCTCGCGTTGGTCGAAGGCATGCGCGGTGACGTGGCTGATTTCCTGGTCATCGTGGATGAGCACACCGTTGTGAAGCACGGTGATGCGGGGAGCGGCGGTCATTTTGCCATCTTTCCAGACCGAGGCCGTGTATTCGACATCATAGGTCTGCCATTGCATCGGCGGACGAGCGGCATTCACCTTGGGCGGGGAGAGTTTGTAAAGGGCACCACATTCATTCCAATATCCGTGGAGTCCGTAGGAGTTGAGGATTTGCACTTCGTAGTCGCGTTGGAAGAAGAACCCGCTGTTGCCGCGTCCTTGGCCGGCTTTACCGGGCTCCACCGGATAACGGAATTCGAGATGGATGCGGCAGTCGCCGAAGGATTCCTTCGTTTGGATGTCGCCGCCGATGCGTTTCTCGCGGTCCTCCTTGGATTTCGGATTCGGGATTTCCATGACCCCGTTTTCCAGAATGCGCCAGGTAACCGGGCGTCCGTCGCCGTGCTGCCATTGGTCGAAGTTTTTTCCGTCGAAGAGGACAACGGCCCCTTCGGGGGCTTTCGCTCCGAGGGTCGGGGATGCGCGGTCGACACGTTTGAGATCAAATTTCACCTGCTTGCCGCCATAGTTGGCAATGCCGGTGAGATCGTCTTTGGTCGCTCTGCCGCTCCATCCCTTTTCGTCGAAGACAACCGCGTCACCTTCGAGCTTGGCCGAACCTTCAAAATAGGGATCGGACCGGGCATCGAGCTGTTGGGTGAAGCGGATGGCATACTGGCCATCGCTGACATTCATGAGCTGAGCGGCCACCGGTTTGTTGATTTCGAAGTAGTGACCCTTGGGAGCATCAAGGTAGGTGCCTTCGTAGTCACCCATGATTTGGGCATCGGCGGGTGCGACATTGGTCCAGTCGGGGGAAAGCCCCTCGGCAGCGGAAAGGGTGGACATGGTGGTAAGAAGTGAGGCGAAGACGAGATGGCGCGGATTCATGGCAACGTTTGGTGAGAAGAAGACGCCCGCGGGCGAGCGGGTCTGTCAGGAATTTGGCTGACAGAATCGCCCGCGACAAGTGGTTATGGCGGCATGCGCTGCCTACTCTTCCTTTTCCTCGCTACCACACCCCTGCTCCAGTCGGCGACGGTCGATGCCTGGATTGGCACATTCGCGGAGGGCGAAAATGCTGGGGCTTACCGGGCGAAATTCGATACAGAAACCGGCAAACTGTCTGCCCCCGAGCGGGTGGCCAAGGTGGATCGGGCGGGATTTCTCGCGCTTTCCAGCGATGGCTCTCACGCCGTGACGACCGCCAATCTCCAGGCGGACGGAGAAAAAAAGCCGAGCGGTCATGTGGTGGTCTGGAGGATGAAAGACGATGCTCCATGGGAGGAAGTGGCTCGTGCCGTCACCGGTGGCGGGGTCTGCCATGTGAGTTTCACTGCGGATGGCAAGACCGTTCTGGCCGCAAACTACGGCGGCGGCTCGGTCGCTTCATTTGCCTTTAACAAAGAGAGCGGATCCTTGCGGAGGGTTTCCCTTATCGAACACAAAGGGCAAGGTCCACATGAAAGGCAGAAAGAAGCGCATGCACATGCGTTTGTTCCACTGCCCGGTGGTCGTCATGCCGCGGCACCTGATTTGGGTTGCGACGCGGTGGTGGTTTATGAAATCGACGCGGGTGCCAGTTTCGTGCGCGAGGTCTCCCGGGCATCGACACCCCCAAGAGCGGGGCCACGCCATCTGGCCGTGGGCACGGATAACAAAACCATCTTTGTCGTCAACGAACTCGACCAGACGGTGGGCGTTTTCGATTGGTCGGCGGAGGAAGGAAAACTCAAACCTCTCCACGTCGCTGCGGGTCGTCCCGACAATCTTCCCGTCGATGGCCTGACCTCCGCAGAAATCCGCGTTCATCCCGGTGGTAAATTCGTTTACTCATCCACCCGTGACCTAACCGACCAAGGGCGCGACTTCATCACGGTTTTTTCCGTGGGCTCCGACCGCAAGCTGCAAGCCATCCAGCATGTTCCGGCGGGCGTGAAGATCCCCCGGAATTTCGCCATCAGCCCGGATGGAAAATGGTTGCTAGCGGGTGGCCAAGCTTCGAACACCATCCAAGTCCACCGCATCGACCCAGAGACAGGCAAACTGAGCCCGTCGGGCGAGCCAGTGGCCTGTCCCGCACCGGTCTGTTTTGTCTTCGGAAAATGAACGGTAATCTCAAGTCCTCTCGTCCGGCAACGGAGGCGGGGTCGGGCCTCCCAGCCTCTCGCGGCGGCTTTCGACCACCTGGGCAATCATCATCATTTCCGCGACATTTTCGGAAGTCAGCAGACCAACAAGACGCTCGGATTCCGCGTCCAGCACCGGCAAGGTGGCGAATCCACTTTCGGAGAGGATGCCGAGGGCATGAGTAAGCATGAAATCGGTGCGCAGAATCGGCGGCTCCTTCCTCGCGATTTCATAAACTGAGTGGCCCGGGCCGTGTTCGCCGAGCGCCTTGAAGAGATCGGCGCGAACGAGAATGCCCCGCACGCGCCCCCCGCCATCAACGACGGGGAAATCATGTTGCGAACCGGCAAGCAGAGCGGTGATGGCGGCTTGCAGACTGTCCTGCGGCGAAAGAATCTGGAAACGGGTCATCATCGCCGAGGTCACCGGCAAACCAGTGGTTGCCGAGTCCATGCGCACGGACGAAGCTTCTTGCCCGGCGCCGATGAAGATGAAGAAGGCAATCAGAACGAGAATCGGCTGCATGTTGAGCAGAGCCCAGATGCCTCCGGCGAAGGCGATGACCTGTCCGATGGTGGCGGCGATTTGGGTCGCGCGGGTGTAGGGTAACTTCGTGGCGAGCAGGGCGCGGAGGACGCGTCCTCCATCCATGGGAAAGGCCGGGGACAGATTAAAAATGGCGAGCCAGATGTTGGCGACCATGACCGTTTGAAGAAAGGCCGGCACCCCGTCGAGTTTGGGCGTGAGCGTGTGCTTGGGCATTCCTCCGAGGAATAGGAACAAGCCGGCGGCGATGACCACGTTCACGGCCGGCCCGGCGAGGGCGACTACCAGTTCCTCGCTCGGCTTTTTCGGCATCCGCTCGAGACGGGCCAGCCCGCCGATTGGCAAGAGGGTCACATCCGGAGTGCGTATTCCGTAGCGTTTGGCCGCGAAAATGTGGCCGAATTCGTGCAGAAGCACGCACAGAAAGAGGGTGACGGTGAGCAAAGCCCCCATGGCCCCGTAACTGAAGGCGATGAAGGCCAAGAGGAGGAAAAAGGTGACATGGATGCGTACATCCGTACCCGCGACCCGGCCGATGGAAAAGGACCACTTCATGGATTTTTGTGCTTTCGGACGAAGATCCGCCCGAGATAATTACGTCACGGACGACGATTTTGGTCCATTCTCTTGCCGAATGCCCCCGGATGTGGTTGCATGGGAGGTTGATGCACTCCATTTCTCCCGCTCCCGAAATCCTCGAAAGGCTGCGCCGCATGCTCAAATCGCCTGCCGATGGCGGAGCCGTGGCCATTTTTACGACCGTTTCCAACGAAGGCTGGCCCCATGCGGCCTGGATGGGCACCGCGTGCCCACCTGATCGGCACCACCTTTATTCCCTCACCTCGCCCGATAGCGCGAAGATCCGCCACATCCGAAAGAATCCCCGCACCGAATGGATGCTCGTGGATGCCGAACGCGATATCGTGCTCTACTTGCGCGGCGAATCCCGCGTACTCGAAGACATCAAACGGATTAAGAAAGTCTGGGCGTTGTTCGAGGATAAGAGTCGCGCCTATTTCCTCTCCTTTTTCAATAGCGCGCCCGGTTATGCAGTGATTGAAACCACCACCATTGAGGCGGAATGGGTGCTGCCCCAAGAGGGCCAACGCGGCTTCCTCTTGCCGGACCAACTCGCTGAGCCCCAGGATTGAATTTCGCCATCATGCGCTCCGAACCACGCTGGATTCTTCCCCCCGCTGTCGATCCCCCCTTGTTGCCGGGATACCCGCGGTTGGTGGCGGAAATCTTGCACCGTCGCGGAATTCAAACCCCTGATGCCTTCCTCCGTCCGCGTTTGCAGGATTTGCGGGATCCATTTCTCCTTCGCGGGCTCGACAAGGCGGTCGCGCGTTTGTTAGCCGCCGTCGACAAGGGTGAACGGGTGACTCTCTACGGAGATTACGATGTTGACGGCGTAAGCTCCCTCGCGTTGCTCCGCTCCGGTCTGGCCGCCTACGGTGTGCAAGCATCGGTGACCCTGCCCCATCGCATGGAGGAAGGGTATGGGCTCTCCGAAGACGGTCTCGCGCGTTGCCTGGAAGAAACGAATCCCTCTCTGGTCGTGGCCGTCGATTGCGGGACGACGTCGTCACACGAGGCGCTTTGGCTGGCCGAAAGGGGCGTGGATTTGATCGTCCTCGATCACCATGAGGCCGCGCCGGAGGGAATGCCCGCCTGCGCCGCCATCGTGAACCCGAAAGTAAGCGGCGAACAACCCTACCTCTGCTCCGCCGGAGTCGTCTTCAAAGTGATCCACGGACTCTTGAAAACGCGTCCGCTCGATCGCTCGGTCTTTGATTTGAAGGCCCATCTCGATCTGGTCGCGCTAGCGACGGTGGCCGACATTGTTCCACTGGTGGATGAGAACCGCTTGCTCGTGCGCCACGGACTCGCGGAACTCGCGCGCACGAACCGCCCCGGACTGGTTGCCTTGAAAAAACTCGCGGGCCTGAATGGGAAAATGGTCGCCAGCGACATCGGATTCCGCCTAGGCCCACGCTTGAACGCGGCCGGCCGTCTGGATACCGCCCGCCATGCCTTCGACTTGTTGGCTGCCGCCGATGAAACTACTGCCGATGAATTGGCCGGTCTGCTCGATGACCATAATCGCGAGCGCCAGCAACTCGAACAGGAGGTCTTCCAACAAGCCCTCGCTCAAGCGGAGATCCTCGGCGATGTCCCGGCCTTCGTGCTTTCCGGCGATTCCTGGCATCCGGGCGTGGTCGGCATCGTGGCCTCGCGCATCGCACGCCACTTCCATCGGCCGGCCTTTGTCATCGGTTTCGACGACAACCGCATGGGTAAGGGCTCGGCCCGTTCAATCGCAGGTATTTCCCTGACCAACATCATCCACGCTTGTCGCGATCGGCTGGTCAAAGGCGGAGGGCACGACATGGCCGCTGGCATCACCATCCGACATGAAGAGGTGGAGGGATTCCGGGAAGCGGTCACCGCACATGTCGCCGCCATCGTCGATCCTTCGGTCTTCCATCCCGTGATCGCCCCTGATGCCGTGGTGAGGCTGGAGGAGTTGAATGATGCCTTGTTAGACGCTTGGAAATGGCTCAGTCCATTCGGCCAGGGTTTCGGCGAACCCCTGCTCGTCGTGCGGGGGGTCGAGCCCTCGAATCCTCCGCGTGTGCTCAAGGAAAAACATTATAAAATCCCCGTGCGTCAGGGACGCGGTTTCTGCGATGCCATCTGGTTTGGCGGTGCTACGCGTGGTCCCCTGCCTGCTCCGCCGTGGGATGTTGTATTCCACCTCGAAGCCAACGAATGGAATGGCCGCCGATCTCCACAGATGCGCGTGTCCGCCCTGCGTTCGAGCGACCCCAATCCGTGATGCCCGAAACGCCGCCGCCATCACCCGCCATCGCGGACTGGACTCGTCTGACCACGCCGCAGAAGACAGCCTTGGCCGCGCTCGGCTTGAAGTCGGTCGCCGAACTGCTTCATCATTTGCCCCGCCGCCATGAGGATCGACGGCATGCTTCGGCGTTCCCGACCACCGCGAGTTCGTTGCCGGTTTCCCTTGATGCGATGGTGATCGACACCCGTTTGTTACGATTCGGGCGTGCCAAATCCATCTTCGAAGCCACCCTCGTGCCCGCACGAGGCGGCGAGGGAGGAAAACTCGTGGCCCGGTGGTTCAATCTCTCCTGGATGCAAAAAGCCATCGCGGGCGGCGATCGGCTCTTCGCTTATGGAAAAGTGAAAGCGGTGAAGGATCGGCTCATCATCGACCACCCGGAGATCGAAGTGCTAGAACCGGATGACACCTCCATCACCACCATCCATGTCGGCCGCATCGTTCCGATCTATCCGCTGGCCACGGGTATCAAACAGAAGTTCCTCCGCAGCCTCATTCACCGGGCGCTCGGGGAAATTTCCTCAAGTGAGGTCGCGACTTCCTTCCCTCCCCTGCTGCCAAGCCGATGCGCGAAGGAAGCGGAGGCCGTGCTCGGTCATTCGCCATCTGATGCCTTTTCCAGCCTGCGTGCATTGCATTTCCCGGAGTCCGAAGAAGAATTGGCCGCCGCCTCGAGAGAGTTCGCCCTTGGTGCCTTCTTCCGGCTCCAGCTTGCCGTAGCCCATCGACGCCGCGCTCGCGACTCCGCTCCCGGCCAAGCCCGCTGTGGCCGAGGGGTTTTGTTGGCCGAGCTGGCGAAGGGCTTTCCGTTCGACATGACGGAAGCCCAGAAGCGCACGGTGCGGGAAATCCGCGCTGATTTGAAACGAAGCTCCCCAATGCGGCGGCTGCTTCAGGGAGATGTTGGTTCGGGAAAAACCGCCGTTGCCATGGCCGCCATCGCACTCGCCATCGAATCCGGCTGCCAGGCCGCCGTCATGGCCCCGACTCAGATTCTCGCCGAGCAACACTTCCGGACATTTTCACGCCAATTCAGTCCGCTCGGATGCACGGTTGCCTTGCGCACCGGAGCCCGGGTCGAAGCTACGCCTGATGGCACACGCCCGGACATCGTCATTGGCACCCACGCCCTGCTTTTCGCCAAAGCCCGCGACCTACTGGTGGAACCCGGGCTCATCGTCATCGACGAGCAGCACAAATTCGGCGTCGCCCAGCGGGCGCGGCTCATGGACTTTGGCACCGCCCCCCATGTGCTGGTGATGACCGCCACACCCATCCCTCGAACGCTCACCATGACACTCTATGGTGATCTCGATGTCTCCGTGCTCGACGAACTGCCACCCGGGCGTGGAGAAATCGTCACCGCCATCCGCATCGCTCCGGACAAACGCAGGGTCACCAAATTCGTGCGCGAGCAACTCGCCCTCGGGCGCCAGACCTACATCGTGCACCCCCTCGTCGAAGAATCGGAAAAGCAAGACGCCGCTGATGCCACCAGCGGATGGCAGGACTGGCAACGCCGCCTGCCCGGTCACACAACGGCCATCCTAACAGGACGCACGCCACCAGAAGAAAAGGAAGGCATCATGACGCGCTTCCGGGAAGGGGAAATCCACGTCCTCGTGACCACGACCGTGATCGAAGTCGGTGTCGACGTGCCGAATGCGACTGTCATGCTCATCGAGGATGCCGGACGATTCGGACTGGCACAGCTCCATCAGTTGCGCGGCCGGGTCGGGCGCGGCGCGCACAAATCCTATTGCCTGCTTTTGTTGGGCAAGGACGACACGGAACACGCGGGCCGGCTTGAGATCTTCACCCGCACGCGCGACGGCTTCGCCATTGCCGAAGAGGATTTGCGCCAACGCGGACCGGGTGATGTGCTTGGCACCGAACAAAGCGGGCTTCCCGGACTCGAGGCCCCCGCCCTCGAGCGCATCACCGATACCCGGCTCATCGCCGCCGCCCGCCGATTGGCAGACCTGACCCTCGATTCCGACCCCAACCTCTCTCTGCCAGAGCACCAACCATGGAAAGCCTGCCTCGAACGCGATGTCGACTTTTCCCACGTGGGATGAAGATCGTTCAAACGCCGAGGCTTCTTTTCAGCTCTTCGAGCTCCGCGCGCAGGGCAGCAACTTCCTCTTCAAGTGCAGCCAGGCGATCCGGCGGAGGAGGCACGAAGGTGGCCGATTTCGCCGGCGAAACATTCGCCGTCACCTCGCCGCCTAACAAATGTGCGTATTCCGCCACCCGGCGACCATGACCTGTTGGGAGTTGGGCGACCAAAGCCCCTTCTCCATGACCGATGCGACGAGCCAACGCAACTTCCACTGCTTGGATGTCGTTGAAAGCAACCATCCGCTCCGTGCGGGCCCTTAGCTCAGCGGCCGATTGCGGTCCGCGCAGAAGCATGACACAAAGCAAAGCCCTCTCCGGCCGCCCCAAGGTGGGATAATACTCTTCCAGCAAGTGCTTGAACTTCGGCACCCTCGATCCCGCCATGTGAACCATCGCCGCCATGCCTCATTGGCGCAGCCCCGCCGCGGCTTGCTCCGCTTGCGCCATCTCCCACTGCACGACCGGTTCCCGGCTGCTTGTTTGGTTGCACGCCGCGAGCAGGCCCGATGGCGTGAGCGGATAGGCATCGGGGGTGGTCATTTCTTTTTCCAACAGACAACCTAGCACCCGCGCCTCATCGAATCCCAAAGGATGGTTCATGGGAGGAAAGTAGCCCCGCATACCCTCCCCTGCGAACAGATTTTGCCGTGCTTCTGCTGGCACCCGGCGTTTCCCGGTTCCATGGTTTTTTTCCCATGGAGTCACTCCGCCACCAGACAAGCACCCTTCCGAACGGTATGCGCATTGGCACGGTCGAATTGCCCGACCGCCGTGTGGCCGCTTTGGGCGTCTGGACGGGCACCGGCTCGCGGCACGAACCGGCCCGCCTCGCCGGGGTCGCCCATTTGGTCGAGCACATGGTTTTCAAAGGCACCGCCCGCCGCTCCGCACGCAAAATTTCCCTCGATATTGAAGGCGTCGGCGGTGAATTGAATGCCTTCACCAGCGAGGACCACACCTGCTACCATGCCGTGGTGCCTGCCGACCGGCTCGACACCGCCGCCGACGTGCTCGCCGACATTTTCCGCAATGCCCGTTACTCAGAACGCGATTGCCGCCGGGAGAAAGAAGTCATCCTCGAAGAAATCCAGATGTATCGGGAAAACCCCGGGCAGCATGTGGAAGACCTGCTCTCCGAAGCGGTCTGGCCGAACCATCCTTTGGGTCGCATCATTACCGGCACGGCGGCCAGCCTTGCCCGTCTCGGACCCGCCGAGCTGCGGGAATGGACCGACCGCACCCATGTCGCGGCCAATACCGTTCTCGCCGTCGCCTCACCCTGGCCCCATGCCGAAGTGGTGGAAAAGCTGAGCCCACTTTTTGGTTCGTTGCCGGTTGGCAAACCCGCCCGTGCTCTCCCCTTCCCTGTCCGGAGAGCCAGTGCATCACGCCGAGAGACCCGCGAGACGGAACAAACCCACCTTGCCTTCGGTTTCCGCACACCCGGTCGCCGACACCCTGCCCGGCATGCCACAAGACTCCTGAGCGTGCTCACTGGAGAAGCGATGGGTTCGCGCCTCTTCCACGCGCTGCGCGAGCAACGCGGACTTTGTTATGCCGTGCATACCGAAACCGATGTCTTTGCCGAGACCGGACTTTTCGAAGTCTATACCGCGGTTGAAAACGGCAAACTCGAAGCGGCCACCCGCGCCCTCGGCCGGGAGTTACGAAAACTCATCTCCCATCCCCCAAAACAAGCCGAACTCCATCGCGCCCGCGCCTTTGCTCTCGGCCAACAAGACCTCTGGTTCGAATCCACCGTCAACCAGATGAACTGGGTCGGCGAATGCCTGCTCTGGTATGGCCGCGTGCTTGCGCCCGATGCCGCCCGCGCACGTCTCTCCGCCATCACCCCGGCCGAAGTCGCCGCCAGCGCCGCCCGCACGTTCCGCTCCGGCAAACCCGCCCTTGCCCTCATCGGCCCGCAGGCCAACACCGCGCCGGTGGAGAAATGGTTGGAGGGTTCCTGATATCCGGAAGGACACGAGCCCGCTAGGTCGTGTCCGTGGCCGCCGCAAAATCACCTCAGCCACACATCCACCGATGGTGCGAGGCGCGCCGCCATGTCGGCTGCGAACCATGCCGCGAAAGCACCGGCGATCACATCCAGGGTATAATGGGCGCGTAAAACAAGCACCAGAACCGCCTCTCCGATGGCAATGAGGATGGCCAGTCCACCAAGCCACCATGGCGCGATTTGGCAGACTCCGATGGCCCCGAGCACGGCCAACGCGGTGTGACCGGAAAAGAAGAAGTCGTTGCTCACGCCATAGGTTACGAGCAGGCTCGGGAATCCGGGGTCGCGCCAGATGATGCCCGGGGGAGGTGGCAGCGTGCAGCAGAGCTGGCAGACTTGGCGCAGGGAGAAGACAATCAAAACTCCGATGAATGGTGCAAAAGTCGGGCCAAAGATTGCCGACGCGATCAAGAACAAACCCAGCACATCGATGAGAAATGAGCTGAGGGCCAGGGAGCGATTCGCCACTTTTTCGTTGTTCTGAAAACACCGGTGCCAGCCAGCCGTGAGATCGTGAATGACATCACCGATCCCACCATCCGCCGCGCGTTTGCGGCCAATCAGCTTCTGTGTCCAAAACCACACGACCAGCGCGAGCGCGATCACACCGATGCGAAGGGCGATGGCTGTCATGGTTGTCCCACTCCTTTCGTTGGCATCTTGTGCGGAGACTTGGTCGATTCAAGAAGCGCCTCCATCTGCTCCCGGATCGCGGTGGTGACGGGATCCACCTCCTGCGAACGATCACGGGTCGCACCGACTTCGATGGGGTCGCCAACCGTGATCACCGCCCGGATAGGGTAATGCCCCCGCGCAACATCTGTTAGGTCTTCCTCAAAACGCTCCACCGTTTCGAGCATTCGTTCTGTTGTCGGTTTGTCCAGATAACCGACCGGATAACAATGAAGTTGTTGCACGAGATACAAATCCCCGAGATGACGCCAGCGTGCAGCCCTCTCGGTGGCAGAAATGCCCCCTTTCACGAGATCCGGGAGAATCGCGGAACGCAGGCGTTTGACCCGCGCCATGGTGTCCCCGTCATGACGGCCCGCCGCCCACTGGTCCTCCAGCGGTGTCAGCACGCGCTCGATTAGCCGTGGCAAGCGTTCGCCGTTTGAGCCTGTTTGTGCTTCGCCAAAATATTCGATTTCCTTCAGCGTGAGGAGCGCATCGCCGAGCTTGGAGATTCTCTCCCGGAGTGAAAGGTGCGAGTTTTCCTGCCAGGACAAGCGTGTTTCGATTTCCTTGAGCACCGGTGCCACGGTCGCCTCCAAATCACCCTCGAAAAAATAGCGGGTGAAGACCGGATGAACGACCACTTTGCCTTGCTTCCGCTGCTTGGCTGCGGCTCTGGCAATGAACGCCGGACCATCCATGAAGTTGACCAGCCGGTCATTGCTGCGCGTGACAATTCCTTCCACAAAAATCACCAGCGGATTCACGCCATCGGCCACCGAGCTGATCGCGCACTTCAGGGATTCCCGGTCCATGCCTTCCCGGTAAACACTGAAGACGCCGATTCTGGGCAGCAGAAATCTCTTGAAGCGGCTCACCATGAACAAATGCCAACTGGCCATGACATGGAATGGTCGCCGCACCTCCGCCGCCAGCGTATCCAAAACCATCGGATCACAGGGGCGGCAATGGTTCCCCACAATCATCACACCGTGTCCGGCCTCGATCGACGAGTTAAGTTTCTCGGCACCCTGCACTTCCACCACCGCGATTCCGTATTCTCTCCTCAGCAGCCCGGGCAGAATCATCCTCGCCACGCGATGCCAGAACCGACTCAGCCGGGGAGGGATAAAGGTGTATGGCTTATCAATGACGATGCTCTGCATGAATCGGGCCGGACCGGCATTGAGTCAGACGATACTCCCGCCACGGGGATTGCCAAGGGGCTTCTCTGGGAGCGGGGCAACCCGGGTTGGTTTGGAAACCTCGATCCGGTCCAGCCAGCATCTCTTACACCGCAACGGGAGCTTTGATGTGCGGATGCGGGTCGTAGTCGTCGATGCGGATATCTTCGAAGGTGAAACCATCGATGGTGCTGACGTCTGGATTGAGCCAGAGGCGCGGAAGCGGCCGAGGCTCGCGGGTGAGCTGGAGTTTCGCCTGCTCGACGTGATTGGAATACAAATGCAGATCACCGAAAGTGTGGACGAAGTCGCCGGGCTGAAGGCCGGTAACCTGGGCCATCATGTGGGTGAGCAGAGCATAGGACGCGATATTGAAAGGCACTCCGAGAAAGATGTCGGCGGAACGCTGGTAAAGCTGGCAGGACAGGCGTCCGTCGCAGACGTTGAACTGGAACAACAAATGGCAGGGCGGCAGGGCCATGGCCGGGACATCCGCGGGATTCCACGCACAGACGATGTGGCGGCGTGAATCGGGATTGGTTTTCAATGACTGCACAACTCCGGCGATTTGGTCGATTACACGTCCGTCGGGTGCTTCCCACGACCGCCATTGTTTGCCATAGACAGGTCCGAGTTCGCCATTTTCATCGGCCCACTCGTCCCAGATGCTCACATTGTTTTCCTTGAGATAACGGGTGTTGGTTTCGCCTTTCAAAAACCAGAGCAATTCATGGATGATGGAGCGGAGGTGCAGCTTCTTTGTCGTCAGCAATGGGAACCCATCGGCGAGGTTGTAGCGGGTTTGCGCCCCGAAAACCGAAAGCGTGCCTGTTCCGGTTCGGTCCTGTTTCGGGCTGCCGTTATCAAGGACATGGCGGAGAAGATCGAGATAGTGGCGCATGAGAGTCGCGAGGGGGATCAGGGCTTGGGTGCGGGAGTCGCGGGGGCTGCGGGAGCTTCGGGTTCGAATTTCGGGATTTTATCGTTCGAACCGTAGAGTTTCAACGCATCGCCGCGGGCGGCCGTGGCGTCGATGTCATCCGCGTCACCATGGCGTTTGTTCGGTCCGGCGGAAATCGCACGAGGCACACCAGAGGTGTCCCGATTGAAGCGGAGTGGGGTTTCCCATTGGTCCACGAAGGCGTTGTTGGCGACCGGGAATCCATCGCTGTCTTTTACGAAAACCAGCGAATCGGGGTTACGCCCTCGCAAGGCAAGCAGGATGTCGGTGTTTTCCCCATCCGGCCACGTGGTGAATCGACGTTGATATGATTCCAGGCGCAATTCGATGGTGAGGCACAGGTTCGAAGTGAGGAGCTTTTTCCAGCGCGGGAGAAAATAGAAGGTCCACGACAAACCGAGGACGAGGGCGGCCGTGCCCGCGACCACCATGGCTAAAAAACATCCCCGGTTTTGCATGACGGGAAAGAAACGCGATCACCGCGCCGCGTAAAGCGGCTTTCGCCGCGGTGGCTCCGATTTTCGGGGGTGGGGAGGCACGACCGGCGGTTTCGCACCGGAATCAAGGCAGGGACGTCAGCTCACCGGGCGGGAAGCGGAATAGAGTCAGGTTTTCTTCATCCAGAAGGGCGCGGTGCCAAACCAGAGCAGCGTGCCGACCAGCATGAGGTGCTTGACCATTTCGAGGTTGGTCAGGGTGCGGGTCATGAAAAGCGCCGGAGGCACGATGACGAGGCCGAGCGCGACAAGTCCAAGGGGAAAAAGAATGGTTTTCATGTGAGGATGGGAGGTTTGGGGATCATGCACGGGCGTTGGTGGATGGGGCGAAGACCTTGCTGAGGGCGAAGTAGAGAAGCCCGGTGCATATCCAGACTGGCAGGGTCACATACGTGGGGGCGACAAGATTCATGGCCTGATAGGCATAAAGGCCTCCAGCGACCGGCACCACCCAGGCGAGGAAAGCGGCGGGGTGGAAAGTCTTGCCGGTAACTTGCGCCCACTCGGGTTTGAGCCCGGCTTTTTTCAGCAGCCAGAAATCGACAAAAATGACCGCGCCTATCGGCGAGAGGATCATGCCGTAGATGCCGACGAAGTTGAGAAGACTCATGGCCAGTTTCGGGAACATCCCCGCGATGGTGCAGATGGCCCCGGCGAGAATGGTGGCGGCGACGCGGCCCATGTTCGGGAAGAGGCTCTGGAAGGCGAGACCGGCGCGGTAAAGGGTCGGGTTTGCAGTGGTCCAACCGGCAATCACCACACAAGTCAATCCCGCGAGACCGGTGGCGTGATCGATCATCGTGCCAAGGGGCGCCCCCGTGGCAGGATCCGCTCCTTTGACCCTAACCCAGTAGGCGAGCAGGATACCAGCACAGAGCCAGGCGATGCAGTGGCCAAGATACATGCCTGCCGAGGAGGCCCAGCCGAAGGAAGATTTCCGGGCGAAGCGTAGCACGGACAAATCGCCCATGCCAACATGCATGGCCGCATTGCAGAACCATGCGAAAAAGAAGACACCCCAGAAACCGACCTTGGATTCGACGCCTTCGATGGGTTTGATGGCATCGATCACGTTCATGTTTCCGAGTTCACCCATGGTCACCATGGCACAGGCGACAAAGACCAGGAACATCCACGGAGCGGCGATCTGCCCGACCCGCGCGACAAGCCCGTAACCACGGGCCGCAACGAAGGTCATGAGCGCGCCGATGGCCAGCACGAGGAGAATCCAGGTGACACCGGTCGGATAGACCGTCGCGAAGTCCGGCATTTTGATATTGGGAAAGATCGGTCCAAATGCCGTGGCCGAAACGGTGATCATGGAACCGGCGAGGAAACAGAAGAGCACGCCATTGGCAAGGTTGTAAATCGAGACAAGGCCTCGCCCGGTGATGTTTTCCAATTGCCGGTAGAGGGTTAGCCGCCCGCGGGTGGCGATGGGCGCGGTGATATACCGCCAGGAGAGCACGGCCGCGAGATTACCGAAGACGAGGCCGAGGATCAATTGCCAGCCGCCCACTCCCCATTGGGCGAGGAACATGGGGCCGATGAGGAATTCCGTGCCGGCCGTGTGTTCGCCGGCATACATGCCCCAGAAGGATCTGCCGTCTTTTAGCGCCGTCTCAGGAACCGGGCGATCTTCGAATTCATCGCCCGCATGGTGGGTGTGTTCGGTTTCGGGTGTCATGGTAATGGCCTGATTTATCCGTCCCGGTTCGCGCTGGCAAGAAAAGAACGCCAAAAAGGCAACTTTTCTCCGGAGTGGAATGGAATGGCAGCGTGACATCTGGGGCCGAGGTCCTCGCCGGGAAATCCCCGCACCTCGTCATGAAAAGTGTGGGATATGCGGGCTAGCGCGGCCCGAACTACCGGAGTAGCTTCTCCTGATGCCCACGGCGTGCCCATTTGCTATTGAGGACTATCCCGGACTGGTCGCCTACGAAGCGGGACTGGCGGCGCAGGAGGATCTGCATGCACGGCGGAGGGCCGGCCAAGCCCGGGACACGCTCATTCTCCTCGAACACGAACCGGTTTACACCATCGGGCGCACCGGCGACCAATCCAGCCTGCGCTCTCCCGAGTTCCTCCCCCACCCCGTTCATGTGATCGGGCGCGGGGGAAAAGCCACCTACCACGGGCCGGGACAGCTCACCGGGTATCTCATCGCCGATCTGGCGCCCTATGGACGCGACCTGCACCGGTGGTTGCGGCTGCTGGAGAATTCCCTCATCGACGCCTGCTCCGTCTTCGAGGTCCGCGCGGCAACTCGAGAGGGTATGACGGGGGTGTGGGTCGGGGATCGGAAACTCGCGAGCATTGGCGTGGGAGTGCGCCAGTGGGTCACGCTGCATGGCTTCGGAATCAACCTAACAACGGAGGCATTACGAGGATTCCAGACCATCACGCCGTGCGGACTGGACGGCGTCTCGATGACTTGCCTGAACTCCGAAAGCCCGCATGCGGTGACAAGGGAGTCGTTTTCGAGGGCATTGATCCCGGCCTTGGTGCGGCGACTTGACAACGAACGCCTTCCCGTCGAAACGTGATCCAGATTCCCGTTGCACCAGCGCGTGATGACACGTTCCATCCCCAACCGCGAGGACAAAATCCTCATACGGGCGATGAATGCCTCGCTCGCGGTCGGGATATTTCTTCTGGCCATCAAATTGTGGGCGGCGGCACGCACCGGGTCGTCGGCGATTTACAGCGACGCGGCCGAGTCGGTCGTTCATCTGTTGGCAGTCATATTCGCGTCCTACAGCCTGCGCATCGCCGCCAAACCCGCGGACGAAACACACCACTACGGTCACGATAAGGCCGAATACCTATCCGCCGGATTCGAAGGGGCGATGATCTCGGCGGCGGCCTGCCTGATCCTCTATGAAGGCTTCCGGAGCTGGTGGGTTGGCCCTCATATCGAGGATTTGAAACTCGGCATCTACCTGACGATCACATCAACCGCAATCAATACCGTCCTGGCAATCAGCCTCATCGTGATCGGCCGGAGGCAACGTTCCATTCTCCTCGAAGCGAACGGCCAGCACATTTTGACCGATGTGAAAACAAGTGTCGGTGTTTTGTTAGGCTTGCAATTGGTGCTCTGGACGGGAAATACATTCTGGGATCCCCTCTCGGCCATTCTGGTCGCGCTCAACATCCTCTGGACCGGTGGCAAACTCGTCCAACGCAGCATGAACGGGCTCATGGACGCGTCCGATCCCGTGGTGGAGAAAAAGGTGCGCGAGATTCTGGAGAAAGAATGCGCGGCCCGCGGCCTCCAATTCCACCAGCTTCGATACCGGAACACCGGGCGCACGCACTGGGTTGAGGTGCATCTCGTCTTTCCAGATGGCACGAGCATCGAATCGGCCCACACATGGGCAACCGAAATTGAAAGCACGCTAAACGCACACCTTGAATCCGCCGCCCGCATTATTTCCCACCTGGAACCACGCTCCGAAGGGGATCGCTCCCAGACTTGGGAGGAATAAAGCCGGCGGATCCGCGGGGAACCCGCCGACGGGATATCCAAGAAAACAACCGCCCGCTTACGGTTCTTTCTTCGCGGCCTCTTCTTTCCGATGCGCGAGAGCTTCGCGTTCTTTGGTCAAATCAAGCTCGCCCGCACCTCCGAATTTGTCTTTCATACGCTTGTTTCTCTCGACGGCGACGTTCGACTTCTCCCCGCTCATGGCCGCAAGCTGTGCTTCGAAGTGTGCGTCGTCCTCGGGCGTTGATTTTTTGGTTAAATCGGCGCCCATGGCCTTGCTGGCTTCTTCCAGACTCGACCCGCGCGCCTCGATCTTCGCCATGGACTCTTTCTAGGGCTCGGCGAGTTTTTCCGTCAGACTCTGCTTTCATTGGGAAGGTATTTCTTCGCAGCCATGTCGAATCTCGCCCGGAATTCGGTAATGTTATGGTAAGCCCAGATCCCTCCACCGGTCCCAAGGGTCACAATCCATACCACCGCGACGGCAATGCGACCACCCCACGAACCCTGCCCGCTGCTCGAGTGCGTCGCCCGGTTCGACCGGGTGGCCTTCTTTTTCTTTTTCCCAGAACCGGCAGGCGCGTTCGTCGGGCGGGACTTGTAGGTAACTGGAGCGCGGGCCACGACGGTCGGCGAAGCACTCTCCTCCTTCGCAGTGAACTCATTGACGAGTCTGGTCAGGTTGATGGCCGGCTTTTCTTCCAGTTCGGCGCTGTCCGTGGCATTTTCGTTCGAGGGGGTCATTGTTTTGGTTGGTTGGTAAATCTTAAATGCTTGTGCCGGGGATTTCTTGGACACCGCCCGGTCAGTGCGGTGTATATGGGAAATATGAAATTTAAGCAAATTTTTGTGAACTTGGCTCGGAAAATGCCGGAAATTCTAGAAAAATTCGCAAACTTCGGCAAAAATCCGCGAAATCGACCACGCGTCGCGCCCCCGAACCATGACTAGGCGGCAAACTACATCCGAAGTCTGAAAATCCCCTCTTGATTGGGAATGCCGGGTTCGCGGGCTTGCCGACCGCCCGCTGACGTCCCATCTTAGGAGTCGGGCACCGACTGCCGCCCGCCTCCCGACCATGAACCAAACCCGGGAAATCGAAACGCTGGTCCAGCGCCTAGATGCGTTGGAGTCCACCATGGTTGCCGGAATCAAATCCCTGCGCAGCCGCATCGAGGAACTGCAATCCGCGAACCAAGACGAATCGAAAAACGAGCCGCCTGTTGCGTCCGACCTCCCGCCCCGGCCCAAGCTAGCTCCGACCGCACCCATTGCCCCGCCCATTGATCCTCCAGAGAAGGAGTCATGGTCCTCCCCGGCGGATCCTACGCCTGTGCCGCCGCCTCTTCCGCCGGTGGCATTGGAGGCAGATGACCAAAAAGCGGCGAACACAGCCGAACCGGCGATCAAGCCGCGGGAAGACAACGATAGCTCTCTTGAGATGCAGTTCGGGCGCGTTTGGCTCGTTCGCCTCGGCATGGGCCTGGTGATCACGGGATTGGTTCTGCTCGGCAATTACGCCTATCAGAACTGGATCCGTGAGCTCGCGAATGGCACGCGGTTGGCGGGACTGCTCTTCTGTTCGGTAACTCTTTTCGAGACCGGCCGTCGGCTGGCAAAGCGTGTGAATCTCGCCGCTTTCGGCGAGGTCGTGGCCGCCGGCGGTCTCGCATTCTTCTATTATTGTGTTTTCGCGGCGCACCATGTCGATCGCCTCAAAGTGATCAGCAATCCCATTTTGGCCGCAACGCTGCTCGCCGCCGCCGCGGGCATTGTGGCCGGAGTTTCATGGCTGCGGCGGGCGAAGGCCACCGCCATGCTCGGTCTGAGCATGGCTTCGTATGCGGTCATGTTGCAACCGCTTGGCTGGCTGTCCTGCCTATCCTCTATCTTCATCGCGGGAGCCGGTTTGTTTTTCATGACCCGACCCGGTTGGCAAATGCCGGGATGGATTTCGCTTTTGGCCAGCTACTTTTCATTCGTAGGCTGGCAGTTGATGGTGTTGGGCCGCCAGGGCGCGAACGACACGCCATTGTCGTTCCTTCCCTTCGTCTGGTTGCTTTTTGCCCTGCCGGATGTCTTTCCCGGACTCAAAGCCGAATGGTCGCCGATCTCACGCGCGAGATTCACGGCGATCAACAATGCCGCCTTCTTCGTTCTTTTCAGCCTCTTCTGGCTGGCGAAACCTTCGCGTCATGATGACTACTGGCTCGCTTGCTCGGGCGTCGGGTTGCTTTTCCTCGGGCTTGGAGCGCTGGGACGGGTCCGCCGCCAGAAGGGTTCGGAAGCCGGTGTCACCCAAGGTATTGCATGTCTGAGCCTGGCCCTTGTTCTCAAACTCGATGGCTGGCATATCGCCATCGGTCTCGCCGTGGAATCGCTTGCCCTCGCTCTCGTCTTCGCTCGTTTCCGCACGCGAGTGGAAATGCACTTTTCCCTTCTGGCAGCTCTGGGAACGGCGGCTTTGTTAGTCATGGGCACGGTATCGGACAGAGAATCATTCATGATGCCGCTGTGGTCGGGTGCGCTGGCATGCCTTCTGTTGGCAACCGCCTCGCTTGTGCTCAACCACGCATCCACACAAGCCAAGGAAGAAAATGTGGATTCCGATCTTCTTTGGACCGGGCGCGGCTACGCGGGAATGGTTTTCGCTTTGGCCATGATCGGAGGTATCACCGTCTGGCATTTCCGTGTCCCGGAATCATGGCAGGCGGTCACCGCCGCGGGACTTGCCGCCAGCATGGCCGTCGCGTCTTTCCGCTTCGACCCGAAATGCCGCTGGCCCGAGCCTGCTTTCGGTTCCCTTCTCTGGATGGGGCTGGGCGGATTCGCCATCTTCTTATTTCCCGCCGGACCGATAGAAAAGTCGCTGACAGCACTTGGATATTTGTTGTTGTGTCTGGCATGGAGCCGCAGGCAAGATAACACCGCCGATATCAACTCGAATGCCGGTTATTGGCCGGCCCCCATTCTCTCAGCATGTGCTTTGGCCATGGGATGTGATGCGCTGGCATGGTCGGCACCGGCCGAGGTCTTCTGCATGGCCGGAGCCGGTCTCGTCTTTCTCGCGCTGGCACGTTTGACGCGGGTCGGCCCGTTGGCAGCCGCCGGTTCGGTTGCCGCCCTCTTCGCCGTCTGGCGTGCGACCGTCGCGGATATGACACCCGCTGCCACTTTCGCGCTCACCGGCATCATCGCCGGCGGATTCGGGGCATTCCTCGTGCCCGGCTTCACCACCTGCCTAACAAAAGCCGATGCGATGGTTTTCTCGGTGCTCCAGCGAATCGCTCTTCTGGCAGCTTACGTGCTCGCATGGAAACTTTGGAACCCCACCCACTACGGCGATTGGTTGGCCTTCAGCGCCTTGATTCCCATCATCGTGGCTCGCGCTCTCAACCGTATGCCTCCCGTCGAAGCGAATGCGCTCGCTGCCATCGGCCTTTTCTGGTGGGGAAATCTTTCCGTAGAGGTCGCTCCCCGGGGGCTCAATACACCCGAGGATTGGCGTGGATGGGGATCGGTCGCCGCGTGGGGAGCCCTCGCCCTTACTTCTTCAACTTCACTTCGTTACGTGCTCGGAACTCTTTTTTCCATTCTCGCGGCAGTCTATGCAACCCGGGTCACGCACATGCTCGGGGGATGGCGTCCGGTGACTGTTACCTGGTCGGTGCTTGGATTCAGTCTGGTCAGCGCCGGGCTGTGGCTGAGGTTCCTCACCCTGCGGGTTTGCGGATTCTTGCTCATTCTGCTCGCGCTAGTCAAAGTGTTCGCGGTTGATGTTTGGGAGTTCACGGCCTTCACGCGGGTGGTCTCGTTCATCGTGCTGGGTCTCTGCCTGTTGCTTCTGGGGCTATTCTACCACCGCTTCGTTCCAGCTCTCCGGGGATGGATTCAAGGTGAAGATTCACCGGTTCCCGAAAAGCGCGATCCACCCTGACGGGGAATCGCCCAATCAACCCCCGATGGCCACGGAGCAGACCAGCTTGGGCGAGGAAATCCCGGTCGATTTTGACGAGATCGGGGAAATCGGGGTCAGTATCGGCCTGGAATTCCAATTCCGGCGGAGCCGAGGTCTCGTTCCTGATTGACCCCGTGGGCATCGAGGAGCATCTTAGCGACCCCTTTTTATGAGCAAAAAAGCGTCCCCCAATCCCCCGGAGAACGAGCCCCCCATCGTGGTGGCGGAAGGGCTGACGCGGCGATTCCATGGACGGACGGTCGTTGATACGCTGGATTTCGAACTAAAACGGGGGGAAATCCTCGGTTTTCTCGGGCCGAACGGGGCGGGAAAAACCACGACCATGCGTATGCTCACCGGATACCTTCCTCCCACCTCGGGACGGGTGCTCGTGGCGGGGCATGATGTGGCCGTCGAACCCGTGGAGGCGCGCCGCCGCATCGGTTACATGCCGGAGAATGTGCCGCTTTACACCGACATGCGGGTGAAGGAATATCTTCATTACCGGGCCGAATTGAAGGGTTTGACCGGGAAACCCATGCGGATCCGGGTCGGCGATGTGATGGATCGCTGCGGGCTGACGGATGTGCGTCGGCGGATGATTGGCAATCTCTCGAAGGGCTATCGGCAGCGGATCGGATTGGCCGATGCGATCGTGCACGAGCCGGATTTGCTTATCCTCGATGAGCCGACGAATGGCTTTGATCCGAATCAAATCCTGCAGGTCCGCGAGTTGATCCGCGAGCTGGCGGGCAAGCATACCATTTTGTTGTCCACCCACATCCTGGCGGAAGCGGAACAAACCTGCGACCGCGTCATCATCATAGACGAAGGAAAGATCAAGGCCATGGACACCCCAAGCGCGCTAGCCGACGGGATGCGCACGGCCGCGCAGATCCGTGTCGAGGTGCGGGCCCCATCCGCCGATGATGTGTGCGAATGCCTGCGAGCCATCGATGGCGTGCGTGTGGCCAGTCTTGATGAAGTTCTGCCGGACAAATGGTTTGCCATCGGAGTGAAAGCAGAATCGACAGGCGACGTCCGCCTTGCCATGGTTTCGGCCATTTTGGCCAAGGGCTGGAAGTTGCGTGAAATCCACCGCGCGCCCCCACGTCTCGAGGAGGTCTTTCTCGAGGTCACCCATCGGCAAAGCCGCTGAATTTTCCCACCATGCCATCCACCCCTTCCAAATCGGCATCACGGGCCCTGCGCGTCATCTTGCTTCGGGAGTTGCGTGCCATCGCCCTGTCGCCCGCATCGCATATCGTGGCGGCCGTGTTTTTAATCCTGCAGGGCATCGGATTCACCAATGCCCTGCGGGCCTTCACGGAATACCCGCAGGAACGAGGGCTGACCGAGGTGTTCTTCCAGGGCGCGATGTTTTGGATTCCGTATTTCGCTCTTTTCCCTCTTCTCACCATGCGGCTTTTCGCGGAGGAGCAGAAACTGGGCACCATGGAGATGTTGCTCACCGCTCCCCTGCGCGTCCCGGACGTTGTCCTCGGAAAATACCTGGCCATCACGGTGTATTATTTCCTGCTGTGGGTGCCGATTACTCTCGTGTTCCTGCTTTATCCTTCGCTGCTCGGCGACACCCATCTGCATCTGACCGCGACACTGTGGCCAACGCTGGCGCTGGTGGGATCCATGGGGATGTTCAATCTGGCCTTGGGGTGTCTCGCCTCTTCCATGACCACCAGCCAGATTGCCGCCGGCATCATGACTTTCGGACTGCTCATGCTCCATTTCCTCCTTGGCCATCTGCCGATGCGCCTCGGGGAATTGGCGGAGCCGGTGCAAAGGTTTTTCCTATACATCCACGAGGATTCGCATCTTCGCGCGGCCTCCGCCGGCATCTGGGATAGCCGCCCGCATGTGTATCATCTTTCGGCGGCAGCCTTCGTCTTGGCCGCCACCGGATTCACCCTCAACCTCCGCCGCTGGCAATCCTGATGGCTGAAGAAGAAACATCTCCCGCGCCCTCCCCTACCCCGGCAAAACGCGGCGGCAATCCGCTCTGGCACGCGGTGGCGCAGCTCTCCCTGGCAGCAGCGGTGTTCATCATGCTGAACGCCCTTTCCTGCCAGCGATTCGCGCGGCATGACGCCACCCGCGCCCATGTTTCGAACCTGTCCGAAACCACCACCAAGGTGCTCGGGGTGATCGAAGAGCGCACACGCATCGTGGTCGCCTTCGTGAACGACAGCCCGCTGAAGGAGAAGACATGGCATTTGGCCAAAGCTTACGCCGACGCGCGACCGGGATTGGTGCAAGCCCGATTGTTGGATCCGGTGCGCGATCCCGAGAACGCGCGCGAGTATTCGAAAAAATACAACGTTACCTTCAAGGACGACGCGGTGATCATCCTTTCAAATGGACGGGCAGAGGTGATTCCCTCCACCTCGCTGGAATTGATCAAACCCACACCCGACGGGAAGCCGCGACCGGTGGCCTATGCGGGCGAGGACGCGATCACCGCCGCTTTGCTGCGATTGCTTGATCCGAATCCACCGTTGGTCTATCTGATCACGGGCAAAGGTCCATGGCCAGATACAACGATGGGCAATGGCTCCGACACCTTGCGGGCCATGCTTCCCCGCTACCATGCACGGGTGAAGGAGCTTAGCCTCGATGGACTGGAGGCGATTCCTAAAGACGCGGCGGCCGTTCTTCTCGCCAATCCAAAATATGATCTCAGCGGAAAAGAGATCCGCCTGTTAAGAGAGTTCTGGGATCAACGCAAGGGGGGCATCGCGGTAATGCTCAACCCGGATGCTACGCTTCCGAACCTCGAAGCTTTCCTGAAATACCACGGACTGGAAGTGGACAGGCGCGTGCTCATGAAGGCCACCACTGGAGCGGCCGGGCCAAGCCGGGAATTGTCCGTTTCAGTGCGGTTCCTTCCAGGCAGCGCTCTCACCGATCCGTTCATCAATGCCGATGCCAAGTTCCCGGGCACGAGCGTCAGTCTGAAAGTGGATACCGGTCGCGAGGATCTGCGCAACCGTGGCATCAGGCCCTTCTCACTGGCCGAATCCGCTCCCGGTTACTGGGGTGAATCGCGCCCGGCAGAAACACCCTCGGTGTTTGATCAGGCGGATGACGCGCCGGGCCCGCTGGTGGTGGCGGCGGCGGTTGAGCGTTCTCCTCTCGGCGAGGCCGGGGTGAGGCTGTCGGCATCGCGGATGGTGGTCATGGCAAATCCACACTTGTTGGATCCCGACGCGCTCACTCAATCGAACTCGGATTTCTTCTTCTCAAGCATCAACTGGCTGCTCGACCGCCAGGCCATGATTGGCATCGGGCCGCGCCAGCCCGTGCTTTTCCAAGTCAATCTGACCGACAGGCAATCGCGTATGCTGAATGTCGTCCTGCTCATCGGACTTCCGGCCATCGCGCTGATTCTCGCCTGGCTGGTCGCCCAGCGTCGCCGCTCTTGATTTTTCGGCCATGCGTTTTCTTACCACCATCGTCCTGATCTTGAGCCTGGCGGCCGGTTGGTTCGCTTGGCGATGGATTGAACAGGCCGATGCGGTTCGCCTTCCTGCCGTGGGTCAACCGCTGGTTCGTTTCGAAGCGGCAGATGTGGATGAGATCCAGCTTCGCCGCACGGAAGCATCCGCGAACCTAAATCCCATCGACGGGGTCTGGCACCTGACCTCCCCGCTTGTGGACCGGGTGGATCCCAACGCCGCTCTCGCCATTTACCTCGGACTGAATGGTTTGGTGCTGCACGAAATCATACCCCATCGCCAATGGCGCGATGCCGACCGGAAACTCGAAGATTTCGGCCTCGGACGCAGAGCCGTGAGTTTGCGCTTGCTCGGCCAGGACAAACAGACTTTGCATAGCTTCCGCATCGGTGATGTGACGCCGTGGCTCAAGGATGATGAACCGACGATGTATGTGCAATGGAAAGACGGACCATTGCCCGAAGACGTGCTGGTCGTGGGAGGCAACCTGAGAGCTTTGCTTGATCGTCCGTTCGATGCTCTCCGGGCGCGCCAACCCCTTCATCTTCCCCATCCTCCCGTCGCTATTACGCTGCGGAAAGGCGAACAATGGCTGGAACTGAAGCGCGAAACCCCGCGCTCGCCATGGATGATCACAAAACCGTTGGTCCAAAGGGCAGAGCCAGCCGCCGTGGACGCGCTGCTTAGGGCATTGAGCACGGTGGAAGCGGTGGCTTTGTTACCACGCGGCCCCACGTTCACCGCCGAAAGCACGGCTGCCCGATTGTCCATCGTCATGGATGGCGCCCCGGCTTCCGAACCTCCCGCTGATGGAGAAGACGTCGCTTTCATCTCCGGCAACTACAGGATGGACGCTGTTTTGCAAACCCCGCAAGCTGGAGACAAAGAATTGCTCAGCAGATGGAGCGACCGCCAGTACGATCTTCGTTTGCCAGTGGCTGTGCTCGAATTGCTCCAACCCGAAATGACCCGCTACCGTTCGCGATCACTGACGGCGTTCGACCCTGCGAAAGTCACGGAGTTATTCTTTCGCGATAACTCTGGATCGAATATTCCGGTCGTGCTGCGCTTCGAGCAGGGTCAATGGAATGTCTATCTCCGAGATGCATGGTGGCCGGCGGAAAACAGCCGTGTCCAGCGTGCCCTTGAGGCCATCGCAGCTTGCCCCATCCAGTCCTACCCGACGGATAGCCTGTCCAAGCCGGAAGATTACGGCCTCGATATCCCCATCCGGCAAGTCGGCTTCCGCATCGGCGAAGCACCGCCCATGAAATTCTCTTTCGGAAGGAAAGATGGAAAACTCTACGCCCGCGAGGATGAGTCCTTGAGCGTCTATCAGGTCCCTGATTCGGTGATTGGCTTCCTGCCCGATTTGCCTTCGGCTTGGCGGTCCCGGCAGTTGTTCAGTTTCTCCTCGGTCGATATCCGCCAAATCACCATCCATCGCCCCGGGCAGCCGGAGCTCTCTCTCCGCTATGAACCCGAGGAAAATTTCTGGCTGGCCACGGAGGACGAAAAAGACACCAGCGAGCGCCTTGATATCGGTGCCGCCGCCAACCTCGCCGGGACACTCGAACGATGGTCGGCCGATCGATGGCTCGGTGACGGTGCCTCCACCGCGCTGTCCGCCCTGCGGGAACCAACCTCCTGGCTGGGCATTACCATCGAAACTTTCCTTGAGGATGGCTCACCTGGGCCATTGAAGCGCATTCGCCTGGAATTCGCCCCCGGCCCTCAAGGATCCAATTTCCTCTATGGTCGATTCGCGGGCGAGCCGGACGTTTTTGTCCTGTCCGCCGAGGCTCTCGCCAAGCTCGGTTCCGACCTATTTGTCTCCGAACCGGAATGAGCACCGGGCATCCGCACCCCCTCGCCAAATCGTATAACGAATCCATGATCATTTCTCCGAAACCAGACGCCGCATTGATCGTTGTGGGCCATGGCTCGACGGAAAACCCGGATTCCAGCGATCCGACACACCGCCATATTGCCGAGCTGCGGCGGCGCGGCCTTTTCGCCGAAGTCGTGCCCGCCTTCTGGAAAGAAGATCCGGGA
Source organism: Verrucomicrobiales bacterium (assembly GCA_046075565.1). Taxonomy (GTDB): domain Bacteria; phylum Verrucomicrobiota; class Verrucomicrobiia; order Verrucomicrobiales; family SLCJ01; genus JBJTQJ01. Next base: position 24,030 of record JBJTQJ010000030.1, on the reverse strand, counting down.
ATGCCGGAAGTCTGGCACATGATTGACAGCGACCTCGTTTATGTGGTGCCCAACTTCATCAGCGAAGGCTATTTTACCACCGAGGTCATACCGCGCGAACTCGGCCTGGAAGGGCGCGTCAGCAAAGTTGGCCGTCGAGAAGTGCGTTACTGTGATCCGGTAGGCATTCACCCCTCGATGACGGACCTTTTGCTCCGGCGTGCCTCTGAAGTCGCGCCGGACGTTTCCCCCGCCGAGACGACCCTTCTGATCACCGGACACGGGACGAACCTGAATACTCGCTCACGCGCTGCTATCGAAGAGCAAGTTCGCATTATCCGGGAAACCGGTCCCGGCTTCGCCAAGGTGCTCGACACCTACATGGAAGAATCGCCGCTGATTTCCGAGTGGGATCAATTGGCGCCTACGCCCAATGTTATTGTCGTTCCATTCTTCATTGCCGACGGTTTGCACAGCTTTCAGGATATACCCGTGCTGTTAGGAATCGAGGACGAACCGGGAGCCGCCGCATCGCAAAGGGAAGTCTTCCGCCACAACCCCCACCACTTGCGTGGTAAGAACCTCTACTACGCCTCCGCCATCGGCACCGAACCGCATCTCGCCGATGTGATTCTTGATCAAGTCGCCCACTTCGACGCCCATTACCTTCATGCCCTTGCTTGACCATCTCCGCCAATGGCTTGACGAAGGCAAACGCCGCGTCGGCCAGGTAACCATCCTTGTCCCCGCCGAAACCGGGAAGACGGTCTGGTCACTCTGCCATATCGAGGACCGTGCTGCCGCTCTCAAGGGTGGCGAAGGACTGGAACAGTTCCATGATGCAGAGGCGGCCCGGACCATCGCCCTCAACAACGACGCGGGCGAATACCGCCCTTTGCGTTCCTCGCCCGACCTGCGGCGTGGGTGGATGCTGGAGGTGACGGACCTCTCCCAACTCCGCCTTGCCCTCGATCACCTCTACCCTGCCGCCCTTGGGCTCTACCGCTCCCTCCGGCGCGGTGAACCGGGCATCACCACCTTTCGGGAAAAACTCCAGCGCCAGACGGGCATGTACCGTTCGGCCAACCGCATCAGTGATACCCGGGCACAGGGTCTCATCCGCCGGGTCTGCAATCCTGAAGGGGGCTGTCTTAAACGGATTCTCTGGCCGATTTCCGCCGAACACGACGTCCATTCCCTGCCCCCGGAGAAATTCATGGACCGGGAAGCCCGGCCGGCGGCGGAGGAAATTCCCCTGCTCTGCCAGGAAGCCTGCAACATCCTCGTGGCCGAAGCCCGTGTTGAGGCCCGCAACGAGGTGATCGTAATCAAGGAATAACTGGCGGGAGGAGAAAATCCATGCGAGGTTATCCGTCCGCATGAATCCGAACTCCATCCGCAAATACAGGCCATTTCCGCCGGTCGCTTTGCCCGACCGCACCTGGCCGGACCGTGTCATCTCCCGGGCTCCCATCTGGTGCTCGGTGGATCTCCGCGATGGCAATCAGGCGCTTCCGGTGCCGATGTCCGTCGAGGAAAAGCTGGAGATGTTCGATCTGCTCGTGCGCATCGGGTTCAAACAAATCGAAGTCGGATTCCCTTCCGCATCGGAAACCGAGTTCACTTTTGTCCGCCGCCTCATCGAGGAGAAGCGCATCCCTTCGGATGTGCGTATCCAGGTGTTGGTGCAGGCCCGCGACCACTTGCTCAAGCGCACTTTCGAGTCTCTTGCCGGTGTGGGTAAAGCGGTCGTCCACCTCTACAACTCGACTTCGCCGTTGCAGCGACGCGTGACTTTCGGCGACGCCAGCCGTGAATCCATCCGCGACATGGCTGTTGAAGGCGCGACCATCATTCGCGAACTGCTGCCGACCATGAGCGGCTCCGACATCATGTTGCAGTATTCGCCGGAATCGTTTTCCGATACCGAACTGGATTTCTCGCTCGAAGTCTGCCATGCGGTCATGGATGTCTGGCAACCGACCCCGGAGCGCCCGATCATCTTGAATCTGCCCGCCACCGTCGAATGGACCACACCGAACGTGCATGCCGACCAAATCGAATGGTTTTGCCGTAATGTGAAAAACCGCAACTCGGTGCTCATCTCGTTGCACACGCACAATGATCGGGGCACGGGAGTGGCGGCGACGGAACTCGGCCTGCTCGCAGGAGCGGATCGTGTCGAGGGCACGCTGTTTGGCAATGGCGAACGCACCGGCAATCTCGATCTTGTGACGGTCGCGTTGAACATGAACAGCCATGGCATCGAAACCGGGCTTGATTTCTCCGACCTGCCTGCCATCCGCGCGGTCTATGAAAAAACGACCCGACTCCTCGTGCCAGAGCGCCAACCTTACGCTGGCGAACTAGTCTTCACCGCGTTTTCCGGTTCCCATCAGGACGCCATCAAGAAGGGCTTCGACCGCCGCTCCAAGGAAACCGCCGGCGGCGGGGAAGTTGCCTGGGGCGTGCCTTATCTGACCATCGACCCGCAGGATATCGGGCGCAGTTACGAAGCCATCATCCGCATCAACTCCCAGAGCGGTAAAGGTGGGATCGCCTACATTCTCGACCGCGAGCACGGCTTCGAGTTACCCAAGACCATGCACCCGCAGGTTGGCAAAACGATCTATGACCTGGCCGACCGCCTCGGACGCGAGCTTTCGCCCGACGAAATCCGTGAGGCTTTCCTTACCGGATTCACCAACCTGAAATCGCCGCTCGAACTGGTGGAATACGAACTCGACCACCAGACTGGCGAGCGCGGCCAGGTGCGCTGCCGCGGCATGATCCGCGTCTCCGGCCCGGAAAAGCAACTTTCCGGACTCGGCAACGGCCCCATCAATGCCTTCGTGCATGCCCTCGAAGCGGCCGGACTCAAGGATTTCAAACTCACGGATTATCGTTCGCACGCCGTGCGGGGAGGCTCGGATGCCGACTCCGCCGCCTACGTGCAGTTGCAGCATGAAGATGGCCGCATCGTCTGGGGTGCAGGCGTGGATCCCTCCATCGAGATGGCCGGCCTGCTCGCTCTCGTCAGCGCGTGGAATCTGCTGCGCGAGAATACCTGAGCAGGCTATCCTTCAATCAAAATTCCGGCCGACCCTTTCTCACGCGAAGGCCCGCAGAAAACAGACTTCGATGGCGAGTGATTCGCTCGCGTTGGTATTAAAAAGACCGCGCAGGCGTTCAATGGATAGCTGGCGCTCGAGCAAATCTTTGATCGGTTCGCGCGCCACCTTTTCGATGGCTTCGCGTCGCTCCGGGAGATCGAGGTGAGGAGCACCGACACGGATACGGACGGCGTCACCGAACCAGGAGAGCAATGTCACGAGCAGACCGTTGCGCTCTCCCTTGTATTCGGCTTCAATCATCGCCTCGGTGGCTTTTTCACGCTCGCCAATCCAACCTCCTCCCTCGGTCGTCTTCCTGACCTCGGCAACTTCCTCGTCGAATTGGGCTTCGAGGCGCTTGGTAATCACCTCTTTGCGCACGGCTAGGATTTCTCCGAAACCTTTGGCCAACAAAAGGGCCGGGCGCACGGCTTTCGTTTCCAGTGTGCCGTGACGCGCCAGCAATTCGAGGAGCATACCCTCCCCGCTATCCGGTGACGGCTGCCGGCGGACGGGCGCGTTCAGATCGATTTGGATACAACGCGAGAGGGTCGTTGGCAGAAGTTGTTCCGGAGCGCTGGTCAGGAGCAGGAGCATACAATGTCCCGGCGGCTCTTCCAGCGTTTTGAGAAAGGCATTTTGGGAATTCGGGTTGAGACGGTCGGCATCGACGATAACCCCGACTTTGATGGGATAACGACCGACGGTCACGCGCAGAGCCGCCTCAAGTTCGTGGACCTGATCGACCTTGATCACTCGAGACTTGGAAACGGGGCGGACGACAGTAACTCCATCCCCAACCGCGTCATCAAGGGACGCCGGTCCCAACTCGCGCTCCTGGGCCAGCGCGATCATGCGACAGGCCAGGGCCTCTTTGCCGGCACCAGAGGGACCGGAGAGAAGATAAGCGTGGCCGAGCCGTCCGCGGGAACGGGCTTCGGATAAACGCTGAAAGGCCAGGTCGGGTGAAAGCGGCATGAGTGAGGGGAATTTCGCCAGAAGGTTCGCCGTATCAAGCGCCGGTTCGGTGTCCGGTCAATTGACCATCCACGCGCTCCATGACAAGGCGATGAATCTCCTCTGGAGAGAGGTTGGCGTCGATGACCAGAAACCGCTCGGGTTCGGCGGCGGCGAGTTCCAGGTAACCTTGACGGACTTTGGCGAAGAACACATCATCCTCCCGCTCAAAACGATCGCGTCCCTGCCCACGCCCGTCGGTGCGGGATCGGCTGGTGGCGACGTCGAGATCGAGCAAGATGGTCAAATCGGGCAAGCGGCCGGAAGTCGCGAAGGTATTGACCGTGGTCACGGCGGCAACCGGAAGACCACGCGCCACCCCTTGATAAACCGTGGTCGAATCGACAAAGCGATCCGCAATCACCACCCGACCGGCTTGCAGAGAAGGTAGGATGACCGAACGCGTGAGTTCAGCCCGGCTGGCCGAGAAAAGAAGGATCTCCGCCTCCGGGCACATTCCTTCACCGGCGGCCGAATGTTTGAGCAAACGCCGGATCTCCTCACCCAAGGGTGTGCCACCCGGTTCGCGCACACGCACGAGATCCCTGCCGCGCCCCTTGAGCGCTTCTTCGAGCAAGGCGATTTGTGTGCTTTTGCCGCAGCCTTCGCTGCCTTCAAAACTGATGAACAAACCGGATGTGGGCATTGGGGATTTGCGAAGGATGAAGGAGAGATAGAGAAGATGAAGGCGAGCGAAGATCAGACTACAGGCAGGCCGGAGAGAGCCATGGCAATCTCTTCCTCGGGATACTGGTAATCGCGCAGCTTGCCGGCATGGTAGTCGATGTAGGCTTGCATGTCGAAGTGGCCGTGTCCGCAGAGGTTGAAAAGAACGACTTCATCTTTCCCTTCGCGTTTGCACCGGACAGCTTCGCGGATGGCACCGGCGACCGCATGATTGGCTTCCGGTGCGGGCACGATCCCCTCAGCGCGCGCAAACATGACCCCCGCTTCGAAGATTTCCAACTGACCGACGTCGACGTGGCCAATCCGAGATCCGCGACCTGGCTCACCAACGGGGCCATGCCATGGTAACGCAGTCCTCCGGCGTGGAAACCCAGTGGCACGAAGGTGCTGCCGAGAGTGTGCATTTTGGTTAGCGGCGTGAGATGGGCGGTATCGCCGAAATCGTAGGCGTATTTCCCTTTCGTAAGGCTCGGGCAGGCGTCGGGTTCGATGGCGATGATGCGGGTGGAACGCCCGCCGCGGAGTTGACGGCCGATGTAAGGAAAAGTAATACCCGCGAAATTCGAACCGCCCCCGGTGCATCCGACAATCACATCGGGCTCGTCTCCGGCCATTTCCATCTGGGCCATACATTCGAGACCAATCACCGTCTGGTGCAGGAGCACATGGTTGAGCACGCTGCCAAGGGCGTATTTCGTGTCATCGCGTTGCACGGCCAATTCGACCGCCTCGGAAATGGCGATACCCAGTGAACCGGTGCAGTCCGGATCCTTCTCCAAGATGGCGCGTCCGCAGGCGGTTTCCGTGCTCGGACTGGCGGTTACACTTGCCCCGAAGACCTCCATGAGGGCGCGTCGGTAGGGCTTCTGGTTGTAGCTCACTCTCACCATGAAGACCTTGCATTCGAGCCCGAAGAAGTGGGTCGCCATGGAGAGCGAGGAGCCCCACTGCCCGGCTCCGGTTTCGGTGGTCAGGCGTTTGACGCCAGCCTCTTTGTTATAAAAGGCCTGGGGAATGGCGGTGTTCGGCTTGTGGGATCCGGCCGGACTTACGCCCTCGTATTTGTAATAAATCCGGGCCGGGGTATCGAGGGCTTTCTCAAGACGACGGGCGCGGAAAAGCGGACTGGGGCGCCATTGGCGCAGCACATCGCGGACGGGTTCGGGAATCGGGATCTCGCGCTCCGACGAAATTTCCTGTTCAATGAGCGCGTCGGGGAAAAGCGGGGCGAGATCGGCGGACCCAAGCGGCTGCAAGGTGCCAGGATGCAGCACGGGCGGCGGCGGCGCGGGCAGATCGGCGACGAGATTGTACCAATGGGTGGGCAGTGCCTCCTCGGGCAGCAGGTATTTGATTTGACCGGACATGGTTCGGGCGGATAGGTTCGGGATTCGAGGGGGGCAAGGGCACTAACCACGGGCAGGACGGGATGTCAACGCCCTCGGCGCGGATCGGCGAAAAAAGCGGTTCGCTCGTCGGTTTCCCGGCGGGATCCGATTTTTCTTGCCCGGAGAAGGCGAACGCCTATTGATTGCGCGTGGAGCAAGCAGCAAACGGATCATCGACACCAGTCGGCAACGGCGAAATTCGCCATGGTGACGCGCTGGAAGTTCTGCCGACCCTCCCGGCAAATCACTTCCAGACGGTGATTGCCGATCCTCCATACTTCCAGGTGCTCTTGGAGCAGCCATGGGACAACGTCTGGCCATCCCCCGATGCCTATCTCCAGTGGACCCTCGAATGGGTTCGTGAGTGCAAGCGGGTGCTGAGGGAGGACGGACTGCTCTACATCTTCGGGCAACTTGGAAAGCGCGAGCACGTGTGGTTGCACACTTGCTCGCTCCTCGCGAAGGAAATGCAGTTCCACGACATGATTGTCTGGGACCGGGCCGTCGGCTACAACGAGCGCCATGACTCCTTTACGCCGCAATACGAAATGGTTTTGGTGCTGCGCCAGGCTGAAGATTCCACACCCTACTTCGATAAGGACGCGGTTCGTCTCCCTTATGACGAAGAAACCATTCAATTGTATCTAAAGGACAAACGATACAAGGATAAAGCGTCGAGGGAACAGCATCTTCGGAAGGGCAAATACGCCACGAATCTCATGCGCATGCCGTCGCTCAAGGGATCATCCAAGGAAAAGATTGGCCATCCATCGCAGAAGCCAATCACCCTCATCAAACATCTCATAGCCGCCAGCACGCGCGAGGGGGATACCGTGCTTGATCCTTTCCTTGGAAGCGGGACAAGTGCCGCCGCCGCGCAAGAACTAGGTCGCAGGTGGCTTGGGATAGAAACGATCCCCGAATATGTGGAAATGGCGAAGCAGCGGATCGCCGGGATGATCACTGTTCAGTAAACCGGATGAGCAAAAGGTTTTTCCCGTTCCATGGATTGTGAATCACGCTCGGTGGACCGGCTTTGCCATATTTCTTCTCGAACATTTCCTGCTCCGCTGGCCACCGCTCTTCGGGCAGCAATATCGGACCGGTCAACTTCTCCGGCAGCTCGCGGCGTCCCGCGACCTCGGTGACTTGTCCCCAGGCATAGAAGACCCATGGTTGCAAGAATGCGCGATAGACGATGGCACGTTCGTCCCCCTGGAGAAGGGATTTGAGGGTCAAGGCGACGGGCCGAAGCTTTTCCGACTCCGCCTTCTTCGGCTGGATGGCACAAACATAGAGGGTGGTGAGCGCGGTCATGACGAGCCCGGTGGGCAGCAACAGTGTGACCGGTTCACTGGTGGCACGGCGCGAGAGTTCCCACGTCAGCACGATGAAACCGACGGCGAGGGTGGAGCCCACAACCGCTCCCGGGCGATCCGACGCACCGACAATCCATGGCAGAACGACAGCCAATAGGCCGACCAGCCAAACAAGCACGCGCAACGTCATCCGCCAAGGGATGGTAATTACGCCGGGGTGACGCATGGCATCCAGAGCGAGGGCGAGCGCAGCCGCAGCGGGGCCCATGAGCGGAAGAGTAAACCGAGGCCTCGCGGCAGGTGTCAGGGCGATAAGGAAATAGCCGATGAGCGCACCGGCGAGCAATCCCGCTAGCAAACGGGGCATGTCTTCCAGCCCGAGTTTTTTTCGCACGCCTGGAATGACGAGGATGCCCAGCGGGACAATCCATGGCAGGAAGTTGATCCACCCTTGGAAGATTTGCAGGAACCAACTCGGGAAATCGACATTGCTGGGATCGAGGCGGCTTGTGAGTTCGATCCAGCGCGAAACTCTGGTGCTCTCCCCCGCCCCGTCTGGGACTGTCTTCCCACTGGCGATGAACCATGGCGCGGCTACGGCGGCGGCGATGATCCAGGAAAGGAAGTGGGCGGGATGGCGCGCGTCTTTCCAACACCGGGCCTTCCACCAGACAGCACAGACGACGGCGTAGAAGAAAACCAGATGCACGGGACCTTTGGCCAGAAAGGCGAGGCCAAGGAATAATCCGGCGAGCGGCCACCCCAGCCATGGAAGCGGTCGCGGCGACTCCAGATTCCACCGCGGGGCGGCGAAGGCGAGCCACGAAGCGAAAGCCAACCCGGTGAGTGATACATAAACGCCTTCGATCTCGGCGAGCCGTCCTTTCTCCATCATTCCGATGTTCGTCAAAACGAAGAGACCGGCGAGAAATCCGGTGGCTGGAGTGGCCACGCGTTGGACAGCGGCGGCAAGGCCGAGTGCGAAGGCGAGCACATGCAAGGTCACCGGCAACCGCACGGCCAATTCGTCAATCCGACCGAAAACAAGCACTCCCCCGGCGGTTAGCCAGTTGATAAGCGGAGGCTTGCGGTGATAACTCTCGCCGGCCACCACGGGATGCGTCCAATCCCCGCTCCGGATCATACTCAACCCCGGAAGGACTCGGCGCGGCTCTTCGCCTTTCAGTTCCTCATTTCCAAGTCCGGGCAAATAGATGCCGGCCCAGAAAAGGAAAAGAAGCGCCATGGTGATCCAGCGCGCTGGTTGGACGATATCACGCGTCACTCGCGGCTCTCCTCCTCTCCCTCGCCGTTCTGCTGGGCTTCGAGTTTCCGGAGTTCATCACTGCGGTCGGACACGGAATCCCAGACTTCACGGCTAACATAAAGAGGTGCCTCCATCCGCAGGGCGAGGGCGATGCTATCGCTCGGGCGCGCGTCCACCTCCACGACCTTGTGTTCGCTCACCTCGTTTTCCATGGAGAAAATCATGCGGGCATAAAAGGTCTCGCCTTCGACGGCATTGATGATGGCGCGCTCAAGTTTTGCGCCGAGGCCGGTGAGCACGCCGGCCATGAGATCGTGCGTCTGCGGCCGCGGGGGCGGCACGTTGCCCAGATGCATGGCGATGGCCGCCCCGACGGAGTTGTCGATGAAAACGAGGAAGACTTTTTCCTCGTTGCCGAGAAAAAGGGCCGTGCCGCCGTTGGTGGGAATCACCGCGCGGATGACGATAGGGAGGACGTCGGAGGATGGCATACGGAAAAAAGATGGTCAGCCCTGGGCGGGCGGATTGGCAGAGGGAAGGTAATCGCGGGAAACCCGCACATATTTTTCAGCCCAATATTTCAGACCGAGTTGGCGTTCCTCATCGAGCGCGCGGGTGACTTTCGCGGGCGAACCAAGCACCATTGAACCCGGCGGGATGATGGTGCCTGGCGTGACGAGGGCTCCCGCTCCGACGATCGACCTCGCCCCGATGACGGCCCCATCAAGAATGATGGCCCCCATGCCGATGAGGCACTCGTCTTCGATGACACAAGCATGGATGACCGCCGAATGTCCGATGGTAACAAAATTCCCGATGATAGCGGGATATTCGTCGGCGAGGTGCACGACGGCGTTATCCTGAACATTGGAATTGGCACCGATTACGATGCGGTTGATGTCGCCGCGGAGCACGGCGCCGAACCAAATGCTGGCATTTTCCCCGACCTCCACGTCGCCGATCACGTCGGCGGAAGGGGCGATAAATGCGGTGGGATGGACCCTCGGAAGGCGTCCTTGATAGGCTGTCAAGCTCATGTTGAGGGGAAAAATCGGGAAAAATCAGGAAAAATCAGGAAAAATCAGGAAAATCTTTCTTACTTTACGCGATTCTTCCTTTACACAAAAGGAGGAAAACGCCTAAAGTGGCACCCTATGAATAAAGCTGAACTCGTCGAAGCCGTCCAGAAAGCCCTCGGAGGAGAAACCTCGAAGCGCGCCGCGCAAGATGCCGTTGACGCTGTCCTTGATTCCGTCGCCAAAGGCGTGAAGAAGGATAAAGCCGTCCAACTCATCGGATTCGGCACCTTCAAGGTGAGTAAGCGCGCCGCCCGCACCGGCCGCAATCCGAAGACCGGAGAGAGCATTAAAATCGCGGCGTCCAAGTCCGTGCGTTTCTCGCCCTCCTCAACCCTCAAGGCCAGCCTGTAACGGTTCGACCAAATTGACGTAATTCCCAGTGCCCCGGATCGCGAGTCGGTCCGGGGCACTGTTTTTTTGCCGCCGTAGAAAGAACGACAAAGCCTGTCACGTTGTTTGCGGCATCATGAACCGCCGTCATCTTCTTTCCTTATTGCCCGCCGCCGCCGGCCTCGGTCTCGCCCGGGGGATTGCCTCTCCCATCGCTCCCACCGCCCTAACGAAAGCGGGCTTCGCCATTTCCGTGCAATGCTGGTCGTTCCGCAATTTCAGCCTCTTCGAGGCCATCGAGATGTCGGCCGCGGCCGGTGCCGGAGTGGTGGAGATTTTTCCTGGGCAAAAAGTGGGTGGTCCGGTCGGCGATGTAAAAATGGGGCCGGATCTTCCCGACGATGCCCTCAAGGCGATTCTCGATCATGCGGCATCCAAAAATATCGCCCCCGCCAATTTCGGTGTTACCGATATCCCGAAAGACGAAGCCGGCGCCCGCAAGTTCTTCGAGATGGCGCGCAAACTCGGGCTCTACGGCCTGACCACCGAAGCCATCGGGTCGATCGACACGCTGGAAAAGCTGGCCAAGGAATACGGGATCAAGGTCGGGTTCCATAATCACCCGCAGCGGCCCAAGGATCCGAACTACAAGATTTGGGATCCGAACTGGCTTTACGAACAAATCAAAGACCGCGACCCGCACATCGGGATCTGCGCCGACACCGGCCACTGGGCCACTTCCGGGCTCGACCCGGCGGCGGTCGTGAATAAGGTCGCCGACCGCGTCGTCGCCTACCACCTCAAGGATCGCGGCAGCATCAAGGAGCACAGCAATGATCGTCCGTTCGGCACCGGCATCATCGATATCCCGGCCATGCTGGCCGCGACCAAGGCCAAAGGTTTCTCCGGGAACGTCTCGATTGAATACGAGATCAACTGGGATAAATCCCTCCCGGAAGTGGCCCAATGCGTGGGATACCTGCGCGCGTGGTCGAACCAGAATACCTGAGCAGGCACTATCCGCTCAGGGATCGCCGCCGCCCAATCCGGCCTTCACTTCGAAGGGCACCTTGACGCGTTCGAGGTCGGACCAATACTCGATTTCCATGGCGAGATTCTCCGGCATGGAAGCGAGGTGGTAGTGGAGCAAAAACACCCGTTTGTCTCCCTCCCCCTCCACGGCCATACCCGCGGGGCGGCTTTCGATTTGTTTCCCTTCCGCGTCGATAAAATTCACCCCGGCGATGAGGGCGGGATGGAATTCGAGGCGCAGCGTCACATTGGCACCTTTGCCGCCGATGCCGCCCGGTTCCCATCGGGCCAAGCTTAATTTGCAAACCTCCCCTGCCCGAATCTCCGCTCCATTCTCTCCCTTCACCGGCGTGGTGGCGATCTTTTCGCTCCGCGAGCCCGTGAAAAAGACCGCTTTGCCCCGGGTCTGGACCATTGTGGCCCCGGTCGTGGGCGCCGTGCCACCAAAGACCTCCACATGCGCGCATTGACCTTCTTTCACGATCCCGCAAGCATGGCCGAGATAACCCGGCACCTGCAACCGGTGCGAGAGCGCGAGCAGATTTGTTCCTTTGTCATCCACCATGGACTCGACCGAACTCTCCCCGTGGTCGAACGAGACTATCCGCTTTGCCGGAAGTTGGAAAATGAGGCTCAGACGTGTGCCTGCTTCGAGTCCGAATGGCTTGTAAGGGTCGGCCTCATCGGCATCGATGTTTTCCCAAACCACCGCTAGCCCCGCCACTTTGATCACGGGAGCGGTCGCTGGCTCTTCACCGCGGACTAATGTGGCCGCAGTGAGAGCAAGGAAAATCCATCGTCCGGGGTTCACGGGATACGATCAAGATCAAGGGTTTCCGGATCCGTGCGCGGAGCAGGTGGGATATTCATGCCCGGATCGCGCGCAACCGGCTCTTGCGGGGTCGAGCCCGGGCCGGAACTCCAGTCCGGAACATTTTGATATACCCCCGAGACACCACGGGCGGCCAGCCAGCCGCTGCGACCGTCGGGCATAGTGACCTGATAAAATGCTCCGGAGCGGGCATTGATCTGCACGGGAGTATTCACCGCATAAATGGCCACCGGCAGTGGTTGGTTACCCGTGCGCTGGAAAGCCGCCAATGGGTTCTCTCCGAAAAGTTCCACATCTGGATATGCGGTCACCGGACCCGCCGTGCCCGGGATTCCTGGAAGGGAAGGTCCGGTCGGGTTGTTGTCGGTCTGTTGGCAAGAGGTGAAGAGCAATCCGGCGAGGAAAAGCGGAATTAATGGCTTCATCATGGTGTGCGGGTGGCGGTTGGGAATTTCTCTGACAAATAAGCTTCCAGCGCTTCCTTCCACGGACGCGGATGTTCCCCCGTCAAGCGGGCGAACCTCTCGCAGCTCAGGGCGGAGTGGATGGGCCGGCGGGCCGTGAAATGCTTCATCTCGGAGAGAGCCATGGCTTGCACGGTGGTTACCGGAAGTTTTTCGCCCGTCAGACGGGTGAAAATGTCAAGAGTTGCCTGGCCATATTCCTGCCATGAACAGGCCCCTTCGTTGCAAAGATGGAGCGTCCCATGGATATCCGGACGGGCCAGGATCTTTTCGAGCCAAATCGCGAAATCCTCGCTGTAACAGGGCGACGACCATTTGTCGCAGATGGCCGACACGCCACCTCCCGCCCGGGCTCTCTCGAGGATCATGTCCGGAAAACTCGGCCGCCGCGGACCGAAGACCCATGAAGTCCGGATGACGAGGTTGTCGGGCGAGCCCTGCAGGACGAGCTTTTCCCCCTCCAGCTTGCCCTTGCTGTATTCGCCGAGTGGGTTGGGCTGTTCTTCTTCGCTGCGTAATCCCTCGACTTCGCCGTCAAAGACATAATCGGTGCTCAGGTGGATCATCCGCGCACCCTTTTCCCGGCAGACTTCGGCCATGGCCGCCGGGGCCAGAGTGTTCACGGCCCAGGCCGCTGCGGGGTCGGCTTCGCAGGCATCGACACCGGTGATGGCCGCGCAGTTGACCAGCACGTCAAAGGACATTTCCCGCAAGCGGGCGCGGATCGGTTCCGGCTCATTCAAGGGCAAAGCCGCCCGATCAAGCGCCGTCACCTCGAAGCCGGGATTCCGGGACAAACGGCCGACCACCGACCCGCCAATGCGGCCGCGGCTTCCGACGATGATGACCCGGGTTTTCATACGGTGGAATGTCCGGCTTTGCAACGTCCGCGCAACCGCCAATTCCCTCCCCCTATTCGATATTCTGGGCCTGTTCGCGGATTTTCTCGAGTTCCGTCTTGGCGGCCACCACCTGGCGGGCCATGAGGGTATCCGCCGCCTTCGAGCCGATGGTATTCACCTCCCGGTTCATCTCCTGGACGAGGAAATCCATGGTCCTCCCCGGGGGCTCCACGGCCTCCAACAACAGCCGGAACTGCGCGAGGTGGCTGCGCAGGCGAACCCGTTCCTCGCTGGTATCACAACGGTCGGCGAAAAGGGCCAGTTCGCGTGTGATTCGCTCGTCATCAAGGTCCAGTTCGATGCCCGACTGTTCAAGGCGAGCCCGCAATTGTTCGCGCTGCGCCGCCACCACATCGGGTGCCCGATCGTCCATCGCCGTGACGGCCGATTCCACCGAATCAAGCCGGGTTTCAATGTCCGATCGCAGGTGGCGGCCCTCGACAAGCCGCATCATATCCCATGCCTCCATGGATTGCGCCAAGGCCCCTTCGAGAAGGTTTTGGATTCCTTCAGGATCGACTTCCGACTCCCGGAAATCCAATACCCCCGGCAAACGCAACAAATCCGGCACCGTCAGGACCGGCTCCTCGCCAAGAAGATCACGCAGCTTCTCCTTGTAGTCGGCCAGCAGAGCAAGATCGGCCACCACCTTCCGGTCGCTACCGGAAACCCGCTCGGCGGTCACCCGCACCTGCACCCGGCCCCTGGTAGCAACCTCGGCCAGAATCTTCCGCACCCGGTTTTCCATGGCCAACCACTCCCGGGGCAGGGTCAGAGCGACATCAAGCTGCTTCCGATTCAGCGAGGAGATCTCCACATGCACCCTGAGCCCGTCATTTTCCGCCGTGCCCCGGCCGTATCCGGTCATACTTTTCATCCGGAAAAATGGCGGAGCTTCCGATGAATGGCAACCCCGCCTTCTTTCCCAAAGCCCAATGTCCGCTGGACCATTCCTATGGAAAGCGAATGCTTGTGACTACGCGTGCTCCACTGGCAACCCTAGGGAAAACTATGGGAGCGCCACACATATGAGGAGAGCGAGACCATTCACGTCAAACGCCATAGCCTTCACTTAACGGCAGATGCAATGTATGGAACCCAGCTTTCAGGGCAAGACCGGGACGGTCTTGCTACGAATCCGGTGGATGCCAGCAGGCGAAATCCCTTTGGTCTGCTGTGCCAAACGTAGCAAGAGCGTCTCGCTCTTGCCCCTCAGGGCCTAGGCGATGGAGCCAATCATCAATACTTGTGCTACGTAAAGAACATAGGGTCAAACGACCGCGGCGAGCTCTTCCTCTTTCCGCGGACCACTCGCTGCCGCCTTCAATCGGCGGCGCTCCTGCTCCTGTTCGAGCATGGATTGGAAATCGGAGTAGTGCAGCAGTTGGAATTGCCCACTCTCCCACTCGATGATGGCGGTGAGAGACTCCACCCAGTCGCCGCTGTTCAGGTAATGGACATCGCCGATGCGTTTGTCCTCCGGCGCATGGATGTGACCGCAAATGATGCCATTGCAATTCCGTTTCCGCGCGAATTCCTGAAGTTGCTCCTCGTATTTTCCCACGAAACTTACTGCGCCCTTCACCTTGGCCTTGATCACTTTGCTGATGGAGAAGTATTCCTTGCCCCGCCAAGCACGCCAGCGGTTGTAGGCCCGGTTGAGTCGGAGAAGAAAGTCGTATCCGAAAGCCCCCATCCAGGCAAGCCAGCGGTAGTTGGTCGTCACACTATCGAAGCCATCCCCGTGGATGATCAGGTAGTCCCCGCGTGCGGTCGGGTGAATGTGTTCGGTCTTGACCGTCAGGCCGGGAAACTGAATGGGCACGAAGCGGTCGAGCACGTCATCGTGATTGCCACGAAGGTAAATCACTTCCGTCCCCTGCTTTTCGATCATTTTTAGCACATGCCGGAGGAACCGTGTGTGGGAATGCTCCCACGCTGACTTGCGCTTCAGATACCACCCGTCGATGATGTCTCCGTTCAGAATCAATTTCTCGCAACGGATGTGCTTGAGGAATCGGGTCGCCTGCTCAGCCTTCGCATCGGGGGTGCCCAGATGGATATCTGAGAGGATGACCGACTTGCAGCGGATTTTAATTTTTGTCATGAACGGGTGGCTTTCGCTATGGAAAATATATTCGATTTCCAATGTCTAACATGCACGAAATAGTCACAATTTCGTCACATCAGCAAGCTCCGTCCCTCCGCTCACCCGTCAACCCCCTCATTGCAAGACCGGCACGGTTTGCTCCGTATCCTCTCACCATGAAAGACAACGCTTTCTATGTTCCTTGCCCCGCCCGTGTCTGGCAAAACCACGCTTTCGGTAAGTTTGCAGGCAAAGGCATCGGGCTCGCCCTTCTCGCCGCGGTTTTCAGTGGTGCCCCGGTGTCCGCCCAGCAGACCGACCAACCCGCTTTCAAATCCACCCCTCGTCAGGAAGAATTCGTGGACTGGAAGTTCGGCATGTTCCTCCACTTCAACATGGCGACCTATCACGAAAGGCAGTGGGCCACCGGCACCGAAGATCCATTGAGCTTTGCCCCGGATCAATTCGACTGCGATCAATAGATGGAAGGCGCGAAAGCGGCGGGCATGAAATACGCCGTTCTCACCGTGAAACATACCTGCAGATTTTGCCTATGGGACAGCAAACACACCACCCACGACATTACCGGTTTCAAGAATTACAAAGGCGGCAAGGGTGATATCGTGCGCGAATTCGTCGATTCCTGCCGGAAAAACGGCATCAAGGTCGGCCTCTATTATTGTTTCCCGGGCGGTTTCGCCAAGCGCCACCTGCCCAAAGGCGAGGAAGAGAAACTCCACGGTCTTCCGCCCGAGGCCGAGGGAGACTTCACGGGTTTCATCAAGAAACAGATGACCGAGTTGCTGACCGATTACGGTCCGATTGATGTGCTCTGGATCGACCAATATAGCAACCGCTATACCGGGAAGGACTGGCCGGAAATCCGGAAACACATCAAGGGTCTCCAGCCGGATTGTGTGCTCATCGCCAACAACAGTCTCGACTTCGAGAAGACCGACATCCACAGCTACGAATATCCCTACCTGAAGGCCACCGGAGCATAAGTCGTCCTCCCGCCAGAAGGGAATACATTCCCGGCGGAAGTCTGCGATGTTCTTGGCCCGGGTTGGTTCTGGACATCGAAGGAAAACGCGTCCAACCTCAAATCAGCCAAGGATGTGCTGGCCATGTTGGAATTGAGCAATGCTCGCCGGGCCAACTACCTCCTGAATGTCGGACCGGATAAGTCTGGAAGACTGCCGGCGGCCACCGTCCAGCGCTTGCGCGAGATCGGGCAACTGCGGGGCATCGGAAAGTAATCGGCTCTCCCAATTCATTGGGAAGGCGACTACCGTCCATTTACCGCCCCGAACCGGGCCACTCGCTCAAACCCTGGCAGGTTCGGCGTAGTCCTCCATCGGGGCGCAGGTGCAGACGAGATTGCGATCTCCATGCACGTTGTCGATGCGTCCGACGAATGGCCAGAATTTGTGGCGGCGGGTGTGGGCATCCGGGAAGGCGGCTTGCTCGCGTGAATACGGGTGGTTCCATGTATCACCACAAACCATACGCGCGGTGTGCGGGGCATTCTTGAGCGGATTGTCGGCGCGGTCGCTTTCTCCGGTTTCGATGGCACGGATTTCCCCGTGGATGGAGATGAGCGCGTCGCAGAAGCGGTCGAGTTCGGCCATGGATTCACTTTCCGTGGGCTCGATCATGAGTGTGCCGGCGACCGGCCACGACATGGTTGGCGCATGGTAACCGTAGTCCATGAGCCGCTTGGCCACATCTTCGACGGTCACGCCGGCCGAATCGAGGTAACGGCGCAGGTCGATAATACATTCGTGGGCGACGAGGCCGGATGCTCCCTTGTAGAGCACGGGGAAGCAGGCGTCGAGGCGTTTGGCCACATAATTCGCGTTGAGAATCGCAACCGCACTCGCGTCGCGCAGCCCATCGGGTCCCATCATGGCGATATACATCCAGCTAATCACGTTGATGCTGGCCGAACCCCAGGGCGCGGAGGCAACCGCTCCCTGATCACTTTCGCCAAGGAATCCATGGCCGGGAAGATAAGGGACAAGGTGGGCGGCCACGCCAATCGGGCCGACACCCGGACCACCCCCGCCGTGCGGGATGCAGAAAGTCTTGTGCAGGTTCAAGTGGCAAACATCGGCCCCGATACGGCCGGGGCTGGTGAGCCCGACTTGCGCGTTCATGTTCGCGCCGTCCATGTAAACCTGGCCTCCTTTGGCGTGGATGATTTCGCAGATACGGACGATCGATCTCTCGAAGACGCCATGGGTCGAAGGATACGTCACCATGAGGGCGGACAACCGGTCGGCGTGCTGGGCGGCCTTGGCTTCGAGATCGGCCACGTCGATATTCCCTTGGTCATCGCAGGCAACGGGAACGACTTTCATCCCCACCATGACGGCGCTGGCCGGGTTGGTGCCGTGGGCGGAGGTCGGGATGAGGCAAATGTCGCGGTGGGCATCCCCACGGGCGAGATGATAGCGGCGGATGGCTAACAAACCGGCGTATTCTCCCTGCGATCCGGCATTCGGTTGCAACGAAACAGCGGCAAACCCGGTGATCTCGGCCAGCCACTCGCTCAGTTGCTGGAACATTTCCAGATAACCTTCCGCCTGATCCAGCGGGACAAAGGGATGAATGCCTCCCACTTCCGGCCAGGTAACGGGAATCATCTCCGAAGTTGCATTGAGTTTCATGGTGCACGATCCCAAGGCAATCATGCTCTCGTTTAGAGCGAGGTCGCGGGCCTCGAGGCGCGAAATGTAACGCAGCATCTCCGTCTCGCTGTGGTAGCGGTTGAAAACCGGATGTTGCAAATACGACGAGGAGCGCCCGAGACCGGCGGGCAGGGATACGGGCAAAGCTGTCGTCGCGGAGGGAAGGCTGCCATTCACTTCCACGCCGAAGATTTCGAGAATCGCACCGACCTCGCGGAGACTGGATTTTTCATCGAGGGCGATGCCCAGATGGTCGTCGTCGAGTTCGCGCAAATTGATACCCTCGGCAAGAGCGGTTTCGAGAATGGCCTTTGCCTGACCGGGGCAACGGACAGTGAGCGTATCGAAAAATGTATCGTTGAGAGTGGCGAATCCGGCGGCGGCAAGACGCTCGCGCAGGAGTGCGGCCAAACCATGGATACGCAAGGCGATGTGCTTCAGTCCCTCGGGGCCATGATAGACGGCATACATGCTGGCCATGACGGCGAGCAGGACCTGGGCGGTGCAGATGTTGCTCGTGGCCTTGTCCCGGCGGATGTGTTGCTCGCGGGTCTGCAGGGACAAGCGGCAGGCCGGTTGGCCTTGGCTGTCCACGCTCACGCCAATCAAACGGCCCGGCATTTTCCGTTTCAAATCATCTTTGCAAGCCATGAAGGCGGCATGGGGGCCACCGAAGCCGGGAGGAACCCCGAATCGTTGGGAATTGCCCACGGCAACATCGGCGCCCAGTTCGCCCGGCGACGCGAGCACGGTCAGCGAAAGAAGATCGGCGGCCATGATCACGCGCGCTCCCGCGGCTTGGGTGGCCTGAATGAACGGGCGGTAGTCCCCTACCCCTCCGAAAGTGTCCAGGTATTGCACCAGCACGGCGAACAACCCGGGAATATCGGCTGGGTCGGTGGCTTTCCAATCGCCGGTTACGACATCGATCCCGAGGGGTTCCGCGCGCGTGCGCACGACCTCGATGGTCTGAGGATGGCAGGAATCAGCGACAAAGATGGTTTTTCCTCCCCTGGCGGACCCGAGGCAGAGGGTCATGGCCTCGGCGGCGGCCGTTCCTTCATCGAGCAAAGACGCGTTGGAGACGTCCAGCCCGGTGAGGTCGGTGATCATGGTCTGGAAGTTCAGGAGAGCTTCCAGACGCCCTTGGGCGATTTCCGCCTGATAAGGGGTGTAGGCGGTATACCATCCCGGATTCTCAAGGATGTTCCGCTGGATGACACCGGGAGTGATGGTGTCGTGGTAACCCAGCCCGATGAGCGAACGGTAAACGCGGTTCTTGCGCATGATGTCGCGCAGGTCGCCGAGGGCATCGAATTCCGAGCGTGCCGACGGCAGGTCCAATGCTCCTTTTGATCGGATCCCCGGAGGAACCACGGCATCGACCAGCGCATCAAGAGAGTTGAAACCAAGCGAACCGAGCATCGATTGACGGTCGGCACCTACAGGACCAATATGGCGGCGAACGAAAGCATCAGGAGCGGAAAAATCTGACATGGCGGAACATGCCTAGATACGCGCCGGAATCAACGCCGGGAATCAGAAAAATAGACGGATTTCCTCCGATCCGCGCCCCCTGAATCACTCCGCCGGGGGAGTCGCCGGAGCGTCAGCCTCAGGAGCGTCGGCGGGTTTATCCCCACCGCCCTTCGACTCGCTCTTTTGGAAATTCTCGTAGGCCTCGAGGAACTTCTGATGAGAAGAGCTCAAAGTGCGTCCGCCCGGTTTGAGCGTGCTGACCATCCATGCGAGACTGGCCGCGGCTTTGGTGGGAATCACATATCCGGCCTCCGGATTGAAGTCCGGGCTACCGAAGCGCTCGAAGTAATCTTTCACCTGCGGATCCTCATTGTAAACTTCGAGTGCGGCGAGCGCGGCATCACCGAAGAGCTCACGGCTGCGCGTGAAATCCATGATCATGGCCCGGTGATACTCGGCGAGGGCTTCCGGTTTGCGATCGAGCTTGGCCAGAGCCTCGCCGCGCAAGAACGCGAGCTCCGCCGCGGTTGTCCCGGCTGCCACGTTATCCAGATCTCGCGTGAGGACTTCGATCCTCCGCCAATCACGGGTGCTGCGGGCATCCCAGGCGGGAAGCACCATCAGGTAGCCCTTGCCGAAGTCATCATAGTTTTCCGGTTTCGCGGTGGTGAGCGCATCCCGCAGCACGTCGAACTTCTTGGTCCGGCGCAGGCAGTCGAGACGGTAGATCTCGGCGCGCGCCACCGGCGAGCCCGGAACCGCGCGGAGCGGCGTGTAGCGGGCAATGGCCTTTTCCAATTGCGGGAGGGCGGCGGTATAATCACCGCGATGGTAGGAATCCAGCGCCTGCTGGAGATCACCCGGCAGGTCAAGGGCCATGAATTTGATGGTGGCCGGTTCAAGGGCCTCGAAGCGGGCGCCTTCGGCATTGTTCGCGAAGATAATGCGGCCGGCATCCATCTTGAAAAGAAAGACCCCGTTCAGTGGAATCGTCTTTCCGTCTTTCTCGCGCAGAATGCTGGCTTGGAATGAGGGCGGGAGGTTCAGATTGACGACATCTTCGGCGGGATCGAGACGATCTCCGCCTCCCCCCGGGCGCTGCTGCGCGGGCAAGGAAGAGATGGCGGCCAGAAGCAGGCAAAAGGAAAAGGTGGCTTTCATGGTCGTGGGAAAGAAGAGTTCGGCGGGTCTTTTTGTCTTTGGGAGCATCGACGATGACATTGATCCCACCGGCGGCCTCCCAACCGGCAAGCGTTTCGCGTCCCTTGGCGACGAAATTGGTCTTGAGACGGTCCCCGAGGCGGCGGCGCTCGGTGGCGGAAAGCTTGGGCACATCGTCACGGAGCATCTTCGCTTCCGCTTCCTCGAGATGGCCGATGAGCTTCATCATCTTGCGCAGGGACTCATAGCCTTCCTGGCGGCGGTTCTTCTCCTTGTATTGAATCTCCGCGAAACGGAGGAAGGAAGGTGAAGAATAGAGCAGGTTGCCCGGGTCGAGCACCGGTCCCTGCGCGTAGTTCACCAGGGCATCGTCCCAGAGCCCCATCTTTTCCTGGGCGTAAGCACGATGATAGTAGGCTTCGGTTTGGAAACGTGTCCACGCCTTGTTCTTGAGATAGAAAAGCCATGCCTCGCTCACCTTGTCCCACTTGCCGGCCAACTCATAGGTGATGGCTTTTTGGCGGGCGACCTTCTCCTTGAGACCGGGTTCGGATCCGAAATCCGCCACCAGTTTGTCGAGCAACTCGATGGCCTTCTCCGGTTGGGCCTTCTGTTCCGACTCGCCGTAGATGACCGCGAGGTTGAACATGGCCTTGTCCTTGAAACTCACATCGGGGGTCTTCAGCACCTGGTTGAAGTATTCCTCGGCCATATCGCCGCGACCGTTGCGCAGGAGGTTATCGCCGATACGGTTCAGCACGTAGTTCGACAACTTCTCCATGGGAAAATCCCGGCGAAGCGCGTTGAAAAGCGCCTCGATCTCACCCTGCAGGTTGGCCCGTTTGTCGTCGTCTTTTTCCTCGCGGATTTTCTTCTCGTAGAGATCGATGAGCGCCATACGCAAACGTGGACGGGCAACATCGGCATCGGCAGGAAGGCCGGGGAAGTTGTAGAGTTTGTCACGAAGCTGCTGCAGGCTCATGCCACCTTTTTCCGCGTAGGTCACATAAGAAACGATGGCATCTTCGAGACCGACGGCCTCGATGTTGTTACCGAAGGCGGCGATGATTTCCTCGAGACGTTTGAGGCCGTCGGGAATGCGGTTCACCTTCTCGAGCGCCCTGAGGGGGATGACCGCGGCCTTGGCGCGGTTGGGGTTCTCCGGATACTTCTGGAAGAACTCGTCGTAGAGGGCGGCCACATCGGAGGCGCGGTCTTCCTCTCCTCCGAGGAGCCCCATGAGAAAGACGATACTTTCGGCGGAGACACTGTCATGGCCGAGGGACTCGGCCGTCTCCTTGGCCTTGCGGTAGGACTCCTCCGCTTCGTTCGGCTTGCTCTGGGATTCGAAGACATTCCCGAAAAGGTTCTGGGCTTGATCGCGCAGTCCGGAAAACGGCCGCTTGGTCAGGAACTGGTTCAGGCGGCTCACGGCCGGTTCATTCTGATCGAGGTTGTAGTGGACATTGGCGCGTGAATAGAGCGCCAGGTCGAGCATCGAACTGTCGGGATAGTCGCGCAGAAAATCGTCGAGCTTCGTTCCGGCGTCGGTGAAACGATTCAAACGCGCGAGGTTGTCGGCCTCGTAAAAACGTGCCGCCTCGCGGTTCGAGGATTCCTTGAAGGTCTCCACATGTTTCTTGAGCTGGGGCTCCGCCTCGGTGTAACGACCGAGGAAGTAATTCGATCCTCCGATGACGAATTCCGCGAGGTCCGCCGCCTTCGAGCCGGGTGCCGGTGTGAGCGTGCTGGCGATCCTCAAGGCATCTTCATACCTGCCGGCCCAGAACATGCCTTCGATCATCAGCTCCTCGACCCGCGGGCGCAGTTCATGGGCGGGGAATTCCTTGATAAACATCTCCCCATACTTTTGCGTCTCATCGAGCCGGCTGGTAACGGAAGCGGCGAGCGCCACGGAGTAGAGAATCTCGGGACGGAGCTTCGATTTCGGGTATTGGGCGACGAGGGTGCGGTAAACACCATAGACCGCCTCGAAATTATTCTTGAGCTGGAAAATCCGGGCCGTGCCATCGAGGGCGTAGGCGTCGATCGGGGTGCCCTCCGCCACATCCTTGGCCAACTTGTCTTTAATATCCTTGATTAGCTGACCGTAAGCGGACAATTTCCCATCGAGGCTGGGAGCCGCCTCCTTCGTGCGCGCGGCCGCCTCAAGCCCTTCCAAAGCCTCACGGGTAGTCGGGATGATGGCGTAGATGGCGAGGGCCAAGGCGAAGCGTTCTTCCTTCGTAGCCTCCGAAGCGATCTGGAGGAACCTCGGGGCGAAATGATAGAGGATTCCCGGGTCGGCCCGCAGATACAGCGCGTTTTCATTAATAAACTGCACGGCATCCTCGGGTGACTTGGATGCCGCGAAGGCTTCCACGATTTCCACGGCCCCGCTGAGCACGAGTTGCGGGGTCTTTTCAAAGGTGTTCCTGTTCGCGCGGTCGGCGCCACCTTCGTCCGTCACGATCTTCTTGAAATATTCGGCAGCGTTCCTCGGCTTCCCGTTTTTCGCCTCACAGATGGCGGAGTTGCCCCACAGGGCGGCGCGGTTGTAAACAACATTATCCCTGTCGGCGACCGGCGGATTGGTGGCCATGGCGCGCTCGAACTTCTTGAAATACTCCATCGCTTTCTCGTGGTCGGGCTCTTTCGACTGCATCTGGGCGAACCCAGCCATGAGCAATGAGATGGTTTGGTAGGGATTGATCTGCGCCACGCCGGGTTTGTTGGCGAACTGAGTGGCCGTGGTCTCGAAATCCGTGAAGGCTTCTTGGAATTTCCCCTGCCCCTGAAAAGCAAGTGCGCGGTGGTAATAGACGGCACCGAAACGTGGGCCGAAATCCTTTTCGGCTTCCTTGCCGAACTGCCTGATCATGCCGTCGAAGGTATCCTGGGCTTCGGTGAACTGCTTGGCCTGGAGGAATGCAACCCCTTTGGCGAAAACCGCATCTGGCCCTTCTTGGGCGACGAGCGGGGTGCTGGTGGCGGCGGCAAACGCTAGGGCGGCGGCTGCGGCGATGGTGGTAAGGGACAATCGGTTCATGGCAGAAAACTGGTCGGGTTACGGGGTTAAAAGGAATTACGGCCCATGGCGGTGGGCGGGCGCGGGCGACACCCCGTTTGCCAGGGCGTCAGGTGGGGAGCCTTCGCTTTCAACCGTCGCGGAAGCCGCTGAGAGTCACGCTGGTGATCC
>JBJTQJ010000029.1:0-24581 GCA_046075565.1 Verrucomicrobiales bacterium | reverse complement strand
CGGAGGAGCTGCTGCGCTGGTTTGTGTCGGCCAAGGAGCCGGAGTGCTTTGCAGCCTGCCTGTACACGTGCTACAACCTGCTGCGGCCTGATGTGGTGCTGTGAAGAGCAACGCTGCCAGCAGCAGGAGGAAATGCAGCGTCGCCAGGAAGAGGCACGTCGCGAACAAATGGAGGAGCAACGCCGCCAGCAGCAGGAAGAAATGCGGCGCCGTCAGGAAGAAGCACTTCGCCAACAGCAGTAAACTGGCTTTGCCCGAATCGATTCTCCTCACGTCCGTTGCGAGACCGTTGAAGCCTTCGAAGCCTTGGCGAAGTATGCCCGGTCTTGCCCTGAAACGGATCTCAATTCCTTGACTCTGGTGCCCGGTGAACGGCATGGGGCTTGGCCGCAGGTTCAAAAGCTTGGACTGGGGAAAGAATCTCGTGTCCGGGGCCGTAGAACGTCTAGTCTCCTGCCAACGGCTTGCCGTAGGTGGCGAGACAAACGTCCCCGCCCATGAATCCGATTCCTCGCCGTAACTTCTGCCATCGATTTCTCATGGCCTCGGGAGCCGGATTGATGCCGGTAAAAATCACCCGGGCCTTGGCCGACAGCGTTTCCCGCGATCTTCTTCCCGAACATCCGCGCCTGCTTTTGCGGAAAGCAGATTGGGATGCCCTGGCGCGCGATCGATCGGCGGGCTTGACCCCGGAAGAACTGGTGACCAGTATCCATGGTTCGGCCGCGAAGTTGCTGAAATCCGAACCTGCCAAACGGGTGATGGAAGGCAAACGTCTTCTCAGTGTCTCCCGCGAGGTGGCAAAGGCAGTCGTGCATCTCGCCTTCACCCACCGCACGGGTGGTCCCAGCGGTTGTGGGCGGCGGGCCATTGATGAGATGTTGGCGGCCGCCTCGTTCACCGACTGGAATCCTTCACACTTTCTTGATGTCGCGGAAATGACCGCCGCGCTCGCCGTGGGTTACGACTGGCTGCAGGAGGAATTGACGAAAGCGGAGCGGGAAACCATCGCCGATGCGATTCTAACAAAAGGATTGCGACCGGCCCTCGACCTCGCCCGGCGCGGCAAGGGATTCCCCGTCATGCACAACAACTGGAACCAGGTTTGCTGGGGAGGTATTCTTCTCGGTGCCCTCGCCATCGGTGATGAACAACCCGAAATCATGCGGGAATTGATCGCCAAGGCCCGCGAGACGATGTCGGCGGGGGTGGCTCCCCTCGAGCCGGACGGTGTTTATCCCGAAGGACCCGGTTATTGGAACTATGGCTCCATGTATCAGGTTCTTACCATCGAAGGCTTGCGCAGCGCGTTCGGCGACGACGGAGGGGTTGCCCGGAATCCCGCTTGGCTGGCATCGGCGGATTTTTACCTCCATTCCTCCGGGCCTGCGGGCGATTTCCACAACTTCGCCGACTGCGGGACTGGCAAGGCCGGTTCTCCGGTCATGGTCTGGATGGCAAGGGAGAAGAAGAACGCCGGGTATCTGTTTCACGAACGAAGAAACCTGGCCGCATCCAAAGGAGCCGTTACCCAGCCTGGCATCTGGGATCCGTTGGTCGCCCGTTGGTGGCCGTCGGCTTTGGCGATGGAATCCAAACCCTTGCCATTGCATTGGCACGGGCGCGGCGAAAATCCGGTCGCCTACTGGCGTTCCTCGTGGGAGAATCCCGAAGCAGCCTATTTCGGTATCAAAGCCGGTGGTGCAGCTGTCAGTCACGGGCACATGGACGCCGGCGCGTTTATCCTTGATGCCATGGGCGTGCGGTGGGCTCATGAGCTTCGTGCCGAGCCCTACTATCGCATCGAAAGTATGGACCTTTCGCTTTGGGACTTCAAACAAGACTCAGAACGCTGGAAATTGTTCCGTCTGAACAATAATGGGCACAATACCCTGACCGTGGGCGGTCAGGCTCATCGTGCGGATCAACTCGCGAAACTTCTCCGCGCCGATGGGACCGGGGCCGTGATTGATTTCTCCGGGGTTCTCGGGTCATCCTGCGAACGCGCATTCCGGCATGTTGCTTGGGCGGAAAAGTCCGTCGCCATAGGAGATGTGGTTCACGCGAAGGATCCGGGCACCAAAATCCGCTGGACGATGAACATCAAGGCCGAGGCCACCGTCGAAGGGCAGCGGGTCAGTCTGCGCGAAAACGGCAAAACGCTGCATCTCGATCTTGACCTGCCTCCCGGAAGTTCGATCGAAGTGGTCTCGATGGAAAAGCCCGGCGGCGAGTGGGATTCACCCAATCCCGGTCTCCGTCAGGTTCAGGTCGTTTGTTCGTCCCCAGCACAAGGGCCTTGTATCATCCGCGCAACCTTCAGCGGTTGGTGAGCTTGGCCCGGCAGCCGGGGCAGTCTTGCACCCAATGACCCGGGGAAATTTCCACCAACTCGGGACGTCTGTCGGTGAGGCACATTGAGGCTACGCCAAGGGTGTTGCGTGCTTTGAACGCACATCCGGTGGTCAGGCGCATCAAGTCGGGCGGCAGTCCTGGAATGGTGTGCAGTTCCTCTCCCCGCGCATGCATGGCCGGGATGGATTTCTGAAGAGCGCGGGTGTAAGCGTGCTCCGGGGCGCGGAAAAGTTCCGTCACGGGAGCGCGTTCGACGATGCGTCCGGCATACATCACGTTGACGATCTCGCACATTTCGCTGACCACTGCCAAGTCGTGGGTGATGAAGATGACCGCGGTGCCGGATTGGCGCTGGAGATTGCGGATCAAGTCGAGCACCTGACGCTGCACGGTTACGTCGAGAGCGGTAGTTGGTTCATCGGCGATGAGCAAATCCGGTTTCGTAATCAAGGCCATGGCAATCATCACCCGCTGCCTCATGCCGCCGGAAAACTCATGCGGATAGGCGTGCATGCGGTTGGCCGCGTCGGGAATCCCGACCTCCTCGAGGGCGGCGATGCCGCGCTTCCATGCTTCCTTCCCGCGGATACCCTCGTGCAGGCCGAGCGGCTCCACCACCTGGGTCCCGATTTTCAGATACGGGTTGAGCGAGGTCATCGGATCCTGGAAGATCATGGAGACCTTTTTGCCGCGCGTGCGGCGCAAGGATTCCTCGTCCATGCTCAGGAGGTCCTGCCCATCGAAGAGCGCCCGCCCTCCGGCGATGACGCCGGGAGGTTTGGGAATCAATCCGAGCAATGAATAACAAGTGACCGACTTTCCGGAACCGGATTCACCAACGATGCCAACGGTCTGGCCGCGTTCGACGGAAAAAGACACGCCATCGACCGCGCGGGCGATGCCACCGCGCATGTGGAAATGGACAGCCAGGTCCTGGACTTCGAGCAAAGGCATGGGATCAATCCTTGGATGATTTGGGATCGAGGGCATCGCGGAGACCGTCGCCGAGGAAATTCAACGCGAGCAGGGTGGAGGAGAAGAAGAGGGCGGGGAAGGCGAGCAGCCATGGATTCGACACCATGCGGTCGGCGCCCTCCTGGATGAGCGTGCCCCATGAGCTGTTCGGGGGTTTGATGCCCAGACCGAGGAACGACAAGGCGGCTTCGAACAACATCACACCCGGCACGGTCAATGTCGTGTAAACAATCACTGGACCAAGGGCATTCGGAAGGATGTGGCGGAAGAGAATGCGCACATGGCCGAGGCCGAGCGATCGGGCCGCCTCGACGAACTCGCGTTTCACGAGATCCAGCACCTGTGATCGCACGATACGGGCAAGATTCAACCATGACAGCGCCCCGATGGCCATGAAGAGCGGAACGAGAGTGGTGACGGGTTCGACCGCTTTCCTGTCCCAACTCGTTTTCTTGATCACCCAGTCGGTCATCCCGTCGGTCACCGGCTTCATGGCGGTGGCGAGGAGGATAACGATGACTAGAAATGGCAGGCTGTAGAGGATATCCACCAGCCGCATGAGGAAGGTATCGGTGCGGCCGCCCGTATAACCGGCGGTGGCTCCCACGATGGTCCCGATGACCAGCGCGACGCACGTGGTAACGACACCCACGAGCAGGGAAACCCGCCCGCCGTAAAGAACACGGGAAAAGATGTCGCGCCCGAGATGGTCGGTGCCGAACCAATGCTCCGCACTGGGTGGCAGGTTTTTGTCCGGCAGACTCATCAGCGATGGATCCTTGAGGAAACTCATTTTCGCCAGCATGCCCTGATCTCCGGGGTGCATGGTGAAAACAGGCAGGATCACGCACGCGCTCGCGATGAAGAAAAGAAAGACAAGGCAGAAGATGGCGGCGCGGTTCTTGCGCAGGCGCAACCACGCGTCATGCCAGAGCGATGAGCCTTTCTCGATTTCCTGGAGAGCGGGGGACGACATGGTTCAGGTGGAGGAACGCAGGCGCGGGTTCAGCCAGATTTGCAGGAGGTCGGCGGCGAGGTTCGCCACCACGGTAAGGGTGCCATAGAGCAGCACGAGACCTTGCAGCATTGGGGCATCACGCGCCTCGATGGCTTTGACGAGTTGCAGTCCCATGCCCGGGACCATGAAGATGCTTTCGATGATGATGGAGCCGCTCACGATGCCTGCGAAGGCGGGCCCGAGGTAGGCAACCACGGGGATGAGGCCGCCGCGCAGGCCATGACGCACGAGCACGGTTTTTTCCCTCAGACCTTTGGCCCTCGCCGTGCGGATGAAATCCTGGCTCAGCACCTCGAGCATGCCGGCCCGGGTGAGCCGGCTCAGGTAAGCGGCGTAGCCCAAACCGAGCGTGGCGGCGGGCAGGACCCAGCCGGTCGGGGAAATGGGTGGCCATCCGCTGGCAGGAAGCACATGGAGATACACGCCGAAGAACCAGGCCAGAAGAGGCCCGACCACGAGCGTGGGCAAGCAAATGCCGATCATCGCCAAAGCCATGGAACCGTGATCGATCCAGGTATTTCGTCGTGCCGCCGCGACCACTCCGATGGGAATGCCAAGGGTCATCGCGAAGGTCATGGCCGCGATCCCGAGAGTGAGCGAAACGGGAAAGACCTGGGAGATCACGTCGGCGACCGGGCGGCCTTCCATACGCAAGCTGTAGGCGAGGTCGCCTTGCAGCAGGTTCTTCAAGTTGCGGAAATACTGAACATGCAGCGGTTGATCCAGACCGTAGTAGGCTTTGATCTTCTCGAGAATATGAGCCGGTATCGCTTTCTCCTGGGTGAACGGCCCGCCCGGCAAGGCGCGGATAAGGAAGAAGGTCAACGTCATCAGCACGAACAACACGATCAGCCCCTGGAGGGAACGGCTGATGATGCTGCGGATGGCTGGATGGCGGCGGCTGGACATGGCGCGATGTCAGGGCGTTGATTCGATATACATGCTCTTCCACGGGTGGTTGTCGAGAAGCAGGGGATACCAACCTTTCGCGGACGGGTGGTGGAGGTAATTGCGCGAGTGCCAACCAATGGGAGCGACAGGCATGGCGTTCATGAAGATGCCCTCGGCTTCCATGTAGCCGGCGAGCCGTGATGCCGGGTCGGGCCGATTGGCGGACTCCTTGAGCAAGGCTTCGAACTTTTTGTCGTGCCAACCGGTGTTGTTGTTGCCGTTCCCTTCCGTCCACATGTAGAGGAAGGTGGATGGATCGAGGTAGTCACCGATCCAACCGGAGAGGCCCATGTCGAAGTTCAAGGCCTGCATGGCACTGATGAACGCGCTCCATTCGATGCCCTGGATTTCCACGCGGATGCCGAGGTTGGTCTGGAGCATCGCCTGCAGTGCTTCCGCCGTGGCCCTCGTGGTGATCCTTCCGATCATGATCGAGTAGGTGGGGAACCCCTTTCCTCCCGGATAGCCGGCCTCGGCCAATAGAGCGCGGGCTTTTTCCGGATTGTAAATCGCAAACGGTTGTGACCGATAGCCTTGCATGGGCGGCGTGATGGTGTCGGCGGGTGTGTAGCCCTCGAGGATGTGTTTGCAGATCGCCTCCCGATCAATGGCGAAGGCGATGGCCTGGCGGACGCGCGGGTCATCGAGTCCCTTGCGTGTCGTATTCATGCGCAAGAAGGAGACGCCGAGATAGGGATCCATCTTCAACCACTCGGGGCGGTTTTTTTTCATCCAGGGAATCTGATCGGCGGGCAACATGTAGGTCGTGTGAAGCTGCCCGGAAAGGAATGCTCGTCCTTCGGTATAGGGATTCTCGGTGGGAAAAAAGCGGATGCCGTTCAAGCGGACGTTCGCCACATCCCAATAGGTTGGATTTTTTTCCACTTCCACCACATGGTTGATGGCCCATTTTTTCAGTTTGAATGGGCCGTTGCTCTGGATGTTCTCCGGGTTCGTCCATTCGGTGAAGCGGTCTTGCAATCGGCCGTGTTGCAAGATGATGTGTTTCGGCACCGGGAACCAGGTGTAATGCCGGGTGATCGATGGAAGGAAGGGCGTCTTCTCGCGCAAGCGCAGCTCGAGAAGGTGTTTTTCTTTGGCGATCACTCCGACCTTGGCCAGATCCCAGAGGTCTTGGCCGTGCATTTCGAGCATCCTCGCGATGATCGCCTTGCGGGTTTCTTCTGGCACGCCCGCCGGCCAAGTGAAGGCTCCGGGATTGGCGGCCAGCGCTTCGAGTTCCTCTTTTTTCTTCTTATCGAGACCGTTCTCCGCCTCGAAATTCACTTCCTTGATCTGTTCCCAGTCGATGCCCGGGACGCCCGCGCGTTGGAAGAGGATCCGGCCACGGCGATCCTTGTTGTAGTCTTCCGAACCTTCGAGGAAATACAGCATCTCCCCATAGGGAGCCGCCATATCCGGATGGAGCATCCGGTGGTAGGAAAAAACGAAATCCTCGCTTGTGATCTCAACCCCATCCGACCACTTCGCCGCCGGATTGAGATGGAAGGTCCACTGGGTGTAATCCCCGTTGGATTCCCAGCGGCTCGCGACTCCGGGCGTGCATGCGTTGTCGTCCTTCTCGTGGTCGCCGCACAGCCCTTCGAACAATGCCGCGATTACCTTGCTCTCAACTACGCCGGTCACAAGCTGGGGATCGATGGCTTTCGGGTCCGCATTGTTACCGACGAGCAGGATCCCTTCGCGGTTGGCGCGTTCGATATCGCTTTCCGCTCCCCGCAGTGCGGGAACCAAGAGGACCGCGGCGAGAATCGCGGCTGAAATGGCTGGAGAGGAGAGGGGGGGCATCGGGACTGCCGGGAGTTTCCGCAATATCGGCGGTTCGTCCATCATTTATTCATTGGTTGAGCCCGAGACCCGCAAGATTTCCCAGATTCGCGTGAAAACCTCGGGCTGGAATCCCATGTCCAGCTTGAGGCGGTAGTCGCGTTCGAGCACATTGCCAATCGCGGAAGCGTGGCGAGCCTGTTCGCCCGTAACGAGGCCGCGCAGACGCGGCCACATTGCCCCCACGGGCACCGGAAAGTCACTGCCATGCACGATGCGCGGCTGCACTTCCGGCCGCAGGCAGGTTTTCAGGCCGTGGCTGCGGTTCGGTGTGTTGAGCGCGCTCGTGTCGGCGAAGAGGTTCGGAAATTCCTCGGCCATCCGCAGGAATGTCGAGACGTGGTTCTTCT
Organism: Verrucomicrobiales bacterium; assembly: GCA_046075565.1. GTDB lineage: Bacteria > Verrucomicrobiota > Verrucomicrobiia > Verrucomicrobiales > SLCJ01 > JBJTQJ01. Next base: position 17,084 of record JBJTQJ010000029.1, on the reverse strand, counting down.
CAAATCCGGGCGGACCACTGCGGGTGCCCGCGTGGGCGGCGATCACATTCACCCCGCACTCGAGAGGGAGCCGCAGCATTTCCGGAGTGAAGAGCCGCCTGCTCACCACCGGCACGGTGTATTCACCTCCGGTATGGGAGAGAAATGGCATCCGCAGTTTGGCCATCGTCTCCCAAAATGCCCGATAGGCCGGGAGCGAACAGTCCACATTCTGGCTCGGTGGAAGCAGTTTCATCATCACGGCTCCCGCCTCGGCGCAGCGGTGCAACTCGTCAATCGCATCGGGTCGCGCGGGGTGGATGGATACCGCAGCCAGCAACTCGGGATGACGCCGCGAGGCTTCGAGCACCCAGTCGTTCGAGGTGTGGAATGACCCGAAATCCATTTTGCCTCCGCTCTCGTGATACACTTCCTCATGGGCAAGCACGACGGCGTGGCCGAGCGATGACTCCCGCACGAGCCACGCGAGAAAGGCCGCATATTGGTCATCGAAATCGTCCGCCTCCAACGCGACATCAAAGCCGATACCGCGCAGAAGATAGCGGGCGCAGAATTTCCGGTAGGAATTCAAGCGCGACCAGCAACCGGAGCCGGAAAGTCCATTCCCAATCATGTGGACATGCATGTCCACCGGGCCGCGTTTGGATTGGGGAATTTCGGGCATGGGAGATCGGGAAAGCAGAAAACGCGCCGGTTCTCGGCATCACTCGACGACAAGAGTCACCTTCACACCGGCTTCGCGGAGAGTATCCGGCACTCCGCCCTTGAGGGCGAGGTGGGCCGCGCCGACAGCGAAGAAGTGCGTGCTGTCCGGTTCTTTCTCGAGGGTCTTCTTCACATAGTCCGCCATGACCACGTCGCGGTCGTTCAGAATACCCTTGAGGATTTTCTCGAAGAGCGCCTCCTCTGGTTTGCCTTTGACCAAGTCCAGCGAACGCTGCTTGTCTTCGAGGAACCACTTCGACAGCGCCTCCGGATCTCCCTTGCGGTAAAGTTGGATCATGCTGGTGATGGGGTCCTCGCCGTCCTCGCGCGCTTTGGCGAGCGCTTGCAGTGAGAGATCGAGGAAAGTGATTTGTTCTTCCTCCTTGAGTTCGTCCAGCGATTTGGTCTGGTCGGCAGTGGTTTGGATGCCGCGTGTCTTTTTTCCCGCCTTTTTGGCACGCTCCCACAACACCAAGTCTAGGGGTTGGGCTCCGGAAAGCTGCTCCTTCATGGTCGGTAGCAGGATGGGCAGCACCCATGTGCGCATCGGTTGGAATGGCGCGGAGTTGAAACCGGGCATGATTTTTCCGATCTCCTCATCCAGTCTGGCCGACAACTCCGGTCCTATGGATTGCTTCAGTGTTTTTCCGTCCTTGCGCAGCATGGCCATGGTGGCCACCAGTTGCACGCTCATATCCATCGAGACCTCGGTGTGAACCGCATTCGATGCCTCAAAAGCCTTCTGTGCCGCCGGGTGCAGGTTTGTTACGCCCGGGTCCGAGACATGGATGGTGCCGAACAGATAGGAAGGAGGGACGTTTTCCCGCTCGATCTTCCAGAGCAACGGTTTTTCGGGGTGGGCCGGCTTCTCATCCTCCGCCAGAACGGGAAACGTCGGCATGGTCAATAAGGCGAGAAGGCAGGCAGCGGAAAACTTGAGTTGGCTCATAGTGGGGTAAGATGGTCCCTCACTACGACCCGGACAAGATAAACTTGTCGGCAGATTTTACTCCTTTTCCCCGCCTCAGGCGGGTCCCCAGCGCAAGTGGCAACGTGAGTCAGGGGTCAGTGAAGCACCCTCACACCCACGGTGGCGGAGCGGAGATCACTTCGGCTTCACATCCTTCGGAGAAATCCTCACCACCAGAGGCCGGTGATCACTGGCCGTGAACCATTCCGGCGCGTGGTGGACGTAGCTGTCTTGTTTCAGAATCTCGGGCGCGAGTGATTTGGTATAGAGGATGTAATCGATGCGCGCGTATTCGTCGGCCGTGATCCAATAATGGGTCCAAGTGAAGCCGAAACGGTCGCGCAGCCAGAGGTCGTAAAGATGGTCTGGCCGTCCTTCCTTGCCCTTGAGGTCGAGAATGACATCGGTGTTCTTGGTGTCATTCATGTCTCCATAAACGAGCAGATTCGTATCGGGCTCGGCGGCCATGATGCCTTCGATGTGTTTGCGCAGGAGCCGGGACTCATTGCGGCGCATTTCCGCTTCATCTCCTTCATCCACCGGGCGCTTGGATTTGAGATGGGTGCCGAGGAGGTGCAGACGGTAACCGGGCGCGGGTTCGACAATAGCATCATGAATTCCACGGTTGTAGGGGAAGGTTTGACCCGCCATCTGATAGCTGAGATTCGTCTGATGGTTGGTCGAGACAATGGGATAACGACTGAGCAAGCCGAGACTCCGATAGGCATCCGGGCCATCGCAGAGGTCGGCATTCGGGAGATCCAGGCCCGCTTCTTTGAGTCGTTTTTGCAGGTCGAGAAGATCTTCTTTCGTGCCGATTTCGCAAACTCCGAGGATGTCCGGTTTGACGTCGGTGATCATGGCAATCACCGCCTTGATTTCGTTCTCGGGCTTCGGCTTTTCGCTGCTTCCCCGCTCCATCGTGAGATAATTCTTCAGATTGTAAGACATGAAGGTGAAGACCCCTTCATCAAGCTGCGAATTGGTGCGCGCGCGGGGAGCGTATTCCGCGGGTGCGGCGGGTGGAGTTGCGACAGCCTCCGCAGTCTGTTGCGGAGCACCTACGGAAGCCGCTGGTTCGACAATTTCAATCGGAGCAGGACCAGAAGCGCTATCCGTCGTCACGACATCCGGTGAACTCGGTTTGTCGGAACACTGGCAGGTCCATCCGAGGTGGAAGACGGCCAGAAGGGGAAGAAAAAAGCGGTTCATTGGCACGGCGGGCCGTTCCGTGAGGTCGGCCTGGTTTTCCACTCCGGCAGTCTCCGGTTCAGGACTTCTTCTGGTCTTTCGATTCGAGCTTCGAGCCCGGGTCCACTTCCGCATTGTGGATCTCGCGTTCGAAGTCCTCACGGGCGCGTTTGAACTCGCCCATGCTCTTGCCGATGCCGCGGGCCAGTTCGGGCAATTTCTTGGCACCGAAAAGAAGCAGGACCAACACGAAAACGATGATCATCTCGGGTCCGCCGAGGTTGAAAGCAAGGAATGTATTCATGGGTATGGTTTGGATTCAAGGGAACGTCGCCCATATGGGGAATCTTTCAATGGCGATCTTCGGGGAGGCCGGATGCCTGCGCGGGAAAGCAGGCTGATTGAGAAAGAGTGTAGGCATCATCTCGCGCCTTCCGAGCAGCAGCGGCGACAATCGCCACGCAACCCCTCACGGGCTCACCTTTCCTTTACCTCGATCCAGGTGGAAGCCGATTGACCGGAACCGGGGTGAGTGGCGGTGAGTTCGTGGCGACCCGGTGTAAGGCGGGCTTGGGAACGGTGGTTTGGGGCCTTTGCGATGGCCAGGGTGGGGGAGGTCCATTCCACCAGCAGGTGTTCATCCAAATCCGACTCAAGGGTGAGTCTCCCGCCGCTGTCCGGGAGACTCGGATCGAGCACGATGGTGGTTCCGGGGGCGGGAAAGAGGATTCTCGGGACAGATTTTTCCAATGGTGCGGTGACACCGGCGAAACGAGCGGGATGCCGGTTTTCCGGCGACGCCAGCCACGCCCGGTATTCCGCCGGGAGGATAACGCGTCCGTTGGCGGCGGTGTCGGCCTCGGCGAGCGAAGGCGGGAGATGGGAGGCATGGGCGAACTCGCGGCGCGCGCGCGGATGACCCGCGGGAACCCGTTTTCCGGTCAAAGGATCGATATCAAGGACCAGAATCGACGGCGGAGGATCCGGCCATGCCGGTGCTTTCGCGCGGTGCAGGTGACCCATCACCTCGGCGAAAATCGGCCCGGCGCCATCGACGCCCGACACATGGCGCATGGGGGAGTTGTCGCTATTTCCCACCCAGACGGCGACCGTATATTCGGGGGTGTAACCGACCGTCCAGTTGTCGCGGAAATCCGTGCTCGTGCCGGTTTTGACCGCGGCCGGGAAAGGCAGCCGCAGCGGAGAATCGAGGGAAAAACTGCCGGAGCGCGCGGTATTGTCGCGCAGGATATCGGTGACGAGCCAAACCAGCGCGGGATCGATCACCGGCGGCTTGACGTTGGCCGGCGCATCGAGCCGAAGGGTTGGCACGAGTGGAAAACCGCCGCGAGCGAGGGTGCCGTAGGCGACGGCGAGATCCCAGAGCGTTGTTTCGGCATTCCCGAGGGTGAGGCCGAGTCCGCAAGTGGCAGCGGTTCCCGGCGGCAGGGTGAAACCAAATCGACGCATCATATCAACCAGCGCCGGTGCTCCGCCGCAGTCATTGAGCAAACGGACAGCGGGAACATTGAGCGAGTTGGCCAGAGCTTCTCGGGCGGTGACAGGCCCTCGGAAGCGTTTGTCGAAATTCGCCGGACGATAGGGACCGGTGGTGGAGGGAAAGCTGGTCGGAATGTCGGCCAGCACCGACCACGGACCGAAACCATTCTCAAAGCCCAGCAGATAGGTGAACGGTTTGAGGGTCGAGCCGGGTGAACGGAGAGAAAGGGCATGATTGACTTGACCGGCCGTGCCCTCGCGGTAGTCGCCGGAGCCGACCAGAGCGAGCACGCCGCCGTTGGTGTTTTCCAAAACCAACACCGCGCCCTGGTTCACATTGCGGTCGGCGAGTCGCCGGAGGTGCTGGCGCAAGCGCGCGGTGGCGAAGGATTGGATTTCAGAGTCCAGCGTGGTGCGGGTGATGCCGCCGGGTGGAGTGGCGGCGAGAAGGTCGGCGAAGTGGGGGGCGAGAAAGGCCGTGCGCGGCGGACGGATGACCATTGGCTCGGCGCGGGCTCGGGCGATCTCGGCGGCGGGGATATTGCCAGTTTCGGCGAGCCGATCGAGCACGGTGTCGCGTCGTTGCCGGGCGCGATCCGGATATTTGCGCGGATTGAGTCGGCTCGGAGCAAGGGGCAATCCGGCGAGCGTGGCGGATTCGGCGAGCGAGAGGGCGGCGAGCGGTTTGCCGAAATAATCCCGCGAAGCCTGCCGCACGCCCCGGTTGAGATTGCCGAAGTCCACTTCCTCCAAATAGGCTTCGAGAATACTTGCTTTGTCGAGTTTGCGTTCGAGGGCGCGGGCGAGCCAGATCTCGCGGACTTTCCTTAATGCGGTGCGCGGCTGGTCGCGGTGAAGGCGCACTTTTACCAGTTGCTGGGTGATGGTGGAGGCACCGGAAACAACCTCGCCCTCCTTGACCAATTGAAACACTGCGCGCCCGGCGGCGAGAAAATCGAATCCATCATGACTCTGGAATCGGCTATCCTCCGCTGCCAGCAAACACTTCACAAGTGTGTCGGGCAGTGGTTCTTCTACCGCTGCCCGCCGGGTGCCGCTGGTGGGATCGAGCGGATGCCGCAGTGGCGCGCCGTGCCGATCGACAATCAATGCCGGCTCGGGTGATGGTTCGAGCAAGGCCGGCGGCACGGGCGTGAGCCACGGTCCGGCGAACCAAACGAGCACTACCGCCGTCATCGCGCCGAGCAGCACGCGCCGCGAGCGACGACCCGGCCAACGAAGCCAGCGCCGACGCGGCACATTTTTATCCGGAGCGGTCGAATCGGGGGAATCCGCCATGATGGAAACTCACGGGCTGGTCCGGAACGGCCCGCCTTCGCCAAGTGCCGTCGAGGTGGGATCATACATCGCCTCGATTTTCGTCGGAGGCGCGAAGGCATTGCCGGCTTTGGAGACGCGGGCCAGATAGGTGATGGTGTATTCTCCGCCCCGGTAAAGATTGTTCATGAAGAACAATGCGCGGCTGTCACGGAGTTCCGTGTGGTCGCTGGCCCAGGTTTGCGCGCTGCTCATGGCGGCTTCGTTTCCACCTTGGGAGGTGAATTCGGGGTTCACCGCCTCAAGGGAAGCTGGCAGCGGATCATCGACCGCCAGATAAAGGTGCGAACCGGTCGCCTTCACGTTCAACGATACGGCGACGAGATCACCGACGCGGAAGTTGTCTTCCGGCACCAGTGTGCCATCGGGTTGGACCTTGCGGTAAATCCGCTCGATGGAGAAGGCCGGGCTATTGCGTTTGCGTGGCATTTCCGTCGGGCGCGCCGCCAACTCGGTTTGCACGTAAAGCGATGGCCCATCGGCGAGTTGAATCACCGGACGAGCGCCGGGCGCCATCTCGTGCAGACCAATCACGATGGTGGCTCTCTGGGGTTTCGCATCGAGCGTGACATCACGGCTCTGGCCTTCCCATGCTACCACGGCCTTGGCGGCCCCGAAATTCTTCTCGTAGGTGCGGTGGTAGGCCGCGAGGGCGAATACGGCCGCGCTGTTGGTGTAGGTGCTGCCCCAGTCTCCTTCGGCGTTGCGAGCGGCCAGCATCTCCTCCACCACCGGCTCGACGACCGAACGATCCATGCCCGCGCTGGCCATGGCTTGCACGCGCAACGAATCGAGGATCGATGAGTCATACCACCATGTCCAATTCCCCTTCTCAGGGGCTTTCCAAGAGGCCAACAAACGAGCGGCTTCTTCCTTGCCGTCTTTCGTGGTCGCGAAAGCGAGAGCGAGATAGAGCGCGCTCTCGGGTCCGTAGTCCTTGCTCAAGGTAGCCGAGGTCGCCAGCTTGTTCATGATCGCGACATCCGCTTTTCCGGCGAGGGCGAGCACATACAAAGCCTTCGCGCTGGTGGCGCGATAGTAGTTGTCGTTTTTCCCCATCGCTTCGACGAGACCGTTTTTCAAATACTCGACCAGGGGATCGAGCAGGGAATCGGCGACCTCGTGTCCGCCTTGTTTGGCCAGCATGAGCACATGGGCGGCGGCCACGCTGCCCCAGAAATCAGGTTCATCCGCGCCCGGCCAATAGCCGAGACCGCCGGAGTTCGTCTGCATCGAAGTCAGGCGGCGCACGCCCATAGCGATGGCTTTTTTGCCTGCTTCGGCAGATGGAGTTTCAGGAAGCAGTTGGCGCAGGGAATCGGCGACCAGCCAGGGCATCATGCCGGAGGACGTCTGTTCGACGCAGCCGTAGGGATACCCCTGCAAATGCCGAACGGCCGGCAATGCATCGACCAACCGGGTGTTGGCGATGCTAACAAGCACCTGTCCATCGCCCGCGCGCAAGTTCGGCGAGGCGGTTTCCAGCAGCGCCGCTTCCTTGGCTTGGGGATTCAGACGCGCGTGGAAGATTTCCCGCAAGATGGGCACCGGGTGTTCCACTTTGAAAGTCGTCTCGACCGAGTCATTCATCTCGGGTTCGAGATCCGGAGGAAGGTTCCCGTTGAAGCGCACCGGGGTGGCCCGCCAACGCCATTTCGTCGTGCCCGCTTGGGCGAAGTTCACCGTGAACTCGACGGTTTGTTGCGCGCCGGCGGCTAGGGCCACTTCCGCGCGCGGTGTGCTTTGCAAGGCAACCAAGCTATCCGGTTCGAGCACGACTGAAAACACGCCATCAACCGGCGATTGGTTGAGCAGGAGCGCCCGCACGACCATGATGTCGCCCACGTGGGCGAAACGCGGGGGCGAGGGCTCGAGCATGAGCGGTTTGGTCACTTCCAGATTCGCGGTGCCGGTGCCGAACCGCCAGCCGTCCGGCGCGGCCACCACCGCGACAAGGCGGTAACGGGTGAGCGTGTCCGGGGTAGTGAAGGTGATCGAAGCCTGGCCGGTGGCATCGGTGCGGGCTTTGAATGCGAAATGCGCGCAGGGAGTGAAATCCGTGCGTGTCTTCATACGGCCCATGCCTGCGCCATCACCACCGCCGATGATATAGCCTTTGTTATAGGCAGACAGCTCCTCCGGATTCTCCGCGAGCAAATTCGGGAAGGTGGCCGAGGTGCGCACCCGCAGGCTGCGGGAGGGATGGAAATACCCGAGCGGGTCGGGATTTTCAAAACCGGTTACGGCCAGCACGCCCTCATCCACGGCGGTGAAAATGATCGACGCATCGGTCACCGCCTTGCCGGCGTGGTCGGTCACCTTCACGGCCACGGTCGCTTCGCCACCGGGACGCACACTCTCGCGCATCGGACGCACCGCCACGGTGAGTTTGGGCAGGCGTTGTTCGATGGTCAGCCTGGTGTATCCGAACTTCGCGCGCGGCATCGGGAACTTGAGTTGACTTGCCGCCGCGCCTTCCACGATCATCACACCCACATGGGTATTCGGCGCATCCATGTCGGATAGCGGCACTTCAATGACCGGAGCCGAACCGGCCAGCTTCGTCACGAATGCACGTTCGATGCCCTCGCGTTCCACGGTGACCAGAGCGGTGCCCGCGATCGGGGTCTTCACGAGCAGGCGTGCCGTGTCGCCGGGCTGATAGATCTTCTTATCAGGCAGCAGATCCACACGCACGCCTTCCAGTCCTTCCCATGCGTAGTAATCGGCCCCATGCACGGTCATTTGCACGGTGGTGCGGGCGATACGCTCGGCGGAATCCTTCGCTTCGATGGTCACATGGTATTCACCGGTTTCGGCGAAGGAAAGGTCGGTGCGCGCACCCTCCGTGATGACGATGCTGGAGCGGGCGGTCTCGACCATACTCTCTTCATTGCGTTTCACCATGCCGCCGCCGGCTTGTTTCACTTCGATGGTATTCCAGGTTTTTTTCTGGATGATCAAGCTGGCTTCCACCGGTTGCGGGACCTTCTTGCCATCCGGCGTGACGGCGACCAAGGGCAGGGAGAGTTTATCACCGGCGCGGATGACCTCGCCGGGACGCCCGATGCCAAGATAGAAGTCAGCCGGGTGGAGCATTGTCTGGGCCTGCACGCTCAAGGTCTGCTGATTCGCATCCGTCACCTCGGAGGTGATGAAGGCCCGGCGGGGGGAGGGGAACTCTTTTTCCTCCGGCACTTCGATGATGAGTTTGGCCGCGCCCACGGCATCGAGTTGCATCTCCCCGTTCAAGTAGGCGGTCGAGCGTTGCGGGCTATAATAATAGTCCAATCCATAATAGTAGGACCAGTAACCGCCGTCGAACTCACGTTGGTCGGCAAAAAGGAAATCACGGAAATTCTCGGGATAGAAGCCTTGTGAGCTGAAGTGGGCGGACCAGCGCAGGTCGCCTTTGGAAACCGGCGCCCCGAGGTAGTAGGTGGCGGTCACCGGCAGTTCGATGGTAGCCGGAGCGAGGAACGAATCGGCCACCGGCATGGAGAGTTCGAAAGTATTCCGTTTGAACTCCTGCACCATGAAATAATGCGCGAAGGACGGCGTGGATTGGGTTGGATCCACCGCCGGTTCATCTCCAGTTTCTTCCTCATCTCCGGAGTCGGATCCTTCATCCTCGGACTCGGATTTCGCCGCTACCTTGCGCATCGGCAGCGTGATGCTGGCGTGATAGTAGCCCACGCTTGCTTCGGGGAGTTTCACGGACGCGCCGAATTGCCCGCAACTGCCCAAGGTGATTTCTTCTTCATGGAAAACACGATTGTTGTCGTCGAGCAATTTGAGGGTGGCTGTTTTCTCCTCCGCGATCAGGGGCAGGCTCACTTTGAAATCGCGCACCAAGCCGGCCACATGGACCGTCTCACCCGGACGATAGACGCCACGGTCGGTGAAAATCAGAGCTCCGCGTTTGTCTTCTTTGAGTTGCCGCCAGTCGTAGTAGCTGGCACCCAGACGCCATGGCGAATAGTTCGGGTCATCGAGTTGCAGCAGGGTGGCATGACTGTCTTTTCCATTGCGGGCCCGGATGTAGTCGGCATCGGCCGGCTTGGGGAATCGGGCGAGGCCTTCTTTGTCCGTGCGCGCGGAGTGGACGACATTTCCATCGCGATTGTGGATGCTCAATTCCGTGTCGGGCACCGGTGCGCCGGTAGTGTGGGAAAAGGCATAAACAAGCATGTCTTCGTCTCCGTTTTTCCACGCCAAGCCGAGGTCGCTGATCTGGACGACCGACTGGCCAAGCGCCACGCCGCCATCATCACGACCGATTGGCCGCAGACCTTCCACTTGCACGAACAGCGCGGCGGGGCGTTTGCCCTTGAGAATTGTTTCCCATTCCAGTTCCAAGTTGCCGGAGCGGTTGATCTCCGGCACCGGATCCAATTTGATCGTCTCGTTGAAAATTTCCGTTCCGGGAATCAATTCCGCGGCGAGCGGGAAACCGTAGCGGCGGCCCTCGCCTTCATCGCCCATGCCATTGGTGTAGTTCTGGTAGCTGCGGAGAACCTTCGGCAGCTCTTCGGAAGGAATTTCCCGAACTCTCACCTTCAGCGACCGCACGTTCACGTAATCAATCGGATAAACGCCCCGTCCATTGGTGAGCTGGACTTCGTTGGTCGATGGCAAGGCCACGGATGGACGGTTGGGAACAAAAACCAGATTCGGCTCGACCCGTCCGTTCGAGATGGGCAGTCCGTCCGCAGCCGGAAAACCTTCGAGCACTTCGACCTTGTAGGTGGAATTGAAGGCGAAGCCGGGACTGGTCAGGGTCAACGATGTCCCGCTGGCTTCGGCTTTGGGAGCGGGTTCGACGGCGGGTGTGATGCGGACGAATTTGGCGGCGATTTCCGGAGTCAACTCGACACGTTTGTCGAAGTTGATGGTGATGGAATTTTCCCCATCCACCGGAGCCCACTGCTCGATGCCACGCACCGTACCGGGAAGAATCGTGCCGAACTTGAATCGGCTGGCTTGTCCGAGCTTGAGCTTCGAATTTTCCGCGGCGCTGATGCTGCCATCGACCGCCAGTTCCCAGTCTTCACCGGCTGGCAATGGGGCATCGGGTGTGATGACCAGTGCCCACGAAACGGAAGAGGAAAGGGAACGCTCGGGGATGTCCTCGGTCGCCAAAGCGGGTTGCTGCCGCACCATTTGGTCGGAGAAAACCAGATTCGCACGCGCCGAGGTGGAGAGTTCTTCCCAGCGAGCGAAACGTGCTGTTGCCGTGGCGGAGCGGCCATTCGCGTCCACGTAACGGGTGGCATTGCGCAACGATTCGCTGGACACCGGGGCATTCATCAGAAGCAGCGTCGGCGTCTGGCGCGCGTTTGGCGGTCGATCTTCCGGATAGATCGGGCGGCTTTCGCTGGTGATTTGCAAACCGGGGGACTTCACTTTGACGGCCTTGCCGCCGTCCACCTTCGCTCCGCCAAGATCCTTGAGGCCGGACTTCATGGCGACCTCATAGGTGGTGCCCATCTTCGGGGCTTCGGATGGGACAAATTTCGCCACCCGCGGGCTTTCCCATACCCATTTTCCCGCCCAAGCCGGCGTGATTTTCGCGGGACTGTCGGCGGTTTTTCCGACGGCGGCATCCTCGACCATCGGGCGGGGAAACGCGGCCTCAAGCGTGAACTCGTGAGTCATCTCCTCCTGATTGACAAGAAGGGCGGCGGCCTCGAGGGAAGGCGCCGGGGGTTGTTGTGCCTGCAGGCAAAGGGTGAACGATAGAAGCAGGCCCGATACGGGGAGGCGGAATGATTTCATAAGTAGGCGGCGACACATGAAGCCACCTTATCATTTATTACATCATGTTGAAAAGATCTCTTTCGTTTTCAACAACGGATTTTCCAAGGATTTTTTCGGACTCTGCGCACGAACTCAGGAATTGACAAGCGGGTCCGGCGGTTGACCTTTCGCGCCATGCCCGCGCCCATCTTCATCGCCAATGCCGATTACATCGTCATCGACCGCAGCCCGCTCGTGCTCGAGCCCGGCATGCGGCTGAAAGTCGGGCCAACGGATCGGGTGTGGACCGGATGGATTGCCGTGGTGGCCGATGACGGGCGGTTCACCTACATCCCGGCCAACCGCCTCCGTGCGGAGGCAGACGGCTCGGCTGTGGTTATCGAAAAATTCGATGCCACCGATCTGAGCGTGCGCCAGGGAGAAAAAATCGTTTCCCTCATGGAGGTGGACGGCTGGCATTGGGCACGCGGTCCGCGGGGAGAAGAAGGCTGGCTACCCGGCTACGTCTTGGATCCCGCATGAACCCACCCTCGAATCCGGAGAATTCCTTTTATGTCGAAATCCCGGTCGCTTTTGCCTGCTGATCTGACCGCCGCTGCGGATTCCCTGCATCGCGCTCACCTGATCTTCCGGGTCGCCGGCCGTCTTCCGGAGCCCGCCCCGCTGGCGAATCGCTCGCCCTGGATGTTCTGGCTGAATGGGGCCGAAGCCCGCGAGCAAGGCCAACGGGTCGCCACCGCGCATCAGCTCGCCTCCCGTGGCCATTTCCTCGAACTGGCCAACGCGACCTCTGATGTTCCAACGACTGCCGACGCGCCCATTGATGTCGGATTGCTCCTCGATTGGCTCGCATCCACTCCACACCCCCGGCCCTTGGCGCGATGGGTTTCCCGCGTGCGGGATGCGGGCGAACTTCGCCCCGCGGAAACCGTTGTCGCCGTCGCCTTGGCCGCGTTTTCTTTTCCCCGGCAGGAGGCGGTCAACTTCTGGTTCTACCTGTGCTGGCGGGCGGGTTGGCAGAAAGAAATCTGGCCGGACCCCCGCGACTTCCTCGTCGCCAGCGGACCGGTCTTGCCCGCTTTGCGGCGCCGTATTCTCCGGCGGCCGGCGCTTTTTTCGACGCAGCGCCGCATTAGATGAATCGCGCTTTGCTCGGGGTGCAGGTTCTTCTGTCTTCTGTCTCTGCACTCCTCACCCGGACAGCAGTCCCGCCCCTTCACGCCGCCCTGCGGTATTGGGCGATGGCCCTCGACCACCAGGAGGCCAGTTCGGCATCCGGGGTTGTCCAAACCCGCCGATGCAGGGCCAGGATGACCTCCGCATCATAGAGCAGCCGGCGGATTTCCGTCGCGCTCAGGCTGGACGGTCCTTCGAGCACGAGACGTTCGGCCAAGGCCAGGTTTTCCTCATGTTCCGGTCCGGCCATTTTCGCATCGAGCAGCGAGACGTGCACGGCATTCGCGTAAGGATCGATCACGGCGCGCGTGATGCCCTCGTGGTTGTCGAAGCGCGGACGCGAGGCTTTCACCGTGGCCCGGGCCTCGACTCTGTCGTCGATCTCGATCAATTCGCGCGGGCGCCGTGTCTCATCGGGGGTCAAAAGCAGGCGGATCCGGCGCAGGAAATGTCCCGGTCCGGGACGCGACGACCACACCGACACGGGAATCGAAAGAATCATCCCTGCCAGAACCGGGGTCATCCACAATAACAAACCGATGTCGATCCACGCGCACAGCCCCAGCCATACCACGCCGACGAGGGTGTGTCCGAGGTGGGTCAAGGCTGCTTGTTTCCAACCCGTGCCCACGGCTCCGCGCACCTGTGTGCTCCAGTTGACCGCCCGCCCCAGCACCATCCAGAGCAGGAACTTGGAGTGGAAAAGCATGAAGACCGGTGCGATGAGCGTCGAGAAGATCGTCTCCAGCACCATGCCCGTTGCGATGGCGGCCAATCCACCAAGGCCCTTGCGGAACCGCGGCGCGAAGACGGCTTGGATCAGTGCGAAAACTTTCGGGGAAAACAATATCCCCATCGTGCCGAAAAAGAGAGCCAGCCCCTGCATCTTCAGGTCCATCTCCGGAAACCACCGCGAGAACAACCCGTCCGCCGGGAAAACCGACAGCCCGCTCGCCTTGTGCTGGTAAATCACCAGCGTCCCGACCAGCAGGAATGCGAACCAGAGCGGCGAAGCCAAGTAACCCATGATGCCCATGAACAAATGGACCTTGTTCGCCGGATGCAGCCCGCGTGCGAAAAGCAGCCAGGTGTGCTGCAGATTGCCCTGCAACCAGCGCCGGTCGCGTTGCGCGCTTTCGAGGATCGATTGCGGGCCCTCTTCGTAGGTGCCGTCCAGATCCCAGGCCAACCACACTTCCCAGCCCGCCTTGCGCATCAACGCTGCTTCCACGAAGTCGTGACTGAGGATCTTCCCGCCGAACGGCTCCTTGCCCGGTAGATCCGGCAGGTCGCACCAGTCGGTGAACGGTTGCACGCGGATGATCGCGTTGTGGCCCCAGTAGTTTCCTTCGGACTGCTGCCAGAGGTTCAGGCCTGCCGTGAACATCGGACCGTAGAGCCGGTTCGCGAACTGTTGCATGCGCCCGAAGATCGAATCGCCATTCACCACTCGCGGGGCGGTTTGCAGGAGCCCGACTTGCGGGTGTTTTTGCATGAGCGCGGCCAACCGGATCACATCATCGCCTTCCATCACGCTGTCGGCGTCCATCACGATCATGTAGGTGTAGCGTCCGCCCCAGGTCCGGCAGAAGTCCGCGATGTTGCCCGCCTTTTTATTGGTATTGAGCACACGCTTGCGGTAGAAGATTTTCCCGAACCCATCCAGTTCGCGGCAAAGTTCCGACCAAGCGAATTCCTCCCGCACCCAGTTATCGCTGTTGGTTGAGTCGCTGAGGATGTAAAACTCGAAGTCCTCCAGACGCCCGGCCCGCTGCAATGATTGGTAAACCGCCCGCAATCCGGCGTAAACCCGCTCGACCTCCTCGTTGTAAACCGGAAAAACGATGGCCGTGCGGTCAAAGGGAGCCTGCAGATCCGCCTTGGTCAGGCGCGCCGCGATATTGATCGATTTCACCCTGCGGAAGGGGAGGGCGAGGAATCCGAAAAACGCGTGCACGAAGCCCAGCGAAACCAACCCGAATAAAGCCCCGAACAAAATCACCAGCAGAATCATCGCTCCGCTGAAGGTGCCATAAGTGCGCCATAACAAATCGGCGAAGACCAGTGTCGCTCCGGAGGCCAGGGCCAGCGCGCTTCCGAAAAAGATCAGGCGGAAGAGGATTTTCACCGGCCCGCTCGTCGGCTGACGCGGCGGCCGGCAGAAAGCGGGTGTTTCGGATGTCGTGTCGGGCGCTGCGGGGGCGGGGGACATGTGGGGTGATGATCTCTCTCGGCGGTCCTAGCAACCGCGACCCTAACATACGCAGGCCCCGCCAAGCGCAAAGGGGAAAGCAAGGCGGCGCGTGATCCCATCCCCACGCGTCGACCCCCGACTTCCCGGACCGAGCCTGGGAACGCCGACAGCCTGCCCGCCGGAGCCTCCGGCGAAGGCCGGGTCCTCGTCGGCAGGGTGAATGCGGCTGCTTCCGGGAAGAGGACGCACAACACCAAAACCCCGGACCATCCGGATTCCCCGCAGCGCCCCGCTCGGCCCGGTCTTTTGATTGCATTTCGCACCGGGGCATGCATGTTCGCGGGTTGATTCTTCCCCAACCACCTTGCTCTTATGAAATTCCGCTCTTCTCTCCTCGCCGCCGTTCCCGCACTCGTGTTTTCCTGCGCTGCCATCACGACCGCCCAGGAATCCAGCCCCGCCGCCCCTGAAGCCGGTCCGGTTTCCGAGGCACAAAGCCAATTCCAAAAAGCCATTGCCGGCCTCGACTGGAAAAACGATGGCCAGGGCGACATCGGTGGCATGGCCACCATCAGCGTCCCGAGTGGATTCACTTTCACCGGCCGGGAGGGAACCATCAAGATGATGGAACTTTACGGCAACCTGACCTCGGGTCAGGAAGGCGGCTACCTCGCTCCGCAAAACCACTCTTGGTTCGCCGTCTTCGAATTCGATGAAGTCGGCTACGTGAAGGACGACGAGAAAGACAAACTCGACGCCAACGAGATTCTCAAGCAAATGCAGGAAGGGCAGAAGGAGGCGAACAAGGAATTGTCCCGCCGCGGCATGGAAACCCTCGAAGTGGTCGGTTGGAAGACGCCGCCATTCTACAATCCCGCCACCAACAACCTCGAATGGGCCATCATTCTCCGCACCGCCTCGGGTGGCCAGACCCTGAACTACAAAACCAAACTGCTCGGCCGAAAAGGCGTCATGGACGTCGTGCTCGTCTGCGATGAAAAAGAACTCGACACCGTGCTGCCGCAGTTCCAGGACCTGATCAAGGGATTTGCCTTCAACCCCGGCAACACCTACGCTGAATACAAAAAAGGCGACAAAATCGCCCAATACGGCCTCACCGGCCTCATCATCGGTGGCGGTCTGCTCGCCGCCGCCAAGAGCGGACTCCTCAGCAAACTGATCAAGCCAATCATCGGCGGCCTGCTCATCATCGGGGTCTTCATCAAGCGGCTGTTCGGCGGCAAGTCGGCCGCCTGATGCCGTCAGGTGCCCCGCGATGCCCGCCGAATACCAGTTTCTCGTCGTCGCGGTCCTGCTCTATGCGTGGGAACTGATCCTCTGGATCCCCGTCCGGGGCAGGGGATTCCGCGCCCGCCGCAAAGGTTGGCGCTCGCTCGACCCGCGTTCCGTGCTCGTGCTGCGCGACCGTGGAGCCGTCTTTTCTTGGCCGCTGCTCGCCGACTCCGGTTTCCACGTCGCCACGCCGTTTCCCCTGATTTTACGCGCGGATGGCCGCGTCTGGCTCGACCTCGGCAATGACCAATGGAAGACGCTGGGCAAGTTCGACCGGGCCAAATGCCACCGGGATCACCTCGACCTCGTCATGTCCGGCCAAAAAGTGCCCCTCCTCTCCGCAGCGGAGTCCGACCCCTTTCTCGCCGACCTCAAAGCCGATGCCGCCAACGATGGCACCGCCGCCATCCAACGCGCATGGGAGCGATCCTTTTCCCTGCCTCGCGCCCGTGCCGCTTTGAAAAAGTGGAGGCTTTTCTGCGGCCCATTCCTCTGGCTCTGCCCTTTGCTCACCATCGCCTTTTTCGGTGTATTGCCCTTTCTGTTTTTTAAGGTTGGTGGAAAGGAAACCGCCCTCTTCGGATTGTGGACATTGACCGTGCTTCTGACCATCCAGGTTCTGATGGTTGTCGTTGGTGGCCGAATCTTTCCGAAAGCAAAAGGTGCCTTCTGGGGTGAAGCCATCATCAGCCTGCTCCTGCCCTTCCATGCCATGCGAGCCACCCGCCATGGGCTGCCCCATGCCTTCGCCGGTGTGCATCCCGTCGCACTCCTGCTCGCTGCCGGACAAACGAAACATCCTTACCTCAATGACTTCGCCCGGCGCTTGCGCAATCCACGTCCGGGCAACGAAGGCGATGCCGCATGGGTCGCGCTCGTCCAACCACTCTTTCAGGCCGCCTGTGCCCGCGCCGGCGCACCGCTCCCCGCCGAGATCGCCCCTGCGCCCGAACCCGG
>JBJTQJ010000028.1:0-18966 GCA_046075565.1 Verrucomicrobiales bacterium | reverse complement strand
GTGCTTTTCGCCGTATGCATGCGGTGGTTTATGGCGCGCCAGGCCAAGCGGTTTTCCATTGACCCGCCTGATTTTCATGGTGCGGCCATTCTCCATAAGGGACCGGCAAATCACTTCAAAGGTGCTGAAGGGGTGGGGGGATATCTTTGGCTTACCTCCGGGCAACTCTTCTTCAGGTCCCACAAATTCAATCTTCAGAACCACGAGTGCGCAATACCGCTGGCAGAAATTGCCCATGTTGAGGCAATAAAGTCACTCGGTTTGATTCCCAACGGTCTCTTGGTGCACCTGGTTTCGGGTAGCCGGGAGAGATTCGTCGTTAACAAGAATAAAGAGTGGGCAGCGCAAATCCTCGCTGCCAGAGCATCACAGGGAGAAGCGCACACCGTCCCTTCGGGATAGGGAAGAATCCCGGCCTGATTCCCTAACGGAATCACTTCTTCTTCTTCTTGACCGGTGGCTTGGAGGCCGCACGGACGAAAAGGTCGCGCGCCTCATCTTTCATGCCCGGCGAGTAGGCCCCGCCAATCAGTTCATCTTTCGCATCGTAGACTTCCACGAAGTATCCTTTGTAATCGACGCCGGTGTCGGGGGCGGTTTTCGAGCCGCCCTTTTTGCCCGATTTCTTGGTGGTTTTGCCTTCCTTTTGGATAAAGGCAACGGGCACTCCTTCGATGACCTTGGTTTCGCCCCCGGCCAGATTCACCTTCGCGACGTCACCCCCAACGGCTTTCAGATCGCGTGACTGAACATCCCGGCCGAGCAGTTTCCAATTCATACTTCCGGTCACCGGTTCTTTGCTGCGATTGTGCAGGGTGATTTTCAGGCGTTTGGTTTCCGTGTGCGAGTCTCCTCTGTTATCGCGCGAGACATTCTCCACCTCGGCGGTAACCTGGACGTCCTGTTTCACCGGAGCTGCTTCCTGAGCCTGAAGGTTGGGCAGGGAAGCGGCCACAGCCGCCAACAACACGGAAAAGAAACGGTGCTTCATGCCGTCAACCAATCCCAACGGCGCTGAAAGTCAAGCTGGAAACGCTCCTTGGCAGCGCCCTTTTCTCCTTCTTGCGGCGGGGGCGGTGCTTGCTAAGTTCCGGCCATGCTCGATATCCGCGCTCTTCGCGAAAATCCGGAAACCATCAAAGACCGCCTCCGCAACCGCGGCGGCGACGTCTGGAAATTGATCGATGAGGTCGTAGCCTGCGACGAGACCCGCCGCCGCTGCGAGACCGAACGCCAACAACTGCAATCCCGCCGCAATTCCCTGAGCAAGGAGGTCGGGAAACTTAAATCCCAGGGCCAGGACGCCACGGCCATCATGGACGAGGTGAAAGGCATCGCCACCCGACTGGAGGAGGTCGGCACCGAGGCCGACGCGGCCGACGCCCGGCAGCGCGAGCTTCTATTGAGTGTCCCGAATGTCCCGCACGAGGCTTGCCCGGTGGGTTTTGATGCCGATGCCAACCCCGAGGTCCGTGTCTGGGGTGAGAAGCCCGTGCTCGCTTTCGCCCCCAAGGACCATGTGACCCTTGGCACGGAGCGGGGATGGCTCGACTTTGACAATGCGGCGAAAATCAGCGGCAGCGGGTTCGTGGTCTATCGTGGCGCGGGAGCCCGTCTGGAGCGGGCGTTGATCAATTTTCTGCTAGACCTGCACACCCGCGAGCATGGCTACACCGAGGTCGGCGTGCCATTTCTTGTCAACCGCGCCAGCATGACCGGGACGGGGCAGCTTCCGAAGTTCGAGGAAGACCTTTACGGCACGGAAAACCAGGAGCTTTTCCTCGTCCCCACGGCGGAGGTGCCGGTGACCAACCTGGAACGGGACAATCTGCTCAAGGCGGAAGGCCTGCCCATCCGCTACGCCGCCTACACGCCGTGTTTCCGCCGCGAGGCCGGTTCGGCCGGACGCGACACCCGGGGGATGATCCGCATGCACCAGTTCGACAAGGTCGAGTTGGTCTGGGTGACGCGCCCTGAGGATTCGATGGCTTCGCTGGAGGTCCTGACAGGGCACGCGGAAAAGGTGCTCCAGTTGTTGGGGCTGCACTACCGGGTGATCGAGCTCTGCACCGGAGACATCGGATTCAGCGCTTGCAAGACCTATGACATCGAGGTCTGGGCTCCGGGGCAGGATCGGTTCCTCGAGGTTTCGAGTTGCTCGAATTTCGGCGACTACCAAGCCCGCCGTATGAACCTGCGATTCAAGGACGAGTCCGGCAAAAATACCACCTGCCACACCCTGAACGGCTCCGGCACGGCACTTGCCCGGCTTTACGTCGCCCTGCTGGAGACCTACCAGCAGGAGGACGGCTCGGTGCGAATCCCGGGTGCTCTGCAGCCGTTTTTCGGGGCGGAGACGCTGGTTTGAGCAGGCGGCAAAATTGACGAAATACCCAAGCACCCAAATACCCAAGGAATTCCGAAAAGCGAAGTCCGAACCGGCCAGAATCGAACCATTCGGCACGTTTTTATGGCAATTCCTTGGAAATTCTGGCCTCCTAGCTTCCTGGCCTCCGACATCTAGGTCTCTGGGTCTCTGGGTATTTCCGCGCCCCTCGTCCTCGAATTTCCGTGCTTGCGAATACTCCCGGCGCGTTTACGGTTTACGTCCTTTCCAAAAAGGCGCTGCAGACCAATCTGCCGGCGCCCCGCCCAACTGCAGCGCCCAAGGCGGGGTGATGGCATACCAACCCTAACCAATAACCATGAATAGTGCTAGCACCCTGGCCGAACTGATTGACGGCCGTTTCCGCGAACTGAAGGAAGGTTCCATCGTCAAAGGAACCATTCTCGAAATCAAACCGCAGGTTGTCCTTGTGGACATCGGCTACAAATCTGAAGGCGTGATCCCGGTCGCGGAATTCGAAGACGAGGATATCGAAATCGGTGACGAAATCGAAGTTCTCCTCGAAAAACTCGAGAACGAAGAAGGTATGGTCGTGCTTTCCAAAGAGAAAGCCGCCTACAAACAAAACTGGGACAAAATCGTCGGCGTTTACAACGAAGGCGGCCTCGTCCGGGGCAAAATCAAGAGCGCCGTCAAAGGCGGTCTCACCGTCAATGTCGGTGTCGAAGCTTTCCTTCCCGCTTCCCAGGTGGACATCATGCCGCCGAAGGATCTCAACATTTACGTGGGTCAAGTCCACGAATTCAAGATCGTCAAGGTCAACCACGACCGCAAGAATGTCGTGCTCAGCCGCCGCGAGGTCATCGAAGCCGAACGCGCCGATCAGCGCAGCCGCTTCCTCGAAACCGTCAAGGTCGGCGACCGCGTGCGCGGTGCCGTCAAGAACATCACCGACTTCGGGGCCTTCGTTGACCTCAGCGGGATGGACGGACTCCTCCACATCACCGACATGTCCTGGGGCCGTATCACTCACCCCAGCGAAATGCTCGCCATCGGCCAGGAAGTGGATGTCGTCATCCTCGACGTCAACCGCGACAAGGAACGCGTTTCCCTCGGCCTCAAGCAGCTTTCCGACAACCCGTGGGAAGACATCGAAGGTCGTTACCCCGTTGGACAACAAGTCCATGGCCGCGTGACGAAACTCCTTCCCTATGGTGCCTTCGTCGAAATCGAAAAAGGCGTCGAAGGTCTCATCCACGTGTCCGAACTTTCCTGGACCAAGCGGGTGGCCCGTCCGAACGATGTGCTTTCCATCGACCAGGAAGTCACCGCCATCGTGCTCGGCATCAACAAGGAAGAGCAGAAGATCTCGCTTGGCGTGCGCCAGCTCGATTCCAACCCATGGGATGAGATCGAACAGCGCTTCCCGATTGGTTCGAAGATCAAGGGTGTGCTCCGCAACCTCACCGCCTATGGTGCCTTCGTCGAACTGGTAGATGGCATCGACGGTATGATCCACGTCTCCGACCTGAGCTGGACCCGCAAGATCAACCACCCCAGCGAGATCCTGCAGAAGAATCAGGAAGTCGAAGCCGTCGTGCTCTCCATCGACAAGGCCAACCAGCGCATCAGCCTCGGCCTCAAGCAGCTCGAAACCGACCCATGGTCGGCCATCGAAGGCCGCTTCAAGGTCGGCGACCTGGTCAAAGGCAAGATCACCAAAATCGCCACCTTCGGTGCCTTCGTGCAACTCGAAGACGACATCGATGGTCTGGTCCACATCTCGCAACTCAGCGAAGACCACGTGGCCAAGGTCAAGGATGTGGTCAAGGTTGGCGACGAAGTCGAAGCCCGCGTCATCAAGGTGGACAAAGCCGAGCGTCGCATCGGTCTCTCCATCAAGGCGGCCAACTACGACGAAGAGCAGCTCAAGCGCGAAACCCAGGCATTCGAGTCCCTTCGCCCGAGCTCCGACATGGTCGGCCTCGACAACGCGTTCGCTCTCGCCTTCGAAGAATGGCGTCCGGGCGAAGGTCCCGCCAAGAAGGACTAATCCAACGAACTCAACGGCGAGCTTTACCGTTCGTCACGACAACCCGGTCTCCTCACAGGAGGCCGGGTTTTTTCGTGTCCGGAGCGGAAGCCAAGGTGAGCGGAATCTCGGTCTCGTCGAATGTGCTCAAGCTTGGAGGGCATAGGCTGGTTCATCGGGATCGAAATCGCTATCGGGATCGAAATCGATCCGGCACGCCGGGGATTCCTCCCGCACAGAATAACCACCTGCTTCCAAGAAGGCTCCACATCCCTTGCATCCGGGAAACCTAGCCTATGGCCAAGTGATAAACGTGCAGATTTTGGAGTCTCAAGGCCATTCGTTTTCGATTTGGATAGCGATCCCGATTTCGATTTGGATTCTTTTTCCTCAAGATTCAATCCTGGTGGAATAGCTCCGTCAAGGGGGTCCGGACCGGGGATAGATCGGGATTGGTTTCCATGAGCGGGGCCATGTGCGCCCACCATTTGCGCATCACTTCGGTTTCACGCAGTTTCGGAGCGGTATGATCGGGCGCGAGTTTCTGCACGCCAAACAACATGTCGGTTTCCTCGTCGTGATAGATTGAGAAATCACTGATACCAGCATTGCGAATGGCGGCGGACAACTCCGGCCAGATTTCGTCGTGGCGCTTTTTATACTCGGCGGCCATACCCGGTTTGAGTTTCAGCTTGAAGGCAACGCGGGTCGGTTGGGCAGTGGACTTTTTGGCCGCGTTGGGATCGGTGGCGGGCCCATCCGCCTTGGGTGGCGGGTCTTGGGCGGCGAGTTGTCGGAAGGATTCGGCGAGTCGATCGAATTCGGCACTAAGCTCCTTCACCGTCTCCTCCTGTTCGGAGGCGAGGTTCTTGGTTTCGGTCGGGTCATCGGCGAGGTTATACAGTTCGGGCGGCTGACCGTGTTTGGCCACGAGCTTCCAGTCGCCGTTGCGCAGGGCACGATGACCATCGTGATAAAACCATAGCGAGTCGTGGGGAGGGGGAGCAGCGGCGTCGCGAAGGGCAGGGACCAGGCTTTGTCCGTGCAACTGCGGGACATCGAGACCCTCAATCTTTTCCGGCAATGCCACGCCGGCGAGTTCCAAAAGCGTGGGCACGAGATCAACAACATGACCCGGTTGGGTTCGCAGGGCATTACGATCCTTGATGCCCGAAGGCCAGTGGATAACCAGCGGAGTGATGATGCCTCCTTCATGCGACCAGCATTTGTGGAGGCGGAAGGGAGTATTGGAGGCGCTCGACCAGCCGGCACCCAGACCGAGATAAGAGTCCGCCGAACCGGGTTCCGAGCCTGGTTTGTGGCCATCACCGCGCAGGATTTGTTCCGGACTGGCGCCATTATCGGAAAGGAAAATGACAATGGTGTTGTCGAGCGCACCCATTTTTTCGATTCTCTCGAGCACATGACCGATTTCAATGTCCATGCGGTGCACCATGGCAGCGTGGATGGCCATTTTGGTCGCTTGGAAACGTTTCTGTTCTGCTGTTAGCAAATCCCACGGCACGGCGAGCGCCACTTCATGCGGACTGATGAGGTCGATTTGTTCCTGTTGGGTGAGATTCCATCGCGGGAAAACCAGAGGCTCAAGCGATGGCAGATCACCCTTGACCATTCCCGTCTCGCGCAAGCGGGCATGGCGAGACTCGCGGATTTTGTCCCATCCTTCCAGATAGCGATCGCGGTAAAGTGCGATGTCTTCGGGCAGAGCCTGGAGCGGAAAATGAGGGGCCGTGAAGGCGAGGAAGGAGAAGAAGGGACGGTCGGCGTGTTGCGCCGCGTGCTCGTCGAGACAACGGATTGCGTGGTTCGCGATGTGGGTGGTCGAGTAGTAGCCGCTGTCGCATTTGACCGGCGGCAATTTGACGTCATCTTCAAAGTGATTCTCCGGCGAGAAGAATCGGTTATGATCCTCCAGAGAATACGAACGGTCGAAACCGGACGGCAGGCGATCGCCGTCGACGTGCCATTTGCCTGAATGGTAGTTTCCGTAGCCGGCTTCGCGCAGATACGCGGGAAGCAGGCGTGCCCATCGTGGGCGGATGCCATTCGCACCACTGCTCGCCCCGAACATGCCATATTCACCGCGGTCCTCGCCCGGAAGCATATCGCGGCGAATGGCCTGCGGATAGTAACCGGTGAGCATGGCCGCGCGGGTGGACCAGCAACGGGCGGTATTGTAAAATCTCGTGAAACGCAGGCCATTCGCCGCGAGCCGGTCGATATTCGGTGTTTGGATCTCACCCCCGTAGCAGCCGATATCGGAATAGCCCATGTCGTCGGCGAGAATGAGCAGGATATTCGGACGGGAAGGGGGAGCACCCATGCTCGGCGTGAAACCCGCAAGGAAGAGGCAAAGCAACGGGATGATGGGTTTCATATTGTTATGGCGGCCCCGGGTGGAAAGGATGGACTGGAGAGAAGTCGCGATGATCCCTCACTTTTTGACTTCAAGCACCTGACCTTGGGCGAGCAGCAGCGTTTGCAAGGCATCGTAGGGCACATCCTGCACACTGATGTTCCGTTCGATGGCGATGCGGGCGGCGGTAGCGGCCGACTGGCTCAGAATCATGAAGACCGGCTCCATGCGAATCGAACCGAAGGCCATGTGGCTGGCGGAAAGGCTCCACGGGACGAGCAGGTTTTCGCATTCGCCTTTCTTCGGAACAATGGCGCGGTAGGATACCGGATACGGACCGGGGACACCGACCTGCACGTCACCCTCGTTCTTCACCATTCCGTTCTTCACGTATCGCTGGACTGAGTGTGAATCCATGGTGTAGGCGGCGAGGCCAATGGATTCCGGCACCGCTTCCTTGCGTGTGCAGTGGTGCTGGGTCATGACGAAGTCGGAGACCATGCGGCGGGCCTCGCGGACGTAAAGCTGGTGCGGCCAGTGTTTGTTGTCGGTAAACTCGTCCCCCGGCAGTCCCCACTTGGAATACTCCTGGCGGATGTTCTCCGGGATGCGGGGGTGGTTCTGGAGCGTCCAGAGCAAACCACGTTGCCAGTGCTCGTGTTTCTTTGCGACGGCGAGGCGCTCATCGTGGTTGAGGGTGGTCCAGTTCCAGTCCTTCCCGTAATTCGCGCCGATGGGGTTGTTGGAGATTCCGCCGGTGTTGTTGGAGTCCGTCTTGCGGTTCGGCATCGGGCTGAATTTGGTGAACATGCCCTTCTGGCCCGCCTCGATGGCGCGGAAAAGAATCTCGTACGCGGCCTCGTCGTAACCCTCCGGTTTTTCGATGGTCACGCGGTTGGCCGGGACATCGGTCAGGCACATACGGAAGCAGTAGGCCTGCAAACGGTGGTCGCCTTCTCCATCCGTGCCGCCAGTATCGGGGTTCACGCCGGGCAGCAGTCCGCTCGAAGGGTCGCCGCGCTTGATGTAAGGGTCGATGCCGTTGGGGAGTTGGTTTTTGCCAGCGAGCTTTGCCTGAATTCCGTTGATCGTCTCGTTGTAAGTGGCATTCGATTCACGGCCTACGGTGTAACTGACCCCCGCACCGGGGAGCAGGTCTCCTTCGTAGGTGGCGTCGATGAAGACTTTTCCGGCAAATTCCCGGCCGTCTTCGGTGCGTATTTTTTCGATGCGTTTGCCATCCATGATCACGCCTTTTTTCAGGTCGAGCCTCGCTGTAACCACTTCAATGCCGTGTTCCTTCAGCATGTCCTTGAAGACGGCGGTGGCCACGGAGGGTTCGAAGACGGAAGCGAGTTGGGATTTCGGGTTCAGGGCGGGCGCGCCTTGTCCCTGATTGCCGAATTTCGCACGCTCTTCCCATTTCCAGGCTTCGGGCTTCTCGTAGTGATGATAGAGACGGGTGTAGAAGTCACGGCTCAGACCACCAAGGATGGAAGCACTCCCGAGATCCGTCCAACCCAGCCCGCTGGCGGTAAGACCGCCCAGATAGGGGGTGGCTGAAACCAAAACGACGGAAGATTTGGATTTCGCGGCCTGAATGGCGGCAATGATGCCTCCGGAGGTGCCGCCATAGACGACGATATCGGCTTTGGTTTCGGCCGACGGAAGCGGAAGAACAAGGCAGAGGAAAAGGAAGATGAATTTCATGGCTGGCAAATGGTGTGGTATTCCGGGTAGCTGGTGTCCGGCGGAAGGGTTCTCCCCCGGGCGGGAATTGCCTCGAACGACCGACCATCGGGAACGTTGGGGAAGGCGTCAACCTTTCCCGAAAAAACTGGCGGAAGGGGGTATTTCTGTGCAAGGGTGGCGGGCGCACCCGCGTTGCCTACCCTTGAACCTTGAAGCTTTCCCATCATGAGAATTCTCGCTTTCGGCGTGTTAACCAGTGTCCTATTGGCAGCCCCCGTTTCGGTTACGGCCGACGGGACCAAGCCTAATATCCTCTTTATTGCCATCGATGACCTGCGGCCTGAACTCGGGTGTTACGGCGCCCCCCAGGTGAAATCACCAAACATCGACAAGTTGGCAGGCCAGGGAATGCGTTTGGATCGGGTCTACTGCCAAGTCCCGATCTGCATGGGCTCACGGGCGAGTCTCATGACCGGGATTTTGCCAACCTCCAAACGTTTTGACGGTAACTGCCGAGCGGATGTCGATGTGCCGGAGGCGGCGACCCTGCCGGAGACATTCAAAAAAGCCGGTTACACCACTCTATCCATTGGGAAAATTTTCCACACCCCGGAGGACACCGTGGGCCGCAGTTGGAGCGAGCCGCCCTGGAAAGCGGAAGGTCACATGACAAGTCATGATCCCGAAACGACGCGCAGGCTTTCCAAAACCAAACAACGTGGACGAATCTACGAATCCCCCGATGTTCCCGACGACGCCTATGAAGATGGGAAGACCGCGGTCCGGGCAATCAAAGACCTCCAGCGTCTCAAGGAAGGCGGAAAACCCTTCTTTCTTGCCTGCGGCTTTGTGAAACCACACATGCCGTTTTATGCGCCGAAAAAATACTGGGATCTCTATGAGCGGGACAAAATCCAGATCGCCGAAAATCGGAAGCGGCCAGCGAATGCACCGAGTCAATTGAATGGAAGCAAGGAGTTCCGGTCCTATCATCTCGGGGATTTCGATGAAAACTCCGCTGATTTCCATCGCATGATGCGTCACGGTTATCTGGCCTGCACCAGCTACACGGACAAACTGGTCGGTGATGTGCTGGCCGAACTGGAACGCCTTGGCCTCGCGGAAAACACCATCGTCGTGCTCTGGGGCGACCATGGCTGGCACCTCGGTGAACATAATTTCTGGGGCAAACACAACACCATGCATTTGGCCATCCGGGTGCCGCTTATCATCAAGGTGCCGGGCAAAAAAGCGGGGAGCACCAGTTCCATTGTCGAGACTTCCGACCTCTTTCCGACCCTCTGCGCGCTCGCCGGTCTGCAGCCCCCGGGAACCGTGCAGGGCCGGGATTTCAGCCTCCTGCTGGATCAGCCCGCCAAGCCCTTCCGCGAAGCCGCTTACAGCCGATACCAAAATGCGGATGCCGTGGTCACGGAGCGATTCAATTACACCAGTTACGAAAACGGCAAGGCCGAAATGCTTTACGACTTGTCAAAGGATCCAGGCGAAGATGACAATGTGGCTGGCAAGCCGAAATACGCCGAAACCGTCGCCAAGATGAAAAAACTGCTCAACGCACGGAAGGCCGAGGCCGCGAAGTGAACGCATGAATCGGAGTCAGAATCTCTCCATTACCTACCCATGAAAATCATTCTCCCTCTTCTCGTGGTTTTGCTCTCCGGGCCGCTTCTCCATGCGGACGAACCCGCCAAGCCGAAGTCTCCGCCAAAACAAAATGCGGCCGCGAAAGCGAACCGGGCCAAAGAAGCCCCGGAGAAGTATGATGCCAGTGTGCCCGCGCCAACCCATGCCGGGGTGAAATACGGTCCCCATGCGCGCAACGTCCTCGACTTCTGGCAAGCCAAATCAGACAAGCCGACCCCTCTCGTGCTTGCCATCCACGGCGGTGGCTGGACGGGCGGCAGCAAGGAACGCGTCCACCGTTTCGTCGATGTCAAAGCTTTGCTCGACGCGGGTATCTCCGTGGCGGCCAACAACTACCGGATGATCCCGCAGGCCGTAATCGAAGGAGTGGAACCCCCGGTCAAAGCGCCGATGCAAGATTCCGCGCGGACCCTGCAATTCATCCGGAACAAGGCCGCCGACTGGAATATCGATCCCGAACGTGTTGCGGCAGCCGGTGGCTCGGCTGGAGCCTGCACCAGTTTGTGGCTGGCCTATCACGATGACATGGCCGATCCAAAGAGCGCCGACCCCATCGCCCGTCAGTCAACCCGTCTGGTCTACGCCGCCGTGATCGGCGCTCAAACGACTCTCGACCCCAAAGAGGCCAAGGAGTGGATTCCCAACAGTAGTTACGGCGGCCACGCCTACGGGAAGAAAACTTTCGCGCAGGCGCTCGCGGAGCGGGAGAGTTTGCTGCCATGGATCAAGGAGTATTCGCCTTATGCCCTCAGCAGCAAGGACGACCCGCCAGTGGCCATCTTTTATTCCATGGCTCCCGCCATGGGCAAAGACCAGAAAGATCCCACCCACTCGGCGAATTTCGGCATCGGCCTCCAGCGGCGCTGTGCCGAATTGGGTATCGGATGCGAGGTCATCGCGCCCGTTGAGGCTGATTCTGCTGCGGAATCCGCCACCGCGTATCTCATCAAGTTTTTTGCCCCGAAGAAGTAGTCTTTCCATCCCTTGCCAAGCCATCACATCATGAAGTCCCTGCTCACCTTAATCTTTGCGTTTTGTGCAATCACCGTTTCCGCAACCGCCGCATCCAAACCGAATTTCGTGGTCATCTTCATGGATGATATGGGTTACGGTGACATCGGTGCGTATGGAGCGACGATTCAGAAAACACCGGCCCTCGACAAAATGGCGGCCGAAGGGACAAAACTCACCTCGTTCTATGCCGCCCCTGTTTGTTCGGTTTCGCGCGCGCAGTTGCTGACCGGTTGCTACGGTGCCCGCGTCAGCGTGCCGGAGGTTTACGGTCCGGGGAACGCGGAAGGCCTCAACCCGGCGGAATTCACCATCGCCGATCACCTCAAGACGCTGGGATACTCCACCATGTGCATCGGGAAATGGCACGTTGGGGATCAGGCCGAGTTTCTTCCCACCAAACAGGGATTCGACGGTTACTTGGGCATCCCATACTCGAATGACATGTGGCGCAAATCCACGGAGACAGGCGAAAAGTGCCATCCACTGGTGCGCGACGACAAAGTGGCGGAACTCCTCACCGATGAGCGGCAGTCACTCCTTGTCGAGCAATACACCGACGAGGCCGTGCGATTCATCACCACGAACAAGGACAAGCCATTTTTCCTCTATCTTCCCCACACTGCCATCCACACACCCATCCACCCGGGCGAGAAATTCCGCGGCAAATCATCCAACGGCAACGTCGGCGATTGGATAGAAGAGGTCGATTGGTCCACGGGAAAAATCCTCGAAACACTGAAAACACTGGGCATCGCGGAAAACACCCTTGTTGTTTTCACCAGCGACAACGGCCCATGGCTCATCAAGGAAAAGGATAGCGGAAGCTCCGGGCCGTTACGTGGCGGAAAAGGCAGCACCTGGGAGGGAGGCGTTCGCGTCCCAACCATCGCCTGGTGGCCGGGAAAAGTGCCCGCCGCGAAGGCCGTTGATGCGGTTGCCGGCACCATCGACTTGCTGCCCACGATCGTCACCCTCGCCGGTGGCACCGTGCCGGCCACTCCGGTCATTGACGGACGCGATCTCTCGCCGCTCTTGTTCGGTAAAACCACGGAGTCCCCACGTGGTGTCCACTACTACTTCTCCCGCTACGATGTCCAGGCCGTGCGCGAAGGTCCGTGGAAACTCGCCCTCACACCCCAGAACTTTTCCATGGGCATGCCCATCCCGGATGATGCCAAGACCAATGAACCGCGCCTCTACAATCTGAATGACGACATTGGCGAAACGAAGAATGTAGCCGCCGCGCATCCGGAGATTGTTGCCAAACTAACCGCGCTTGCCGCCAAGATGACTCAGGAGATCGGCGGTGACCAACCCACGGCCCGCCGTCCATCCGGAAGGGTGGAAAATCCAAAGCCATTGTATCCTTCCGAGTCGGCCTCGGCGAAGAACAAGAAGAATCCCGCTGAAAAGAAGAAATGACGCTTTATTGGGCCAGACGCTTTTTTCGCTTTGGCCTATGCCTGGGAGCCTCCTTGTCTCTCGGCATTTCACCCGCGGCGGACAAGGCCCAGCCTTCTTGTCGATGACATGGGTTATGGCGATGTGGCCGCGCATGGCAATCCGATTCTCCGCACACCTCAACTCGACAAACTCCATGCGGAATCGGCGCGGCTGACCGACTTCCACGTCGATCCGACCTGTTCGCCCACACGCTCGGCCTTGCTGACAGGAAAATACCCCCACCATGTGAAGGTCTGGCATACCATCGCCGGTGGCAATCACCTGCGTGAAGGCGAATTGACCATGGCAGACATCTTCCGGGCCAACGGCTATCGCACGGGGATGTTCGGCAAGTGGCATCTGGGTTCGAATCTGCCTTTCCGTCCCATCGATAGGGGTTTCGACGAATGGCTCGGCCAGGGAGATGGTGGCACCGGCACCACCGACGATTATTTTCTGAATGACCGCGTCAATGACCATTATCTGCACAACGGCGAATGGAAACAAATCGACGGATGGGCTCCGGAGATATTCTTCAACGCGGCCATTGAGTTCGCCCGCAAAAGCGGAAAACGGAACCAACCCTTCTTCACTTATCTTTGCACCTATCTCCCGCACACGCCGCACACCCTGCCGGACCCGAAATGGGCGGATGCCTACAAGAACCAGGTGGATGAAAGAACCGCCTATTTCTTCACGGCCATCGGGAAAATCGACGAACAAATCGGCAGGCTCCGTTCGGCCCTTGCCGCGGAAAAAATGGACCGTGATACCATCATCATCTTTCTCACCGACAACGGCGGGACCGATGGCATAGAAGTCTTCAATGCCGGCATGAGGGGAGGAAAAGGGCAGGTCTATGATGGCGGTCATCGTGTGCCCTGCTTCTTGCACTGGCCCGCGGGGAAAATCCGCCAAGGCGAGGATGTGGGCGGGCTGAACGCGCATATCGATTTGTTGCCGACCTTGGCAGATTTCTGTGGACTGAAATTGTCTGGCAAGGATAAGTTTGATGGCCGCAGCTTCGCCCCGCAATTGCGGGATAAATCGTTCGTTGTTCCCGATCGCACGCACTTCGTGGAACTCCAGCGCACCTTCAAACCGAAGAAATGGGAACAAACCGTCGCCATGACGGAACGATGGCGGTTGGTGAACAATGCCGAACTCTACGACATCAAGAAAGACCCCGCCCAAGCGCGGAATGTCATTGCCGATCATCCCGATGTCGTTGAATCCATGCGGGCGGCCTTCGAGGATTATTGGAACAAAGTCACTCCCGGGGATCGCGACCGCGTGGTCTTCACCGTCGGCGACGAAAGGGATCTTGAAACGTTCCTTCATCCCTCGGATTGGTATCTTCCGGTGCCACCATGACACCACGCCCGCCTTGCGGCGGGTCCGCAGGATCGCGGGGACTGGCGGATTCGCGCCGCACGGTCGGTATTCCAAGTGAATTCCTTCCGGCACGTTTGTTGAAGAACAACCAGGCCAGCATGCCAGGGCCCGCGCTAGCGGATTGGACTTTGGAGCCGATTCTCCCGACCATCACCGAGCGTGCCTGTGCATGGATTGGCGAGCATGCCAAGGCCAAAGAACCTTTTTTTCTGTATTTCCCGATGACGGCACCGCACACCCCGATTTCTCCCAATAAACCATGGCAGGGAAAGAGCGACCTCGGTTCCTATGGGGACTTCATCTTTGAGACCGATGACGCCATCGGTTGGGTCCTCGCCGCGATTGAGCAAGCGGGATTGGTGGACAACACGCTGGTTATCCTGACCAGCGACAATGGTCATGCGCCGTATGCCGGAGGCAAGGAGTTGGAAGCGAAAGGGCATTTCTCCAGTGGACCGCTTCGCGGATACAAATTCGACGCCTGGGAAGGAGGGCATCGTGTCCCGTTCATTGTTCGTTGGCCCGGAAGAGTTGCGGCGGGTTCCGTCTGTGATCAATTGGTTCATCAGGCGGACATTTTCGCGACGGTGGCGGAAACCCTCGGTCACGAGCTTCCTGATGATGCCGGCGAGGACAGCTTCAGCCTCTTGGCGCTTTTCAAAGATCCGTCGAAAGCCATCCGCGAAAACGCCGTGAGCCAGGCACCTAGCAGGGCGATAGCCTTGCGAAAAGGACCATGGAAGATCATTTATGGGCCGGGTGGCAGGAATAACAAACAAGCGTCCGCCAAGTCCGGAGAAACATCTGCCTTTCTCTGCAATCTTGCCGAAGATCTCGGCGAAACGAAAAATCTTTACTCTGAAAAGCCTGAACTGGTGGAGGAACCTTCATCACTGATGGATGAACTCGTCAGCAACGGACGCAGCACCCCCGGG
This sequence comes from Verrucomicrobiales bacterium, assembly GCA_046075565.1. Taxonomy (GTDB): domain Bacteria; phylum Verrucomicrobiota; class Verrucomicrobiia; order Verrucomicrobiales; family SLCJ01; genus JBJTQJ01. Next base: position 4,066 of record JBJTQJ010000028.1, on the reverse strand, counting down.
AAAAAGCAGACGAATGATGTGAAAATCAATTGGCACCGCTTTCAGAAGCAGTAAAACTTGTTACCACATGAACGGATTTGAACGCTACATGGCCACTCTCGATGGTCACCCGGTCGGCCATTTGGCGCGTGTCCCAATTCTCATGCAGTTCGCGGCCGAACACATCGGGAGCAACTACGGGCAATTCGCTTCGGATTTCCGCGTTCTCACGGAAGCCAACCTGGCCTGCGCGCGAGACTTCGGTATGGATCAGGTGAGCACGATCTCCGATCCTTACCGGGAGACCCAGGGCTTCGGAGCGAAGATCATCTTTGAGCGCGACATGGTGCCTCATTGTGAAACCATCCATTGTCTGAAGATCCGGACTTTACGAAACTCGCACGACCGGATCCCCTGCAATCGGAACGCATGCGAGATCGGATCGAGGCCGTGCGCGCCTACAATTCCCTGGTAGGCGGTCAATACTCGATTCTAGGCTGGGTCGAAGGACCAGCCGCCGAGGCCACGGACTTGCGGCGGATGGACAACTTCTTCATGGATCTGATGGATGACGAATCGTATGCCACGGCACTGATGGATTTGTGTGTGGCTGTCGCGCTGGATTTCGGTCGTGCCCAAATCGAGGCGGGAGCGGATACCATCGGTATTGGCGATGCCGCGGCCAGCCAGATCTCGCGTGATTTGTATGAGGAACTCGTCCTGCCGCGTCAGCAGAGACTGGTGCAGGGCTTGAAGGAAGCAGGTGGAAAGGTCCGCATGCATATCTGCGGAAACATCACCCATCTGCTGCCGGGGTTGGCCAGCCTTGACCTCGACATCATCGATGTGTATCACATGGTGGATTTGGCGGTCGTGCGGGAGAAACTGGGTGAACGCACCGTGATCGCTGGCAATCTCGATCCGGTGGCAGGCGTGCTGCGCTCCTCACCTGAAGAGATTCGCCGGGCCGTCAGGGAGTGCCATGCCAAGGCGGGCCCCCGTTATCTGGTAGCGGCCGGGTGCGAAAATCCCCAGCCGCACTCCTGAAGAGAATCTACGCGCTTTGTGCGAGCCGGTCTGACCGTATTCTTCAAGTCTGGACTTCGCTGTGCTTGAAAAACTGCTCCATTCGGCGGCGAAGATCGGAGTAGAAGTTTTCGGCCATGGCTTCCAGAGCGGCGGACGACGCGTGGGATGACGCGCGGCTCCGTTCGGAGGTCATCCGTTCCTCAAACGCTTTCTCCATTTCCATCAGTAAATTCAGGAATTCACTCGCCGCTTTCGATTGCTCGATGCCGGTGATGAGGGCGCGTTCGAGGGGTTTGTCTCCGGTGAGAGTCAGGAGTTTTCCGGATGCCAGCTGGGCCATGTAACGACGGTGCGCGATCAGGAAGGCCTGGCGTTCGGATTCGAACCGGGTTTCCTCACGGTCGAGCAGGGTATCATAAGGACCGGCCTTGGAGAAGAATTTGACGATGAGCGGGATGGTGTCCACGAGCATGAAAAGCAGTGTGAGAACGAGATAAGCGGTGAGAGCGAATCGGCCGCCATCCTCGCCCCGATTGAAGAGTTCGTGTAGGGCGAGGGTCTGGGTGAGGATGTCGCGACGGGGTTCGTTGCGGATGCCGGTGATCCGTTGTTCGCTTGCGCTAGCCACTGACGCCATTTCACCCTGGAGGCGGTTGACCTCCTCCAGCCGGGTGTCGATTTGTTTCGAAAGGGTGGACCGGATGGCATTCTGTTGGTCGACGAATTGATCCGCTTGAGCCTGTTCGACCTGGCGCCGCAAAGTTTCCACACGGTCGCGTTCCGCCTTGGCGAGTGTGGCGATTTCGGTGGCGTGGTTGGCAAATTCGGCGGCGACCCCGCTCTCGGTGGCGGCGATTTCGACACGCAACCGGTCACGTTCCTTTGTTAGATTCTCCAGAGCGATGGCCTGGCGTTTTGCTTCCTCGCGACGCCAGATGAGTTGGTCGTCCTGGACACTGCGGGCGCGCGGGCCGAGGCCGACAATCCCGCTGCGCTGGCCATTGACTTCGCGTTCGAACTCGCGTTGCCAGAAATCGAGTTCACCCTGCAGTTTTCTCGCGTCAGCTTGGGCGGTTTCGAGTTCTTTGTCCACGTTGCCGAGCGTGGCGCGCATGGTGGCGGTGGCCTCGGTGGCCGCTGCTTCCATCGCCTTCTGGGCTTCGGTTTTCGCGACTGCATCCACATCGCCTCCCTCTACTTCGCGGCCCGCGATGAATTCGGCATTGAAGGTCTTGTCCCACTTGGTTCGCAACTCGCCGATGGAGGTTTCCACCACCGCGATGGCATCCCGCACCTTGGCTTTCTCGACCTCACCCGAGGCGCGGGCTGTTTCGATTTCGGCCTGCCGGTCGGCTTCCACTTCGGCTTGGATGGTGTCTTTGAAGAGGAGCAGGGTGAGTGGATGGGAAATGGTGAGCCCCATGAGCATGGCCACCGCGAACCGCAGGGTGAATTGGCCGAATTTTCTCATGAAGCCCTGATAGGGCCTGTAGCTGGCAAGCAAAGCGCGGTCGATGGTGAGAATGATGAACCCCCAGGCCACGGCTACCGGCAGAATCACGCGCCAGTTATCCGTAAGGGTCGAGATCGCATAGGCGCACGAAATGAAGGCGAAAATCGTCGGCACAAGCACGGTCGCCCCGAAGGCGGCGTATTTCCGTTGCTCCCAATTCGGACAATTTTCGAGGGTCTGGGTTCCGGCTCCGGAGAGCCAGAAGAAGAAGCGTTGCAGGGAAGAAGGAGGCGGATTCATGGCAATTGACGCGCAGAGTAGCAGTTCCAGGGTGGGTTTGTCGAGAAGAGGTTGCAAATTACCCGAAGTTTTGATTGCCACCCGCGCCCGGGCAAGGGATGCTTACCGGTCAGGGACCATTTCCAGCAACCTTCAAGAAGCTATCCATCGTGAGCGACGATTCCTCCACTCCTCAGCCAGTCGACTTGTCCGGACTGCAAATCATGCCGACCTGGGTCAACCAGCTCGGCCAGGGTTCGGCGTCTTCGTGGGAAGAACATCCTGCCGCCCGTGACGAGGAGCGTGGCGACCGCCGACGCGACGGGCAACGCGGCCCCGGACGCGGGCGCGATGAACGTGGTTTTGGCGGAGGTGGTGGTCCACCTCGAGGTGAGCGGCGGGATTTCCGCGACCGCCGGGAGGGCGGGGGACCACCTCGTGATCGGCGCGATGGGGGAAAGGGAGGATTTGGCAGGCCGCGTCAAGACGCCAGGCGCGATGATCGGGGAGGGGATCGGCGGGATTTCCGTGATCAGCGTCCGCCTCCGTTGCCGGAGGGAATCAGCGCCGCGCCCGAACCCGACGAAAAGGCAGTCGATGCGCTCGCCGCCCATGTGCGCACAACCAAACACGCGTTCAGTGTTTTCGAGGCTTCGAAACTCCTGCTTAGTCATGGGAGCCGTTACCGCATCCGCCTTTCCGTTGAGGAGGGGAAAACATCGCTGTGGCGTGTGCCTGCCGATGGCTCGGTTTGGAGGACCCGCGACGAGGCCATCGCCCATGTCTTGTCCTCTGTCGCGCTCGACAAATACTACCGCGCCATCGAGGTGGAACGCGAGGCCCCACGAGGCATCTTCACCTCCGTGGCCGTGTGCGGCTTTTCCGGGGAGTTGATCGGTCCGCCCAACCACCACAGTTATCAGCCCGCGGTCGCCCGTTTGCATCGGGAAAAATTCGCCAATCTCCCCATGGAGGCCTATCGCCGGCGTATCCGGACAGAACACGATCCCGCGCTCGTCGAAAAATGGCTCGAATCACAGCGCAAGTCCATCGAGTGGATCTGGCTCAAGGATCCCGCCACCCGTCCCCCCAAGCAGGAGAAAGTAGCGGAAACTCCTGAACCAACCGAAACAGTTGTTCCCGACGAAGTCTCCGAGATTGCGGCCGAAAGCGAAGCCACCGAAGTGATTCCCGCCGAAGCCGCAGCCCCGGAGTCGGAGGTGCCGCCTACCGAGCCTGTTTCCTCCGATGAAGCCGAGCCAGCCAGTGGGGAGGAAAGTGTGATTGAATCCGAGGAATCCACCGACGCAAAAGAAGCCGAAGTCG
>JBJTQJ010000027.1:0-19193 GCA_046075565.1 Verrucomicrobiales bacterium | reverse complement strand
ACTTGCGGCGGGGCCAGTTCCGCCCTATGCGGTGAGCATGGAATTACTCGTTGCCGTCTTATGTGACGCCGCCGGAGATTACGGTGGCACGTTGAACCTTATTGGGGTGCGGGACACCCTCTATGCCCGCCAGTTTCCCGTCGTGCATCAGCAGTGCGCTCTGGCCCTGCGGTTTTGCCTTTCCTCGGAGGACGAGGGCGAGCACAAGCTGAACATTCGGCTGCTCAACGCCGACGGACAGCCCGTGGTGCCACCCATCGAGCCGCATATCAATATCCGCCTCGGTGCCGAGGTCTCGTTCCTCACCCGGAACATGATCATCAATTTGCAGGGCCTCGGTTTCCCACAGCCCGGGGAATACGCCATCCAGATCGCCAACGGCAACCGCTCGCTCGCGGAGATCCCGCTCCGGGTCGTGCAGATTGCCAGTGAAAACCCGGCCGAACCGGCCCCACCCGAGAGCTGAGCCATGCGATTCGACACCGCCCTCATCACCGGAGCCTCCGCCGGTATTGGCGAGGAGTTCGGGCACCAACTCGCCCCGCTTTGCCGCCGCCTTGTGCTGGTGGCCCGGCGGCGCTCCCGCCTGCTCGACCTCGCCCGGTCGTTGCGGGGAGCGAACCCCGGCCTCGACGTGCACGTCTTCGAGGCGGATCTGTCGGACGACGCTTCGCTCGAATCGCTGGTGAGCGGACTGGCTATGCAAGGGCTGGTGCCCGATTTGTTGGTCAATAACGCCGGGCTCGGGGATTACGGGGAATTTGCCACCGGCCCGTGGGACCGTATCGAGGCGATGTTGAAAGTGAACGTCCGCGCGGTCACACGGCTTTGCCATTCCGTGATCCCGGCCATGCGCGAAATGGGCGGCGGCAGCATCATCAATGTGAGCTCGCTCGCTTCCATTCTTCCCATTCCCGATTTCGCCGTTTACGCCGCGACCAAGGCCTATGTGACGAGCTTTTCCGAAGCCATCCGGCTCGAAGCGAGGGAATACAACATCCGCGTGCTCGCGCTTTGTCCCGGTCCGGTGGCGACGGAGTTCGGCGAGGTGGCGCGTCGTCCCGGTAACGGCTCGGCCGGCATACCCGGCAATCACTTCTTCGCGATTTCCTCCGAACGGGTGGTGAAAGAGGCGCTGGCCGCGCTCGTGGCCGACAAAGCGCGCCATTTCCCCGGTCTGCTCGTCGGGGCCGCCGCGCTCGCGGTCGGATTGCTCCCCATGTTCGCCGTCCGCGCCCTCATGGGGCGTCGTCCCCGCCGTCCGGAGGGCGCCTGAGGCGCCCGTCGAGATCTAACAAACCAACGCTACCATGGATTACCCCCGCCATGGCGTTCCCCCGCGCGGACGCTGGCTCGTATTGCTCGCCCTCGGGAGCGTGGCAAGTGCCGTTCTGTTAGGAATGATCGCGCTTTCCACCGGACGGGGCACCCGTGCCCTGGAGAAAATTGCAAAAGCCTTCCGCAAGACCGAAGTGAAGATCGAGGAAAGGGTCGTCGATCGAGAGGTGACAAGGGAAGTCACGCGGGAAGTGGAGGTGCCGGTCGGCGGCACACAGGGCAACGATAGGGCCGGTGATTCCTACGACGCCCGCACACTCTACAACGGCATCCGCTTGAAAGCGATCGTGGACAAACAACAGGGAGGCGCCGCATCGAAGGAAAGGGTGGATGAGGATAGTTTCGCGGTTTCCCTGACCCTTTCCGTGCGCGCTCCGAAACCCGTGACCACCTTGGAACGTTTGACCGCCACCGAGAACAGCCTGCCCACGATTCTACCTGGTCTCGCCGACATGATGACGCAGGCCAAGGTCTCTCCCTACTTTGAAAAACTCTACGCGAACAAGGAGGCGCGCCTGCAACGGGATCTCTACGAGTTAAACCGGTTGCTCTCCCGCCACAACTATTTCGATTGCGAGACCTTTCTTGAACTCAAGCACCCGGAAAGCGGGCGCAAGGTTTTGCTCCTGCAAGCCGAGATGGATGTGGTGAGCGATGGCTCCGATGGGGATCGCCTGCCCGAAATGCCGAAGGAGATCGTCGAGTCCGCGTTCTACCAGCCGACAACCAGTTACGGTTGGCCGAAGAAGACCGACGTGGCCAACCCGCTCATCGCGGGCATCGAGAATCGCCTGAAAAAAGCGAAGGAAGAATACGCCGTGAAGGGACTCAGCGCGGAACGAAACCGAGAGCTGAAGAGCTCCATCGACACCGCGACCGCTACCATCGCCGATCTCAAGCGCCGCAGCTTCCTCATCGCCGAATACGATCCCTTCATGGTCTTGCCGGTTTTCATCATCACCGATCGGAGCGCCACCGACTATGCCGCCCGTGTCGGCGACTATGCGGTCATCATCCACAACGGGCGTGTGTTTCCCGCCATCCTCGGCGATGCCGGACCCGACTTCAAAGTGGGCGAGGCATCGTTGCGCATCGGCAAGGAAATTGATTCCCGCACCAATCCTTATCGTCGCCCGATCAACGACCTCAAGGCTACTTATCTGGTTTTTCCCGGCACGGCCGAAGAAGTGAAGACCGCGCCTGACCTCGCGGCCATGCACGCGCGTTGCCTGGCCCTGCTCGGCGAAATCGGTGGTCTTGGTGAAGGAACCAAACTCCATGTCTGGGAAGATATCCTCGCCCGCATGGCCGCGGAACGCGAAGCCAAACGCAAGGCGGAAGAAGAGGCGAAACGCAAGGCCGAGGAGGAAGCGCGGCTGAAGGCCGAAGCGGAAAAACTCCGCGCGGAAGAAGAAGCCAAACGCAAGGCCGCCGAAGCCGCCGCCCAGGGAACGACCCCGTCTGCTCCGGACTCGCCGGTAGCTCCGCCGCCGTGAGGAGTTGCGGAATATTGGCCGTAGGGCTCCCAATTTTTTGATTCCCGACAGGTCTTGCTTGCGTTCCCAGCGCGGCGGTGGTTTGATGAGAGAATGTCCAGTTCCCCGGATTCCCAAGGAGATGCCCCGCGCCGTCCCCGGCTCGTTTTGCCGGGAGCAGCCGAGGGGCCCGCGCGACCAAAAATTGTATTGCCCGGCATTGGAATCGTCGATCCCAATACACCGCCGCCTCAACCTCTGGAAGAAGCGCCCGTGGAAGAAATCCCGGTGGCGGAGAATGTCGTTTACGAGGAACCGGTCGAAGCGACCTACGCATCCGAAGAAGTGGCGGTGGGTATCCCCGTCGAAGGCACGGAAGATTTTCTTTCCGCTCCGGCCGAAGCTTGGGAACCAGCGGCTGAATCCGGCCGACCGCCGGAATTGCGAGCCGCTCCGGCCGAGTTAAAAGACCTTGCCCCCCGTCGGCTCGGACCACCTGCCGATTGGCAAGCCGCCGGCGAGGAGCCACCCGTAGAAGCCGTGCCCGTATCCCCCGAGGCGGTTTGGGAAGAGCCCGTGGAATTCGAGCAGGAAGTCCAGCAGGCCGAAGTTAATGCCGAGGGGCAATACGGCGAACAGAAGGAACAACAATACGAGCCGGAATACGAGGAACAGCCGGCGGAAGAAGTTGGCTACGTGCCAATGGCAGTTCCCATGCGTCCGGCCTCCAGCCGTGTGCCCACGCCCCTTACCTCGCCGCATTCCGATCGTCCGGCCACACGTCGCGTCACCCAGCAGGTGCGCACACCGACCGGCCAGACCACCCGGCTTCAGGTTGGTCTTCCCTCGCCCCATGGCCACACCTCCCAAGTCCTCCCGATCCATCATGGCCACGCAGCGCCACCCCAACGACTGCTTCCTTCTTGGGTGCTCGTCGTGATCGGTTTTCTGGTCGGGGCCATCGCCGCTCTGGTGGCCGCGGTCAAATCACCCCTGCGTGACAAACTCGGTTTGATCGAACGCACCAAGTCCAATGCCTACGTGCTTGCTGTCCTGAAGGAAGAGCGCTCCCAAGTCCAGGCCATGCTCGACGCCAACCACCGCACGGCCAAAGTCATTCTCGCGGAAGACATGGCGGAATACCGTACCGAAGAAGGACGGAAAGCGCCGGAGAGAATGACCATGCAGGAATTCAGCGCTCAAATCAAAGAGCACGAGGAGATAAAGAAGGAAGAAGAGGAAGACAAAAAGGCCGCCGAGGAAGATGCAAAGGCCGAGGAAGAAAAGAAAGCCGCCGAGGAAGGGGAGAAGAAGGAATAAGGCCGCGGGAATTTTACCGGATACAAACGGATTGGTGGAGCATAGGCCCGACGGAGACCCAAGTGCAAATCCTTGCACCTGGTCACGCAAAGTGTGGCAAATGCGTGCTAACTTCCCCCGCTGGAGAGGTCTTCGTCCTTTCTCTGCAAATGCGAGAGGGAGGAATTGAGCAGCAGAAGGACGGGAAAGCCTAACAGACCGAGTTGCACGTAATAGACGGGCAGGACGTGGGTGCTGATGCTCTTTACGAAGGTGCGGGAAATACCGGCCTTGAGGTCGTCCTGGGGTTTTCCAGACTTGGCGGGGTCCGTGTCGTTGCGAATCTTTTCCTCGGCGGGGAAGCCGATGGAAAGCTGGATGATGAGCGCGACCAGAGCAAGGGCGGCAAGGCCCTCGGCGCGGACTCCGTGGCCGACGGCTTGCGTTCGAAGCGCCAGGAAGGCGAGCACGATGGCAGCGCAGACGCTCAGCAAAGCAATACCAACCAGCCATCCGGTGCCGAGTCGATCCTCCATGGTCTGTTCCTTGTCGGATTCTATCCACTTGGCGAATTCCGGATTCGCGGTCGCGCCTCCGTAGATGACCTGGATGCCGGTTTGCGTGAACATCGGGTCCTTCTGGCATCGGACTTCCACCCAGGGGAAGAAGAACAACACAAAGGCGGGCAGAAGCGAAAGGAGGCGGAGGAGGGCGATCATGCAGCGTGAGTGGGGGCTTTATCCTGAATGCTTAAATGAGAACCACGGAATGCAGGGATAACACAGATGATGAGGGTGGTATGAATGAAGTGCTATTTACCACAGGGACCAGTTTGCTTTCAGTCCAGTTCCTTAAAATCCGTGTCCCTCTGTTTGCCCTTCATAGCCCGCAGGGCGGCGTAGGGTGAAATCTGTGGTTTTCATTTTCCCGTTCCGGTTCATGCCTTGGCCTCCGGAACCCAGGCGATGCCGAAAGCGGTGACGGTGATGTCTTTTTTGAGCGGCTTGAGGGTGACGGTGGCGAGAGATTCGCTGATGGGGTCGAGCACGCGTTCCAGACCGGAAATTTTTTCCGCGAGTTCGGCCTCAAGTTTGGCCACATCTTCTTGCGCGGCGGCGAGTTTGTCCTCGGCGCGTTCGACATCGGAGGCTTGGCCCATGGACTTGGTGATGGCTCCGCCCGCGCTCGCCGCACGACGAACATTGGTTGCGGTAAGTTTTTTCTTTCCGCCGAGCAAGGCTCCAAGCAGGGAGGCGCCGGCATTGGCGATGGCGCTCCACTTCGCGCCCCGCGATTGTTCCTTCTCGCGTTCGACGGCGACGCGGGCGCGTTCCACATCATCGGTTTCGCGGGCGATCTTCTTCGTGTAATCCTCGCGCAGGAGGGTGACTCGTTCATCCCGGAGTTCGCGGGCTTTCTGGGTGGCACGGATGCGGAAATCCCGTTCGTCTTCACCGGGCTGGCTGACGAGCCCGGTGCAGGGCGATTGGAGCAAATCAAGTTTGCTCACGCGGGACAACTCGTCGGTGAATTCTTTTTTCCGATTGGTGAACCAGGTGCCGGAGGCGAGTTCCTTCGGCAGCGCGAGGAAGGAGACACCGGACACGGGTTTGCGGGAGAGAGTGGCGGGCTCTTCTTCGAGGGCCTCGGCATTGGCCCAGTCGGCATCGCCACGGTCGGCGTCCATTGGTGCAAGCGCGGCGGACTCGTCGGTGAAATTGATGGCAAGTTTCGCGTCACTGATCATCACGCGGCTAGCGCGCATGACCTTCGGCAAATAACAGAACGTGCTCGCATCGGCACCCTCCGGCAACGGCAGGAACCACTCCTCGACGCGGGCATCGACTTTCGGTTTCACCATAGTGCCATGCCCGGGTTTGGCCGTGGGAATGGCGGCCTGCGGTTTGGCGGCGGCACCCTCTTTGGAGGTAACGCTGGAGCGCTGCGGCTCCATCAGCCCTTTGATCTGATCGCGGGTGAGCGGGCCGCGCAGATAGGACATGACCCAGCGGGTTTCGAAGACGGTCGGGCCGTCGTCGTGCACGTTGTTCATGAGGAAAACGCGGTTGCCGAGACCGGAGATGGCACGCTCCATGTCGGCGCGATTGAAAGCAGAGCCCTGGCCGCTGGCGGCTCCTTCGAGGCCGTCGAGCACGCGGGCCTTGTCGCGTTCCGTTTGCAAGCGCCCGAGGAACCATGTGCCCATGTTCGACAGCGCCCTGTAATCGAGGTCGACCGGGTTCTGGGTGGCCAGCAACACGCCAAGACCGAAGGCGCGTGATTGTTTGAGCAAAGTCATCATCGGCTTTTTGCTCGGCGGGTTGGCCGACGGCGGGAGGTAGCCGAAAATTTCGTCCATGTAGAGCAGGGCGCGCAGGCTGGTCGTGCCGCTTTGCCCGCGCATCCATGCCACCATCTGGTTGAGCAACAGGGAAACGAAGAACATACGCTCCGAGTCGCCGAGATGCGCGATGGAGAAGATGGCCAGTTTCGGTTTTCCGGTGGGGCCATACACCATCGAGCCGATGTCGAGGGCCTCGCCTTGGAGCCAGAGGGAAAATCCCGGCGAGGCGAGTAGGCCATTCAGGCGCATGGCGAGAGCCATACGGTCTTTTTCCGGAAAGAATGTTTCCAGCGGCATCACGCCGACACTGTCGAACGAAGGATTTTGCATTTCGCGGATGAGCGCGGGCAAATCGAGATCCTTTTCTTCCAGCCATGCGGTTTGGAAAACGGCAGACAGGAAAAGGTGCTCGCGGCTCTGCAGGGGATCGACATCGATCCCCAACAACGCGAGCAACGAGGAAACCGTGCTCTCGATGCGGCCGGAAAATGCTTCCGTGTCTTCGAGCACAGCCGCGGGCGGGCACTCGAAGGAACTGAGAATGGAGACGGGCAAACCGGCATTGCTGCCGGGCGTGTAGATGGCGATGTCGGTGCTCTCCCGCAAGCGACGGATGCGGTCGCCATCCTGCCCCCATTTGGCGAGTCCGTTTTTCCAAAGCTCGGCTTGGCCGGCGGCGAACGCATCGGGTTCCACGCCCTTGCGACGTGCATCATCCTCGTTGATCCATGGACGGAAATCCTCCGGTCGCAGCTCCGGGAAGGTCAGCATCAGGTTGGCGATGTCACCCTTAGGATCGATGATTACGGCGGGCACGCCATCGAGCGCGGCTTCTTCGAGCAGGGCGAGACAGAGGCCGGTTTTTCCGCTGCCGGTCATGCCGAGCACGACGCCGTGGGTCACGAGGTCCTTGGAATCGTAAAGCAAATCCTGTTCGCTGGTGGCACGGGTTTCAAGGTCGTGCACACGACCCAGATAGAAGGCTCCGAGTTTTTCGTAAGCGGGTAATGCTGTGGACATGGCGGATGAACGGATGGAATGAAAGGAAAAGTCTAACAACTCGTCATGAAATATCATGCAAGCGGAGCGGAGTCACCTTTTTTCCGGCATGGTGACCTCGGCGGGCCCTGCCACGAGAACGCGCAGGGGTTTTGTCCAACCGCGGGTATCGCGGTGTTTGTCGTTTCCCTGCCAGATGCACACGCGGATGACGTGTTCGCCGGGACCGAGTTTTTTGCCGTCGAACTTGAGCGGCACGCTCCCGGAGGTGGTTTCGCCCGGAAGCCAATGGGACGCGGTTTTGCCACCGTTGATCTCGACATCAAGGCGTTCGCCGAAACCCTTGGCAACTTTCCAGTCCACATCGAGAACAAAAGCCTCCGGCGGAGTGGAGAAGGATTCGCGGGCATCTTTCCACCGGACATCGGGGTCATGCGGGCCGGCGGAGGCGGGCAAAATGGTGGTCAGAAGCATCATCAGCACGAGGCCGATGGTCGGGGAAACGGGACGCGGAGATTGAAGCCATTTCATACGCCCAGTGTAGCCTGCCTTACAGATGGCACATTCTGATTTTTTGGAAAAGCATGAAGAGGCAGCCGCTTCGCGTGATTTTTGGCCCTACTAGGCATACATCAGCCGTGATCCTCTTGTCACCGACCGGATGAGGGGCCAAGTTTCGCCGGAAGAGACCACTTTTGCTCCCCATGCCCGGCGATTCCGAATCCTATCCAGTTTCCCCGCCTCGGGCGTGGGCGGAGGTGGATTTGCGCGCCTTGGCCCACAATATCGGGGTGGCGGTCCGTGCCGGAGGACAACCGGTCATGGCCGTGCTGAAGGCCGGGGCATATGGCCATGGACTGGAGGAAGTGGCACGGGCGCTGGCCGGTCACCCGGACGTCGTTTTTTTTGGTGTCGCGAACGTGGGTGAGGCGAGGAGAATCGCCCGCACGGGGGTGACGAAGCCTCTTTATCTTCTCGGCGCCACGTGGGCGGGCGAGCGCGAGGAAATTGTCGCCCGCAGTTGGGTCCCGTGTCTCTCCACGTTGGAGGAAGCCGCCCATTTTGATCGGCTTGCGGTAGCGGCGGGAAAACGCCTCGCCGTCCATGTGGCGGTAGATACGGGTATGGGGCGCGGGGGTTTTGTGGCGGCGGACTTGCCCGCATGTCTGCCCGCGCTGGAGGCATTTCCCAATCTGCTGCTCGATGGGATCGGTTCCCATCTTCCGTCGGCCGATGAGGATCGTGAATTCACCCTCTCGCAGATCGAATGTTTCGAACGTGTCGTCGCGGCCACGGGCGGCGAGGCGCGCTGGCGCTGGCGGCATTTGTTCAATAGCGCGGGTTTGTTAGGCTATCATTGCCGGGCGACCAATCTCACCCGCCCGGGCCTCATGCTCTACGGCCACGCTCCGGTCGCCGCCGAAGCGGGCCGCGAGCTGCAAACAGTGATGACCCTCAAAGCCCGGGTGAGCCTCATCCGCGAGCTTCCGGCGGGCCATGGAGTCTCTTACGGGCGCACGTTCATCACGACCCGGCCGACCAAAGTGGCGACCCTCGGCATCGGTTATGGCGACGGCTACCCGCGCCACCTTTCGGGCCAAGGTGCGGAGGTGCTGTTGTGTGGACGGCGTGTCCCGGTGCTCGGGCGGGTGACCATGGATCAAATCATGGTCGATGCCACGGGTCTTCCGATCAACGAAGGCGATGAAGCGGAAATCTTCGGTCCGAACCTGTCGGTGGGAAGTCTGGCCGCCAAAGCCGGAACCATCGCCTGGGAAATCCTAACGAGAGTGACGGCGCGTGTCGCGCGGGTCCACTTTGGAGGGGAGTGACGTCCCTGGTGAGTGGGCACCCAACTCCGGATTTACCAGTCTTCTCCGAGAAGGCGCGCGGAATCGCTGATGCTCACGCTGGCGGGGTCGATGGGCGAATCACGGTAGAGATTGAAGCGGAGCTTCGCGATTTCATTCGCGGCAATCTTGACTTCACCGGTGTTTTCGCCGGTACCGATCATAAACGCGTCGTCTAGGGAGACCAGCTTGAGGGTCAGTCTGCTGCCATCCTGTAGGGTGACCTGCACATCGCCTTCCTGACGACGGGCTTGTTCGCGGGTCAATGTGGCGAGCTGCACGCGCTGGATCCGCTGGGTGGGAATCATGAGCGGGCCGAAATGCTCGGACTCCATCGCCAAATCACCATCCTTGACTCCAGTGACCAGGCCGCTGAGAAAATCGTCATTGCTGGTGAAGACCATGTCGGAATCCAGATCGGTGGACGACTGCTTTTCCTCGCCTGGACTGGCCCCGTTCCAGCGCGAGACGGTGAGATTGCTGATCTCAAGTTCCTGGCTGTTGTTGTTTCCGAAACCGATGGCGGTGCCGTGCTTTTCACCGAAGCCCCGGGGGTCTGACCAGCGATGGACTTCCTGTCCGTCGGCAAGCAGGATGAGTGTTCCGCTTTTGGCGTCTCCGAGAATGGTCATGCGCACCGGTCGGGCGCCGAGCCTCTTTTCCAAGCGCACGGTGTCGCCCATCTGTTCATGATTGATGCCGCCGCCGCGTCCAAAAAGACCGCCTGCTTCCTCGGTCATGCTCACCTTGCGAACATAGACATACGAGCCGGCGAACTGGAGGGCGTAGTGGGAGCCCCGCGCCGGAGCTTTTTCGTTGGTCGAGAATAGATGCACCGTGAAGCCGAGATTGTTATCAGAGCCGCTCACGTCGAAATCGACACGGATGCGGCTAGCGCGGGGGAGGTTGCGCCCGAGCACGCCGTATTGGGTGGACTTGAGCACGCCATTGAGCACTTTCCACGAGCCGGTTTTATCCACGAACCAGTCCTTGCTGTTGCCGGGATGCGGAAGAAGAAAGAAACCCCCTTCGCTCACGCTGAGATTGGTGATCATCGGACGCGGTACGGTGATGGTGCCGAAGGCGGGGGATTCCACTTCGACGGTTTCTTCCCCGAGAGCACGAAGGCTGCCGTGCAGCAAATCCTCGTTGCTGAGACTGAGTGATACATTACGACCGGTGCCCTTGCCGCCGGTCCGACCGGTTTCAATCTGATCAATGGTCTCGAGCGGAATGCGCACGGGATTGTCGGAGCCATCGGGTTTCCAAAGTAATTCGCCGGAAGCTTCGATTGCTCCCGGAGTGCCGCTGATGCGGTCTCCGTTCACAAAGACGATCTGGCCGGCGCGCGAAGCGGGAACGGCCAAGAGAAGGACCGCGAGGCAAGCGGCGGACACGCGATTCACCATGGCATTCGGTTTCATTCTTCTTCTTCGGGTGGGTTTTCGTTCTCATCCTGGGCCTTCTTTCCATGCACGCCAGGGAATTCGATGCTGAGCACACGATCCAGGGGAATGCGGACATCTTTTCTGCCATAAAAGTCCGCGTGGAGGCCATCGGCATCGACAGCGGTGAGATGGATGGCGACTTTGGTGCCATCGTCCAGAGAAAGCGTGGAAGTCTTTTCCGGCGCCGGAGCGGCTTCTCCGGAGGCCGCGAAGGAAAGATGGGCGATGCGATTCACGGGAATCACCAGCGGTTTCGATTGGTTCACGGCCACGGCCGTCTCGACCACACGGCCGCGGCCTGCTTCCTCACGGATGGCGTTGATTTTCCCAAAAATCTCGTCGCCATCCGGCGCGGTGATCACGAGGTCCTTGGAGACGATTGATTTGGAAGTGGTCGCCAGTTTATTCCCCAGAAAACCATTCCAAGCTTCGACCTGCAAGCGGCGCACCCGGAAGTTTCCCACCCCATTCGTCTGAAAGCCGAACCATGTGCCTTTGAGTTCCTCAGATGAATCGTCGGTGACGACACCGGCCGAGCGGTCATCGAAAAAGACATGGATTTTCTTGCGTGGACGATCAAGCACCACCCGGACCCGCACGGTGGGACCGAGGTCGCGGAATTTGTGCAACTGGAACCGCCCCAGGGTATTGGATGAACGCCCGGAATCGGTTCCGTATTCGCGTTCAACAGTGGCCCAGCTTCTGGCGAATTGGAGTTTGTAACAACCGGCCCCGCTGGAACCCTCGACATCGCTTCCGCCAATAACCAGGGAAAAGACTGTTCCGAAACCACTTTCGTCGGCTTTTTCGTTGTCCCATGCCATCTCAAATGAAATGTCGGCCGAGGGCGGAAGTTTCGCATCGCGCGCGAGGATCTGGCCATGGCCTTTGCCTTGGTAGCTAAGCACACCATTGGCTGATGTCCATTCCTCGGCCGCCGCCTTTTCTGTTAATGTCCAGTTCTTCAGATCCCCCTCGTCTCGGAAAACGGTGGAGCCGGTGCTGGGGGCTAGCCGGGCGGTGCGCAGGCGCCTTCGATCCAATTTGATTTCACCGAGCACCGGCGAGACGATGGTAAGTTGGCTGTCGTCGAGCGTCTGGATACTGCCGGAGACGATGTCACCATTGTCGAGAAGAAGAATATCGCCTTTCGGATTGGGTGATGACTTGGAAGAGAAAAGGATTCTCTTGATCTTGCCTGTGGGAAACCCCATTTCGCTGCCCGTGAGGCCGTGCTGCCAGCGCCAGTTGCCATCGCGGAGTTCGATGGGCTTTCCGCGGAGGAAATTCCCATCACCGAAATCGAGCAAGGCCTCGGCCCGGAGGAATGAACCCGCGAGGAGGGGAAAGAGAAGACAACTCTGAATAAGTGAACGATTCATTTCTTCAATCCAGGTATTTGCAGGGGGATGATTTGGCGAGCGCCGGGGTTGCCCCGCACGCCGGGCAAAATGATCTGCCGGCCAGGGACGGATTTGCGAACCGATGCCCCGGCGTCTTTATCGGATTCGCCATCCGGGCGGAAATCCACCGAGTCCACTTCAGCGGCAGGCAAGGAAAGCTCGCCCAACTCGGCGTGGCGACCGATAAAAAGCCGACCGTCCGACTCCACACGGAATCCTTCGACATGGAAGCGACCGGTGCCCGCGGCAAGTGTGATCGTCGCGCCCACTGGTTTGTTCTTTTCCGACTTCTCCTCTTTGCCGGTGGCGCGCACGAGGTGGCGGAGTTCGCCCATGGGGACGTCGATGGGTCCCACGGATGTTTCCATGGCGAATTGTCCGGACTTCATGGCTCCGAGTTTGCCGGTGATCCGGGTGCCGTCCGCTGCCGCCAGAATATCACGTTCTTCTTCCGCGGCGGGTGCTTCTTCCTCGAATTTTCCATTCCAAGTGCGAACAACCAGACGGCGAATGTCGACCGTGCCATTGTTGTGATGCTGCCAGAAGGAAAGGCCTTTACCTGCCCCGCCAAGGTTACCCAATTCGGTCCACTTCTGCACAAGCTTGTCACCGAACCACACCCCGCAAAGCCCGGCGGCGCGGTCGATGCGCACGGTCACACGGGCATGGGTGCGGGCGCGGAGTTCCGCGGGCAATTGTCCGCTGCCCAGCATGTCCTGACCTTGCTCGGGAGAATGGGCACGAAGAATAACAGAATGCTGGTTGAGGTCGATGGCAATCCCTTCCCTGAGGGGAATTACTTCTCCATTTTTGGCAGCGGTGGCCGCGACAGTCGGGCCATCCGCTTGCTCCTTGTCAAATGGGAGAAACGAATCACTGAACATCCCCATGGACATGCTGAGCATACCCGTCCACTCCAGATCGTAGGTAATGGAAACTTGATCGGAAAGATTCGCATCCACCGAAGCGCTCCCCGGGCCATCGGCGGTCAAAGCTCCGTCCTCCAACCTCCAGGTCCCGCGTTTTGTTGATTCATCATTTTCTTCTTCGGCCTCCCTATTGCCGTGATTCGGACCGAGGGTGAACTGCCACTTCTGATCCGGCGAGGGGCCGGCGAAGATGCGTTTGGCTCCGGACTCGGCGAAGACCACACGCTGCAAGCATTTCCACGGTACCGAGCGCGATTCGGTGGCCCAGGGCACCCGCACTTCGAAGGCGGATCCATCGAAAGAAACGATATCGGCCGGGATACGATTTCCCGAGAGGAAAACGAGGGTGGCGGCGGGCTGGTTCTCCGCGGGATCACCTCCGGCGAGCACGGAAATGGTTTGCACGGCTTCAGGCTTGAGACGAACCGGGTCGAGGGCATCCGGACTTGCCAACACCCATTCCCCATCGGGTTGGTGGCCTTTCACTTCCCCGATCAACTTCGCCCCGCTGGTCAAGTGCACTTCTTGCATCCGCCCGTCCGTTTCGCTGGCACTGACGACCGGAGCGACAAAGACGCAGGCGAGGGCGAAGCGCGGAAAAGTGCGCAGGTAGGCCCGTCGGGTTCGGGAATCAGCGTTCATAGATTGGCAGGAAGCGGTAGTTGAGGGCGAGGGACAATAGGGCTGCCGAAGTGTTGAATGCCGTGCCCTTGCTGCCCGGCCACGAGCCATCGGGAGATTGGATGGTGGAAAGGTATTTGATATTGAATGCATTCCACTTCTGCCACAACTCGAGGTCGGCTTGGAAAAGCGCTTGCGACATGTAGTATTCGAAGTAGTAGGGATACGAGCTATCGCGATAGTTGAGGTTCTGGCTGAGGAATTTGACGCTCTCGGCGACATGGGGTTTGTCTTTCTGGCGCGCCAGGCAGAAAGCCAGCACGCCGATGGCCGTGCGGTTGTAGTTGGGGGAACTGGCGCTCGTGTATCCATAGCCGCCGGAAGAGGCGCGCATTTTGTCGAAATAGCCGAGAGCACGCTCGAAGGCCTGATCGGGAACGGCGAGGCCGGCGTTGCGCGCCGAATAGAGTCCGACGATTACCGCTCCGGAAACCGAAGTGTCAGCATCGCGGCTGTCCGGGCCGTAACGCCAAGCCCCGTGGCGATTGTTCTTCTGTGAGTTCAATGCACAATCAACCGCTTTCTGAAGGGCCGGGCCGAGTCCTGGCATGTCCACCTCGCCATAGGCTTCGCCAAGCACCATGGTGGCGAATCCGTGATTGTACATCGAACTGCCGATATAGCCCGAGTCCTTGTTCTGTTGGGAGATGATGAATTCGAGCCCCTTGCGGATGGTCGTGGCGTATGGACCGCTGTTCGGGTCATCGCCGTGCCCGAGGATCGCGGCAACCGCCAAAGCCACCACGCCGGGTTGGGTGCCGTATCCATCCGACCAGCTACCATCAGGCTGCTGCGTGCTGGCAAGATAACGGATGCCCCGCACATACATAGGATCCACTGCGGGAGGAATGGCTTCTTCGGCCGTCAATTCCGGCCCCACCGATTGGGCGGAAAGATGCGAAGGTCCGGAAACGGAAGTGGTGGCAAGGAGAGTGAGAAATAGATAACGAAAGGGCTTCATCTTGAGAGGGTGCTCAGCGGTTGCCGCGGGCTTCTTCGATTTCAAGTTCGTCCAGGGCTTTGCGGAAAGATTCCATCGGGCCACGGTATTCGGATGGCACGAGGCCGGAGGGATTTCCGGCGGCGCGAGGCACAGTGCGTTCTTCGGTCATGCCTTTATTCGCGCGACCGCGCAAGGGATCATCGTCGCCGATGCCGGGTCCATTACGATTACCATCCCCGGGTTGATCACCGCCGGGCTGGCCGCCCTGTTGACCCGGTTGTTCGGTTGGTGTGATGCCAAGCATTTGTTCCATCATTTTCAGCATGGCATTCATGCTTTCGGATTCGCTCTGTTCGCCGGGCTGACCTTGACCAGGTTGACCCTGCCCCGGTTGTCCTTGGCCAGGCTGTCCCTGTCCGGGTTGCCCTGGCTGTTGTCCTTCTCCGGGCTGCTGGCCTTCTCCCGGCTGGGGCTGTTGTTGCTGCTGTTGTTGGGAGGAATTCTGCGCGGCCTTTTTCGCGGCCTCGTAAATCTTCTCGAGCACATCCTGTTGGGCGGCCACGGTCTCGCCGCCGGTTTTCTGGACTTCCAGCAAATCGCGGGCATCGAGCATGGCATCGTCGATTTCCTTGAGGAATTCCGCGAGTTTCGGGTTGGTATGGTTCCATGCCAGATCCTGAGCTTCGGCGGAAAGATCATCCATTCGTTTGGCGAGACCGAGGGTCCTTTCGTTGAGCTCGGCGATACGCGCCTTCGGATCGGCAGCGGCGGTTGCTGGTGGTTCGTCGGCAATACCGGATCCGGCCAAGAAGGCGAACGGAACCATCATCCCGAAAATTCTAACAAGGGGGCTGCTCATGGGCGTGGTGAAATGGGTTCAGGTCGGGTTGTTATCCGGCGCGGGAGGCGGCGCCGGGGAGGGAGCCGGGGCGGGAGGGGCCGGCTGCTCAGATGGGGCACCGAGTTCTTCGCGACCGCGCTCGACGCGACGCGTTTGACCCTGGATATCTTGGGTTTGTTGCACGAAGCGCAGAAGGCGCAGCATGAGTTCGACGTCGGATTCCCCGCCGCCACCGCCACCGCCACCCCCGCCGCCACCGCCAGCGTCTTTCTTGGGATCAAGTTTATCGGCCCATGCATTCAATCGATCCGCCCAGGATAACAACTCGGGCGTGGTGCGTCCGGCCCAGTTCTTCCGGATCTGCTGGGCCAAACGATCGAAGTTATCACTGGTTTTCGCATCATCCATCTCGCGACGGATTTCGTCGTAGATCTCTTTGCCGGTGCGGCGGTGGAAGTGGCCGAAGTCTTCCTGAAGGGCGGAGAGTTCGACGCGTGTCTTATCCTGGCGTTTGGCGGTGTCCTGCAAACCCGCGAAGTCATCTTTCTCGAGAGCATCCGCTTCCACGCCCGCGGTGCGGGTCGGTCCGCCTTGGGTGACGCCGCGCAGAATGGATTCGCGCAGGTTGCCCGCGAGGCTTTTGGTGGTTTTGGCAGCAGAGCGGAGGCGGTTCACGAAGGTGCCGGCTTCCATATTCTGCTCGACACGGTTGGCTTGGCGCATGGCCTCGCGCATTTTTTCGAGCACTTCCTTTTGTTTCTCGACCGCTTCCTTCATCGCCTGGTCTTGCTTTTGCGGAGGATTCGCCTCTGAATTTGCGGCTTCGCCCAGTTTCTCTTCGACTTTCGGCATGTCCTGCTTGGCGAGTTCGTCGAAGTTCTTGAGCATTTCGGACCAACCTTTCATGGTTTCCGCGTCCATGTTCTTATTGCGGAGCGCATCACGGAACAACTCCTTGGCCATTTCATCGAGGCGTTCCATGTCACCGCGATTTTTTTGTTCCGCGCCCAGTTGCTCGGCGAGCCGCTCGAGCGCTTTCGGGTCCTTCATTTTCTCAGCTTCCAAGTTGTCCAGGCGGCGGTTCTCTTCGTGGTCGGTTTCCTCGCGGCGGGAGAGTTCTTCCAAGGCATCCATGATCTGGCCGAAGCGGCGGCGCAACATTTCCGCGTGTTCGGAACGATCAAGAATCACCACCAGAATCGGTTCGCTGTAGGAACGTGGACGATCGGGCTTGAAGTCCTCAGCCCAAGCCCGCACGCGCAGGATTTGCGGACCGAGCTTCAACAATTCCGGTGAAAAGACCGCCGGGCTTTCGAGACGGCGAGCGACGGCAGCTCCTTCCCCGAGCACGGATTCGCCGGTGGGCGGAGCGTCGGGAGCCAACGGAGCCGACTCGCTGATGACAGTCCAATCGAATCCGATGCGTCGGACTCCGAAATCGTCACCCGCGACCACGCGGAATTCGATAACTTCATCTTCGAGGATGGCGGCTTCGCGCTCGGCACCTTCGAGATAAACGTTCGGAGGCGCGTCCGGCACGGTGCGGAGTGTGAGTACGAATGGTTTCTTGGCGGCGAGGCCTTCGGTGTCGGTGAAAGCGAGGGAAACCTTGCGTGAGCCTTCGGCCATGGTGCCGGGGGGAGCGTCTCCGGCGGGCTGGACCAGAGCGGCGGCGGCCAGCGGCTTGGATGTGTAAAAATCCGCGCCCTGGGTCGTGAGGGGCGGCAGATCTTCGGAGGCTCCTTCGAGCGAGGTGAGGGTCGCCGTGGCGATGCCCCGGGTCAAACGACCGCGCAAGGCGACGCTGGCTCCTTCAACCATGGTGACGGCTCCGTCTTCGAGGGAGAGTGTTTCCATGGGAATGCCGAGGTATTCGGGGTAGCCAAGCTCTCCCTCGAGTTTGGTTACCGCTGGTCGATCCATGGGCATGATGCGCATCGATGGAGAGGCGTCGCCCACATCGAACTTCATTTTGGTCTCGCCCAGCAGCCCATCGAAGCGGAAATCATACTTCCGCCCATCCAGTTTCACCGCAAAGGGCAAATCCCCGCCCACCGCGACGGAGGCTTGGGGAGGAATCCGTTTTGTGCTCTCACGCAAGCGCAAGGTGAGGTCAAATGGCTCGGCTTTGGCGACGACGAGTTTTTCGGGCAGTGGTTCGAGTTGGGTAAAGGTGTAGCGGGGGGTGTGGCCAAGCGGGTGGACCCAGCGGAGGAAGGAATTCCATCCCGCTTCGGGAGAAAAGACGACGCCACCGACGACGGCGGCGGTGAGTCCCGCGACAATGACGCCCCAACGACGATGGTTGGAATGGGGGAGCGCGTCTTCCAAATTCCCGCGCTTTTCCGCCTCCGCCGCAATCTGGCGCAGGGCTGCCGTCCGCAGAACCGGCGAAAGCGCGGTCTGGCGTTCGTCTTGGGTGGCCAATTCGACCGCCCCGAGCAACCGGTCCCCGAATTTCGGATGAGCCCGGCGAACCAAACGGGCCAACTGGTCCGAGCGGCGATGTTTCCAGAGCCACCGGTGGATCCAGATGGGAGCGAAAATCGCCATCAGCGAGGTGCCGCTGGCCAGCAACAACACTCGCGCCCAAACCGGGGTGTCGACAAAACGTTCCAGCAAAAAAACGAGAAGGAAGCCAGCGAGCAAGCCGAAAAAGGCGGCGAATACGGCTTCAGCGGCTTTGATCCACCACAGTTTGCGGCGAAATGCTTCCAGCCGTGCGGCGATGGCTTCGGGGAGTTGCGAGGGTGTTTCGCTCATGCCGGGAGGCGGTAGTTTGGGTTCTGTGGGATCTGCGGAAGCAAGGATGATGCCGCTTGGGAAAGCGTCACGGACTTTTTTCGATGTTTAGGACTCTACGGGCAATACGCCCAATTTCTCCCACTTTTCCACTCCCGCGAAGAAAAAGAAAGGCGCGCGGCCCATGGAGGAGCCGCGCGCCCATGAAGCCTGATGGATTCAGGAAGCGTAGTTGGCAGCCACGGCGTCCCAACGGACGACATTCCAGAAGGCCGCGATGTAATCCGGGCGGCGGTTCTGGTAGTTGAGATAGTAGGCGTGTTCCCAGACATCCAGGCCGAGCAGCGGGGTGCCTTCACATCCGGCGACGGCTTTGCCCATGAGCGGGCTGTCCTGATTCGGGGTGGAGCAAACGGAAAGATTGCCGCTAGAATCCTTGACCAGCCAGGCCCAGCCCGATCCGAACCGGGTGGCTCCGGCCTTGGCAAAAGCTTCTTTGAAGGCGTCGAGCGAGCCGAAATCGCGATCGATGGCCGCCGCGAGCTCTCCCTGCGGCGCGCCACCGCCGCCGGGGCCGATAACCGACCAGAAGAAGGCGTGGTTCGCGTGGCCACCGCCGTTGTTGCGGACCACCATCCGGATGTCTTCCGGCACCGCCGACAGGTCGGCAATGAGGGCCAGGATATCCTTGGATTCGATGTCGACTTTGCCAGTGATGGCATTGTTCAGATTGGTGATGTAGGCCTGATGGTGTTTGCCATGGTGGATTTCCATGGTTTTGGCATCGATATGTGGCTCAAGCGCATCGAGCGCATAGGGCAGGGGAGGAAGAGTATGTGGCATGGGAGTATTTGGCAGTGTGGTTCTCAGTGCTGGGGTAAGGAGCCGGGCTGCGCGGGGC
>JBJTQJ010000026.1:0-3896 GCA_046075565.1 Verrucomicrobiales bacterium | reverse complement strand
GCAAGGAAGCCGTCACCTTCCTCATCCGGGTGAAACAATCGATCGAGCAACCCACACGCCTGCTCGTCGGAGTCTGATCTCCATTTCCTCTGGGATCGCTGGGATCGATGGGATCGCCGGGCTCGCTGACAGCCTGCCCGCCGTAGCTTCCAGCGAAGGCTGGGTCACGGTCGGCTTCCGGTTCGCTGGGATCGCCGACGACCCCGTCGGCTTCCGGTATTCATGATCGTCGAACTCTTTTTCGTCTCCGGCCGCATGCTTGCACGCGACGTAACTCCGCGCCATCTTCCGGCATCGAGATGGAAGCGAAGCCCAATTGTCCGCGTTGTCTTTGCCCCTTAGAGGTGAAGCGCACGCATCTGGGCATACACTATGAATGCCCGACCTGCGGTGGGCGTTCGGTCGCGTTGGCGATGGCTCGTCGGCAATTCGATGCGGATGTGATGAAGAACCTCTGGCTGGCCGTGAAGGAGGTTGCTCCAGTGCACAGCCGTGAGGCGATTGATTGCCCGTATTGCAAAAAGAAGATGCATCCGCTGGAGATTGCAGATGGCACGAATGGTTTCCAGATCGATGTGTGCCGGACTTGTCAGGCGCTCTGGCTGGATAAAGATGAGAGCGAGAGTATGCCGGCACGGGTGGGTGGGGAGGTCACGCAGTTCTTGCCCAATGGTTACGCGCCCGCACCGGACCGGGACGACTCGCTCCGCCGGGCGAGAGTGGAGGCCATCCGCGCATCCGAGGCCACCGGCATTCCCCGCCGTGCGAGTCCCGAGACGCTGACCGGGGCCTTAATGAGTTATCTGGGATTGCCCGTCGAGGAGGATCCGCCGCCGTCTTCCGGTCGTCCGTGGGTGACGTGGTCCTTGATCGGGCTCTGCATGTTTGCTTTCGCGCTCCAATACACTGGCGGGTATCAGGGGTTTGTTAGATTATTCGCCTATACACCGAGGAACGGTCTCTTCGGCCCGGGACTGCTGACGTCGTTTTTCCTGCATGGCGGGTTGTTGCATCTGGTGGGCAACATGTGGTTCCTGCATCTGGTCGGTGACAATGTGGAGAGCCGATTGGGGCCGATTCGCTATTTGCTGCTCGTGATGGCGGCCACCGCCGCCGGAGCACTGGCTCATGGAGCGTTCGAGCCACAGAGCCACTTGCCGCTGGTCGGGGCAAGTGCGGGCATCTCGGGCTTGATGGTGTATTATGCGTTGTGTTGGCCGACCGCGCGGCTGCTCTTCGGATTCCGCGTGATGATGTTTCCGCTCTGGTTCAGCATGGGCGCCGCGTGGGCGGTGGTTTTATGGCTGGTCTTGCAAATCCTCGGGGCATTCCTCCAGGTCGCCGGCATGGGGAATGTGTCTTACCTCGGTCACCTAGGGGGTGCGGCCGTGGGCTTGCTCGCCTTCATGCTGCCGAAGTTGACCGGTTTCAGCCGCAGCCCGAGGGTGGGGGACTTTTCCGACCCGGCCGCCGTCGCCCGCCACCGGAGAAAATGACCGGCGGAAAATGCCTGAATCTAGGGAAGATTGACGAAACTTAGCGACCCACCCAATATACCGAAATGGGGACCACAGATTTCGCAGAATACACAGATACCGACTATGTGATGAAAGAAATGCCGTTCAGGGGGGTCGATTCCCACCCGTAGCACCAATAATCAACCCAGATTGTTATGGCAAATACTGGCAAGCCCATTCCATGGCATTAACTTGATGAAAAAAGTCCGCAGTTTATCGTTCCGCTGCTCGTAAACATGATTCGTAGAGTCATCGAAGGCACGAATCGCAATGCACCTTCTCTGCTGCCAACAAGCTGATGACATAAAAATAAACATCCAAATGAAGTGTGACCAAAACATCCTCATTCAATCATTTCCAAAATTTCTCGCATTCTGTGTAATCCTCGCCACCACACGAAATGCGGGTGCGGCCGAACCGCCACCGTCAGCCCTTACAATCCTGAATGCCGAACTGGGGGTCGTTCTGGGAACCAACCCGAGTCCAGCCGAAAAGCGAGTGACTGAACTGCTGGCCGAGCGACTCAAAGACCGCTCGGGCATCGCCCTAGCGCTCTCAGCCGATCATTCCAAGTTTCGTCTTGTGATCGGGACCGCGGCATCCAATGATAAAATCAAGGCATTTACCACCACCAACAAGGAGGTTGCTGCGCTGGGTGCGGATGGATTTGTCATCGCGGTGGAACAGGAAAAGCAGGAGCTTTACGTGGCCGGCCAGAGTGATAGCGGGGTAGTTGCCGGCGTGGGGCGCTTGATGCGGGAAATGCGCTTTTCGGATGGAAAGATCCAGGTGCCAACGCTGCAGATTAGCGAAACGCCGCAGATGCCCAATCGCGGCATGTATCTTTGGGCCCGCAAGTATTACTTGAACGAGCCGGACAAGGTAGACCGTTACATTGAGGAGTTTGCGCTTTGGGGCGGCAACGCGCTCTGTCTCTGGTTCGAGATGGGGATGTTCGAAAGTTTCTCAGACACCACTGGTAACAAGAGCGAACTAAACTCGTGGTATGCCCGGGAACACAAACTGGATAGGAGTATCGCAAAGAATTGGATAGCGATGTATCAGCGCTTCTACGCCACCGCGCGCCGCATGGGCATGAAGACCGGTCTGCTCATGGTAGCCAACGATGCCTACATGTCATCACCCAAGCAGCTACGGATTAAGCCCATCATCGGTAGCCCGGATTGGTATCTGTGCCCGGCGAAACCTGAGGCCGTGAAAATAATGGTTGCTTGGCAGGAAGAGGTTTTCAAGGCGCTGGCACCTTTGGATATCTACAACATCTTTCCCGCCGATCCCGGTGGCTGTGCATGTGAAGAGTGCAAACCGTGGCCGACCAAAGGATTCTGGAACGTGGCCCGGCCGCTGGCGGAAAGGATCCACCAGATCTCGCCGAAAACCGAAATCTGGATCGATACCTGGCACCTCAATCATCCGACCTTCGGCGGCAAGGATTGGAAGAACCTCGTCGACAGCCTCGACTGGAACAAGGAGCGTCCGGAATGGTTTTCCGGCTTTGAAGTGGCGCTCGCGCCGAATCACGGCTACGCGCGCATGACGGCGGAAGAACGCGATTATTACAACAAGGCCAAGCAACCGCTGATGGTCTTTCCAGACGTCTCCATGTGGGGGAATCATGCTGGCATGCTCGTCAAGAAAACTTACTGGAAGAATCTCCAGGACGAGCTGAACAGCTATGACCCTGAGTTGATGAAAGGTGGGTGGCCCTACGCCGAGCGATGGAACACCGATATCGCCAGCGTAATGTTCCTGTCCTGGTTCTCAAATCCGAAAAAATCCGTGGACACGGTGCTTGACGAATATGCATCCTTTTACTTCGGCCCCGAGGCGACGAACGTGCGGGGGCTGCTGGAACTGTTGGATGACTCCAACATCGATCCACTGCGCAAGGAAAAGATCCGCGAAACACAGGCAAAGCTGGAAGTTTCGCTACCCGAGTGGGTGAAGCGCGACTGGCGCTGGGCGGAGATCGTTTTGGCGTGCCAGTTCAAGAGCCGATAATCTTATAGCTGCGAGGATCGAGGTGACATGCTACAAAGTTTCACTATCAGCCCTAAAACATCGCAATATCCTACGTCTCAACACAAATGCAGAACAAATCGTATCATGCAACCACTGGAAGCGGTTGTGTTTGCGACGATTTGTCCTAATTTGAACACCCACCCCGAGAGAGCCTTCCCATCCAGCTTCCAGTGGTGCATTTGCTTTCCGGTTCCATGTTTCGCTCATGCAGCTCTACCAAATCCGTGCCCATCCGTGAAATCCGTGGTTTTCATGTTCCTTTCAAGACTCACATTTCTCTGCTCCGCTTTCCTTTTGGTTTGTTGTGGCAAACCGGATGCACCTGTCGCGGGCAAA
>JBJTQJ010000025.1:0-137325 GCA_046075565.1 Verrucomicrobiales bacterium | reverse complement strand
TTCGTAGTTGGTGATCGTAAATTCGGTGGGATACGTGCCATTGGTCGGGATCGAGGAGAGAAAATTCGAGGCAAATTCACTGCCGTTCGAAGACCTCATCCGGGAGACGTTGGCGAAACCGAATGGATCCTGCGTCAGGATCTGCAGGGTGGCCGTTGTAGCCAATGGGCCTCCCGTGATATCAACGCTGGCCGGAACGAACGTCACCGATGCCACGATAAACTCGGGAGTGGTCTCCGGACCAAGGTGGATCTAGAACGGCCCGGTGGCACTGGAAGAACCATGCACCGCAATCCGGTAGGTGGTTCCGGCCGTCGCTTGGAAAACCAGGCGGGAGGGTCCGAATTCCCCCGGATAGACGGCGGAAGGATAATCTCCGGGAAAACGAGCGCTCTCGTCATTGTGACCGAGCATGACCGTGTTGGAAACCGTGGATCCTCCGGCAAAAAGCGCGATGACCGTGTCTAGACCATTGGCCGGATTGTTTGACGAAGTGTGGACCGTGTGCCATCCGGTGGACGGAGCGGTCCACGAAAACCAGACGGAAGCACCGCCTTCTCCCGCCGGATTGACTTCTCCCGATTCAAGAGTTGCGTTGGTATTATTACCCGTGGCCGATGCAGTTGCTCCGGCCAAGACCAGGGCGCTGGCGAAGTGATCGTTGGCAGGCGCCTGGGCCATGATGCGGCAGGGAAACGCCAGCAGCAGAAAAGCGAACGAGGAGAAGGTTGTTGCTTTCATGGGGCGAGAAGGCCTATTTGGACCGCAGATGTCAATAACGATGTTTGGTTTTGACGGAGAATCGTCCGCATCCGTCAGACCGGGTCGCGGCGTTCTTTAGAAATCATGAAGAATCCATTCCTTCTCCTCGTGCTCGCCATCGGTGGTTGGGCTTTGCTTTCCAAAGCCACCGGCGAACCGGCGGCGAAGCCGGAGTATGTGGACGAGGCCCCGCTGCCGGAAGGCTGGCCCACCCCCGGTCCGTACGATGAGGCGGTCGAAAAACAACTGCCCGCCTATCGGGCCGCCTTCACCCCCCCTCGCCTGCTCAAATCGGAGTTCATGACCCTATTTGGCCACATCAAGAAACACGATATCCCCATGACCGCTCCGGTCGAGATGGGCATGAAGGTCGAAGGCAAGAGTATGGATCGTGGCACCATGGCATTCCTCTACCAGAACCAGCAGGTTGGAAAAGCGGGTAAGGATGGGGAAGAAGTTGAGGTGCGGGACGTCCCGGCGGCCAAGGTGCTGACCTACGCGTGGCAAGGACCTGACTCCGGCCCGAATCTGCTCAAGGCGAGGACGGCTCTCGAAGCGAAGTTGCAAGAAAAGGGCATCGAGAATCCCACTTACCGGTTGCTCGGTTACAATGGCCCGCGCACGCCCCGCGCCAAATCAACGTGGGAATTGCAGGTGCTCCTGCCACCGGTTGAGAAGAAGGGCGAGTGAAAGGCTGTGCGGGCTGCCGCAGTTAATAGGCGGGATCAGACAATCGGACTTTCCGGCGTGCGGATCGGTGGTAGTGTGTCTACTGCCCCGATGTCTGCCCATTTCTCCTCCGCCTTTGAAGAACGTCTCACCCGCCTCGACGACGCGCTGCTGCGCATGGGCGGTCTCGGGCGCGAGTCACTGGCCCAGGCGGCAAAGGGACTCTTCCACCGCGATATCGATGCCTGCAACGCGTCGGTAGCCGCCGACGAGGAAATCGATGATCTCGAAGCCGAGGTCGGACGTCTGGCCATGGAAATTGTCACGCTCTTCAATCCCGTGGCGGCGGACTTGCGGGTGGTGGTGAGCGCGATCAAACTCGCAACCGGCCTCGAGCGCGTCGGCGACGAATGTGTCTCTATCGCCCGAAGAGCGCGTTTGCTCGCCCTTGAAGAGGAAGCCGCGCAGACGAAACTGCTCGAGCCGTTGTTCGACGCGGCGCGCATTCTTTTTAACGACGCCCTGCTCGCCATGGCCAATCGGGATGCCGTCGCAGCGGCGGCCATCGCCGGGCGAGATGATGAACTGGATGAGCTCTGCCGCAACATCACGGAAAAGTTCACCGCCGCCGTCCGTCTCGGGGAAAACCAGCTCAGTGGTTCCGCCTACGCGAACCTCGCCATCATTGCGAAGTCACTGGAGCGCGTCGGTGATCAGGCGAAGAATGTCGCGGCTGAAACCCTGTTCCGCCTCGATGCCAAGAGCGAGCATCACACGTTCTGATCATGGAAGGAAGATCACTTTCGTCTTGCCTTCATCTTCGGAAGGCACGAGTAAATAAACGCCCGGTTCCTCCGCCTCGATGGCCACGACTTCCGCACCATCGGCATCCTTGATCATCGGACGCCCCGTGAATTCAACCGCTTCTCCCACGGGCAGATCCTTTTTCCCCGCTTTCCAAACCTTGGCACCGTTGCCAGGCAAACGAATGGCGAGACGTTTGCCTTCGGAGGAAGGAAGCACCATCGACTTCACGGCCAGACCGGCCTTTTCATCGACGACAAGCAGGGCGAGCACACGCTGATCTTTTTTCAATTCGACCGGGCTGCTGATGTTTTTGTCTCCATGGCGCGCCTGCAGGTTGATGGTTCCAGGTTTCAGTCCGACCGGACCGAGGATTTGGCCGGTGGTTGCTTGCGCTTGCACCCCCTCGCTCACCGTGACCTGAACCGCCCCGGCACCGGGAACACAATACACGACGGCCAACCAGCCGGACGGACTGTCCGCGGGTGGTTGCTGCTCCGCTTGCGCGGAAACGAAGAATGGCAGGGCAAACCATGCGAGAAGTTGGCGACGAATCATGGCGGTGATGGAAGGGAAAATTCAACCTCCGACTTCGAAGATTTCATTGAGGAAATAGACGACACGCACGGAACCCGGTTTTGCCGGGTCATCGTAAATAACGGCGGCGTAGTGGCCCGGATCTTCGATCGTAAGGGCGAGCAATTTGGTCTGCCCCATGCCAAGCAGGAAATCACCGGAACCCGGCAGCGCGATGTTCTGGGATTCGCCGGTCTTCAGCACGATATCCACGCCCGGCGGCTTGTTGTTGATGAAACCACGCATGGTGAGCACGGGTTGGGTGCTGAAAGAATACAAAGTCACGCTCGATTTGCGATCCCTCTCGCGCGCCGGAAACTCGCGCGCCTTGAGCAAGCGCTCTTTGACCTCACCTTCCTTGTCCTTCTTTTCCTCGTAAACGAGCACGATGGTGCGGGTGACACGAGGCTCGACCTTCAATGCCATATCCGCTCCGCTGCATAGGGAGTGGAGGAATTTGAAATTGTGGTTGCCTTCGGTGAGGCCTACCCCACCGGTTAGATCGCCGGGCGCGAACCCGTTGGCGCGCACCGAGGAACCGTCCATCTTGATATCAAGATTTCCCTCGAGGCCGACGGCGTTGACGAAGCGCACGAAGCCGACCCCCTTGCCCTCCTGGGCTTGAAGGATGGCAGTGCAGGCGAGGAGGAAGAGGAAAGAAAGGAACCGCATGGGTGAAAAAATAGTTTAAGGTTCGCTGGAATGGACGAGCACCGCGCGCGGGAATCCGGCGGGCATGGGGCTGGCCGCGGTCGAGCGTTCGCCGGGTTGCATGAAGACTTGGAAGAAACGGGAACGCCGTGCCAGTACGCGGCCTCCGTTGGTGGAGACCACCTCGGCGGTTACGTGCACGCGGAAATTGCGCGAACGCACCGTCGATCCATTGGCCACGCGGGCGTAAAGTTCTTCCGCGGCGGGATCCGACCATTCCGAGCCCATCGTCCATGTGCCCGAGGTGAGTTGGGCGCGCCGCGTGTTGTAGTTGGCGAGATTTCCGAAAAAAGACGTGCCATCAGATCGACGCAGTCGCGCGAACTCGCCGAGGGATTGGAACGGCCCATTCGCCTCGCGATGCGCGATGACGGCGTCGGCGAAAAGGTCGGCTTCACGTGTGGTGGTGGGCGCGGAAAAAACACGGGCTTGGGTCTGCTTGTCGCCGCTGGCTGAATCCTCGCGGCTCACGTCGTTGGTCAACGGGTCCTGCAACAATGGTCCGGCGGCGAGAGCACGCAGTGTGTCACGGGTGGCGGTGTTGAGGTTCACGTGTCCTTCGATGCGCCGGAATCCTGCTTTCACGCCCTGCAGGGTTTGCCCGGCCTGGAAAAGATCCATGAGATGGGAGGCGCGCGCTCCAGCCACATCGAACTGCCGGTGTTCGACGCGTCCTATGCGGAGCGTATTGCCACCACCGTGGTTCGCACTGGCTCTGGCCGAAGTGGCAATGTCGTGCAGCAAGGAGGTGCTGGTGACGTCGCTATCCATTCCCTGATCCCACATCACCGGATCATAGATGTGGCCCAGTTCGGTGGCGCTCACAAAGTACCCTCGATTACTAAGACGCTGCGGGGCCTTCTCGGGTTCGACGGGCGGCGCTCCGGCATAGAACCGCGTATCATCCATGTTGATCCGGCGATCGCTCGGGACACTCACGGGAGTGCCCATGAGAGCGTCATGGCCGCCATCCGGCCACTCCGAGGGTTTCACTCGTCCGAAAATACGGTTCGCGTTCGAGCGGAAGATTTCCCAACGGACGTTGCGGCGACCCGGGCTGGCATTGTCGGGATAGGCACTGGGATCCTGCGGCGCGGGGATGTAATAGGCCATACGCGAGTCGCCCATATTGTTCACGAAGCCCGCGGGCCGGTAGCTGTGGCCGGGCAACGTGCCGCGGTATTGCTGGCGCGAGTTGGTGGCGGCGTCGTTCGGATAATAGAGGCTCATGTTGAGACGACGCACCGGCCCGGCGCTACGATCGACCTCTTGTCCGTTGAACATGAAACGGTAACCGCTGGTGTTGTCCTCGTTCATGGCGAGAGGAGAAGGGATCACCACGCTGGCCGGCCCGCCATCGAAGCGGAAAGTGAATTGCTGCAACTCATACATCCGGTATTCATTCGGTCGGAGAGCTCCCGATGGCCGGGTTCCGCTGCGCGGAAGGATGTTCGCGGAGCTTGAGATATCAACCACGGGGCACCAGAAATCACCGTCGCGCCGCGCCGGCAGCGGCGTGCAGATCGCGGCGTCGCCCGCTCCGGGGATGGCTCCGCCGGTGAAACTGTATTGGTTGAATCCAATGTTGAGCACGTAATTGGCTTCGAGAGAAAGCTGGAAGGACCCTTGGATGTCCACATTGGTCGGATTCCACAATTCGACATACGGCGTGATGGTGAAAAACGCGTAAACCCGGCCGTCCCGGCGTTCGATGTTTTCCCATCGGAACCGGTAATACATCTCGCTGACACTTGGATAGGCCTCCTGACCACGGTAACGGCCCGCGGCGATATTGGGTCCGCTATCGAGGTCTGCGTAATCGCGAGCGGAAGCACCGAGGGTTTCGAGATAGTTTTCCGGGAAGCCGCCTTTGCGCAGACGCTCGAAGTCGGGCAGATTGTCCCGGATGGTGTTGGCGAAATTGTCGATGAACCGCGCAGGGTCCGACACGAGGTTGGGATCATTCAAATCCATCATCGGTTGTCCGGCTTTGGCGAACAGCCGTTTGCCCGTGGTGTCGGTCGCGTAGGGAATCAGGGCGGCTTCGTCGTAAGGCTGCAATCCGACAACCACGCTTTCCTCAAGGGCGGCGTCGCGAGGGTCGAGAGGTTTGCCGGTGGTGGGATTCCTCTGCCCGGTCCCGCCGCGCAACGCCACCAACGTGCCGAGTGTCGGGGCGAAGCGGTTCTTGATCACGTGATTATCCAAGGTGCCGCCATCAAGGGCCGTGCTATCCGGGTCAAGGGCATAAAGCGCCAGGTCGCGCAGGGCTTTTTCGACGGGGGCTGGTGTGTTCGGCACACGTCCGAGGCCGGGGGCAGCACCGACGTCGGTCGGACCGGAACGGCGGTGGGCTTGGCTTGTGCCTTCCTCGTTGCCGGCTGTTTCCGCATCCACGCGGCTTTGCATGTCCTCGACCCAATAGGCATAACGCACCGTGATAGGCGAACCGGGCACCGCAGGCATCGCCTCCCAATTCACGCGCGCCAATCCATTCACGCCGAGTCCGCCGGGCAGGCGGACCGGCGCCGAACCTGCGGGCGGAGTCTCGATCTTAGAAAGATCTCCGGTATCGGCCGGTCGCCATGTGCCCGAAACCAACGGCTGGGTTTTCCACATTCCGGAGGTGTCGTGGCGTGAGGCGAGCAGCACCGGCGTCCCGTCACTTGTTTTTTTCGCGTGGATTACACTCAGATCATCGGCGGTGGCGGCGGCCAGAGACTGCACGGCGGCATTGAGCCCGCTTTCGATCCCGAGTTCGGCCCGGAACTGACGTTCGTGCGCACCCACCGTCGCCACCTCGTAACGCATGAGGGTGAAGAGGGCGACACAGAGGATCGAAATCGCCGAGAGCACGAGCATGGTGGAGACCAAGGCGAAAGCTCGGCCCGGTCTGGTGACGCGCGGTGGAAAATTCGGGCGGTGGGTTTTCATCGTTCGAGCAGGTAACGGGCGCGGAAACTACTGGCGGAGGCGTCGTCATCCTCGTCCTCGTCAAAATCAAATCCTTCCCCGGTATTGCCACCGGGCGACCAGTCGGCAGCCTCTTCCAGCGATCCGGCGGCTTCGTTGGTGAGCACGCGAAGGACCACGGTCACCTCTCCCGCTTGCCGGATTTCCTCCGCCGTCTTGGCCACCACCCATTGGCCATTCGTCCCGCGTCGGCGGTAGTCGCACCGGAAATCCAGCACGTTGAAAGCGATGGCGTCGTCGTTTTCAGGATCCGGCGTGAGTTGCGGTGGGGTCGGTTTGCCGAGATAGGAAATCGCATCGGCGCTGCTGATGAATTTTCGGAAAAGTTTCCGCGAAGTGCGGCCGTTGCTTTCCGTGGTAATGGCCGTGTAATACCAGACAAAACACACGTCACCGGGATTCCGCCCGGTTTCTTGCGCGCGCGCGGAGCGCGAGGTGAAGAACCCCCACCGGGTTGAGAAGCTTGCATCGTTGCGCTCGTAAACGACGGGCAGTCCTTGCTCGGTGCCCATGAAGCCGGCCATGTCATCACGCAGGATGCCAAGAGCGGCGCGCCCGTCGCGCAAGGTCTCGACCGTTCGTTCGGTGTCGGCGTAAATTCCGCCCGTGTTCCCAAGAATCGTCGCCAGCGCGAGGATGAGAATGGAGCTGATCGAGACCGCGACTAGCACTTCAAGCAAGGTCATGCCCGATGCGGCGGCTCGTTGGACGAATGTCCTCATGGCGTGCCTCCCGGTTTGGTCGCCTCGACCGCGCGTGGGGTCATGAGCACGCGGAATTCCTGGCGTTTGCGTCCCTTTTTCGATTCCCCGGCTGGGAACTCGATGCCGACCAACACTTCCGTTAGACCCGTTTTCCCGACCACGGGTTTCCCCTCGATGGTGGCAAGGTAGCGCACGCCATCCTGCAGTGTCCCGCTTTGGTAATCGCCGGAAAGATTCTTGCCGCGGGGTTTGCCTTCGGAATCAAATCCGAGCACGAAGGCGGGTTTTCCCGCTCCTGGAAATTGCGCGAAATCAAAGGGCAAAAATTCGTCCAACAAACCGGGAATTCCTCCCGGGGCCGCCGGTTGGATATCGTCGATGCCTTTGCGGTAGCCGCGCAGTGCCTGATGGATTTGCTGGCAGAGATGAACGCCGATGGTGTCTCGCCGCACTTGGGCGCGTGTGGAAACGCCATTGGCCAGAAGGGCAAGCATCCCCAAAAGGACGGTCGCAAAGATCGCCACCGCCAGCGATACCTCGATGAGCGTGAATCCCCGCCTGGGGGATTTTCTGACGCTGCGGACATGCGATGGAGGTAAAACGGACATGCGGAGAGTTGGTTTATTTCACCAGCCGGATGCGGCCGGTGAAGCGTTCCACAAACGCAGCCGGCATCGCCTCGGCGCGGTCGGGTTGGAGAATTTTCGTGGCAGTGCCGTCGCCCTCGCCGGGTGCGACACGGGCGACGCGGCGGCTCTTCTGCGTCGGATAAACAACCGCTCCCTGCCCATTGAAGACGATCACCTTGCAGCCGGTGAGTGGACCATTCTTGAGCGTCGGCACTTTCAACGCTGCCGTGTCGTCGACCATTGATTCCACGGGAGCGCCGTGAGCCCTGCCGAATAGAATCAATCCCTTGGGCAAATCCATCCACGGCATCACCAAATCAATCGGATCCGCCGGAGCTTCCACACCCGGCGTGTCGCTGGCGTCGGCCAATTCATAAGGAAAATCCCCGCCTGCCGGCAACTCGCGCACCGCTACCACCGCCACCTGGCGCCAGGCCTTCTCCTGCGCCTCCGGACCGGCCACCACGAAGGCAGCATATCCGTCATTCGCGATAGCATGCGCGCGCGCGCGATCCAACGCAGAAGCCACTTGGCTGATGGCCCCGCGCTGCGCTGCTTGCTCGCCCCAACCGTCGCCGCTCGAGGCCGCCAGAACAAGCAATGCCCCGGCAATTGCCATCACGATAAGCAACTCCACAAGGGAGAAGCCTCCGGATAGATGGGAATTGGGTGGGTGGCCCTTCATTTATTAAGGTCGCTTATGACATTGGGACATTACAATGTCAACACAAGATGGTCAAAGCAGGACCTATGACGGTGACAAACTTGCTTCGCCCCACCGCAGGAAAGCCATGGGGAATGACCATACAGAATCCAACAAAGTTGGGCTTTATCTGGCCAAACGCGGTCCCCAATATAACTTGTGGATATCTCGGATATACGGTCAAGTTTTGGTGGCAACGGTCATGTCGACCAGATCTCCGAACAATCCGCATTCCATGAAGACCACCATTCTAGTTTCATCCCTTGTTTCCGTGGCATTCCTGGCCACCGGCCTCCGGCCACTGGTCGCGCAGGTCGCTTATGATGGCGATCAACCATGGAACCAGCGTGCCGATTCGGGGCCAGACGCCGAGGTTCCCGGCTGGTTCTACAATCTCGGCCTCACCGGCATCCGGGCCAGATTGGTGGAGGACGAACCCAAAGCCTTGCTGGTGAAATACGTGCTGCCGAGGACACCGGCGAGGAACCCGATCAAAATCGACGACTTTATCATCGGAGCCAACGGCAAGAAGTTCCAGCATCCACACCGCAATGGGTATGGCATGGAGGTCTTTGGTGCGGACGGCCCGGTGCTGGAACTGGCCGAAGCATTGGAGGCCTGCCAAGGGAAGTCCGGCACGGGCAAACTCCCGCTCATGGTGAAACGAGGCGGGGAAATGATCGAAGTTGAGCTAGATATCGGGAAAAAGTATGGCAGCTATGCCGCCACCTACCCGGCCAATTGTCCGAAGTCGGATGCCATCCTGAAGGAGTTGCTCACTTACATCGCCAAACAACAGGAAGAGAGCGGCTCATTTGGCGATCCGGTACACAATACGTTCGCTTCGCTCGCCCTGCTCGGATGCGGCGAAAAGAAATACCTGTCGGATGTGGAAAGAAACCTGCGCCATCTTTGCGAGAGCATCCGTGAAACGGGGCCGGAAGACAGAAAGTATGGCCTGATGAACTGGACCCACATGGGCGCGGCCATCGTGCTGAGCGAATACTATTTGATCACCAGGAAGTCCTGGGTATTGCCGGAGCTGGAGAATATCCGGAGCCTGATGGAGCAGGGGCAGTATCTCGACATGTCCCAAATTGATCCGAAGGTCAAAGAATCACATCCTGATGACTATCCCAAGGGGCCCAAGCAATCCCATGGAGGATGGGGACACAATCCCGGATTCGAGGGTTATGGTCCGATTGCCATGATCACCGCCCAGGGCGCGCTTGCCTATTCCCTCATGCATCGGTGTGGCATCAAGATCGACCGCGCCCGTCATGACGCGGCTTATGCTTTTCTCAAAAGGGGAACCGGCGAGAATGGATATCTCTGGTATGGCGATTCCCGCGGCGGCGGACCGGACGACTGGGCCGACATGGGCCGGACAGGTGCCGCCGGTATCGCCTGCTTTGTTAGCCCGTATCCCGATGGCGACTATCGCCAACAAGCCCGGCAATACTCGGACATCATCGGAAAACATCCGCAAAGTTTTCCAGATACCCACGGATCACCCCCAATGGGCATGGCTTACGAGGCGCTCGGTGCGAATACCGAGGCTCAGAACTTCCGGAAGCTGATGGATGCCAACCGCTGGTGGTTCACCATGGCGCAGTGCAACGACGGGACTTTTTATTATCAACCGAATCGCGACAACGCTGGATATGATTCCAAAGCGCGGATGACCGCCTCTTCCGTGGTGGCCTTTATCTTCACGATCCCCAAACGGAACCTCGTGATCACCGGCAAG
Source organism: Verrucomicrobiales bacterium (assembly GCA_046075565.1). Lineage (GTDB taxonomy): Bacteria > Verrucomicrobiota > Verrucomicrobiia > Verrucomicrobiales > SLCJ01 > JBJTQJ01. The sequence continues at coordinate 127,044 of JBJTQJ010000025.1, read as the reverse complement.
GTCGTCCCATGATTCTGTTGTGCGAATTCCGCGCAAAACCAATCCGACCACCGCCATGAAATGTCTAACATGCCTGATGGTCCCGCTGCTCGCGCTGGCGATTTGCGGCCCGGCACCCGTCGTTTCCGCCGCGGAATCAGCGCCCGCCCGTCGCCCGAATATCATCATGATCCTCATCGACGACATGGGATGGGGAGATTTATCCTGTTTCGGCAACAAGGAGGCCAAGACTCCGAATATCGATCGCATGGCCTCGGAAGGCCTGCGTTTTGAACAGTTTTACGTCGCCTCACCGCTCTGCTCGCCATCCCGCGTCGGTCTCTCGACCGGGCAATATCCCCAGCGCTGGCGGATCGGCTCGTATCTGGCATTCCGCGCTGCCAATACGGCCCGGGGGATGGACCACTGGCTCGATCCGAAAGCCCCGATGCTCGCCCGCATGTTGCGGGACGCGGGATACGCGACCGGCCATTTCGGTAAATGGCACATGGGCGGTCAGCGTGACGTGGACGATGCCCCGCCGATCACGACTTATGGATTTCATGTTTCGCTCACCAATTTCGAGGGCATGGGTCCGAAGTTGCTTCCTCTCACCCTCAAGCCGGGGGATGAGACACCCGGGCGCATCTGGGGAGATGCCGAGCGACTCGGCAAGCCGTTCACCTGGATGGAACGCTCGAAGATCACCACTGGCTTCGTTGATTCCGCGTTGGAGTTCATCAATCTTTCCGTGGAAACGGGAAAGACATTTTATGTGAACGTATGGCCGGATGATGTGCACAGCCCGTTCTGGCCCCCGGTATATCAATGGCGGGACGGCAAACGGGGTCTCTATCATTCCGTGCTCGAGGCGATGGACCGTCAGTTCGGGAAGTTGTTCGAACGTGTCCGCTCCGATCCCGCGCTCAGGAACAACACGTTGATATTGATCTGCTCGGACAATGGACCCGAATTCGAGGTCGGGTCGGCGGGTCCATTCCGCGGCAGCAAAGCGATGTTGTATGAAGGCGGCATCCGCTCTCCGCTTGTCGTCTGGGGGCCCGGATACGTCAATGCCTCGAAAACGGGCACAAGCAACGGCGTTTCCTTCTTCTCGACCCTCGACATCACACCCACGCTGCTCTCGATCGCCGCCGTATCCGCCCCGGAAGGCGTCAACTTCGATGGCGTTTCCCTGCCGGCAACCTTGCTTGGAAACTCCGAATCCCCCCGCGGAAAGCCGCTCTTTTTCCGCCGACCTCCGGACCGCGCCACTTTTTCGGGTGAACCCAATCTCCCTGATCTCGCCGTGCGCGACGGTCGGTGGAAACTCCTTTGTGCCTACGATGGCTCATCCCCGCAACTTTACGATCTCATTGCGGATCCCTCGGAGAGCGAGAACCTCGCAGCGAATGAAGTTTCCGAAACCGCCCGCCTGAAAGCGGAGGTTGTGGCGTGGCACAATTCCCTGCCCGCCGATAACGGGGCCACCTATCAGCCGCCGCCGAAGAAGAAGTGAAATTGACTGGAAAATCGTGGAGGCCAAAAATCCACTCGCCACGATCCCTCCGTTAGGCGTAGTGTCTCGGGCATGAAGCTTTTGCCCTTCCTTGCTCTTCTCGCCACTGCCGGGGTTCTCTCTGCGCAAATGGCGGACCAATCCTCCCAAGACCCCGCCGCCGACGCACGCGATTTCCTCGCCGACGTTCGCCCGGCCGTGCCGGCTTTGGCGTCGCTTTCTTATGAATGGCTTGACACCATGGATTTCGAGGACGGTTCCGGCTCCGCCGACATCAGTGTTTTTGAACTTCGATCACCGGTCTTCTATCGCAATTTCGGCAACGGAACCCGACTCGCGGTCGGCATCGACTACTCGCTCACCGATCTCAGTATCGACAACGAAGCCATCGCTTGGGATGGCCAACTGCATGCCCTCTATGTTCCGCTGTCCTTCACTCACCGCACACCCGGCAGCCAATGGTTCTGGCTCGGTCAGGTCGTGCCCGGATTGCGAACGGATTTTGAAAGCATCGACAGTGATGATTTCGCCTTTCGCACTTTCGCCGTAGCCATGCGCCAGTTCGGAAATAATCTCGCCATTGGGTTCGGAGGCTACTTCAGCTACGATGTGGATCGAATCTTCGCTGTTCCAGGTATCGGCTTCACTTGGAAACCAAACGACCAATGGTTGTTCAGTCTGATCCCACCCCAGCTCGCCGCTTCATGGATGCCAACTGAAGACTGGATTGTCTCCGCGACCTTCCGTCCGCGAAGCTTCGTGGCGGATCTCGATGAGGGCGAGGCTGGGCCGGATATCGCCAGCGTCAGCTACGGACGCGCCGGAATCTCCGTGCGCCGCCGACTTGCCGACTCGCCGCACCTTTGGCTCAATCTTCAGGCCGGTTACACGCTCTACTCCGAAGTCGAACTCCAACAAGATGGGCAATCCCTCTTCGACACGGATTTGGACAACGGCTTCTATGCCGGGGCCTCCCTCGAACTGCTCGGTTGGTAATCGGAGCTTGCCATCACGACGCGTCTCGGTTCTACTGGGCACATGAAATGCCTCCGTGTGCTCTGGCTCTGCTTTGTCGCCTGTCTCGGTGCCGAGGAACCCGCCCGCGACACCACCACCGGTCGTGACTTTGAAAACCAAGTTGAAGCCGATTTCAAGGAAGCAGGTTACAACACAGCCCATCAGGTCCTGGCGGGCACCCGCCCGGATGGCGGACGCCACTACGTCGATGTCGTAGCGCGCAAAGAAGGACGCAATATCCTCGTGTCCCTCAAATGGCAGCAAGCCGGTGGCACAGCCGAACAGAAGATTCCTTACGAAATGATCTGCCTCGCCGAGGCCATCGCCCAGAGTGCAAAAGCCGAAAAGCAGGAAGACCGCTACACCAAAGCCTTGCTCGTGCTCGGGGGTGATGGATGGACCCTCAAGGAATGGTATCTCTCCGGTGAATTGAAAAAACATTTGCCCGCCGCCGCCAACGTCGTGCAAATCCATTCCTATGAATCATTCCTCAAAGCCCTCAAGGCCGGGGAACTCTGACTCTAGAATTTCATCCGTCTCCCCAATTCGCTCCAAGCTGAGATGAGTTCTTCCACCGAAACAACCCCTCCTCCCCACCGGATGAAGCTGGTGCTGGCCTACGACGGTCGGCATCATTCGGGCTGGCAGCATGTGGGCGACGGACGTTCGGTCCAGGAACAACTGGAAGCTGCCATCGCCCGGGTTTTGAAATCGGATCAACTCACTCGTGTCCATGCCTCGGGCCGGACCGACGCGGGTGTGCATGCCCTCGCCCAGATCGCCCATTTTGATGTGCCGGGGGATTGGCGTATGGATGGCGCGGCCTGGACACGTGCCCTCAATCCCCTGCTGCCGCCGACCATCCGCGTGCTCGAAACGGATGACGCACCACCTGATTTCCACGCGCGCCGGAGCTCGACGGGCAAACACTACCGGTATCGTTTGTTCAATGGTCCCATTTTGCCCCCGCTCGATCACGGCGTGGTCTGGCACTGGCCATGGCCGCTCGACACAGAGGCGATGATCGCAGCCGCCCCGGTCTTTCTCGGTGAACATGACTTCTCCGCCTTCGCCGCCTTCCGTCACGATGGCACCGATGCCGCACCCGAGTCCGGACGCAATATCCGCCGCGTCTGGCGTTTCGACGTGACGGTCGATGGTCCGTATCTGACCATGGACATCGAAGGCAAAGGATTCCTTTACAAGATGGTGCGGCTGATGGTCGGTGCACTGATCCATGTGGGCCGCGGATCCCTCGACGCCGAGGGCTTGCGCAGGCTGTTTGAAGCGAAAATCGACAAGACCGGTCGCTTGATCAAAAGCCCGCTCTGCGCCGGAGCCGAGGGGCTGACCATGGTCGAAGTCTTCTACGGTCCGCGCGGAGATGGCAAAGCCTAACAACATGCTCGAACCCGGCATCCATGGTTTCCGCGACATTATCGCCCGGGCACTTCATGATCCCGAGAGCGGCTACTACACCGCCAACATCGGAACAGTAGGACGAACCGGCGATTTCTCCACCAATGCCACTCTCGGGGTCTCGCTGGGCACGGCCATCAGCCGATGGGCGCATGCACAGTCGAAACACTCCGGCATTCGTGATCTCATCGAGATCGGCGCCGGCGATGGATCCCTGGCGCGAACCATCCTCAAGCAATGGCCGGGCTGGCGGAAGCCGCGCTATCATATAGTCGATACTTCATTGACCTTACGCCAACGGCAAAAGGAAATACTCGGAAGCCGCGTCCGCTGGCACGAGAACATGAGAGATGCGTTATCCGCATGCGATGGACGCGCCATCTTGTTTGCGAACGAGCTTGTCGATGCTTTCCCTCCTGAGGTCTTGTCATGGGATGGCAGCATTTGGAATGAATGTTGCCTCGAGGTCCAAAGTGATGGACTCATCCGTGAAACCACGCGGCTCTGGACGCCAGACGGGAAATCCGCCGGTTTTCTCGAAGCTCGGGCTTGGCCCGGAGGGAGCATTCCCAACGGCCAGCGTGTAGAACACCTGGTCTCCTTCTCCGAATGGATGCAGGAATGGGTTTCCCAATGGCGCAAGGGCGCTGGCTTGTGGATTGACTATGGCGATGTTTTCCCGACGCTTTATCACCGCCGGCCCGCCGGCACCCTGCGCGCCTATTGGCGGCAGGAACGCCTCGCCGGTCTCGATGTTTTCCGCAGACTTGGCTCACAAGACATCACCTGCGATGTGAACTTCACCGACCTCGCAGCTTGGTGCGAACAATGCGGTATCGTCTGCCAACCACCGGAAAGCCAATCGGAGTTTATTCGAACCCACCACCCCCGGGTTGATGCCAATGACCCTGGCATGAGGGCGGGGGAAGCTTTCCACGTGCTGGGTTTCCGGCCGTCAGGTGATTGATATCCAAATCGAAGAACCCCCGACCGTAAGGTCTGCCGTCATCTTTCGGAACGATCAAAACACTCGAGGCGCTGGTTATCGGGACGAATCGACGACGGTTTCCCCTTCACAATCGACCTCCTCATCCGAGGCGTTTTGGGACTCACCGTTCATCACACTCACCCAATGTTCGAGGAAGAACATTTTCTTTTCCGCGAAAAGTTTGTCCGTGGGTTCAAGCAGGGGGCGCAAGCTCGTCACCGTTTGTAATGCCACGAGGAGGAAGATACCGGTCCAGAGAGCGAGAGGACCGAATCCCCGAATGGTCGTCCCGCGCAGGCCCCGGGCGATGAAAAACAGACCGGCCAACATGCAGATCCACCAGAGACCGAGGGCGAGGAATCCAAAGAACCCGGGCGAGCCGGTAGACTGCGAGAAAACCCACAATACGGGCGCGAGACCGAGGAGCAGAAGTCCTGTTAGGGCGAGACCACCAAGCAAAACCGCGAAATGGCCGCGGGGTCCGGCATCGGATCCCGCGAGGGCCCCAAGGATACAGAGGCTGGGAAAACAAATGAGACAGGTGAAGAGCAGTCCTCCCGTGAGTTTGAGGGGAGTCTGCCAAAGAGCAGCACCGCCGCCGAACCATCCAATCACCAGACCGAAGACGAGGATGGAAACAATTGCCGTGCTGCCAAGGATGATGAGGAGTCGGGCCGGTGGCGATGTGGTGGCAAGTTCACGGGCTTGATCGCGCGGTTGGCGCAAGATGGTGTCGAGGAGTTGGGTGGTGCTCATGGTTTCAGGATTCGAGTTCATATGATTTTTCAAGTTAGAAAGCTTTGAGAAGGCGCGGGATGGCTAGGAGCAGGGATTCGAGGAATCCGCTCGAGAATGGATCCTCTCTGAGAAACTCCACTGGCAAATAAGCGGAGCCGAAAAACGGGCGCAGGAACCAAGCAACTTGTGAGCCGGCGAGAAAGTTTCCCGTCAACCAAGCCAGCATGGTCCAGCGCGCCGGACCGGGCCCACTGGCATGACGGAGGAGGATCCGCCGCAACGAGGCCAGGCCGATCACTCCGGCAAACGCAATCATCAGGGTGTGGAAAAACATCAGGCCCGCATGGATGTGAGCCACCGGGCTATCGGGCGGCGAAGGTAGCACACGGGCCAGAAAAATTCCCACCGGAGCAAAGCCACCCAACACCACCGCCGATACCGAACAAGCGCGGAGTTGCATGGCCAGGGTTTCGCGCATGCCCAAACCGCTTCCGGTAAAGGCCGCGATGATCACGCTGAAGAGTCCGTTGATCCCGAGTGTCGCCAGCAGGCAGAACGGCAGTTTAATCGCGACATAGACTCCCATTGTCCAGGATCGCCAAGCCCCCATGCCGAGGCCGTAGAGCAAACAACCAACCACGAAAAGACCCAGCGAACTGAACACGTCGCGACGACCGGTCGAAAGGTGGTCGGAAGTGAGAAGACGTTCGAGTTGCATGGTGCCGCTATCGTGGAGCGGCTCCGTGAAAGGACCGTGAAAGGGGGATGAAATATCCGTGAAATCGGACCGAGGCGCTCAGAGCGTCGCCGGAGGCGGGGAAGACTTTGCATCTCCACATTCGTGTTCCCCGGGAAAATGTGCCCGGAAAAACCAGCAAGCACTGTCGAGAATTCCTCCGACCGACTCTGATTGCGAAAGATCACAGGTTTTCACCTTCAAATCGGCGACGGCCTTGTAAAGGGGCTTCCGCTCCTCCACCATCGCCTTGATGGTCGCGTAGGGATCCGCCGTGCGCAGCAAAGGGCGGTGGGGATTGCGGGTCACCCGGTCGAAGATGATCTTTTTACGCGTGTGCAACCACACGACGAAGCCGAGGTCGCGCAACAAGGGATGATTCTCCTCCCGCGTCACGACTCCGCCGCCGGTGGCGATGACATGGCGCTCCGAACCGACCAACTCGCGCAGCACCGAGGTCTCCCGGGCCCGAAAACCATCCTCGCCCTCCAATTCAAAGATTTTCGGGATGCTCATGCCAGCCGCTTCCTCGATTTTCTTGTCCATGTCCACAAAGGTGAATCCGGCCTTGCGTGCCACCAGCCGCCCGAGGGTTGTCTTACCGGTCGCCATGAACCCGACAAGCACGATGTTCCTCGCCCGCGGGGGAGTCCGGGGAGGGAGAAGATCGTGGTCGGATTCGGCATCTGCCATTGCGCGGGAAGATAAGCCCTGTTATGGATGAGGACCAGCAAATATCGTGCCGCCTCCGCGGCCCGAACCCCAAGTCCCATGGAAACCAAACTCATCGAGCTCGAACTTTTCACCAGCCACCGCGAGGTGGCCAAGGAAGCCGCCGAGTTGCTGGCCCAAGGCCAGACCGTCGCCTTGCCTACCGAAACCGTTTACGGGCTCGCCGCCGACGCCTTCAACCCCGCCGCTGTCGCGCGTGTTTTCAAAGCCAAAGACCGCCCATCTCACGATCCCCTGATTGTCCATGTGCTCGGGCGTGGCATGCTCGATGGCGTCGCCGTGGTGCCGGAGGAAATTGAACCCGCTTTCCGACGCCTGACCGAGGAGTTCTGGCCAGGTCCATTGACCATCGTGCTGCCCCGAGGCCCCCGCGTTCACGATTCCGTATGCGCGGGTCTGCCCACGGTGGCCGTTCGCGCACCGTCCCATGCCCTCGTTCGCGGCATTCTCAAGGAACTCGGTCGTCCGCTCGCCGCCCCCTCGGCGAATCGCTTCGGGCGAATTTCCCCCACCACCGCCGGGGCCGTAATGACCGAACTTGAAGGCCGCATCCCCCTCGTCATTGACGGGGGAGCCGCCCGCGACGGGGTCGAGAGCACGATTATCCGCATCACTCCGGGCGAGAAAAAGCCGCTCATTGAAATTCTGCGTCCCGGCCCGGTGACCAAGGATATGCTCAAACCCTTCGGCAAAGTGAAGGTGGTCGAACGAGAGCGGGGGAGTGGGACATTGCCGGAAGTGCCCGGACAACTCGATAGCCACTACGCTCCCCGAACGCCATTGCTCACGCCCGCTTCGCCCGCGGATTTCCACCCGGTGCCGGGAAAAAGGTATGCTTTGCTCAGTTATCGTGGGGATGCCGAAGATGGTTTCATCGGCCTAACGGACTGGGCGGCGATGGAAATCCTCAGCCCGGGTTCAGGAAAAATCATCGAAGCCGCCGTGCGCTTCTACGCACTGCTCCGCCGGCTTGATGAACTCGGAACAGACGCCATCGTCGCCGAACCGCTTCCTGAGCACGGAATCGGCCTCGCCCTGAACGAACGTCTGCGCCGCGCTCGCCATGACGGTCTGCTGCCCGGCGCACCGGAATCCTAACAAGCCAAAATTACATCATGTTCAAAGACCACGCCATCTGGATTATCCCGCTGGTGATCGTCATCGGCTTCATTCTTTTCAAGAGACTCGGTCAGGTGCCGAAATCCGATGCCGTTGCCTTAATCAGGGACGGAGCGGTGATGATCGACGTTCGCGGTCCGGGCGAATTCGCCTCCGACCATGTGGAGGGAGCGATCAATGTTCCGCTCGATTCGCTTGAAGCCCGGATTGCCACTGTCGCCCCGGACAAAAATCAACCGGTCCTCGTTCATTGCTTGAGCGGGACCCGGAGCGCGTTCGCCGTCCGCACCTTGCGCAAACTGGGCTACAGCCAAGTCCACGACCTTGGCTCGCTCGGGCGGGCGCGGTCCCTCGCCGCCGGGGCCAAAACAGCCGAATAAACGAAAGTCGCTGGAATTGAGCTTGCAGGCATGGCCGCTGGGGCGGATGCTGGCGGTCTGCCATGATACGACAACTCATTTCCACCATTGCCGCCGCCATCCTCGGCGCGGGACACCTCCTCGCTGGCGGCGAGGTCTGGGTTCAGGACTTTGAAGCCGCCAAAGCGACTGCCGCCAAAGACAAAAAGGATCTCTTGATCGACTTTACCGGTTCCGATTGGTGCGGATGGTGTATCAAGTTGAACGAGGAGGTCTTTTCCAAGGATGCTTTCCGCAATGTTGTTCCAAACGACTTCGTGCTCGTGGAACTCGACTTTCCCCAGGACGAAGCCAAGGTCGCTCCCGAGATCAAGAAGCAAAACGAAGGTCTCCAGAAGACATACGCCATCGAAGGATTTCCCACCATCATCCTAGCCGATGCCAGTGGTCGTCCCTACGCGAAGACCGGCTACGAAGAAGGTGGTCCGGAAAAATATGTCACCCATCTCGCCACCCTGCGCGAGGCCAAGACCGCCCGCGATGCCGCGTTCGCAAAAGCTGAAAAGGCGGAGGGCCTCGAGAAAGCAAAATTGCTTGCCGAAGGACTGGCCAAAATCGCCCCCGAATTGCAAGGAGCATTCTACCAGGCCGAAGTGGACGCCATTATCGCGGCGGACAAAGAAGACACCCTTGGTTTCGGGAAAAAGGCCAAACTTGCCTCCGACACCAAGGCATTTGAAGAGAAGGTCAAGGAGGTCGTGCCTCAACTTGATGAAAAGGTCCAAGCCGGTGATTTTGATGGAGCCGGTCAAATCATCGACAAGCTGATCGCCGATGGCAAATACGAAGGCGAGATGAAACAACGCGCAATGACCCTCAAGTTGCAACTCGCGGGCATGCGCAAGGATAACGTCGGCGCACTCAAGTTGCTCGACGAGATCGTTGCCATTGCGCCTGAGTCCGATACCGCCAAAGAGTTCGCCCAGATCCGCCCTCGTATTGAAGCAACGATAGAAGCTGCCAAAGCACAACCCGCGGAACAACCGGCCGAACAACCGAAGGAATAAGGTTTTCGTCGGTTGCGCTACCCCTCTCTGCTCGTGCCCTTCGTGCGAGCGAGTGGGAGTTCGTGAGCTCTTCGAGGGCGGGATTTATTGGTCCCGTTTCGGCACGATTTCCAAGACGCAGGATCCTTCGGGCAGGAAGGACGACCAGTTGACGGGATCCTCAAGCCGCACGTATGGCAGCCTCCAAAGTGAGGCCCAACCGGCAAAATCGAGAGAGTGCTCGTTGCAGACAATTTCGCGTGTGGCCGCTTCGGCGGCTCGGAGAGCCGGAAGATCGCGGAAGATGGCCCCACCTCCATTGTTGACCACTACGAAGCGGACAACTCTTCCCGGCATTTGAGACAGAATCCACGGCCCCGCCAGATCATAGAGTGTGGTCAGATCTCCGAAAATGCCCCAGGATTCGGCCGGATGATCGGCAGCCAGTCCCAGAAAGGTCGAAATCTCGCCATCAATACCGTTGACGCCGCGGTTCGCGTGGATTTCCAATCCCACGCGCCAATCGGCAGCGGCTTGCCACTCGCGTATGGGCAGGCTGTTTCCGAGAAAAACCAATGCATCATCTGGTATATGCCTCGAAAGTGCGCCAAACCATGCAGTTTCGGAGCATGGAATGTTCGCTGACGGGACAGGGAAGCGGCTCGCTTCGGTTGACCAGTTGGAGTGTGGTTTGATAGAACCGGTTCGCAGTTGGGAGAGATCACAGATGGCGTTCTCGCAAGGGCGTGCGAGTCCCGGCCATCCTTGCGAAGACCAAGAGCGGACCTGAATTTCATCACGTTTTTCGAGGTCGCGCCAAAGGCGATCACAAGGCACGCCACCCAATCGCAAAACATGTGTTGGTCCCTCGGCAGGTAGTTTCGCTGGGTTTCGAACCCAGAGTCGTGACAAGCCTGGCTGTCCCCAAAGTCCGCTTGTCGCCTCCAACCATACCGGTGCACCAAGCTTCTCGAGGAAACGAAGCACAGACGCGCGTTCGGCAGACGACAATGCGCCGACCATGACGAGGATTTTGCCCGTGCTTCCAAAGTCATCCCATGCGGGAGGACTTTGCAGTTTCTCGACTGAAATTGGACAGGCGAGCGAATTGGTCGCAGGTGCGATGTTTTGTTCCAACAATCCGTCGAGAATCGGCTCGTCAAAGCAAACATTTAGATGGACTGGTCGGTCGATCATTTGGTCCGCGGGGAGTTCCGAAGAATCTCCCGCTTCGAACTCGCCCAAAAAGGCAGCGTGAGGACCGAAGATGCCGCGTTGCTCGATGGTCTGTGGAGATCCTGTTTCCCGGTAGCAAGCCGGGCGGTCCGCCGAAATCACAACCAGGGGTATGCCTTGATAGTGGGCTTCAATCACCGCGGGAAGAAGCTCCGCAACCGCGGTGCCGGATGTGACCACGATGGCCACCGGGCGACCGCTTGCCTTGGCACGGCCCATGGCGAAGAATCCCGCCGATCGTTCCTCCGGGTGATGCCATGTTTTGATGCCCGCGGTTTTGGTTGCCGCCGCGACGAGGGCTAGGTTTCTGGCGCCAGCGCAAAGCACGATTTCCCTTGCACCACTCCGTAGAAACCACTGTACAAGGTTCGCAGCCAAGGAAAGGTTCGATCCCATCATGCGGAAGTCTAGCATCTATGCCGCCGTGCGTTAGCGGAAAACCTCAATCAATTGATTTTTCAGCCACATCGGATTGACCGACTTGGCGAAGGCGCAAGGCCCGCAAGGCTCGGAGAGACGCTCCCCATTCTCCGCGGGGCACGATCACTCCCGCTTTGGCGGCAAACTTTCCGGATTCGCCTGTTGGATCCAGAATGCCTGGCGTCGTTGAGAGCTTTTCAAGAAATGCCTTGCTGCCAAGAATGCCTCCGGCGGTGAAATGTCGCAAACGCAAGCGTAGAGCCGTGGGAACAGGGACGCGCAGCGACTTTTTCAGGCGCGAGCCACCACCTTTTCCTTCCGGTGCCGCGATCGGGGCACGATCGGATTTTGGTCCTTCTTCGGCGATCCTTTGTGCGCAGCCCTCTTCATAGAGCAACTCCATGTGTTCTGCCAATGCCGCATCAGCATCCATCCCCCATAATCGAGCTAGAGATGTGCGCGATGCCACATCATTCGCCGAGGATGAACCAAAGCTGCTCCAAGGGTACGCGGCGGGATTGGAAGTGATGCCGGCGCGGACGGGGTTCAGGTCGATGTAAGCCGCTACAATCTTCGCCACCCCTCCCATTGAGCCATCGGAGTCGGATTTCTCCACGATAACGCTCCGGTAACGATCTTCCCACAGCGTCCCGCGGCGTTCATGACGACGATTGAACCATTGGGTGAAGCGTTGCTTCAAGGTTTTCATCATCAAACCCAAATCACCCATTCTTCGCACATAGGGATGGAGCAATTGAGTTTTGCTTTCTTCGGCAGAACAAAGTGACAACTGACGGGCCAACTCTAGAGACGCGGACGGCCCGTGAATCAGCCCGATCCTTCGGACAACTTCTTCTTCGGAAAGAGCCTGGGCGCCGCCATTTGCCTTCGCGGGCACATCCAGCAACAGATGGAAATGATTCCCCATGATACACCAAGCCACCACGGTAATGCCGCTGAATCCGGCATAGGCCAAGAGCAAATCGCGGAAGCGTTTCTTCTCCGCCTCCCCGAACACCTTTCGCCGATCTACGACCCGGCTGACCACGTGATATAGCCCATCCATTTGCGGGGGCACTAACATTCTGCAACGGCGCATATACCAAGATACATAGGGACGGGCAATATGTCAAGATTTTTTTGTCAGACATAGGGACAGACAATATAAAGGAACGAGTTAGATTTGCGGGGCGGGGGGGCACGGGATTTAGTGGTGGGTGTTTTCCTCCAACTTTATTCTCCCTTTGGTGGGGTTTGCCGCCGGGTCAATTCCATTTGGCTTGCTTGTAGCAAGGTGGAAGGGGGTTGATATCCGAAAGCATGGATCGGGGAATATCGGGGCGACGAATGTGCTGCGGGTGGTTGGGAAACCCTACGGGATCGCAGTTTTTGTTTTCGATTTCCTCAAGGGGTTGCTGCCCGTGCTGGCCAGTTTGGGGTGGTTTGCCGCCACTCCTTCTCCCGAGTGGGTGTCCATTGCCACGGGTTTGGCCGCGATTCTCGGGCACAACTATTCACCTTGGGTGGGTTTCAAAGGCGGAAAGGGGATCGCCACTTCCGCCGGTGTGTTGCTCGGATTACTTCCGTGGCCGCTTTTGATTGCTCTGGCGGTTTGGGGTGTTGCCTTCAAGGCAACCCGCTATGTTTCCGTCGCTTCCATGGCTGCGGCTGTGGCCATTCCGTGTGCTGAAATCGGATTCTCCTTGGCGAAAGGCGAGTGGCGTCCCTACTTCCTCGGATTCACGATTGCGATTGCCGTTTTGGCCATTTGGCGCCATCGCTCCAACATTCAGAATCTCAAGGCGGGACGCGAACACCGCTTTGAGTCCACACGCCCACCTCAGCCGGAAAACTCCGATTCAAAATCGCAATGAAGGATACACCGCCATTTTCCATCGCCACCGTCGTTGGAGCAGGATCGTGGGGAACGGCTTTGGCGTTGGCACTCGCCGAGCGCGGGCTATTGGTGAATCTCTGGTGTAGGAATCCACGTCAGGCAGAAGAAATGTCCGCCACTAGGGAAAACTCCGAGTATTTGCCGGGAGCCAAGCTTCCGGATGCGATTGCGGTAACCTCGGATTTAAGCGGCGTGACGATGGCTCCGCTTGTGCTTGTTGTCACGCCTTCGGCGGCGGCAGACGCGACAGCGGAAGCGCTGGCGGGGGCGGGTTTGTCCACGGGCGCGGTCTTGGTTTCGTGTAGCAAAGGAATCGAGGCGCACACGGGGCGCCGGATGTCGGAGGTAATGAAGCAGAGGTTGCCAGAGCATCCGGTTGCGGTTTTATCGGGTCCGAATCATGCCGAAGAAGTGGCCAAACGGTTGGCGACCGCATCGGTTGTGGGGTGCGAAGATCAGGCGGTGGCCGAAGCGTTGCAGGAGACCTTTCGTTTGCCTTGGTTTCGGGTCTATAGCAGCACGGATGTAGCGGGCATCGAACTCGGGGGAGCGATGAAAAATGTTTTCGCTATTGGCGGCGGCATCGCGGAAGGCCTCGGGCTTGGCGACAATGCGAAAGCAGCGCTCGTGACGCGAGGGCTCGCGGAAATGACGCGGCTGGGAACAGCAATGGGAGGCCGGGCAGAAACATTCCAGGGGTTGTCCGGGGTCGGTGATTTGGTTGTCACTTGCTACTCCGAACATTCCCGGAACCACCGCCTTGGACGGGCCTTAGGGCAAGGCAAGACGGTCGCTGAGGCGCTAGCGGCCATGGGGCATATGGTCGTCGAGGGGGTGCCGAATACCGCATCCATTTATGAAGCGGCTCGGTTATCGGGAGTGGAAACCCCGATCATCGACGCCGTGCATGCTGTCTTGCATGAAGGCAAGGATCCTGCCGCAGCGCTTACGGAATTGTTCGGTCGGCAGCCGAAACCGGAGGCCGACTAAGGGCGGGCGAAGCCATCGAATCCTTGACGTAGTCGGCCCAATGTCCCCGTTTGGGAAGAAAATTTCCACTGGCGCGAAAATCGACTGGTGGTAAATTGCCAATCCGGTAACCGGTTCCGCCCGGCATCCGTTCAATTCCCTAATGGTGGTCGTAGCTCAGTTGGTAGAGCTCCAGATTGTGGTTCTGGCTGTCGCGGGTTCGAGCCCCGTCGATCACCCCATGGGAAAAATTTCCGCGCCCGGTGGCGTGCAAAGCGTTTGCCATTCCCATCGGGCAAGGTTTAGCATCCCGGAAGATGATTCCGCTGGAAGAGCGCATGGGTTACAAATTCCGCAACTCCCTGTTGCTGGGAGAGGCGCTCACCCACCCGAGCCTCGCTTATGAAACCCGGAAGCCGCATTTCGACAATCAACGGCTTGAATTCCTTGGTGACGCGGTGCTCCAGCTCGTCCTGACCGAACATCTCTACCGTTTGTTCCCGGGCTTCCCCGAGGGGCGGTTGACCAAGCTGCGCTCCCGCCTGGTTTCGCGCGATGCCTTGCGGGCCTACGCGGACCGTCTCAGTTTGGGAGGCTTTCTCCTGCTTGGCCGGGGCGAGGAAGCCAGCGGAGGCCGCGCGCGTGCTTCGGCCCTTTCCGACGCCTTCGAGGCGCTCATTGGCGCGGTTTATCTCGATAGCGGCATTGAGGAGGCGAAAACATTCATCCTGCGATCCTGCGAACCGGAATTGGAAGCGATTGCGCATGAACCCGAGGAAATGAACCCCAAAGGCGAACTGCAGGAACTTCTGCAAGGTCCCGATTCCCCCGGACCGGTTTACACCATTTTGCAAGAAACCGGGCCCGACCATGCCAAGGAGTTTCACAGCGTGGTCAGCTGGCAAGGCATGGAACTCGGCCGCGGTGCCGGTTCCAGCAAAAAGCAGGCGGAAACCCAAGCGGCCATGAATGCCCTCGAGCAACGGGTCTGGGAGCGGGGTGATGCCGCCGCCGACATCTGACCTTCACACGATCTCCTCGCGGGCCGCGTCCCAACGCACCATCCTGCCTTGCCGGTACGATTCCACCGACATGAGGAAAGTGGCCGCTTCGATAAATGCCTCGCCCACCGGACACTTGGGGGTGCCCCGGTCCCGCACGCAATTGAAGAAATCCTGCATGTGGGATGGCTGTTTCGGTGATTCGCGCGGGCGATAGCCGCTGGGAAGTTCGGGCCCGTCGTAGTGGCGTTCCGGGATGATCTCGAAGTTGGAGACATTCTGGCCGATGTCATCGAAACGCAGCGTCGCATTCTCGCCGCAAATCTCGACCGGTTGGCCGCCGCGGGTGTTCATGCTACCGATAAAAATGATGGTTCTTCCCAGCTTCTCGAACTGGTAGGTCGCGACCCAGGTATCCGGCACTTCACGGTCGTCCTTGAGTCGGGCCACCAGACCCGAGCAATTGCAGGTATCGGGAATGCCGTGACCGGGCACATACTGGAGCATATCCATCTCGTGGGAAAGCAGATCCCCCGCCTGACCGGTGCCGTAGGGCCAGTAACAACGCCAGTGCCAGAAATGCCGTTCATTCCATGGAATCTTCGGCGCCGGGCCAAGCCAACTTTCCCAGTCGAGTTGACGCGCGACCTCCGCCGGACCAGGGCGTTCGCGTTGGCTGTAGTAGCCATACCAGCGCCACGTCGGATGCTCAAGGCTGCTGCTCATGAAACGACCGACGCGAGCCAAGGTCACCTGTCCAAAGATGCCGGAGGCAAAGAGTTGTTTGGCCTGGAAGGCGGCGGTGTTCTGCCTTCCCTGATGGCCGAGTTGGAACACCACCTTGCTGGAATTGACGGCATCGCGCATTTGTTTTGCCTCTGCCAAGGTGCGGGAAAAACCTTTTTCGCAGTAGATATCTTTGCCTGCCGCCACCGCATCCAATACCATCTGGCAGTGCCAATGGTCGGGAGTGACGATGACCACTGCATCCACCTTGGGGTCGGCCAACAGTTCACGGTAGTCGCGATAGCCCTTGGCCTCCGGATTGCCGGCGAGAGCCAGACCTTTTTGCACGTGAGGTTGAAAAACATCACATACCGCGACGACTTTCACTCCCTGCACGGCAAGAACGTTTTTCATCACGTCGCCACCCCGGGTGCCGATGCCGATACAACCGACTCCAATGGTGGAGTTCGGAGAATCAGCGGCATGAAGTCTGCGCGAAAATGTGGAGAAAGCGGCAAGAGCACCCGCTGTTTTCGCGGTCCTGCCAAGAAAGCTGCGGCGGGACGGATAATCGTTCGGATGCATAAGTCTGGTTGTGATGGTCTACGAAATCGGCTACGCCGTATTATTGGAGACTCTTGCCTCTTGTATCCAAAGACCCTGTCCGGAAAGCGTGCTTCCATCTCCACAAAAGAATCGGGCGCCACTCCCTCGCGGAAGCGGCGCCCATGGTTGCCGGGAGGCGGCGGGGGGGATTGTCTCAAGATCCCCGGGGTCTCCCTTATTCTTCAGCTTTGACGGTGAAGAAATGATTCGGATCCGGGCTGGTGGGCACCGTCGCTTGGAAGCGGGTGTAACCAACCGGCACACCAACCTGGTTCGAAGCTGGGGCCGTTGCGATCGCACTGGGACTCCACGCCCCGAGATCGGAGTTTTCCATCAGGGTGTAGGTCACACCCGTGTTCCTTTGCAACCAGACCATGGTCATCTGGTTGGCTGCGGGACCTGACGTGTAAGTCATAAGCGCGCTGTTGGGCGCGTTTGGCACCGTGCCGAAACAGAACTCTTGGTGGTTGGTGAAACCATCGCCGTCGGCATCGTCATTCCTTCCATCTTTGGGCGCGAGGTTGTAACCACTAGGGCCGGCCCAAGCCACATACCCATCCGGCATGGTCGAGTTGTTGCTGAAGAAGGCGACAGGATCGGGCACGGTTTGGGTCGTGCCGTTGGCGGCGAGGTTGAATGTACGATCCGCTCCCTCCTCGTAGCCGAAGTTGGGCGCACCCGGAGTCGTATTGAAGAATTTGAAGGTTCCGAAGCTGGTGCCGGCGAATCCGGAGACCGGAATCGCAGCGGACACGTAAATGCCGTCGTTGTCCACATCGGTCATGGGAATGTCACTTCCGCCGGAAAGGACGCCGGAGAAAACCTTGACGACCACATTGTCGGTGGAAAGGCTGAAGTGCCCGAGAGCGGCTTGAACATTCATGTTTACACGGAAGACCACGTTGCGGGATTCCGGCTCGCGGACGAGCGGGTTCGGATCAACATCATCCTCCAGCCCATCTCCATCGGTATCGGCGTTTTCCGGGTCGGTATTGGCGGCTTGTTCCTGTTCGTTGGTCCAGCCATCCCCATCATCATCTTCCTCCGCGAGCCCGATGCCGTAGGCGTCCTGGAAGTTGGCATACACTTCGCTGGATAAATTCCGGCGCACGAGGCTATGGGTGAGGTTCTTGAAGTTACCGGAAAAACGGTAGATGCCGGAGGGTCCGATGTTGGCGATTAAATCTCCACCATTTACGGCCAACGAGTTCGGAGCACCGCCCGCGCCCCAGTTGCGGTGGCCGGAAGCGCCCCAATCCAGGGCATTGGTGTATTTGTAGGCGATCGATGGATTGGGTGCCGTCAGGTGGAAATCCAACTCGAACACAAGCTGGCTGCTGAAGAGATCGTTGCCGGTGCGGGTAGCGAAGGTGTTCGGGGATACGACTCCCTCTGGCTTCCAATCATTTGTGGTGCCCGCGGGGAAATTTCCCGCCAACACGATGTCGGTCGGGTTGTAGATATTCGGATCGGAAGGGCCGCCGAGTTGTCCATGGCTACCCGTGACTTCTGACAGGTCGGTGAAGCCATCGCCGTCGGTGTCGGCGATAAAGGGGTTCGAGCCGGTGTCATTATCGTCCACAAAGACCCCGGTGTTGGTTTCCACGAGGTCGGTGAGCCCGTCGTTGTCGTCGTCCGGATCCGAAGGATCAGGGGTGCCGTCGCCGTCGTTGTCGTTGTTGTCAACGGTGATCGAAAGCGTCTGCACGCCGCCAACGGTCCCGAAATCAATGTTGTTGATATTGCCAGCGATGTCGCCAAAAGGAGTGGCGGGCGAACCCAAAACCTGGTTGGAACCCCAACTGGAACTGTCATTCACCAGCACGGCCATCATTTTCACGGTCTGGCCCGAGGCGGAGGGCACGCCCATTTGGCTGAGGCTAAGTTTCATCTCGACGCCGTTGATAACCGCGGACTGTGCGCCGGTCAGATCCGTCCAGATCGTGCTGATCGATGTCACGAATCCGGTACCGGGGTTGAGGGTGGTCCCGGAGCATTGTCCGACGTAACTGCTGGTTCCCGCCTGCAGATCGTAGCGATTGACATGCGCCTCGGTGCCCGCGCCATTTCCGTAAATGCGCACTGCATAGTCGGGCTGGAAGCCAGTCTCAAAGGTCATACCGGTGTCTGCTCCGGAGGGACCGAGGTTGTTAATGGTGAAAGGCTCCTGCTGCCCCGAGGCAATCTGCGTGTTGCTGATGGTGCTTGGTCCGCCCGCTTTTGAATCAATGAAAAGAAGGATCGCGTTGCCGGCCGGTTTCCCTCCGAGAAAAACAGCCAACGACGAGCCGTCTTGGATGGCGGCGATTTTGGAAAGATGGTTTCCGGAACCCCAGCCGGTAGAGATTCCCTGCACGGCCAATTCAATATATCCGTCGCCGACATCGCGGATGCCATCAATGGTGGCGGCGGAGAGGAAGGAGGAGGGCAGACAGGCGGCCGCGAGTAAAGGGAGCAAGCGGGCACGACGGGATAAGGTCCATGGGCGGACGGATGGATTTGTTTTCATAACTGAGGGTGGACGGGTTGGCCGACCAAACCTTCCCCACCTTTCGGGGGGCAGGGCGTGGACGGGAGATGGGTAGTAGGCAGATGTCCGATCCTCCGGGCGCGGTTTAGGAAATTTCTGCAAATTCTGCCGGAACCGAAAGAACCGGACCTATGGGCCGTCAAAGCCACTTTTTACACTTCGGTACGCGGGGAGAAAAGCCCAAAATCGCGAAAATTTTCGTTCCGGGGGCCATCCCGGAAGATTTTTGCGGGCTGGGATTGCGCCGACGGGCGGGGATCGTATCTTGTCCGCTGCCATGTCCTGCTCCAAAATCGACCCGAAACTGCACCAGGAGAAAAAACCATCCTGGATCAAGGTGAGGTTGCCCAACAATCCGGTTTTCTGGTCCACCAAGGCCATGGTTTCGGATTTGAAGCTGGTGACGGTGTGCGAGGAGGCCCAGTGCCCGAATCGCTGGGAATGTTGGGGGCAAGGGACCGCGACCTTCATGATTGCCGGTGACCGCTGCACGCGGGCTTGCGGTTTCTGCGCGGTGAAAACGGCGAAACCCTTCGCCCTCGAAGCCGACGAACCGCAACGCGTGGCCGAAGCCACCAAGCGGATGGGCTTGCGCCATGTCGTCATCACGGCGGTGGCCCGCGACGATCTCAAGGACGGGGGAGCCGAGCATTTCGCCCATGTCATCGAGGCGGTGCGCGAAGCAGTGCCGGGAATCATCATCGAGGTGCTCGTCCCGGATTTCAACGACAAGGACTGGGCGCTGCAGATGGTCATGGAGGCGCGCCCGCACATTTTCAATCACAACCTTGAGACAGTGGAGCGGCTTACCCCCTTGGTTCGTTCGCGCGCACGCTACACGCGTTCGCTTTCCGTCTTGAGAAAGGCCAAGCTGATGGCAGGCGGGCGGGTGGCCACGAAAAGCGGCATGATGTTAGGGCTTGGAGAAAAAGAAGACGAAGTGCTCCGGGCCATGGACGATCTGCGCGAATCGATGGTCACCGTGCTCACGCTCGGCCAGTATCTTCGGCCATCGATCAACCACTTGCCGGTCGTCGAATATATCGAACCGGTAAAATTCGAATGGTATAAGGAACGAGCCGTGGAGAAAGGATTCCGCCATGTGGCCTCGGGGCCGCTGGTGCGCAGCTCGTATCATGCGGCGGATTTCCGTCCCGAGTTGGATCTCGAAGCGGAAGACGTGCTGGAGCATGAACCGGTTGCGGCACTCGAACACGGTCCCGATTCCATCCCGTTGCTTTCCAAATCTCGCTGACGGCGGGTTGATCGCGACCGCCGAACCCCTCCGCACCCACCAACCCGGATGAAACGAGACGGCTTCAGCTCCCCTTCGACTGTTGGCCCCCGGATGTTGGGCGGCTTCGAGGCGGCCTATGTTGAACCGAAGAAGCCGTCGGTCTGGCGGGCGGTTTTCCGGAGAATTTTCGGCTTCGTTCTGGTGGTGGTATTGGTCACGTTGCTCCTGATGGCCGCCGCCGACGGTTACGTTCGTTTTCTTTCCAAGGATCGCCTCTACGACTCGGTGGAATCCGTCCCCTCGGGTAGACCGGCGTTGGTCTTCGGAACGGCACCTCTCCTCGCGCCCGGTGTGGACAACCCCTATTTCACCGCCCGCATGGATGCGGCGGCGGCCTTGTGGAAATCAGGCAAAGTCCCCTTCATCATCGTCTCGGGCGACAACCGGGCCAAGGAATACAACGAACCCCAGGCCATGCAGAACGAACTGGTGGCGCGAGGGGTGCCGGCCGACCGCATCGTGCGCGATTTCGCGGGCCTGCGCACGCTCGATTCCGTGGTGCGGGTCAAGGAGGTTTTCGGCCAGACCTCGGTTCTTTTTGTCACGCAGGGCTTCCACAACGAGCGGGCAATCTGTCTGGCCCGCCACCACGATATCGACGCCATCGGATTGAACAGCGGTGGCGAACCGACGGGAGCTGCCGGAGCCCGCAATTGGCTGCGAGAGCGGCTGGCCCGCGTGCGTATGATACTTGATTTGTATGTATTCGACACCGGGCCCAAACATCTCGGTCCGAAAGAGCCCGTGCCCGCTTCCCCCGCCCAAGCCCCGAAACCATGAAACAAACATTGGTCCGTATCGCCGCCGTCACATTCGCGGCGGGTCTTCATCTTCCGGCCCAGGAGGAGGAGGCGCCTCCCGTGCGCGAAGCCAAGGCGGTCCTCGAAGCCCAATGGCAGACCAATCCCCACGCGCGGGCTTTGCGTTTGCGGGTGCCCGCGCCGCGCGGACTCATCACCGATCGTCATGGGCGTCCGCTCGCCCAAAACCGCGTCGTGCGGCAGATGGCGATCAATTTTCCCCTTCTCCGCAATGCCACCGATGCCGAGATCCTTGCCTTCGCACGCAGGCAATTCGTTAGCGCCAACACCGCAGTCGGGCAAAAATGGGATCTGGAAGACAAGGTGATCTTGAATCACTACCAGAACCGGCGCTGGTTGCCGCTCGCCTTCACTCCCATCCTGACCGAGGAACAGGAAAAGAAACTCGAGCCGCTGAAGTCGGAGCATCTTTTCCTCCACGCCAGTTACCAGCGCTTTTATCCACAAGGGAACGCGGCCGCCCATATCGTCGGTTATGTGGGAAAAGTCGGGTGGTTCCCGACCGGTCCCGCGGAGAATGGCGATCCACTCTGGGAAGACAGCGAAGGTCGGGCCGGACTTGAATTGACTATGGACAAAGAACTCAAAGGCAAGGAGGGCAGCCTCAGCGCCTTGTACGGAGCCGATGGAAGTCGTATCTCGTGGGAAGTGGACACGAAACCGGTGCCCGGGCACACCGTCGTTACCACGCTCGATCTTGCGATGCAGAAAAGGGTGGAAAGTATCATCGCGCAAAATTCGCGCCGGGGTGCTTTCGTGGTGATGGATGTCAAAACCGGCGAAGTGCTGGTGATGGGATCCTGGCCGACCTTCGATCCGAATGTTTTTATTCCGGCGATCAGCCCGGAAGATCTGGCGAAGTTGAACGATGATCCATCGAAGCCATTGCTCGCTAGAGCTTACCAGTCGATGTATCCCCCGGCGTCGGTTTACAAACTGACCGTAGGTCTGGCCGCACTCGATAGCGGTGTGGTGGACAAACACACCCTGCTGCCCGGCCCGCCATCCCTTCAGGTTGGCAACCGTGTATTCAACAACTGGTCGAAAACCCACGAGGGGGACATCGATGTCGAAAAGGCACTGGCCCGCTCGACCAACACATGGTTTTACCAGGTCGCTCTCAAGATGGGCGGCGACCCGCTCATCCGCACCTCGTTGGCCTTGGGATACGGGCAACGCACAGGCATCCCGCTTACGGGCGAGGCCAAGGGCTTCGTGCCCGATCACACTTGGGCCCAGAAGATCATGGGCCGCCCGAAACTCGCCGGCGGCGATCTCGCCAACTTTGGTATCGGCCAAGGTGCCTTGCTCTCGACACCATTGCAGGTATGCCGCGCCATGGCCGCCATCGGCAACGGCGCGGAGTTGCCCCCGGTGCGCCTCGTTCGCCAAATCCAGGATTTGAACCATAATCTCCTCCCCATGCCAGAAACCCGCGGTACCCCGCTCACTTTCCGCAGTGATGACATTGAAACCATTCTCCAGGGCATGAGTGATGTGGTGAATTCCGGCTACGGCACCGGAAAAAGCGCGGGCATCAAGGCCGCCAAGTTGGGCGGCAAAACCGGCACAGGCCAATGGGTGCCGGCCAAGAACCAGTATGTAGCTTGGTTCGCAGGTGTCGTGCCCGTGAATAAACCGAAATATGCCTTCGCGATTCTTCATGAAGGGGCACCGGGACAAACCGTCTCCGGCGGCAAAAACGCGGCCCCGCTGGCTTCGGCCTTTTTTGGCCCGCTCATGGAAGCCGAAGTGAAGGCCGACAAGGAATTGCTCGCGAGCAAAAAAACCGACGCCATCGAAACCGCCATGCGCGAGGCCGAAGATGCCGCGCGCGAACGCGCCGAGGCTGAGGAAAATGCCGGAGGCGCGGGCGAGAACGAGGATGCGCGTGCGGTCGCCGCCGAAGTGCTGCGGGGAATCAACGTGCCGGTGCGCCCGGCCCGCCCTGTGGAAGCGGCCCCGCCCGAACCACCGAAGAAACGCGGTCTTTTCGATCGGCTTTTCGGCGGCCGATGATCGCCACCGGCGAGAAGATTCGAATCCGAGCGACGAATCCGCTTTTCCTCGTGCGAGGAATGGGGTATGAATGGAATATGGATAATCCGCTCAATCATTCCGTCAATCCCGTGGCCACCACCATCGCCCTTTCGGTCGGTCCGGCCGCCGCCGGCGCCGGCATTGGCATGTTGATTGGCGGCACCCTCGATTCCTCCTCCCGACGCGCCGCCGGTGTCACGCTCATCGGTATTGCCATTTTGGCTGCCGCCCCGTTGCTCGCCAGTCTGGTGAAACAACGCGTCACCGGGCCCACTTCCCGCCGGGGCAGCGCCCGAACGCTCGAACGCATCCGCGATGGAAGTGTCGGCGAATACGGTTTCGAGGAATACAACTTCGACGATCTCGAAGGGGAAGAACTGCCACCGGTCAAGGGCTGAGGCCCACCGCGGGCACACGACCGTCGGCCGCCTTTTTTCATAACAAAGACCGGTCGAACGACAATACTCTTAGACACAAATTTCCAAGAGACTTGAAACCAACGTGTCCTTCAGTTGCCATGAATACCTTACTCACCTTTTCGACAGTCATTTTCTTCAGCCTTATCAGCAGCGCAAGAGCGACTAAATTTGCCGCTCCGGAGGATGAGGAGGTGAAGTCTCCCAATGGACGATACCTACTCCACATCAACGCCAAGAGCGGTCAGCACGAAGTCCGGGAGGGAACAAAAGTTCTTTGGTCATTCAAGAAAGATGTGTGGCATAACAACTATTCGGTCTCAAACGACGGGAAACACGTTCTGTGGGTTGCCTGGACATTCGTGAAAGCGGAGGACATCAAGACAGAGGCGCTGACGGTCTATTCCAGTGAGGGTGTGGTTTTGAAAAAGACGTATGCGGAGTTAGGCACTCCCAGACGCTACCGGGACGATGAGATTGGTCCAATCGGGGACTTCTGGCGGATTTGGCGGGGCAAGGTCACCCGGAAAGAAGAGGTGATTTCCATCGACGTGGAGGGACGCGAGAAACCCTTTGAGATCGATTTCTCCAAGATCGAAGAATTGCGGAAAAACTGAACCAACCGGCACAGAACAACGTGTTACCAACCCCGGGTCAAAAGGATCCCTTTGATTTGCATCCATTGCTCTGTTACGGATTGGCGCCCGCGGCTGGGAGTGTCAGCTCTTGGAGCTGGGCAAAGAGATCCAACCAACGCAAATTCACATGTCCCTGAAAGCAAGCGTGCCCTTTCTTGTCTGCTGCTTTGCCAGCACGTTGACCGTATTCGGGCACGAACCCGAAGCGCATCAGCCCTTTGAGCGACCGCATGATCACGAATCAATCGAGGGTCACGCCCATCTGGGATGGGAAAGCCGCTATTTCTCGGAGGGCCGGGACAACCTGGATGGAGATTCCCTGTTAGTCGGCAGTTTTGAGATGGGGTGGAAGCACCTCACGGGAGGGGTGTGGTATGGGTATTCACCCGACCAGCGCTATGATGAATTGCAACTGGCGCTTTCCCTTTCCCAAAGCATCGGGGACTTCGAGTTCTACGGGGGTTACACCCATCTCAGGTTCCCGTTTGACGGTGCGCACGATAACGAGCTTGGCGCCGGGATCACATGGTCGGGGTTGCCGCTGGATGTCGAACTATCCGCCGATATCTATTACTCATTTGATGCCGAGGGATTTTTTGCGGAAATCTCCGCCAACCGTGAATTCTATATTACCGATAATCTTTCCCTGAATGTCTCCGTTCCATTCGGGATCAACCAAGGTTACGTGGCCGACGGCCATGACGGCGCCAACCACATTGCCATCAGCGCGGGATTGGAATTCGCCCTAACGGATTCAATCTCAGTAACAGCGCACACCGCTTACAGTTGGGCACTGAGCAGGGCTGCCACATCTCCGGGGGATGAACAATTGATCGATTTCTTTCACGGTGGCACAGCCTTGCAATGGTCGTTCTAACGTAAACACGAACGCCTAACAAGAACTAGTATCTTTTCGTCGAGTCGACGGGCGCAGGACGAAAAAGTCGGCTCTTCTGGAAATCGGGTGGATTTGTATTGTGTTGCTCTGCGTTGCCCTTCGGTGCGTTCGATGGAGCAGAGGCAGGCAAGATCGAACCCCAACGGGGTTCCGCACCAAAGCCCGGGGTAGCCGCGCACACGGGGCAACCCCGGGCTCCGGGACACAATCCCTTCGGGATAGCGCGAATGAGACCATAGACGGCCAAGAGAAGGCGGCACCCCATTTTTCGCACGAGAGCTCATCCCAATGGCCAGGATCACTATCCCATCGATGCGCGAGATGGTGTGATCATGCAGATAGCAGCTTGACTTTTTGTCCTACTCCGCGAGCCGACGAACATGCCGGTGTGGTGTTGTGATGCGGGCCGGATGCCCACGCCGATTCAGCCTTTGCGTCGGCGCTTTCCGGACTTCGGCTTTGTCCTGGTCGGGTCCACGGGCCTCCGCGGATCCGCAAGGTTGAGTTCCTGCTCCGAAGTTGGTGCCGGAAGAGGTTCCGGCAGCGGGGATGTCTCCACTACCGTGCTCACAGCGGGTGCTTCGGGTGGAGTGGCCGATGGTCGCTCCGCGCTCGGGAGAACAAGAGGCTTTGTCGCGATTGGTGGCGAAAAAAGCATGGCCAGGAGTGTGGTCGCCAGCCAGATGAAGAGAGGCAAAGATAGACCGATGAACTGTCCATGCGCTTGCGCGGCATAACGGGCGTAAAGGGCCAGTGCGGCGAACAGCGCCACCGCCACCCACCAGCGTTGGCGACGTGGAAACCAGAGGGAGGCCACACTCCCGAGGATGAGCAGGGCCATCACCCCAATGGTCGCCGCGGTCGGGGCGCGGCGCAGGATTCGGATTGGCAGAGCGAAGTCATCCGCTTCCATGGCTCCAAGTGCGGCGGCAGTCCACATCCCGACATCGCCGCTGGCACCGCTTTGTGAGGCCAGGCCTTCGTGGGCGATGACAACACATTTTTCCCGAACCACGGCATGGGCATCTTCCGCCAGTGGTGAAATCACGGGCACCCGATTGGCGAACGAGGTCGGGAGGAGCAGGCAACCGCGTTCATCCACCGGGATGGTTGTTTTCCCGGCGAGAATGGCACCACCGAGGCGCACATCGACCGATGAAATCTCGATTCGATTCGCCCGCGTGAACGCGAGCAGGCTCAGGGAGGGGAGAATTCGTTCGCCGGAACGAACGAGCATCGGCAAAGCCACGCGCGCCGGTGGGGCATCGAGGGGCGCAAGCAACAACAATCGACCGAAGCCGGCATCGGCGGGCGGCAACCCCGCTGCTTCGGGCGGCCATGGGCCAGGGTCGTTCACTTCGGGGATGTTGGCGACTTCGCCGCGTACGTTTGACGATGGGATCACCGGTGGCAGGGCAAGAAGAGCTAGGGCATTCTCGTCCGCGGCGGCGGTGAAGCCCGGCCAATAAGCGTGCAGAAACGGCAGGTCTTTTGCTTGGGAACGCGCGTTGGCAAAAGCGCGCAGCGCGAGCGTGCCTTCGGCGGGAGCTTCCCAGTCCGGTGCCCAGGCAAGGGCCAGCGATTTGGCGGCGCCCATGGTTTCGATGGCCATGGCGAGATCCACGGGACCTGGTGGCCATTCCACAAGAATCGATTGATCCGCCTTTTCGTAACGACAGAGCGGCACCGGCAAAGGTGAATCATCGGGCGCTGGTGCGAAAACCCGCGTATCCTTGTCGGGCCTCGACTCCAGCACGAGCGGGCCTTTTCGTCCCGGAGGCAGGAACTTCTGCATCGAAACTAACAAATGGTCGTCCATCGCCGGAATCACACTGCCGACGCGGCCTGATTCGATCGTCCCCAGTAGAGCAAGCCCGGCACCTATCAAAACCAACCGGCGCACCGCGGTCGCTCGCCCGGACGAACGCGGCTTCTCCAGCCCGGATGGTGCGACCGTGCCCATGGCGGGATCAACTCTCGATCAGGAAAACGTGGGCGACGCGGATTTGCGGGTTCAGCTCGACGTAGTTGCGAGCACCTTGCCAAGTCCACCGCTCCCCGGTGAGCAAATCGCGCACGGCGAAAGGTCGATCGGCACCAAGTCCCAGAAGATGCAGCGGAAGCTCGAGCGTGGTCGCCTGCGTGTTGCCGGCATCCATGTTCACCACCACGAGCAGGCGGTTGCGTTGATCCGGAGTTACCCGGGTCCAGGCGAGGATGTGATCATTCGCAGCGGGCACGAATCGGATGTTGTCGTAGAGACGGCAGGCGGGGTTCTCGCGGCGGATGAGGTTGAGGGCGGCGATGTCGGCGGTGATGCCTTGTGCGCGCAGGTTGCGGGCCACGAGCTGGTATTTCTCGGAGTCGAGGTATTCCTCTTTCGGTGGCAGCGGTTTGTTCTCGCAGAATTCGTAACCGGAATACATACCCCACGAAGGCATGAGCAAGGCCGCCAGTGTCGCGCGGATGCGGAACTTCGCCGGCGGGGCATTCCACAACTCGTAGGCTAGGATGTCGGGTGTGTTCGGCCAGAAATTCCCGCGCATGAATTCGACCACCGGTTGGCTGGTCAATTCTTCCACGTAGGCGGCGAGTTCGTGTTTGTTCGTGCGCCAAGTGAAATACGTGTAGCTCTGCGAGAATCCAATCTTCGCCAACTCGGCCATCATCTTCGGGGTGGTGAAAGCTTCGGAAAGAAAAATCGTTTCGGGATAAACGGCGCGCGTTTCCGCGATCGCATATTCCCAGAAGGCGACCGGCTTGGTATGCGGATTGTCCACCCGGAAGATCCTCACTCCGCGGGCACACCAGAAGAGCAGCGCGTCCTTAAGCGTGGACCACATCGCGCGCCAGTCCGGATTGTGGAAATGCAGTGGATAAATGTCCTGGTATTTTTTCGGAGGATTCTCCGCGTATTGGATCGAACCATCCGGGCGCACATGGAACCACTCGGGATGCTCACGCACCCACGGATGATCGGGCGAGCATTGCAGGGCAAAATCCATCGCCACCTCGAGACCGAGCGATCGAGCCTCGGAGAGGAAGAAGTCGAAGTCTGCCAGTGTCCCGAGTGCGGGTTCGATGGCGGTGTGCCCGCCTGCTGGTCCGCCGATGGCCCAGGGCGAACCGATTTCGCCCGGTTGGCAGGTGGTGCTGTTGTTTTTCCCTTTGCGGTTCGTGATACCGATTGGATGCACGGGAGGGAGATAAATGACATCGAAGCCGAGACCTGCGGCGTGTTCGAGCATGGGCCGGCATTGGCGCAAGGTGGCGTGGGTATGACCATCACAATGCGCGTTGCGGGGGAAAAACTCGTACCATGCCGAGAAGCGGGCGATCTCGGGTTCGACAATCAGATGACGCACCGGCTCGTGCAAGGTGAGGAGCCCGCGATCCGGCCACGGCGCGAGCACGGTCTTCACGTCCGGGCTTTCCATCAGTTCGATGGCTTCGTTCGGCGACAAGCCGCCGAGCAATTCTCCCAACTGCACGAGGTCGCGGGCCATGGCTTCCGATCCCGCCAGCCGGGCACGCAAGGCCGCGCCTTTGACGAGCAAAGCGCCTTCCTGCAATTCGAGATCGAGCGGCGACACCCTCGCGTCCACCTTTTTCCGGAAATCCCTGACCCAAGTGACCAAGAGATCCGGCCAAGCCGCCACGGTGTATTCATAACGTCCGACCCTCGGCACCTCGACGGCGGCCGACCAGCGGTCATTGTCGCCTTTTTCCATGGCCTGTTCGTGCCAGATTTCCTCGCCAACAGGACGCCAGAGCAAAGCCGCCGCCACCACATCATGGCCGTCCTTGAAAATGTCGGCCTCCACCCGCAGCACATCACCGGCGATGCGTTTCACGGGATGCCGCCCGCCATCCACGGATGGAACAAGGGCGGTAATGACAACCGAAGGGGCATGCGGGGCGGATGAAGAGAGGCTCATGGCGGCGAAACGAGAGTTTCGGGACAGGATGGCCCCGCGTCAAGGGCGCGACAGATTTTCCGATGCCGTTGGAATTCGCTTGGAGGCAAGTGACGGAAGCGGCATCCTTCGGGTATGATCCTGCTCTTTTCCCGCCCCCAGGGACGAACATGGCACGGTCGTGGCAGCTTCTCCGGCATGGTCCGTGATTCGCGCGGGTAACGGACCCGGCCCTGCGGGATCGCGTCCCTCCGGGAAAGAGAAGATCGGAAACTTAGCCGCACCTGACCAACTCATTCATCGTCCTGCTTTCGATTTCCCCAAGGGAGGAGGCCCATCGTTGCGTATTGCCCCCGCGCCGGACACGTCGCCACCAGCGGCGTATCCAAAATGGCGCACGCGTTGCCTCGGTCTCGAAGCTGCGCAACGACCGGGCCAGAGTCTCCGCACGTTTTTTCCACTTCGCGGACCGCAGGTTCGCGCGGTCCTTCTCGTCGATCAACCGGTCGCGGGCGGCATCCGCATCCTTCACCCGTGCTGACAATCTGGCCAGATAGGAGGAAACTGCCTTGGCTTCCGCCTCCGGGGTATGCTCAATCGGCGAAGAGAGCGCGGTCCGGTAAACATCTAACAAGTGCTCCGTCGTCGCATCGAGCGTCGCTTCCGCCCTTATGCGGCGGGAGATCTCGGCGATTTCTTCGGCACGAAAGGCCCGCAGATGACCGGCGATATTCGCGGCATCCATGGGAGGAGCATTGATCTCGGCGGTGAAGTTTCTATCTACCATCTCCGCATAATTCCCGGGATGGATCCTTTCCGCCGATTGACGAGCCATCACGGGGATCACTCCGCACCCGCAGGCCATCGCTTCAATGGCCGAACGTCCAGCCGCGAATACCACATCGTATTCCGGCAGCACACGACCGGGTTCGGCAAGGATATTTCCGAAGGCCACGCCCGCGCGGTCGAGGGAGTATCCGGCGGAAGCGCAACCCGCTTGCAGCGCGGCCACGGCTTCGCCTTCCGACTCCATCGTGTTGTGGAAAACCAAGGCGCGTTTGCCCGCCAGCGGCTGCGCACGGACCACGGGAAACCGGTCGGGATCGAAAAAATTGCGTACCGCCTCGACCATGGTTTCGGGCACGCCACATTCGCGGGAGATCCAGTTTGAGAAACGCGGGGCGGGCGCGAGATACCGCGAGATGCGCGGATGGGCGGGCGGATGTTCCTCCCAAGGCGTGGCTCCATGGATGAAATAGATGGCGGGAACGCCCGGCCAGGCTGCCAACGCCGCCATGGTCTCGAGATGGTGCTGGCCATGGATGATCTCGGGAACGAAAGGACAATCACGCGGCAAGGCGACCGCGGGAATCGCCGCCGCCAGCAATCGCTCCGCCATCTCGCCGCCAACCGGCGTGAAGACCGCCACCTCATGTCCACGCGACTGCAACGCGCGCGCCGTTTCGACGATGAACCATTCGGTGCCGCCCGCGCTTAGCAGGCGATGATTGGTCATGAGAATTTTCATGGGTCGAGTTTCTTCCGGAGCTTTGTGAGCAGTGGATCGGTTAGAATTTCACAGCCCGCCGGCAGGCAAAGATACCAGACATCGCCTGGCCGCACGTGTGGCGGCAGTTTCGTCGCCAGTTCCACGGTCTTTCGCAGCAGGCTGACATCAAGTCCCTGCCCGCGGAGCGATGCGGCCAATCGGTAGCTCGGGAATTTTCCTCCCGGAAATAGCTTCGGATCACTCGACGCCAGCAAGACGAGTCGATCTAATTCTGTTAGAATTTCCGGCAATTCCCGTTCCTGATATCTACCGCGCCCTTCGGTAAAGCGGGGTTGCAGCAGCATGGCGAGGCGGCGCCCGGGATAACGCAAGCACAAGGCCGCTATGTTCTCCCGTATGGCGGCGGGGTGATACGCTTTATCCACTAAAACCGCCAGCCTTTCCGAATCATGCAGCGGTTGAAGCCGTTGCTCCACCCCCTGAAACTCCGCCATCGCCTGCATCGATTTTTCCAAAGAGATTCCAATATGGGCGGCGGCAAGCGCGGCCAATGCCGCATCCACCGCCAGCATCCGCCCTGCCCCGGGCACGCTGAAAACCTTCCCGCCAACCCCGAAGACCATTTCCTTGCCGTGGACGCGGAATCCTGAAAGCATGGCATCAAACCTTTTCCCCCATCCCACGCGGACAACCGGAGCGCGGGATGCGGACGCGATCTCTTTCCATCCTTCGACATCCGGCCCTAACAACAGCAAGCCACTCGCGGGCAATTCCCGTGCCGCATCCACAAAATGACGCCGGATTTCATCCAGCGAGGAGAAGACCTCGGCATGGTCGAAATGGAGGTTCGTGACCACGAGGACATGCGGACGGTAGTGGCGGAATTTCGGGCGGGGATCGGTCACCCCGGTTGGATACTCGTCGCCCTCCAGCACCATGCGGCGGGAGCCCCGGAATCGCACCGGCATTTCGAAATGAGGACACAGTCCGCCGAGCAACCAATCCGGGTCTTTGCCCGCGTGCCGCAGGATCCACGCGAGCATGGCGGTGGTGGTCGTCTTGCCCTTGGTGCCCGCCACGACCAGGCGCTTCTGCCCGGCGGGAAAATGTTTCCCGAGAAATTCCGCCATCGGCAGAACCGGGATACCCCGCCGTCTCGCCGCCCGCCATTCGGGGTTGTCCGGCCCGACCATCCCCCCGGCCACGACCATCTCGGTGCCAGCCGCCACATTCCGGGCGGAAAACTTTGCCCGGATTTTCAGTCCAGCGTCGGCCAAGACCCGATCCATGGGAGAGTGGAACACCCCATCGCTGGCGGTGATATCCAGGCCGCGACGCTTCAAATCAACGGCCAACGACCCGACCGTCCGCCCACAGGCCCCGGTAAAATGGATTCTCGTCGGCAAGTCCGCCAACGCGCCGAGCCTAGACTTTGGCACCGCCGCCGACAAGGGGAATCCAAGATACTTTAATGCTTTCGCTGGAGAAAACCCGCCAAAAGACCCTCGGGATCTGTGCAAGAACATTCCGTGCTGCCCGACCGTCCCACAAAAACAAAACCAATCAGAACCAAATTCATGAACGACCAACTCCTCACCCAACTTCTGCGGTCAACAAACTCCGACCCCGGAAACAATTCAAACCGGTCCGGGTCAAGACTCTGTTGGGGAGCCAACCGGTTCAATTCCGTGCGCTTTGTTCCGGAGTGACCTTGCGGGCACTCCGGAATTTTTTTTGCTCAGGCGCGGTCAAGAATCCCCGTGTGACCACGTGGCAGCCAGGCTGAAACCATCTGCTCGAACATCAACCCCGCGCGGTTGGATGCTCGCACCGGGAAATCGCCGAACTCCGCCATGACCTGACGGCAGGCCCCGCAGGGCGAAATCGGCTCATTGGTATCCGCCACCACGGCCAGGGCGAGGAATTCTCGCGCTCCTGCCGCGATTGCACTCCCGATGGCCACTCTCTCCGCGCAGATCGTCAACCCGTAACTCAGGTTTTCGACATTACATCCAGTGAAAACGCGGCCATCTGCAGCCAGCAATGCGGCTCCGACATGGAATTTGGAATACGGCGCATAGGCCCGCTCGCGGGTCTCCCACGCCAAAGCCACCAATCGCTCCCAAGGTATCTCGTTCGCCATGAGCACGAGACTGCCACGGATTGGCCCCGATTGCCAAGGGGAATTGCCGAAACCCCGTGGAGTTGCGTTTATCGGGCAAATCAAGGCGGGAGGGCTTCCGGATCGCTGGGATGATGGAAAGCGAAAAACCGATATCGGTTCTTCCCTTTCTCCTCAAATTTTCCCATTCCGCCCTTGCGCAGGGGCACGGTGTCGTTCACTTTGTGGGGCTATGAATTCGCGACTGACTGCTCTCTTTCTCCTAGTTGCTGTTGTGGTTTACCGTGTGGGGACAGGATTTGCCTCCGCCGACCTTGCCGCCCCATTGTCCGGCTTCGCTCCTTTCGCCGCCCTCGTGCTGGGAGCTGCCGTGCTCGCCCCGAACGCCCGCCTGGCCTGGGTCCCTGCCGCCGCGTTCCTGATTTCGGATCTCATTCTGAATGTCGTGGTTTACAAGACCTCGGCTTTCCACCCCTACATGCTGCTGACCATCGGGTTCTACTCCGTGCTATTTTTGGCCGGTCGCCCGCTGGCCCGCCGCGCTTCACTGGCCCTTCCCTATCTCGGTTCGACGGTCTTGGCCGTGGTTGCTTTCCACCTGCTGGCCAACTCGGTTTCTTGGGCCGTGAATCCGCTTTATCCGAAGACCGTGACCGGTCTCGTGCAAGCGCACACCACCGGGCTGCCCGGGTTCCTCCCGAGTTGGGCCTTCCTGCTCAAGTCGCTGGCTGGTAACCTCGGTTTCGCCGCCCTCTTCCTCGTGGCCCTCGCGCCCGCCCGGCAGTCGACACCGTCGGCAAGCCCGGTGCGCGCCTGAGGACAAACGGGCACCTCGTCATCGCGATGCTCGACCTCCCCATCCGTCCGCGCCGCAACCGGCGGACTCCCGCGATCCGCTCGCTCGTGCGGGAAACACGACTCGCGCCCGGCGACCTCATTTACCCGCTTTTCCTGCATGCGGGAAACGACGACCAGCCCATCGCTTCGATGCCGGGTTGCACCCGTTGGTCGCTGGAGGGTCTCGTTGCCGAGGCCGGACGGGCCCACGCGCTTGGCATCCCCGCGGTGGTGCTTTTTCCGGCCATCGCGGCGGAACTGAAAACACCGGGTGCCGAAGAAGCTTGGAATGACGATGGTCTCATCCCGCGGGCCATCCGCGCCTTGAAGTCGGCGCATCCGGGATTGTGTATCATCACCGATGTCGCGCTCGATCCCTACAACTCCGACGGCCATGATGGATTGGTCAAACGAGCCGCCGATGGTTCGCTGGAAATCGTGAATGACGCGACGGTTGATGCGCTTTGCCAGCAGGCCCTTTGCCATGCCCGCGCGGGAGCCGATATCATTTCCCCCAGCGATATGATGGACGGTCGGGTCGGGGCCCTGCGCTTCAGCCTCGACGATGCCGGGTTCGACTCAATCAACATCCTCGCCTACACCGCGAAATATGCGTCCGCTTACTACGGTCCATTCCGCGGGGCTCTCGACTCCGCTCCCAAGGAAGGCGACAAGATGACGTATCAGATGGACCCGACCAACACCCGCGAGGCCATACGCGAGGCGATGCTCGACGAGCAAGAGGGTGCTGATATTCTCATGGTCAAACCTGCCGGGCCGTATCTCGACGTGCTGGCCCGCTTGCGCGAGTCCACCACCCTGCCACTCGCCGCCTACCAGGTGAGCGGTGAATACCTAATGATCGAAGCGGCCGCCGCCGCCGGTTGGCTCGACCGCGACAAGGTCGTGCTCGAATCATTGGTGGGCATCAAACGTGCCGGGGCCGACATGATCCTCACTTACCACGCGCCGTTAGCCGCGCGTCTGCTGCAAAACCACGCGTGAGCCCGCCATGTCAGTTCCTCTCCCCGACGACGTGCAGGCCATCGGCGACTTTCTCGCCATCCGCTGGTCCGATGGAAGGGAAGACATTTATCCCATGGACCGCCTGCGGGCGTGGTCGCCTAGCGCGGAAACCATGGGTGAACGTGATTTGTTAGGAAAACAATACGGGGGCGAGGAAAAGCGCGACCACTCCGGAGTGCGCGTCATTTCCTGGCAGACGGTTGGTGGATATGCTCTTGCCATCGCTTTTTCCGACGGCCACCGGACCGGCATCTATTCCTACGGCTATCTGCGCGAAATCGGCGACAAACTGCGCGAGATGGAGGAAAGGTGAGAACATACATTGCCGACACAATCACCATGGATTCCAAGATTAACGATTTCTTATCCTCACCCATCATCGATTGGCAGGAAGTGCTTGATGCCACCATCGCCTCCTTCAATGGGACAACCGGGACGCTGCATCGGCTCGATGAGGAGACGAATTTGCTGGCACTGGTCGCGCAGCGCGGTATTCCGCCGCAATTGATGCCGGTCATTGAAAAAATCCCGATAGGCAAGGGCATCGCGGGCGCGGCAGCCGAACGCCGGGAGCCGGTGGAATTGTGCAATTTGCAGGCGGACCTCGGAGGGGTGGCGAAGCCCGGAGCGCGGGCGACCAACGTGCAAGGCTCGCTGGCCGTGCCTTGTCTGCACACCGGCAGCTTACGGGGCACGCTTGGCGTGGGCCTGATGGTGCCCCATGATTTCTCGGACGAAGAAAAGGCGCGACTGATGGAGATTGGCCGGGCGGTGGCAGCCAAGATGTGAGGGCGTTTCCCCCGCCTCCGGGCGAACGGAATGGCGCTAAAATCACTTGTTTCCTGAGGCAATATTTCGGATAGTGGCGGGCCACTGCCCTCAGCGCCTATCATGAAAGCTAAACATGCCCTTATCACCGCCGCCGGTCCGGATTCCCGCCGCCTGCCCATGCAGAACCTGAATGATCGCCAGGGCGATTGGAAGGCGGCCATGGTCATCCAGTTGGAGGAACTGTTCTCGGCCGGGATTGAAAAAGCCGGGGTGGTGGTGAAGCCATCGGAGCGGGCCGCCTACGAGCAGCTTCTCTCCGGATTCGGGGGAAAAGTCACCCTCATCGAGCAGGCGAAACCTTCCGGCTATGGCCAGGCGGTGCTTTGCGGCAAGGATTTCACCGCCGGCAAACCTTTCCTGCTGCAAGTGAGCGACCATCTTTATGTGAGCGAAGTCGAGGCGAGTTGCACCCGGCAGTTGCTGGAGATCGCTGCCGAGCAGGATTGTTCGGTCTCGGCGGTGCAAGCCACGCACGAGAGCCAGTTGCGCTACTATGGCACGGTGGCGGGATTGCTGTGCCCCGGTCGGTCCGGCCTCTACACGGTGGAGAATGTCTATGAGAAGCCGACCCCGACGCTGGCCGAACAATCATGTGTCGTCCCGGGATTGCGGAGCGGATTTTACCTCTGCTTTTTCGGCATGCACGTGCTCGGACCGAGCATCTTCACCTTGTTAGAAGAAGAAGCGGCGCGAGCCAAAGATGGAAAAGCCGGACTCACCCCGGCGCTCGCACGCCTTGCCTCGCGGGAAAAATACCTGGCGGCGGAATTGCGCGGAAGACGGGCTGACCTGGAGGCACGCTTCGGGGTCTTGCGCGCCCAATTGGCGCTGGGCTTGGCCGGCCCTGCGCGGGCCGAGTTGCTCGCCATACTCGCCGAAGAACTTTCCCTCGACGCCGCCCGCCGCTAACCCACTCCGGAATCATGTTGGACCCACGCCTGCAATCCCTGGTGGAAGGAAACGCCGCCGACGGGATATCATTCGAAGCCCTCTGTCGATCGTCGGATCGATCCGGTTTGGAGGCGATGGCCGACGCCTTCGAGTCTTTCCGCCTCGAAGCGGGAAACTTCTATCATCGCGTCCGCGCCATCTTTTTCCTCGAAGCGATCCATCGATATTTTTTGCCTCCTCATTATCCGGCCGACACCACCGGGACCATTCCTTACGAAGGCCACGAGCTTTGCCTCTCGCGGCGGTTCGAGGAAGCCATTTCTGTTTATCTGGAGCACCAGCGCATCCAAGGAGCGAGTGACCCGCTCAGCAGCGCGCTGGCCTCCGCCTATCATGGATTGGCATTCAAGACTCTCGCCCAGCAGGTGCAGAAAACCGTGCGCAAGGTGAAGGGAAACCAATGGATGTTCCGCACCGGGCATCCTTCCGACTATCCCTTGCGCCTGCGCCCGGAGCTTTTGCAAAGCGGCGGCGCACACGGCGTGTATCCGGTGCTGCGCGAGCAAACCTCGGTGCGTATGGACCTGAGTCATGCCGCTTGGTCGGATATCTTTTTCCTTGGCATGGATTATCCGGAGGGAGCCAAGGTGCTCAATATCTCCGTCGATCTCGGTGTGCACGGTCGCGATACCTCGACCTTGCCGCCGGTCGGTGCTTACCTGCGCGTGATCGATGAGCCAGTGCTGCGGTTGGCCAGCGTCGATCTCGGGGCCATTGCCGATGTCGATTCGCTGGATGATTTGTTCGACTTTGCCAAGGATTACCTCGGGCTGCTCAAGGCGGCCGTCATTGCCTCCGGCATCATCCCATCAGCCATGGAGGGCTCTGGTCATGCCTTGTCGGATGTGCTGGCCGCGCTCTGCGGACCCGGCAAGGGCCTGGAAATTGTTTCCCAGGTGCGCGATATCCCGAAGGGTTCGCGCCTGGCGGTGTCGACCAATTTGTTAGGATGCCTCATCGCGCTCTGTATGCGGGCAAGCGGGCAGACGGAAAGCCTGACCGGCGGACTGAGCGAAGATGAACGCCGCACCATCGCGAGCCGCGCCATTCTTGGCGAATGGCTGGGTGGTTCTGGCGGCGGATGGCAGGACTCCGGCGGGGTCTGGCCGGGCATCAAGTTGATCCAAGGCGAGGCGGCGGTTGATGGTGATACCGAATGCGGTATCAGCCGCGGCCGTTTGTTGCCACGCCATACTTTGTTTGGGCAGGATCGCATTTCTCCGGAAACGCGCCAGCAATTGCAGGACAGCTTGATCCTCGTGCACGGCGGGATGTCGCAGAATGTCGGCCCCATTCTCGAGATGGTGACGGAGAAATACCTGCTCAAACTGGAAAAGGAGTGGGAGGCACGATTGGAAGCGCAGCAAATCCTGCATGGGATCGTCAATGCCTTGCAAGCAGGTGAAGTGGATCGTGTGGCCGAACTCACCACCCGCAATTTCTTCGGTCCGCTGCAAGCCATCATCCCGTGGGCGAGCAACGCTTACACCGAATGGCTCATCGCACGCGCGAAGGAAGCGCTCGGCGACGCCTTCCGTGGTTTCGTCATGCTCGGGGGCATGTCCGGCGGCGGCATGGGCTTCTGGGTTGATCCCGCGCAAAAGGCATCGGCCCGCGCCGCCATTCTGGAAATCATGCGGCGCAGCAAAGGTGAACTGGAGAATGCATTGCCTTTCGCCATGGATCCTGTGGTCTATGATTTCACCATCAATGAGAATGGATCGACCTCCGTTCTCCTAACTGGCAGTGAAGCCATGTTGTCTTCGGAGTATTATCTGATGATGGTGCCGCGTTGGCTTCGCCAGGATCCGCGCACGCTCAAGGCGACAACGCGCCAGGAGATGGATGCTTTCGCCGAACGCAGCCTCATGGCGGGTGAACGCCCGTTGGTTGGCCCGTTGATCCACCGGATTTTCCCGCCCGCCGAACGCAAAGGCGGCGAACCACAGGGCAACCTCGCCGAGTTGTTGGCCGCACAGGGATTTGATGCCGTGCAGCACGAACGCATCCGCGAGGATCTGCGGTCCGGGCGCATCGGCTTGGCCCAGAATCGATTGCCGGTCACCACGACCGTGGAAGATGCGCGCGAGGGAGATGTGGTTTCACTTTACCATGCCGATGAGGAAGCCAAACGCATCGGCGAGCAAGCCTTGTCGGAAGGCCGGATTGCCGTCGTGACACTCGCCGCCGGAGCCGGGAGCCGCTGGACCCAGGGCGCGGGCACGGTCAAGGCCTTGCATCCATTCGCGAAGTTGTCCGGCCGCCACCGCAGTTTCCTCGAGACCCATTTGGCAAAGAGCCGGGCTATCGGCATGGAATACGGCTGTCTGCCGGCGCATGTGTTCACCACGAGTTTCCTCACGCAGGGGCCGACCCGCGAGTTCCTTGATACACACGAGCAGTTCGGCTACGGCGGTCAGGTTATCCTTTCGCCGGGGCGATCCATCGGCTTGCGTATGGTTCCGACGGCGCGTGACCTGCGCTTTGCTTTTGAAGAAGTCGCGCACCAACAGCTCGATCCGCAGAAGGAGAAAAACCGGCGCAGCTTGCAAAAGGCGCTTATCGACTGGGCGATTCAAAATGGTGAAGCCAGCGATTACACCGACAATGTGCCCTTGCAATGCCTGCACCCAGTCGGGCATTGGTATGAGATCGCCAATCTTCTGCTCAATGGCACACTCGCCGCGATGGTGAAGGAAAACCCGCGCCTCGAGCATTTGTTATTGCACAACATCGACACGCTCGGCGCGAACCTCGATCCGACAGTCTTCGGCCGCCACATTCTCGAAGGCGCGGCCTTGAGTGTCGAAGTGATCCGCCGACGCATCGAAGACCGGGGCGGCGGTCTCGCCCGCATCAACGGGCAATTGCGTTTGGTCGAAGGACTCGCCATGGCGCGCGACGACGACGAATTCAAACTCACCTTTTATAACTCTGCCACCAACTGGATCCACATCGACCGGATGCTCGCCCTCTTCGAACTCGATCGAGCGTCGCTCGGTGATGCCGACGCCGTGACCGCCGGGGTGCGGGCCCTGGCCGCACGTATGCCGACTTATGTGACCCTTAAGGATGTGAAGAAACGCTGGGGCAATGGACAAGAAGACATCCTGCCGGTGGCGCAGTTCGAGAAGCTTTGGGGCGACATGACCACTTTGCCCGATGCCGCAGTCCGCTTCCTCGCCGTGCCCCGCCCGCGTGGCCAGCAACTCAAGGATCAATCGCAACTCGATGGCTGGTTACGCGACGGCTCGGCCGCCGGAATTGAGGCCATTTGCCGCTTCGAGTAATGGGGATCCTCTCGAGCGGGCTGTCAGGCCGGTGATTTAGGGGTTTAGATTCGTTCGCCACCATTCCGGGTGGTGTGCACTGGCGACTTCTTCCCAGGTTCGCCAAGGACCCGGTGGCTTGTAGGTATGGGTCGCGGGATCGTAGGAACCTTCGACTCCGGTGAGGGATTTCATTACATCGGTCGCGGCGGCTTTGACTCCGTCATCCGTCGCGCGAGCGCCTCCCCAGAAGTCATTGCCGGGCCAGGAGACATGGTCCCATGCCACGATGCCGTGGAAAAGAAATCCGGAAAAATCATCTCCGGCTTCTGCATAACTTTCCGGCGGACAAAGCTGCGGCTTGTCTTCGTTTCCATGGCACAAGGGGCGGATGAGAAAGTCCGTCTCTCCGATACGATGACGTTCGTTCTTCCCCTCGGAATAGGGATCGTAATAAACAGCGCCGAGGCCAGGCCATTTAGCTGCATTCACCAAAAGGATGTGGTGAAGGGCGCGACCAAGCATGGCCCCGAGCCTCCCGGCAAATCGCCCGGCAAATTGCCCGCAGCCAAGTCCCGGCATGGTAACGAGAGCGCGTTGGCCAAAAGCGAGAGCACGATGATGAATGAAATCGAAAACCGGGCTGAGGCGGCGGAGGTAAAGGCCGGTGAATGCATCCTCGTCCAAGTTCCCGGCGGAGTCGGTTACTTCAGCGAGATCGCAAGGTGGTGAAATGCCATTGCCACGCAACAGCGCTCCCGGCGTGAAAACCAGCATGCCCCCGAACCGCCTCTCATGTACACGGGGCGAGTGGTGGCGGCCATCATCGAAGATGGTCGTATCTACGGCCACCGAAACATCGCCTAACAAACGAAGCTCTTCCTGTGTCCAGTCGCTGCCATCACCGCTGATTTCACTTTCCGCGAAGATCCTCGGCATTTTTGTTGCGATCAGCCGGAGCAGGAAATCGGGGGTGTCGCCCGGTGGTGGCCCGGTGCCTAGCTTCTCCGATAGCCGGGCGCCGGGTATGGTGCTACCGGCCAGCAATCGGCCGCGCAGCTCCTCCGCGCGTTCGCGGCTTTCGGGTGGCACGATGATGTGGATGGCCATGGCCGAAGCATGGCTGGCAATCGCCTGGGATCAATATCTGCTTTCTGGGCCGAGTGGCAGGCTGCCCGGAAATGCGGTTTATTTGTGGTGACCCTAGGCAAGCCCCGCCTTTCCCCTTGCCGGTGGGCCTTGCCGGGGTTTGAATACCGGGCATGCAAAACGGCGCGAACGCCATTCATTTTATCGGGGTCTGCGGCACGGCCATGGGGGCCGTGGCGGCGGCCATGGCCCGCCGGGGCTGGCAAGTCACGGGGTCCGACGCCCAATGTTATCCCCCCATGTCGGATTTCCTGCGCACCACGGGCATCCGGTTGTTTGATGGCTATGACCCGGCCAATCTTCCGCCCGAAGGCACTCTGGTGGTGGTTGGCAACGCGCTCAGCCGCGGCAATCCGGAAGTCGAGGCCATGCTGGATCGGAAAATGGACTACCTATCGCTACCGGAGGCGCTGCGGAGGTTTTTCCTGATTGGCAAACACAACTACGTGGTCTGCGGCACACACGGAAAGACAACGACCACGAGCATGCTGGCGTGGATGTTCGAGCATGCCGGGCGTGAGCCGGGTTTCCTCATCGGTGGCATGCCGCGCAACTTCGGCATGGGCGCGCGTTTCACCGACTCACCATGGACAGTGCTCGAGGGCGATGAATACGACACCGCGTTCTTCGACAAACGCTCGAAGTTCCTCCACTACCTGCCGGAAGTGGTCGTGATGAACAACATCGAGTTCGATCACGTCGATATTTATAAATCCATCGATGATGTCAAACTGACCTTCTCGCGTCTGCTGCGCGTTGTTCCGCGCGGGGGACTGGTCATCATCAATGGCGACGACGCCAACTGCCTCGAAGTCACGGCCCAGTCCCCGGCTCCCGTGCGATCGGTCGGCTTCGGGGAAAACAATACCGACCGCATCATCATGAACGAAGCAGCGCCCGGACGCGGAACTTTCCGACTCGGGGAAGCCGTCTTCACCGTGCCCATGGATGGCGAATTCAACATCCGGAATGCCGCCATGGCCGCCGCCGCCGCGAGGCACGCGGGATTGACCGATGTGCAGATCCAAGAAGCTCTTGATGGATTCAATGGCGTCGGTCGACGCCAGGAATTGCGCGGCGTGAAAAATGGCGTCTCGGTGATCGATGATTTCGCCCATCATCCGACCGCCATTCGTCTGTCCATCGCGAGCATGCGGCAGCGTTTTCCTGGTTCTCGGTTGTGGGCCATCTTCGAGCCGCGTTCGAACACGACCCGCCGCAAGGTCTTCCAAAACGAATTGGCCGATGCCGTGGCAGGAGCAGACCTCGCCGTGATATCGCGTGTCGAGGATCCGGGCAAGGTGCCGGAGGACGAACGCCTCGATCCCGGAGCCCTTGTGGAATCGATTTCCATACGCGGCATTCCGGCTTGGCTGGAGGGTGGAGCTGATGCCATCGTCGAGCGCGTCGCGCCCGCTGCCCGCGATGGGGATGTCTTGCTTGTCCTCAGCAATGGCGGCTTCGGTGGTATCCACGGCAAGCTGCTCGCGCGTCTCTGATTTTTCCATCGCATGCCCGCCCGCAAAGAAGATCATTTTCTCGCCCGCCACCGCGCGCATGACTATCGCGGCGTGGTTGAAGCATGGCGCGTGC
Organism: Verrucomicrobiales bacterium; assembly: GCA_046075565.1. Taxonomy (GTDB): domain Bacteria; phylum Verrucomicrobiota; class Verrucomicrobiia; order Verrucomicrobiales; family SLCJ01; genus JBJTQJ01. The sequence continues at coordinate 84,692 of JBJTQJ010000025.1, read as the reverse complement.
TGGCCTCCGACGCGGGCGCTGAGATCGGAGTCTTCGCCGCCGATGGTGGTTTTCCCGTGATCTGGGTGGCCAAGGAGGGTGATCCAGACCAGCCCGGCCTCTACCTGAGCGCGGGCATTCACGGCGACGAACCGGCATCGGTGTGGGGCCTGATCGAATGGGCGCGCCTGCGCCTCGCCTGCCAGAAGCGTCCGTTGCTCATTTTTCCCTGCCTCAATCCATGGGGTCTCGTCCACAATCGCCGCGAGGATCGCCGGGGCCGCGATCTGAACCGGACCTTCACCAGCCCCATGCCCGCGTTGGTGCGTCGCTGGGAACGTGTGCTTGAGCGTTACACCCCGGAAGGCTGGTTCCACACCGCCGTTTGTCTGCACGAGGATTTCGACGCGCGCGGCAACTATTGTTATGAACTCTACCGGCGCAGACGCCGCGCCTTCGCACGCGAGACAATGGATGCCGCCACCGTGCACATCCCGAATGATCCGCGCCACGTTATCGAAGGCCGGGCCGCCGAGGATGGATTGATTCGCCGCGCCGCCTTGCCCCGGATGGATGGATGGCCGGAGGCCTTTTCCCTTTACACCCATTGGGCCTGGCAAGTGCTGACCTTCGAGACGCCCTCGGAGTTTTCGCTCTACCGCCGCGTGCTCGCGCAGGCCGCGTTTGTTCGCGCCGTCGAAAGCGCCATGGATGCCTGAACCGCGTATTGTTGTCGCCGCCGTGATGCTCCGCTCCCCGCCGACCCCCGCCCAACTCTTCCGGATGTATGATTTGGGAAAAATCAGCCGGCGAGAGTTGCATGCCGCCATCGACGCGCACGCCCGGTTCCTGCTCGTCGAAATCGCCGAGTCGCGCCGGCTCGGACCCGCCGCCGCCATCGAAGAAGCCCTCAACCGCCGCGAGGCCGCCAAACTCGCGCGCGAACACGGTGAGGAAATCCTGCGGGAAACCTTCGCCGCCCTCTCCGAGGAATCCGACTTTCCGCCTTCGGGTTTCCTCTGGAATGCCCGCCATGAGGATGTGCCTTTCCATTGCTTCCTCCGGTCCCGTCGCACGCCTCTCTTCCGGGTGCTTTCTTTCCAGGCCCTCCCCATGATGGTCACCATCGAGGTCGAACATGGAGACAAACCCCGCGGTGTCCTGCGCGAACGGTTCACCCTCCGCCGTGACCGGCGTTCACGATTGCTTGTCGAATCGAGAAGACCGATCAGCGGGAAGAGGTGAGAGACGCGGTCGAAAATTCTCCGGATTGGTAAAAGTTCTCAAAATTCGAAAAATCCCGGCTTTGCCTTGCGGGATATTTTTACTACCATGATGGTTCGGTGAGCTTTATTATTCCAGCCCCCATGGCACCATCGAGGAACACCTTCCGCCATCCCCGTCCACTCGAGGAGGAGGATGGTCCCGACGAACATCCGAAGCGAGGTGCAATCTTCGCGGTGCTGCTGTGCATCTTCGCGTTGGCGGTCTTCCTGGCCCTGATTTCCTTCGATGCCGGCGACCTCCCGGCATGGACTCGTTTTAATAGCCTGGCCGAGCCGCACCATCCAGCGAGGAATTTCATCGGTCCGGTGGGGGCGGTGCTGGCCCTTGGGGCCTATTTGCTATTCGGGGCGGCGGCTTATCTCTTGCCGGCTGGGATGGCCTGGCTGGGCTTGAGTCGGTTGATGGGCCTCAGCCGCGAACAGGGCAAAATGCTCCTGGGCTGGGGATTGCTGCTGCTCAGTTCGGCGGCTTTGCTGCATGTGCAGCGGCTTTTCCTGCACGGCGACGGCACGATTTACAACCAACTCGGGGATTCGCCCGGGGGATTCTTCGGCAAAGCCATCGGCGGGATGGTGCTCGAGAGCCTGCTCGGACAGGTCGGTGCCATCCTGATTTTGGTGGGGATTTATCTGGTTGCTTTGCCGCTCTTCACGGGTATTCACCCATGGCAATTCGCAAGAATGAGCAAACGCGGGCTCGCTGACAAGCTGGAAGAGCGTCGACTTGCCCGCGAGGAAGCCGAGCGAGAAACGGCATCGCAGCCCGTCGCTCCTCCCGTGATGCCTCCCCCGCCTGCGAAAGCTACACGCCAGCGCCGGGTGAAGGATCCCCTGCCGGAAGATGTGGTCATTCCCGCCCCGGCCGAGCCGGAAGCGGTCCCGGCGGAATTACCGCTCGAATTCGCGCCGGAGCGCCGGATCATTGACTCGTCCGTCCGCCAACCCACAAAACCGGCGGGACGATCGGTGCTCTTCCCGGAGAAGAAACCGCAGCCACTCGAGAGCGCGCAATTCCCCGGCTACACCACGCCGACATTGGAAATCCTCGACTGGAGCGATCCGACCGGCAACACGCCCGCCGACAAAAACGAGCTGATCGCCGCGCAGGAAACCATCATCAACACATTGGCCACGTTCGGCATCATGGTGAAACCGGGCGACATCACCCGCGGCCCCACCGTCACCCGCTACGAAATTTATCCCACGGCCGGCCTGCGTGTGAGCCGCATCGCCGCCCTTGAAGCCGATATCGCGCGGGCCACCCGCGCTGAACGCATCCACATCATCGCGCCCATTCCCGGTAAGGATACCGTCGGCATCGAGATTGCGAATTCGAAGAAGGTGCTGGTGCCCCTGCGCGAGTTGCTTGAGGATCCGGCGTTCACCTCGTCGAAGAAAAAGATCCCGCTCGCCCTCGGCAAGGATGTGTATGGGAATGTCATCGTGGGCGATCTCGCGGCCATGCCGCACTTGCTCGTGGCTGGTTCCACTGGTTCGGGTAAGTCGGTCTGTCTCAACTCGATCATCGCGTCGATGTTGTTCCGATTCACGCCGGATGAGCTGCGGTTGATCATGGTGGACCCGAAGGTCGTGGAGATGGCGGAATACAACACACTTCCTCACCTCGTCGCTCCGGTGGTAACGGATGCGAAGAAGGTGATTCAATCGCTGCGCTGGGTGGTGATTGAGATGGAACGGCGCTACCGGATTTTCGCCAAAGTCAAAGTGCGAAACTTCGATTCCTTCAACAACCGACCGCAAGAAGAGAAAAAGGCGGTCGAGCCCGAACCGGAACCGGAAGAAGAATCCAAAGAAGTGGATGAGGAAGCCATTGAATCCGTGGCCCGCGCCCTCGAGGATGGAGAACTGTTCGGCCCGGACTTTGATGAAGAACCGGAACCGGAAGAGGAAGCGATTCCAGAGCGGATCCCCTACATCGTGGTCATCATCGACGAGTTGGCTGACCTCATGCAGACGGCTTCGGCGGATGTTGAAATGTTGATCGCACGAATCGCCCAGAAGGCCCGTGCTGCCGGCATCCATTTGATCATCGCGACCCAGACGCCGCGTTCAACGGTCATTACCGGCGTGATCAAAGCGAACATCCCAAGCCGCATCGCCTTCCAAGTTTCCTCGGGTATCGATTCACGGGTCATCCTCGATGCGAATGGCGCGGAGAAACTCGTCGGCAAAGGCGACATGCTCTATCTCCCGCCGGGCACGGCGCAACTCCTGCGTTGCCAAGGCGCCTTCATAACGGACGAGGAAGTGCATCGTATGGTCCACCATTGTTCCAGCCAAGGGGAACAGAAATTCGAGACCCGCATCGAAGAGGTGCTCGCCGGCGGTGACTCCGATGATGGCGAGGAAGTGAGCGACGAGGATGAAGAAATGCTGCAGAAGTGCGTGGAAGTCATCATCCAGGAAAAGCGTGCATCCACCTCGTTGCTCCAGCGGCGTTTGCGTCTCGGTTACACACGGGCCGCCCGAATGATGGATCTGCTGGAACAACGCGGCTACGTCGGTCCCGGCGAAGGCGCGAAACCTCGCGAAGTGTTGATCAAATAGCGGTGATCGCGAATCCGCGACTGCTACGACCACTTCCGGATGTAATCCTTCTGCGCGGGCGTCTGCGGTGATTCCGGGTGAAAGCGGACTTTCGGCATGTTCGTGGCATACAGGTGCTGGACACGGGCCAAGGCGGCTTCCGGATCATAACCACATTCCCTGAGCCAACAGCCGACGACCGTGCCAGTGCGACCGATCCCGCCCCAACAATGCACATAGACAGCCGGAGCGTGGATTTTACAATCGTTCACATGTTGAAGAATCGTTTTCGTCGTCGTGCTGTTCTCGGGGATCCCCATGTCCACAATCGGCACGGATATCCGGCGGAGATGACATCCGGCTTCTTTCTCCAATTCCCCGAGAATCGCTTCATAGGGAGCCATGCGGTCAGCGGGGCTTGTGAGGTCAATGAAGGTGCGGATGCCCAGAGTGACCAGTGGCCACAGGCGTTCTCTTGCGACTTTCGGATCCCTATCGGCGGGATACTCCCCGCCATAAAGTTTTCCGTCTTCAATGGGATAATGCTGCGGAATCATGAACCGTCGTGGACCCAGTCTTGCCGAAATACCCGGGGATTGCAACTGCGGCCGATGGTGAAATGCGCCGCTTCCCCGCGAGGTTCCCTCCGATTTTTGATGTCTTGACATCAAAAAGATTGATGCGAAGATGCCTCATGCGCACAACGTTAACGATAGATCCTGAGGTAGCCGACCGGCTCAAGCAGGAAGCGGCGTTAGGCAAGCGCCCTTTGAAGGTGATTGTCAACGAGGCTCTGCGCAGAGGGCTGGGCTTGGCAGCAGCGAAACGCCCGAAACCTTACCGGGTGAAACCCCATTCGTCCGCATTCCTCCCCGGCATCGATTCTGGAAAACTGAATCAACTGGTGGATGAAATCGAGGCCGGAGAGTTTCTAGCCAAACAGGGCCCGCGGCCATGATCATTCCGGATATCAACCTTCTCATTTATGCCCACAACAAACGGGCCCCGCAGCACGAAAAGGCCAAAGCGTGGTGGGAAGGATTGCTGAACGGCAGAGTCCCCGTGGGATTGCCCTGGGTGTGCATGAGCGGGTTCCTCCGGCTGATGACCCATCCCAGAGTGCTTTCCCATCCGCTAGACGTGGGGGAAGCGGTCGCACATGTGCGCTCCTGGCTGGCCCAAGAACCCGTTCGCATCATCCACCCCGGCGCCAAATTCGAATCACTATTTCTTGAGTATCTGATCCTGCTTGGCACAGCGGGAAATTTGACAACAGACGCTCAACTCGCTGCGCTGGCCGTCGAACACCAGGGTGAACTCCACAGCACCGATTCCGATTTCCTGCGCTTCCCAAGCCTGCGCTGGATCAATCCGCTCGATTAAAAAACCCGACCCACCAGTAGTCGGCTTCCTGTGAGGCGGCAGCGAAGTCGGAGTCACGCACATCACGCGATTGCTTGAGGCTGGGTTTCGCCACGGGAAAGACGTGAATTTTCCGATTCTGCTTGATTCGAACGCCTGTTCGTGGCAATCCAAGGCCACGCTTATGAAAAGTAACGCGCTCACCCCGTGGTGCGCAGGCCGGAAGAGATAGCATTCACGGAGATGAGCAAATCCGGCACCATGCTGTCGGCACCACTGGCATCGCCGGCGGCAAGGCGGGCACGCCACTCGCGCAGCAACGAGATTTGTTGCATGTGGAGCACGCGCAGCGGTTCCTCACGGATGGCGAGGGTGCGGGCCATCCGCGGACGGCGATCCTGGAAGCTGCCCCGGAAAAGATCATGTAAGGCCTGACGAGTGGCGGTGAGTTCCCGCAGGATCGTGCCGAGGAAATTTTCCCGGATTTCCGCATCGGGCACAAGGGCCGCGTAGGCGGTCATGATTTTCTCGTTCGTGCTGGCGAGAGATCCATCGATATTGGTCAGGACATAACGCAGGAAGGCATCGCCGCGTGTTTGTTCACCCAACCGGGTAAAAGCGTCCGGATCTTCCTCGCGCAATTTTTGGAAAGCGGAGCCGGCGCCGAACCATCCCGGGAGATAGAAGCGCGACTGCGTCCACGAGAATACCCACGGGATGGCGCGAAGATCTTCCAAGGTGGCGCGTCCGGTGCGGCGGGCGGGCCGTGAACCGATGCGGGCATTTTCCAGCGCGTCAATCGGTGTGGCCGTGCGATAGAATGCCATGAAGTCGGGCGCGTGGAGGAATTCGCGATAAGCAGCTCGGCTCCAACCCGCAAGTTTCTCCAAAAGAGCCGGGTCGGCTTCGCCGGGTGCCTTGCCTTTCCGGTGCTTGGCGGTGGCGGCGCTCACCGATGCCACGAGCAATTCGGTATGGTAGGTCGCGGCACCGAGGTGTGCGTATTTCTGCGCGATGGTTTCCCCTTGTTCGGTCATGCGGAACGCTCCGCCGAGCGCGCCATGGGGCAACGCTTCCATGAACCAATGGGTCGGTCCAGCGCCCCGCCCGACGGTGCCTCCGCGCCCGTGGAAAAAGACCGGCCGCATGCAATGGCGGGCGCAGGTTTCCGCGAGAGTTCTTTGCGCCTTGTGCAATGCCCACTGGCTGGAGAGAATACCACAGTCTTTGTTAGAGTCGGAATAGCCCAGCATCATTTGGAAGTCCGCATCCTCGCCCAAGCCGCGGCGAGTGACCGGATGGGCAAGGAAATGATCGACGATGGCGGGCGCGGCCTCGAGATCGTCCATGGTTTCAAAGAGCGGCACCACGGGCAGCGGGCACCGCAAGCCGCCGTGCGCCAACTCCATCAACCCCGCTTCGCGAGCGAGCACATAAACCGTGAGGAGATCGGATACGCCGCGCGTCATGGAGACAATGAGCGCGCCCAGTCCCGCGCCACCATGACGTGCCCGGTGCTTCGCCAGCACCCGATAACAATTCAGCACCGCATCGGCTTCCGGTCCCGCCGCCATGCCGGGAGCGAGAAATGGCCGCGGCGAGCGCAGTTCCTTTTCGAGGAAGGCGCGTTTGTCCTCCTCCGTCCAGGCTTCGAATGATTCCGCGCCGAGGACACCGGCCTTGGCGAGCAACTGCCCGAGCGCCTTCTGGTGGAAGGCGGAGTTCTGACGCACATCGAGGATGGCCGAGTGGAATCCAAAGGTCGCGAGCTGACGCCGCAAGGGCGCGATGAATTCCGCAACTGCGGTGGTCGCGCCCGCCGTTTCGAGGGATTTTGCCAGGATCTCCAGATCGGTTAGGAGATCTTCGGGAGCTCTATAGATCGACGGCGCTGAAGGCTGGTCGCGGGAAAGCAGGATCTTCTGGCGCATGAGATGGGCGACCGCGCGCCATGGTTCTTCGCGGTGTTGTTCAACGAGTGTGTCGGCCTCGCTGTTGCCGGCAGCGCGCAGTTCCTCGTGCAATTTTCCGAGCAGGTTCTCGAGCGCGGGCGGGACGGTTTGGAAATACCGGCTCAGCGGCAAATGGTGGGCAAGGCGCTCGAGCTGGCGGGCAAACAATCGCAGCGAGTTGTAACGCAAACTCGCGAGCGCGTCGCGTGTCACATCGGCGGTCACACCCGGATGGCCATCGCGATCGCCTCCGATCCACGTGCCGAATCGAACCATCGGGGGAAGCGCATCCAATTTGCTCACATCAAAACCGGCCGCCTGCCAGGCTTCGCGCAGATGGGTGTGCGCACGCGAAACCGCTTCGGGGAAAACCTCCCGCAGATAGAAGAGGGCATTGTCGAGTTCCTGCGCGATGGTCGGGCGAGTCACATGGATTTCGCCCGTGCGCCAGAGCGCCTCGATTTGGTTTTCAAGAAAGCGACGTCCGCGTTCCCGCTCGCGTTCGGTATAGGCGGGATTTTCGCGGGCTTGGATGAGATCGTAGATTTCGCGGTGGCGTTCGCGCACCGTGCCGCGTTTCGCCTCCGTTGGATGGGCGGTTAGCACCGGCTCGACGCGGATCTCGGAGAGCACCTCGAGCAGGGCGGCTTCATCCAAACCCAATCGTTGCATCTGGGCCAGTTTGTCCGGCCAGAGCCCTTTCTCAGCCTGGGGTCCTTGCTGTTTTTCCCGCCAGCGGCGGACTTGAGCGGCCACGCGTTCCTCGACGATGTTCAGGAGCTGGAAGGCGATGGAATACGCCTGCCCGAGCGAGCGATCCGGGCCTTCAACCACCGGCAAAGCCTTGCCGGTCCATGGCAATTTGCCCGCCAACCCGGCCTGCCCGAGCCGTTCCAGAACCCCGGCGAAAACTTCCAGGGCGAAAGAAAGTTCCGATTCCAGGAGCTGGAATCCGTCGTTGAGCAGTGGCTTTTCCGTTTGATTTTCGGGCATTGGGGAAAGGGATGGAGTGTTTGGATAAGCAGGACCGATGCCGGACCCGGGGAAAAGGGCAATCTTGGTGGAATCTGGGTGCCGCCGCCGGGAAATTCCACCTCAGTTGGCCGAGCCCTGCGCCATGGGCACGACGACGGAGAAGATGCCCCGCAGGTCGCCGACCTGATAGTCGGTGGCCTTGTCGTCCGGGTAAAGATCGCGGAGTTTTTGGGCGATGGGCGGGGCGATTTCTTTCCCGTGGCAGGTGAGGCAGAGGGCATCGACGGGGATGGCCTTGGCATAACGGAGCACCGGCTGACCCTCCATGGTGGCGGTTTCGGCGCGTTCAAGATTGAGAGGGGAGGCTCCCATGCGCAGGCGGTTGGCGAAGGCATCGATGGTTTACAGATCCCACTCGTCGGGCTCGGCGTCGGGATTGCGACTGCGTGTGGTCACCCGCCGGATGGTGAGGCCGGATTTTTCCCCGTGGGCAGTGGCCAATTCGGGTGCAATCTTGGAGCAGACTTCGATGGCCCCGACCGCGCCACCTTCCCCCAGGGCGGCCATGAGTTTTGCCTTCAACTCGCCCGCGTAGGAGGCGACTGCTTCCCGGGCTTTGGTGGTTTCCGCTTCCGCCCCAGCGGGGATTTGCAACTGCGCCGCTGGCGGCGGACTGGCGGGTTCTTTGGTCTCGCGTCCGCAAGCAGCGAACAGGACCAGCAGGGGCAGAAACAAACCGGCAGTCTTCATGGCACAGGAAACCACCTTGAGCCGCTACCGGCAACGGCTTTTTGCCACATTCGAGGGGCCTGACCGCTGAGCGCATCGAGAGGGCTGGGCCATGGTAACAACCTCTGATCGGTGCGTGTCTGGCTTTGGGGCTTTTGTGCCGACCTCATCGAACTCACGCCCGCCGATGCCGCCAAGGGGGTGGTCCTCCCGGGAACTGGCGCAGGCAATAAGCTCTGGTTTGTGCTTGTTCCTCTCCTGGTTCTTCTCGTGGGGATCGTCATCTGGATGAAACGGAAACCAAAACCCGTTGTCGAAAGCGTGGGTGAAATTTTCCCGCCATCGGAAGCCACCCCTTTCGCCACCGTCGCTTTCCTGCGCCGGATAAAACAGGCGTTGGCGCCAAAACTCGATGCTACACGCGCCGCCGAACTCGAAGCCGAGATTGCATCCATCGAGACGAAGTATTTCACCCGCGATGCCAACGAAGCTCCCGATCTGAATCCAGTCATCCACAAATGGCTCGCCGCATTGAAAGCCTGAGGTGAACGTCGGCGACTCCTTGTCGTCGTCCTACATGGGCGATAAGGGGCGCCCACGCCGTCTCCGAAACAGCAGCGAGGAAGCCACTAGCAGGAGGGCACCGTTCTCCGGCTCGGGGATCAGCGCTCCGACTTCCGGGATAGCGAGGATCGCGCCAACGGAACTGCTGATGCGGCTGGCCGCAAATTGGCTTGGAATGTCGGTGGCCAGATCCGGAATGAACGTCCAATCCGGGGACGGTGTGTCCCTCCCGATGTAGAGCCCGCCCATATCAAAAAGCGCGGCCTCGAATTCATTCGTATCGACCACATTGTTCGTGTCGAAGCTCCCCTCGACAGCAAAATTAATGCCCGCCAATTTCCAAATTCCACCATCGTTGATAAAAACCGCGCCACCGGAATCACCTCCCGATAAATGGGCCTCGTCCCCGCCGGCATCGGAATTGAATTCGGCGAGGAGCAAATCCCCGGCACCGCTGGATACGGCCGCTGAAACCGTATTCGTGCCCCAGCGGGCCTGCCCGTCGGCCGCTCCCCACCTCCAGCCCTTCAATTCGCTGCTCACGATCACCTCGGCCCCGCGTTGTGTGCCCCTTCCCACTACCACCAGTCCTTTACCGACCTCGTCGGTTTTTGTATAGAGCGGCGCATAAGCCGGAAAGGTTCCGGTGATCTGGAAAACCCTCAGATCCGTGCCGGAAAGTGTCTTGTATCCAATGCCGCCATTGAATGTGGTATCGACGGTATACGTCACATCAGAGCCTCCATTGAAAAAGCTTTTCGACACGAAGGTTGGGGAAGTGCCGACATGGGCGGCGGTGATGAAATGTTTCGGGGAGATGGCCGTGCCGAGAAAACTTCCGAAATAGCCCTGGTATTGCCAACCCGAGCCGGCCAGCGGGCCTGTCGGAGCTGTATTCAGGTTGTGCGTCGGATCGCCAGTCGAAAAAAACATCACCGCCCGCGCCGGGAGCACGGCAATCGAGAAAACCACGATGGCGAGGAGGCGGGACCTCATGAAGGCCTAATCTAAGAAAAATCCACCCGTCTGGCAATCAAGGAATTTCCGGGATGTCTTGCACGATTCCTCAAAATGCGTTTCATTCCAGCATGCCCCTCCGTCTGCTCCTGCTGCTTGTCGTTTTCCCATCCCTGATGGCTCGTGCGGAGTCTCCTGTTCCCGCCGAGACCCGACAGCTCATCGTGGGCATCGCCCGCAATTGGGACGATAGCTATGTTGCACTCCAGCGATATGAAAGGAAAGGCAAAGGCTGGCAGGCGATTGGCACCCCTTGGAATGGACGCCTCGGGCGCTCCGGCCTCGTCTGGGGCCGCGGACTCCACGCCGCGCCGAAGGACGCGAAACTCAAGGTCGAAGGGGACAGCCGCGCGCCCGCCGGGGTCTTCACGCTCGGCCACGCCTATGGCCTGTACCGTCCGGATCAGGTCGCGCGCAAGCGCGGCATGGTCTATGAACAAATCGGTCCCCGCGACCTCTGGGTCGAGGATCCGACCTCTCCTCACTACAACCGCCATCTCAAGCTGCCCCATGCCGAGCCCCGCACCGCATGGGAAAAGAAGCAGCAGATGAAACTCAACGACCCCGCGCACAACCTCAAACTTTTCGTCAACCACAACGCCCCGCCGAATGTCGTGCTCAACGGGGGCAGTGCGATCTTTTTCCATGTCTGGAGATCGAACGGAGCCAAAGCGACAACCGGCTGCACCACCATGCCGGAGTGGCGTTTGCGCGAAATGATCGCCTGGTTGGACCCGCAGGCCAAGCCGATGTATCTGTTGCTACCCCGCGCGGAATATGCCCGTCTGCGCGGACCGTGGAAACTTCCCTGACCCACTCCCATGAGCCTCCAGATGTTTGAGATCCGCGAACGGCCCGAACAGGTCGAACGCGCCTTCCTGATCGGCGTGCACGAAAGCCGTCGCGACGAGGAAGCCGCACGCGCTTTGCTCGTCGAACTCGAGGAGCTCGTGACGACACTCGGGATCGGCATCGTTGAGTCCACGCTGGTGCGGGCACCGCAGCACAACGCGCGTTACCTCATGGGCACGGGCAAGGCCGCCGAGATGATTGAACACGCCCGCTCGCTCGAATGTGATTGTATCATCTTCGACAACAATTTAACTCCCGCCCAGCAGCGGGCTTGGGAAAAAGACAGCGACCTGACGGTCATCGATCGCGAGGAAGTCATTCTCGACATTTTCGCCCGCCGCGCCAGCACCCGGGAGGCACGCTTGCAGGTCGATCTCGCCCGCATGCAATACGCGCTGCCCCGGATGGCGCGCATGTGGACCCACCTCGACCGTCAGGGCGGCGGAGCCGGCGGAGGCAAAGGTGGAGGAGGAGCGGCCCGCGGTGAAGGGGAGAAACAAATCGAAGTGGACAAACGCCTCGCTCGCGACCGCATTGCCAAAGTGAAAGACGAACTCGAGGAAGTTCGCCGTATCCGTGCCACCCAGCGCAAGGAACGCATCGACAACGGCCTGCCCGTGGCCGCCATTGTCGGTTACACCAACGCGGGCAAGTCCTCCCTGCTCAATAAACTCACTGGTGCCGATGTGCTGGCCGAAGACAAACTCTTCGCCACCCTCGATACCACCACCCGCCGCATTGTCCTGCCCGACAATCAGGAACTCCTGCTCACCGATACCGTGGGCTTCGTGCGCAACCTGCCCCACCGTCTTGTCGAGGCCTTCAAGGCCACGCTTGAGGAGTCCACTCTCGCCGACTTCCTCATCCACGTTGTGGATGCCTCCTCTCCCGAAGCGGAAATCCATTACCGCACTACCCTCGCCGTGCTCGGCGAACTAGGGGCCGCCGACAAAAGAATGCTCGTCGTGCTCAACAAAATCGACCTGCTCGGTGAGGAAGAGAACCGCCGCCTCGCCACCATCTTCCCCGATGCCATCCCGGTTTCCGTTCGCGAGGGTATCGGAATGGATCGTTTGTTAGGAGAAATCCACGACATCCTGCGCGACCGTGTTGCCCGCAAACACTACCGCATCCCGCCCTCCCGCGGCGACCTGCTCGCCCGCCTCCATGCCGAGGGCAAGGTGCTATCGCTCGACTACGACGACGCTGTCGCTGTCGTCACCGCCATCGTCCCGAAAAAACTCGAACACTTGTTCGCGGGATTCGCGGGGTGAGGAGGCGTTCTGGTAGCTCACCTCATGCTCGCCCAGCAACCGTAAAAGATCGCGAAAATCGGAGTTCATCTGGATTGAGGTGATTGGCCTGCCAGTAATCGACCACGATCTGCCAGGCAGCTCTCCGGATTGCGGATGGTCCCTGCGCCTGCCAGAAAAGAATGTTCTGATCCCGCATGTCGTCCAAGCTATGGCAACGCACGGCTGTCCACTGGTGCTTTAGGTCTGCACTCTCCACCGGATTCATAGCGGTATCCTAGGGTGTTTCGAACCGTCGCGCAAGTTTGGAGGCCCAACTTCTTCCATGATGTGGCAAGAAACTGCTCCCGCCGCAAGAAGACCCTAACCCGCGTCTCTTGCACCCGTTCTGGGACGGGCCTTGATTTTCCCGATGCGTGATGCCCGGAATCCTGCTACATAAGAGACTCCCATGGCTGGCGTAAAATCCAAGAAGGTTTCTCCCCCCCACCACCGCAAGTTGGTGGAGCGGGCGTTTGTGGCCGGCTTTGCTTCTTCTCGCGGTGACGGCTTTGGCCCATGGCGCGTGTCTGAGGTCGCAGTTCTATATGGATGACCCGTTGAGTATTCTTTTCAACGATTGGGTGAGAGAGGGGAGGATCTGGGGCAGCGATGTGCTCACTTGGACGCATTTCGGTTATTGGCTGCAGACCGGCTGTGGCGGCGAGGCGAATCCAGTGGTCTTCCATGCTGTCAACTGGCTATTGCACGCCGGGAATGTCTTGATTTTATGGGCCCTCGCCCGCTCGCTGCTTGGGGCGGAGAACCAGGGCATCGCACTGGTGGCGGCTTTGCTTTTTGCAGCACATCCACTGGGCAGCGAGATACCGAATTACGCACGCGCCCACGATCTCGCGTGGGTGACTTTGTTTTCCCTTGGCGCGGCCTGGGCAGCGCGGGTGGCGGCCACAGGCGGAAACCGTTGGTCGTGGGTTGCGCTGCCCGTTTGTGTTCTTGGTGCGACCTTTTCCAAAGGACCTGGCATCGTGTATGCCATGATAGCGGTCGTGCCGATTCTTTTGCTCTCCGTCGAAAGATCCGTGCTGCGTTCATGGACACGTCGTTGGCCGTGGATCGTGTCGGGTGTCGTGGTGATGGTGGGCATTCTTTTTGTCTCGGGCTGGTGGTGGAGGGTTGGGTTCGTGATGAGCCGCTGGAGCGAGCCAACGTTCGCCGGACACGGCTTGACGGTTTGCCGATCCTTCTGGGAATTCGCGTGGCGGGCGGTTGTTCCCGTTGCCCTCAGCGCGGATCATCATGTGGCGGAAACCTTGGTGCCGGCCGGCAAGATGTGGTTTTCCGTTCCCGACCGGATCGCCCTCTTCGCGGCGGCAGGGCTTGTGCTCTATTTGCTGGCAACCTCGTGGTTGAGCTGGAGAAACTCCACCCGTTAGTTCGGTCTCGGTTTGCTCGTCTTTGGTCTGACCCTGGCCATGCGTGTCTTCTACATTATCGCCGAGTATATGCCGGAATACCGAATTTATCCGGGGCTGCCGTGGTTCTGCCTATCCGCTGCCATCGCCTTGGCATGGGCGGGTCGGCGGCTTTCCACCATCGTCCGCGTGGGAGCAGTTGGAACGATTGTGGCGATCTTTTGCTGGCTATCCATTCAACGTTCGTTGCTTTGGCACGACATGGACAAGCTCATGGGCGACGTGCTCGCGCGCTATCCGGGACAACTGCGCTCGGTGTGGGTCATGCAATCGACAGACGCGCGGGCCGGGCGGTGGGACAAGATCCTGGCGCGGCAACGGGATCTTTTCCCGAAGGTGGACAAAACTCTCCAGCAAATGAATGGTGAGTTGGTTCCTGCACGCGAGTTACCAACCGGACGTCACGCCCTCGCCCTTATCGGCTCCTACGGCTGCTACGCACGGGCACTAGCCGCGACCGAACAAGGTCGCCAATCCATCCAATTGCTGACCCAACTTGAAGCGGCGCTCCACCGTGTGCAACCACCGCCGCAGAAAGTGCACTGGTTCGCCCTTAGCCATGCCCGGGGCCTTGTTTACGAAGAAATGGGGCTCTATGGAGATGCCATCCGCGAACTTGAAGTCGATGAAGCCTTGAGCGGAGAACGCCTTTACGACCTGAAAAGAGTGCGGGCCAAAATGAAGGGCAATTGATTTTACCGCTTCCGCCAGGTTCTATCGCGGGCTGGAGCCACGGCGGGCAATCGCAATACGGCGAGAGAGAAGGCGGCACTGAAAATCAGCGGGCCGACCATGAGAACAAGCAACAGCCACGGGCCGACCGGAGGGGGAACGGCTTCAAAGGACAGCCGATCCGCTAGCCAGGCCAAGGGCAACAAGAGCGCCCAGATGAGCAAAGCGGCTTTGACGGCAGGATGACGGAGGTAGCGCATGATGAAACTACGCGGCCTGGGTGCGAGAGGGCGCGGAAATCATCTGAAACGCCGTCAGCCCACGGGTCTTCCCTGGTGCAACCAGACGACACCAAGGGGCGGCAAATCCACTGGCAACGACTGCGGATGACCGTGCCAAGGCTGTGGCTCGGCCATGATTGGGCGAGCGTTCACGAGACCACTGCCTCCGTAAGCCACGGTATCGGTGTTGAGGATTTCGCGCCAGGCCCCGGCCTTGGGCACGCCGGCTCTGTAGCCCGGTCGCGGGACCGGAGTGGCATTCACGAGCACGATCACGCTGCCGCCGCCGGGAGCCGAGCGTTCGAAGGCGAAAATCGATCTCCCGGCGTCACCATGGTCGAGCCAGCGGAACCCGCCGGGTTCGTGGTCGAGCGCATGCAGTGCGGGCAAGCTCCGGTAGAGCCGGTTTAAGTCGCCTAACAAATCACGCACACCCGAATGTTCGGCGCCGATTTGCAGATGCCAATCGACGGAGCGCTGTTCGGTCCACTCGTCCCACTGGCCGATTTCGCTACCTTGGAAAAGCAGCTTTTTCCCGGGATGGGCCCACATCCACGCGTAGAGCATACGCAGATTGGCGAATTGCTGCCAGCGGTCGCCGGGCATTTTGCTCAACAACGACTTTTTCCCGTGCACGACCTCGTCGTGGCTGAGCACGAGGATGAAATTTTCGTCGTAAGCGTAGATCATCGAGAATGTCGCCTCGCCGTGGTGGTATTGGCGGTGGATCGGCTCGTGTTCGATGTAGCGCAGGGTGTCGTTCATCCACCCCATGTTCCATTTGAAACCGAATCCGAGTCCACCGGAGTCGGTCGGGCGTGACACGCCCCCCCAGGCGGTGGACTCCTCGGCGATCATGATGATGCCGGGATTCAGTTGATAGGCGATAGCGTTGAGGTGACGCAGGAACGCGATGGCCTCGAGGTTCTCGCGTCCGCCGTGTTGGTTGGGCACCCATTGGCCGCTCTCGCGGGAGTAGTCGAGGTAAAGCATGGAAGCCACGGCGTCCACGCGCAATCCATCGATATGATATTCGCGCAGCCAGAGCAGGGCTGAGGAGATGAGAAAATTCTTCACCTCGTTGCGCCCGAAGTTGAAGATGGAGGTGCCCCAGTCCATGTGCTCGCCTTGGCGAGGGTCGGCGTGTTCGTAGAGCGCCGTGCCGTCGAAGCGGGAGAGCCCGTGGTCATCCTTCGGGAAGTGGGCAGGGACCCAGTCGACGATGATGCCGATGCCGCGACGGTGCGCTTCATCGACGAAATACTTGAAGTCGTCCGGCGAGCCGTGGCGCGAGGTGGGCGCGAAAAATCCGGTGACCTGATAGCCCCAGGAGCCATCGAATGGATACTCGGTGATGGGCATCAGTTCGATGTGGGTGAAACCGAGTTTCTCGACGTGATCAAGCAGGCGCTCCGCCAGTTCGCGGTAGGTGAGCATGCGGTTCCCTTCCTCAGGAATCCTCGCCCACGATCCGAGATGACATTCGTAGATGCTCATCGGTTTGTGGTAGGGATCGTGGGACGCGCGTTGTTTTATCCAGGCTTCATCATTCCACGTGTATTCGCTTTCCCAGACGATGGACGCGGTCTCGGGGCCATGCTGGCCGAAACGCGCGAAGGGATCCGATTTCAGGCAGAGGCGGCCGTCGGCCTGGATGACCTCGAATTTGTAGAGTTCCTCGCAACCAATACCGGGGATGAAGATTTCCCAAACGCCGCATTCGAGGCGTTTGCGCATGGGATGGCATCGCCCGTCCCAGCCGTTGAAAGCGCCGACCACCGAGACCCGGCGGGCATTCGGAGCCCAGACGGCGAACCTTGTGCCGGTCACACCGGCGATTTCGTCTGTGTGGCTGCCCAGCACACGATGCAGTTCGTAATGGTTACCCTGCGCGAAAAGCCACACATCCTGTTCTCCGAGCATGGGCGGGAACGAATACGGGTCCGCAGTTTCGAGACGGTTCCCGTCCGGAAAATGGAAAATCAACCGGTAAGCAGGGGCAACCGCAGCATACCACTCGAAAGCCGCTTCGAACACACCGGACCCACCAAGAGAATGCGCCGGGTGGCGTGCCATTTCGATTCCATCCGCTCCTAACAAGACCACTTCCACCGACGCCACATCAGGCCGGCAAACACGCACCCGGAAACCGGGAATCCCATGATCACGGTGGCGACCGAGCACGGAAAACGGATCATCGTGAGCCCCGCCGAGCAGTCGCGAAATACTGGTTTCGGAAATCGTTGGCATGGCAGCCACCATGCCGCTGATCCCCGATCGGAAAAAGGGAAAAATGAGCGCTTCTCAATCCACCGGGAAAGCCCAGGGCGCCCGCGGCGGGCGGCTGAGGAACTTGTTCGCTTCGGCATCATCGGGGAAGGACTCGGCGGCGGGGTCAAAGCGGAGACCGCGCTGGAGTTTCCATGTGACGGCGGCGGCGAAGGAGGTGTTGTGGCTGAAGCGGGTATTGGTGGCATTGCAGCGCGTGGTGCCCCGGCTGCGCACGGCGTCGAGGAAGTCGCGCACGTGGAGTTCCGGATCGGTGCCGCGGACCACGGCAGCTCCTTCGTTTGCCTTCAGAAGTTCGGGGCGGGAAGCGATGATTTTCCCGGAATCGGCGGTTTCAACCCAACCGTCCTCGCCCTCGAAGCGAACCGGGCAGGTCCCGAGTCCGTTCCAATCACCCTCATTGCTGAAACCACCGAGCCGGAGCACGAGTTCGATACCGTTCTCGTATTTTCCCCGGATGTTCAGTCCCTCGGCTTCGAAGGAAACCGGTCCGCTGCCGTCGGCACCCGCCGCCCATTGGCACAAGTCGGCGGTGTGGGCCGCCCAGTCCGGCAATTTCCACGCGGCGGTGAAATCATCAAACCCATTCCAGCGGCGCAGATACTCCTCGTTATAAGGGTGCATCGGGGCGGGGCCGACCCAGCGTTCCCAATCGATCACATCAGGGTCAGGCAGTTCTTGCGCGGGAAGCGGTGTGTTCCAGGAAACCGGCTGCACGACTGCCCCATGAACTTTTTTCAGCTTTCCGAGCTTTCCGTCGCGGGCCAGGGACACGGCATACTGGAAATTGGGAACGCTGCGGCGCTGGGTGCCGGCTTGGAAGATGCGTTTGTGGCGGGCGAAGGTCTCCGCCAGCTGGCGATGCTCCTGGATGTGCATGCCGCAGGGTTTTTCGCAATAGACATCCAGTCCGGCCTTGGCGGCGAGGGCGCTGGCCAAGGCGTGCCAACGGTCACCGGTGGCGATGAGCACGGCGTCAATTCCCTCGCGGGAGTAAGTGGCCAGCATGTCCCTTTCCATGCGGCAATCGCGGCTGCCGTAGTGGCCGTTGACCAAACCCCGGGAGTAGCTCCGCCGCTTTTCCTGCACATCGCAGATTTCCACGACTTGGACGTCCGGCTGCTTCAGGAAGGCGTTCAATACCTGCTGCCCCCGATTGCCGATACCGACCCCGGCGAGCACGATCCGGTTGCTGGGCGCGACCCCGCCATCAAGACCGAGCACGCGGCCGGGAACAATCATCGGGGCGACGGCAAGGGTGGCAGCCTTGGCTAGCAGGGAACGGCGGGAAAGGGAAGTAGGCATGGTGAGGGACGCGCCGGAAAGATGCGCAGGGACTATGACGAAGGCTCCGGAGGTTTTTTGTCAGAAAAGATGCCACAGGCCGTCGCGTAGGCCCGAGCGCAGCGGCAATCTGCCACCATTGCCACGACTCTTTTGCTTGCCACATGGGCGCGGCGGCTTCATGATGATATCTCTCCGCCCGCCCGCCATGCGCCGCCGCCGTCGATCCCAAAGTTCCGGTTCCGTCGAAATGCAGATGGGGCCGATGATCGACATGGTCTTTTTGCTCCTGGTTTTCTTCATGGTTTCGGCCAAACCGGTGAAGCAGGAGGCGGACATTGGCATCGGCTTGCCGGGAGCGCTCACCCAGGACGCCCCGGTCGATATCCCGGAGGAAATCACCGTCGAAATCAACGCCAGCGGCGGTGTGGTGGTGAATGAACAACCCCTCGATTTACCCGCTTTGCGCGACATGCTGCGCCGATTCAAGGAGGCCGCCGATGCAAACCGCGGCGAAGCCTTGGTCAGCGTGGCTCCCCACGATTCCGTGCCCCACCAGAAACTCGTCGACGTGCTCGATGCCTGCGCCGCCGCCGGTGTGACGGGTGTGACGTTTGTCGATCAAACATCCGGGGAGGGCGAACCATGAGCGCGCCCGCCATGCCGATCGTCAGCGCGCAACCGGGACAGGATCGTCGCCCAGGAAAGAAACGTGCACTTGTTAGTGGGATCATCATTTTCAGTGTGTTCGCCCACGTCGTCGCGCTGGTGCTTTTCGGACTCTGGGTGGTAGCGAAGTATTTCCAGGAACCGGCGGCGGTCTTCGAGATGAAGCCCGAAGTGCGGATCCCACCCCAACCGCCAGAGCATCGATTGAACATGGCCAAACACCAGGCCATGGCACCTAAGCCGGTGATGAAAAAACGGCTCGTCAGCACACGACCGTCCGCCATTTCCCTGCCCGAGCTTCCCCCGGTTGACGTCGACCAGGCTTTGGTCATGGACACGAATCCTTTGCAAGGCTTGAACGCGGCCAGCTTGGCCGGCGCGGCTGGATTCGGGAATTCGACCGGCCTCACGGGCGGAGGCGGCACCGGCTCGGGTATGAGTTTCTTCGGCATCCGCGACAAAGGCCAGAGTGTCGTGATTATGATCGATGTCTCCACCTCGATGTTCTCCCGCACCGGCGATTATGATTTCGGAACGAACAAACTCGTTCGCACCGGACGCGAGCAGAAATTCCAACGCATCCGCGACGAAGCCATGGCACTGGTGGACGGACTTGATGTGAATGCCCGCTTCGGCATCATCCGATGGTCGGGCAGCGCCCGGGCATGGAAAGAGGAACTTGTGCCCGCCACCGACGAGAACAAACGCCTGGCCAAAGAACACATTCAGGACGAAGTGGATGCGAATAGTGCCAAACCGCAAGGCGGTCGGCCCGGCGGCACCCGCCACGATTATGCCCTCGAAGAGTTGTTCAAACTCGATCCCGAAATCGCCTTCATGCTCACCGATGGCAATGCCACGCGATCGGTTCCCGGCGGTGGTCTCGATGTGATCGAAGAAAAGGAATTGACCGACATGGTGGAGAAACAGAAAGAGGCGAAGGGTCGGGTGCCCAAGATCCACACCATTTATTACGTGAATGCCGACGACAAACGCGAGGAGGAGCGCATGCTCCGGAGCATCGCCCGGGCCAGCGGAGGTGAAACCCGCAAGGTGAAGGCCGAGGGCGGGCGGTGATGCTTTGGCCTTTTGATGTAGAAGGAGCATCGGTGATTTTTTGGCCTCTCGGGTGTCCTATCCCTTCGGGGCAAGAGCGGGACGCTCTGGCTACGATTGACATGGAAACTCAGGTGGAAGTGGCCTGTGAGCGTACATCGAAGGCGTAGCAAGACCGTCTCGGTCTTGCACTGGGAACTGATCGCCATTCATTGAATCTGGCGCCACGCAAAAAGCATTGGGGTAGGGTGGTGCCACCCGCAAGGCAGTTGATCCCGACAGGGATCGCCCTATCCTTGCCCATGCAAATCACCCACACCGTGCCCGAAATCCGGCAGGCCCTCCGCGCCTCCCGGAGCTCCGGCCCGGTGGTGTTGGTCCCGACCATGGGTGCCTTGCACGAGGGCCATGCCAGCCTCATCCGGGAAGCCCGTCGGCAAGCCGGGGAGAAAGGAACAGTGGTCGCGACGCTTTTTGTGAATCCCACCCAGTTCGGCCCCAAGGAAGACTTTGCCGTTTACCCACGCACACCGGATGAGGACGCGCGCATTGCCTCCGCCAACGGAACCGACCTGCTCTTTTCGCCCGAGGTCGCGGCCATGTATGCACCCGATGCCTCCACCCGGGTGAACGAAGAAAAAGTCTCTTTGCCGCTCTGCGGGGCCAGCCGTCCCGGCCATTTTTCCGGTGTCTGCACGGTTGTTAGCAAACTATTCAACCTCGTCCAGCCGGACATCGCCATCTTCGGAAAAAAGGACCGACAACAACTCGCGGTCATCCGCCGGATGGTCCGCGATCTGGATATTCCGGTCGAGATCCTTGGTGCTGATACGGTGCGGGAGGACGATGGCCTGGCCATGAGTTCACGAAACCGCCGCCTCGACCCGGTGTCCCGTGCACAAGCCCCGGCCATCCGAAAAGGCCTGCTCGCTGCAGCCGACGCGCTTGCCGGCGGAGAAACCGATGCAGCCTCTCTGCTCGCCCTCGCAAGGGAACCGATCGCCTCCTCCTCGATGGCCAGAATCGACTACCTCGAGATTGTCGATGAGGAGACCCTGATTCCTTTGCCAATCATCAATCGACCGGCCTTTCTCGCCGCGGCCGTCTTCTTCGGTCACGTCCGGCTCATCGACAACATCGATTTGGTTCCACCCGGCGGGCCACCGGCCGCGTAATCCCGTTTTACCCTCTCCATGGAAACCTTTGACTTCGTCATCGTCGGCAGCGGCATCGCCGGGCTCAGCGTAGCCCTCAAGGCCGCCGAACTCGGCAGTGTTTGTATCATCACCAAACAACGCGGCGAGGATAGCAACACCGCTTGGGCCCAAGGCGGCATCGCCTGCGTCACCAGCACGGAGGACAGCTTCGACCTGCACGTGCAGGATACCCTCGGTGCCGGTGCCGGGCTTTGCGACGAGGCCGTCGTGCGTGCGATCGTCGAGGAGGGTCCGGCCCGTATCCGCGAGCTGATGGAACTCGGCGTGGAGTTCGACCGCCGTGAGATCAACGGCCATGAAGAACTCGATCTCGGGCGCGAGGGAGGACACACCAAACGACGTGTATTACACTCCAGAGATACGACCGGCAAGGAAATCTCCGACAAGCTGCTGGCCCGCGTCCGCGCCCACCCCGGTATCGTGATGAGGGAGAATCACTGCGCCATTGATCTCATCACGGCGGGCAAGCTTGGCCTCGGGGTCCTCGATCGCGTGCTCGGATGTTATGTGCTCAATGAGATCACGGGCGATGTCGGTGTCCTGCGCAGCGATCGCATGATCCTCTGCACGGGCGGATGCGGAAAAGTCTATCTCTACACGACCAACCCCGACACGGCGACCGGCGACGGGGTGGCCATGGCCTGGCGCGCCGGGGCCCGCATCGCAAACATGGAATTCATCCAGTTCCACCCGACCTGCCTCTACCACCATCAGATCACGAACTTCCTGATTTCCGAAGTCGTCCGCGGAGAAGGCGGCGTGCTCGTCGGTCCGGATGGCCAGCCGTTCATGGCCAAATACGACGAAC
This sequence comes from Verrucomicrobiales bacterium, assembly GCA_046075565.1. GTDB lineage: Bacteria > Verrucomicrobiota > Verrucomicrobiia > Verrucomicrobiales > SLCJ01 > JBJTQJ01. The sequence continues at coordinate 62,428 of JBJTQJ010000025.1, read as the reverse complement.
GGGAATCGCTGGCCCCGCGTGACATCGTCGCCCGCGCCATTGACCGCGAGATCAAACGCACGGGCAGCCGTTGCATGTGGCTCAATATCTCGCACAAGCCGAAGGATTTCCTTATCGAGCGTTTTCCCCACATTTACGAAACCTGCCTTTCGGTCGGTATCGATATCTCCAAGGAGCCCATCCCGGTCGTCCCGGCCGCCCACTATATGTGCGGTGGCGTGGAAACCGACATCAATGGCCGATCCACACTGACTGGACTCTATGCGGTGGGCGAGGTTGCCTGCACCGGATTGCATGGAGCCAATCGCCTCGCCAGCAATTCGCTGCTTGAGGGAGCGGTCGTCGCTCATCGTGCGGTCGAGGATATGAAGCGCCGCTTGCCCATCGAAAGAAAGGGCGAAGAAATCACGCTTCCGGAATGGAAGAGCGGCGATGCCACCGACCTCGACGAGTTGGTGGTCATTTACCACAACTGGGATGAGATCCGCCGTTGCATGTGGGACTACGCCTCCATCGTGCGCACCGACAAACGTCTGCTCCGTGCCACCGCCCGGCTCCGCAACTTGCGCCGCGAGGTCCAGGAGTTTTACTGGAACTTCCGCGTCACATCGGACATGCTCGACCTGCGCAATCTTGTCGATACCGCCGCCCTGATCGTGGATAGCGCCCTCCGGCGCAAGGAAAGCCGCGGCCTCCATTACACCATGGATTATCCCGAGCCGGTGGAAAGCCTTCGCTCGCCGACCCGCATCACCAGATGGTGAAGGACATTTTTCCGGCGTCGAGGAACCTCACTTCTGTTTCGAGAGGAACCACTCCACGAATTTCGGAATACCGTCTTTGATCTTCGTCGTCGGTTGATATCCGAGCAATTTCCTTGCCTTGCTGATATCGGCGAAGGTGCGGGGCACGTCGCCGGGCTGTTCTGGCATGCGGTTGATGACCGCTTTTTTGCCCAGAGCGGACTCGATGGTGGCGATCAAGTCGCGGAGTTTCGTGGTCTGCGACTCGCCGAGATTGAAAATATCAAAAGCGGCATCCTCGTATTGGAACGCGCCAATGACACCCTGCACGATGTCGTCGATGTAGGTGTAATCGCGCTCCGTATCGCCATCACCATACATGTCCACCGGTCTGGCTTCTTGGATCCAGCGGGTGAATTTATGGATGGCGAGATCGGGGCGTTGGCCCGCGCCATAGACGGTGAAGAAACGCAGGCAGATCGTCTGGAGGCCGTGCAGGTGGGAATAGTTCGAACAAAGGTGTTCGCCCGCCAGTTTGGTCATGGCATACGGCGAAATGGTGCGCTGAAGGGTGTCGTCTTCAGAGAAGGGCACTTTCGGATTCACTCCATAGACCGACGAGCTGGAAGCGAACACAAATTTCCTCACGCCATTTTCCCGCGCTGCTTCGAGCAAGTTATAGGTGCCATTGATGTTGGTCGAAAGGTAAAGCTCGGGGTCTTTCAGGGAAGGACGCACTCCGGCACGGGCTGCGAGGTGAATCACCGCCCCCGGATTCTCGGCAAAGGCGCGGCGCACCGCATCGCGATCCCGGATGTCGCCTTCGATCACCGTGGCTCCCGGCAGACGCTCGGCCAGATTGGCTCGCTTGATCGACGGATCGTAGTAATCGTTGAAGTCGTCGAGCACGATTATCTCGTGTCCGTCAGCGGTGAGCTGACGTCCAACATGCGAACCGATGAATCCGGCGCCTCCGGTAATGAGAATTTTCATGGGGACCAGGGAATCTGGCCCAAACCGGCCCCGGAGTCAAAGAAAGGGTCTCGAACCTAGAGGCTGGGTTGAAAATGCGTGAATAACCCTGCTTTGGCGGGGAAAGGGAATGCGGTGACCCCGGGGGATCGATCAGCGGAAGATCCTTCATTAAAATGAATCCGGGCGCCGGCTTGCGGCGCAACAGCCCCCACAACACCAGCCCCCATACCATGAAATCGCTTCTTATCACCTCTGCTATCGCCGCTTTCGCCGCCCTCCCCGCCATTGCGGCACCCAAGTCCTTCGACTTCAAGGATCCGAAGGGTGTCAATAATGCCACCTTCAAACTCGACGCCCCTCTCGAAACCATCTCCGGCGTTGCCAATGGCGTTTCCGGTTCGCTTGTCATCGATGCCGACAAGCCCGAGGCCACCACCGGCACCATCTCCATCGATGCCAAATCCCTGAGCGTTGAAAACCCGGTCATGAAGGAACACATGCATGGCAAGGACTGGATGGACACCTCCACTCATGGGGAAATCTCCTTCAAAGTCGGCGCACTCAAGGACGTGAAAAAGAACGGCAACGTGGTCGAAGCCACCGTCGAGGGTGATTTCACCATGAAGGGCAAGACCCAGAAAATCTCGGTGCCGGCCAAGGTCACCCTTCTTCCAGGCAAACTCGCCGACCGCACCGGCGGCCAAATGAAAGGTGATCTGCTGGTTGTCCGCAGCACCTTCAAGGTGAAGCGCGCCGATTTCGACATCAACCCTGCCGCCCCGACGGACAAGGTTTCCGACGAAGTGGAAATCTCGCTCGCCATCGCAGGTTCGGCCCCTGAAGCCTGAACCCGTTTACTCCCATGCGCTCGGTCTGGCTTCTCCTTGGTTCCATCATCCTCCTCACCGGATGGTCCTGGTGGTATTCCAAGGGAGCCAACCGGGGCTGGACCAAGACCGTGGTGCACGTCGAGAAGATCGACGAAATCACGGAGATTCCTTACGTTGTGAAAGAGAAACGCTTCGTGCCCGGCATCGAGTTCCCGGCCGGATTCACCTCCGTCGGCGGTGTATTTCTCTTGTTAGGGTGGTGGCAGAGCAGGAAACAGGCGAAATCGGCCTTGAGCGCGGGCTAGCAAACCCTTGTCACCTCGACGCCGAGTAGTTTGCCTAATTTGTCGATCTTGTGGGCAATGTGACCAACGCCGACCGCACAGTGGTGGGCCGGGCCGTTCGCGTTCCAATCGGTGACGAATTTCCGCGCCCCGATGGGGAAACGGTACCGGCTGTTGGTGTTGCCAATTTCCAAAATGGCACCGGGCACCGATTCTCCTTCCGCCACCACCAGCTTGAGTTTGCCGTGGGTGGTTTCGACCACCGAAAGCAGCGTCACCGGCCCGTGTTTCACTGACATTTCGACCGAGAGTCCGCGTCCTACCTTGCCGTGGTAAACCTGCAGGGGGCGCACTTTGGGTTTGCCTTGCGCGATGGCGATATGGCCCGGCCCGTCGTGTCCCATGAGCACGACGTCTTCCTTGAAGTCCATCGCGTAGTATTCGGTGAAGGACCCGCCGACGCCGAAACTGTCCATGATTTTCATCGCCTGTGCATTCTTCACCTCGTATTCGCCTGCGACGGGGATGCCGCGGGCGGTGAGCAGAGAGTTCCCGAGGATGATCGAGCTGATGGCGTCTTCGTTCTCCGCGTTGCCCGTGCCGTTGTAGAAATAAGCAATCGAGCCGAGGTCGTGGATCTTCACCAAACAGTCGAGGGCAACGGACGTGCGGGCCGCGCGCTCGAGTTCCGGCTGCGGGCAATCCTTCTGCACGGCGAAGGCCTTGCGGAAATGGTTCACCCGATCTTTGATCTGCTTCGCGGTCACGCTGCGGCGCAAGGCGGAGAGTTCGTCCACCTCGAGGATTTCCAGATGCCCGCCGAAGGTGGCGCATTGCAGGGTCGTGTCGGAGTAAATGTCGAGCATTCCGCAATAGTAATGGCCCATCAAACCGAGGCGGTTGTGGAACATCGTGTTGGCGACGCGGGCTGCTTCCATCCACGCATCCACTTCGTTCCAGCAAACCGGGTCGTCGTGCAACATTCCGGTGATCTGGTGGAAATCAATGCCCGCGCGTTTGAAGACATTGGCGATTTCCGGCACGGGACAAGCGGCACAATGGGCGAGCCACTCGCCGGTCATGGCGGTTCGGTCGCCCATGGCATTGAACTTTTCGTAATCGATGGCCGCTTCGGGAGCAAGGTTCAGGATCACCACCGGGACTTTCGCCCGCTGCACGACCGGGAGAACGGTCGAGGAAAGCGCATAGGTCGTGACATGCAGGAAAATGAGATCGACATCGGCGGCGCGGAACTCGTGACCTGCTTCGAGCGCCCGCACGGGATTGTCGATCAGCCCCAGATTCACCACCTCCACTCCCGGCCGGTCGAGTTTTTTCTTCACTTCCTGCACGTAACGTTCAAGGCGGGTTTTGAGGCCTTTGAATTGCGGCCAATAGGTGTCGAGGCCGATGCCGAAGAGTCCGACGCGGAGTTGGTGTTTCATGGTGTTAGCGTGATTGGTGATGGTCAGGCCGGGCGGCCGGATTGGGCTTCCCTTTCTGACACGGCATGTCCCGGGGTTCGCAGCTTGCCTGAAAGGACCACTCCCCATTTGCCTCAAGAATCATGTCCGATTCCCCGCGGCCCGGCAAGCGTAATTCCGTGCAATTGCTTGATCATTTTCACATGGGGAAGACCGACCTCGGTGAACTCGGCTCCGGTGCGTGAGAAGCCGAGTCGCTCATAGAATCGTGCTACGGACAAGCGGGCATTGAGGGAGACGAGGCGGATGCCACGGTCTTTCCAGATGGCCATGACCTCATCCAACAACTGGCGCCCGCATCCCCGGCCTTGATAGTCGGGATCCACCGCCATTTGGCGGATCTTGATTTCCTCCGGCGTCAGGCGGACGGCGATCGCGCAGCCGATCAACCTTTCGCCCTCAAAGAGACCGTGATGGAATTGTTCTCGTTCGACGGCCAGATCCTCATCGAAGAGATCGAGACCGAGCGGCCCACGCAGAACGCGCTGGCGCAGATCACACTCCAGTCGGTAGGCCGGCGAATCGGGATCGATGGATTGAACGACAAACATGGCCGGGTTCAGACGAACTCCTTCCATGCTTTCGGGGACAAATCAATCCGGGCTGTGTAGAATGCCAAGTTAGGCGGGCCACCTCAGGTCAATACCCCAGCCAAGGGCCGAGCCATTTCTCCATGGTTTCGACTCCATGGCCTTTGCGGTAGGCGTAGTCTTCGAGTTGGTCCTTTTGCAAATCGGAGATCATGAAGTAGTGGCTGTCGGGATGGGAGATCCAAAGACCGCAGACGGCGGCACCCGGATGCATGGCCATGGATTCGGTGAGGGTTACACCGGTCGCGGCGGGCGCATCGAGCAAGCGGAAAAGGGTTTCTTTTTCGGTGTGGTCCGGCTGGGCCGGGTAGCCCGGTGCGGGGCGGATACCGCGGTAGTTTTCCTTGATCAGCTCATCATGGCCAAACTGATCCGGTTGCTCGTAGCCCCAGGCCACGCGCCCGCGGTGATGGAGAAGTTCGGCGAAGGCTTCGGCCAGACGATCGGCCAGGGCCTTGGCCATGATGCTCGAATAGGGGTCATTCTGTTTGTCGTATTCGGCAGCCAGTTCGTCGCCGCCGTGGATACCCACGACAAACGCACCGATGTAATCGAGCGGATGGGGCGAGTCCAGCGGCGCGATCCAGTCGGCGAGGGCGACATTCGGTTTGCCGGTCTCTTTCTGGATCTGCTGGCGCAAGGTGTGGAAGGTCGCGGTGTGCGACTTGCGCGATTCATCTCTCCAGACCGCGATATCATCACCATCGCGGTTGGCCGGCCAGAACCCGCAGGTTCCGCGCGCGGTAAAAAGGTTTTCCTTCACGATGTGGTCGAGCATGACGAGCGCATCCGCATGCAGCTTGTGCGCTTGCTCCGCGGCTTCGGGATTCGATGTCTTGAAGCGCTTTTCCTGGCGCAACCAGACGCCCCGCAATTCCCAGGTGTGGAAAAAGGGCGTCCAATCGATGTATTCACACAATTCGGCCAGCGAAACGGAAATGGCCCCCGTGGCAGCGGATTCGATGGAGGCATCGGCATGGGCAAGGTTCTCGGCTCCGGGTTGGCTCGTGAAAACGCGGGTGCCAAGGAAGGAGGGCACGGCTGGCTCGACATCCGAAGGCGCGGGCGCGTTGGCCCGTGCGGCCTCGAGACCGACGACCGGCTTGTCCTTGGCGGCGTGGCGCGCGCGCAAGGTGGAATGGCGTTCCTCATTCTCGCGGACAAATTTCTCCTGCTGCTCGTGCGACAGCAAGGAGGTGGTCACGGGAACGGAACGCGAGGCATCGAGCACATGCACGACGGGGCCGGAGTAATGCGGCGCGATTTTGATGGCGGTGTGGGCGGCGGAAGTGGTGGCGCCACCGATGAGCAACGGGACTTTGAAGCCCTGCTTCTCCATCTCCTTGGCCACATGGGTCATCTCATCAAGGGACGGCGTGATCAATCCCGACAGACCGATCACATCGGCGCCCATTTCCCGGGCCGCCGCGAGGATCTTGTCGCAGGAAACCATGACACCCAAATCGCGCACCTCGAAGCCGTTGCAGGCGAGCACGACTCCGACAATGTTTTTGCCGATATCGTGCACGTCGCCCTTTACCGTGGCGATGAGAAATTTGCCGGCCGAGCGTTGGTTCGGATTCGCCTTTTTCTCGGCTTCCATATACGGCTCCAACCAGGCCACCGACTTCTTCATCACGCGCGCCGACTTCACCACCTGGGGCAGGAACATTTTTCCTTCCCCGAAAAGATCCCCGACGATGCCCATGCCATCCATGAGCGGTCCTTCGATGACCTTGAGCGGCTTGCCATATTTTTCGAGTGCCTCGCGCGTGTCTTCCTCGATGAAACGATCCACGCCCTTGAGCAAGGCGTGTTCGAGGCGTTTCTCGACCGGGTCCTCGCGCCAAGAAAGATCTTCTTCGGTTTTCTTGCCGCCCTGGCCTTTGAATTGTTCGGCGAATTCGAGCAGGCGCTCGGTCGCGTCGGAGCGCCGGTTGAGCACCACGTCTTCGACATGCTCCAGCAAGGCCGGTGGAATTTCATCGTAAACCTCCAGCATGCCGGCATTCACGATGCCCATGTCCATACCGGCCTTGCCGGCGTGGTAAAGGAAGGCCGAATGCATGGCTTCGCGGACCACGTTGTTGCCACGGAAGGAGAAGGAAATATTCGAGACGCCACCGGAAACTCTAGCGCCGGGCAGGTTCTCTTTGATCCAGCGCGTGGCATTGATGAAGTCCACCGCGTAGTTGTTATGCTCCTCCATGCCCGTCGCGACGGTGAGGATGTTCGGATCGAAGATGATGTCGTCCGGGTTGAAGCCCACTTCGTCCACGAGGATGCGGTAAGCACGTTCGCAGATGCGGATTTTGTCCTCGTAGGTCGCGGCCTGGCCGTTCTCGTCGAAAGCCATGACCACGGTGGCGGCCCCGTAGCGTTTGATGATGCCGGCTTGTTCGCGGAATTTCTCCTCGCCTTCCTTGAGCGAGATCGAATTCACGATGCCTTTGCCTTGCAGGAATTTCAGGCCGGTCTCGAGGATCTCCCATTTCGAGGAGTCCACCATGATGGGCACCTTGTTGATGTCCGGTTCGGATTGGATCAATTGCAGGAAGCGGCTCATCATGGCCATGCCGTCGATGAGTCCGTCGTCGAAACAGATGTCGATCACGTTCGCGCCATTCTCCACTTGCTGACGCGCCACGGTCAAGGCGGCCTCAAGGTCGCCGGCGCGCACCAACTTCGCGAACTGCGGCGATCCGGCCACGTTCGTGCGTTCGCCGATGACGAGGAAGCGTTTCTCCTCCGTGTGATCATAGGGCTGCGATCCGGAAAGACGCAGGGCATTTGGCAGTCGCGGCGGGGCCGACGGTTCGATCTCCGATACGGCCTTGGCAATGGCGGCCACGTGCTCGGGCGTGTTACCGCAGCATCCGCCCGCGAGGTTGATGAGACCTTCACTCGCGAAATCACGCAGCCAATTTCCCATGTCCTCCGGCAAGAGATCGAAACCCGTCGGCGATAGCGGATTTGGCAACCCGGCATTTGGATAACAGGAAACGAATGTCCCGGCGCTGGCGCGCAGTTCTTCCAGGAACGGACGCATCAAATCGGGACCGAGGGAGCAGTTGAGACCGATGGCCAATGGATTGATATGCGAGACCGCCGTGGCAAAGGCCGTGCTCGTCTGCGCGGAGATCATCGTTTCGCCGCCGCGTCCGACCGCCGCCGAAACAATCACCGGAATGCGCGGGCGATTTCCCCAGGCCTTCGACTCGAACATTTCCTGAATCGCCACCAAGGCGGCCCGTGCATTGAGCGAATCGAAAATCGTCTCGACCATCAGGATATCCACACCCGCCGCCACCATCGCCTCGGCCTGGCGGCGGTAGTCCTCTTTCACTTGATCAAAAGTTACCACGCGGAAGCCGGCATCATTTGCGTCCGGAGAAACCGACAAGGAAACCGTGAGCGGCCCAATGGCCCCGGCCACGTACCGCTTGCGCCCGGTTCTGTTTCCTACCTCTTCCGTCTGCTTCTTGGCAAGGCGGACCGACTCGTAATTCATCTCCCAGGCCAGATCCCGCAGGAAGGGATTTTCGAGGATTTTTTGGAAAAATTCCGGGTCCTTGCGCCCGCCGTGTTCGCGCGGGTCTTCGATGAAAAACTCGCTCTGGGCAATAGCCGTGGCGGAGAAGGTGTTCGTCTCGATGATATCCGAACCGGCCTCGACGAACCGCCGGTGGATGTCGCCGATGACGTCCGGGCGCGTCAACGAGAGGATATCCCCGTTGTTCAGGAGATCCTTGGGTGCGTCGGCAAACCTTTTGCCCCGCGCCGCCGCCTCATCCAGCCCGTAACCCCGGATCGTCGTGCCCATGGCCCCATCGAGCATGACCACCCGCCGCGCCAGCTCGGCGCGGAGCTCCTGTTCGACCGGGGAGAGATTTTGAAAACCATACATAAACGCATCAAGATATGATGATATGAAAAATTTGCAAGCCCGACCGGTCCTCGCCGGGAGGCGGAAAATGACGAACGACGAAATACCCCTACTTCGCCAAGGCTACGAAGGGCAAGCCAAATACCCAAACGTGTGAGGATCTCTTGTTGACCGGTCAGACCGGTCGATATATGTTTTATCCATGAAATTGATCGCCGCCTACGAGGCCAAGTCCAAATTCTCCGAGATCCTGCGGGAAGCTGCGGCGGGGGAGGTTTTTGTGATCACCCGCAACGGCCAGCGCATGGCCGAGTTGCGGCCTTGTCCGCCCGCGGGCAAACAACGCAAGCGCGGGATGATGAAGCACGCCTTTGGGCCGGTTCCCAAGGATTTCAACGAGCCACTGGCGGACTTCGCCGACTATCAATGAGACTTCTGGTCGATACCTGTGCTCTGCTTTGGTTTTTGCGGGATGACGCTGACCTCTCGGAGACCGCCGCCTCGGCCATTGAGGATCCGGCCAACGAGGTGTTCGTGAGCGTCGTCAGTATCTGGGAGATCGCGATCAAGGCCGGATTGGGCAAGCTAAAGGCACCGGAGGAATTCGAAAATGGCTTGGAGCAGCGGCTGGAACGCGAGGGCTTTATCCTGCTCGACGTGAATTACCGCCATGCGGCCGGGGTCTTTGCTCTTCCCAAGGTGCACGGCGATCCTTTCGATCGCCTGCTGATCAGCCAATGCCGGACGGAGAAGCTGGTCGCTGTCACGAATGATCCCCATTGGTCGGCATCGGAATACGGACAGCGCGTTTTGTGGTGAGGAGCACGTGCCCGGCTTTGCTTGGCCGAAACCCAGGATCAGGAAATTGGGAAACTGGTCTTCGAACTTCCCTGAAGGGTGTTTCAAGAGCATAGACCTTCATCTTATTCAATCGAAGTCAACTTCGATTGAATAAGAGTCGGGCTTATTGTAACGAAACTGCCTTCGATGGAATAAGCCACCGGTAGGTTTGATGGTGCGCTTTTCGTAAAATGAATCAGCCATGCCCGGAACAGTGCGGGCTTTGGCGGCGGGTTAGCGCGTTCCCGCGTCCGCTCCTTTTTTCGCCTGTTCGATCATGAAGACCACCAGGCCTTGGTTGCGGAACCAGGATGGGTTCATGTCGTGTCCGCCGCCGGGGATGACTTCGAGGATCATTTTTCCGCCGAGTTTGTCGTAGCGTTCTTTGATGAGGCCTGAATTTTTCTCCAGCGGAACGGTTCCGTCTTTATCTCCGTGGATGTGCATGAGGGGAATACCGGCTTTGGCGAGGGGTTCGAGGCGGTCGATGGGATTGTTTTTTTCCAGCACGGCGGCGAGGCCCGCCTCATCGAGTCCGTAAGCACCTTTCGCCTGGGCCAAGCCGGGCCAACTGGCGAGATTGCCGACCGGGTAGATGCCGGCGATGGCGGCAAGGGAAGATGGATTTTCCGCCGCCCAGTTGTAGTGCATGAGCCCTCCGCGGCTACGGGCGAGCAGGCAGGGTTTGGCGGACATGCCGCGATTGGCGGTCATTTCCTTGTGGAAGGCGTTGAAGAGCGTGCGGCCTTGTGGATTGCCCATGGACTCACCGACATCGATGCCACCGATGGCGACACCTTGGGCGAGCAGCGACTCGCAAATCCAGCGTTCTTCCGGCCCGGGAAGTTTCGTCAAGGTCGGCGCATACCAAACCCACGGCGTCGGTTTCGAGGTATCGCGTTTCTCCGGCAGGATCACGAAGGCGGTATGGCCATCGACGAGGAATGTTTCGCCGGGCAGCGGGAGATTCTTCGCGGGTTTTTCCAGGGCCTTGCGTATGGCGGCGGCAACCGCTTCACCGAGGACTTTTTGTTCCTCCGATTTGTAGAAGTGGACATCCTTGGCCGTGCGCCAGTTGTCGAAGACCGGTGATTCATCGACGACGCGATGGAGATCGGTGATGAGGATCTCGGGGTGGTTGCGCATCACTTCGAGGGCGGCGTCGTTGAAAACCTTCGACTCCCCTTTCCGGCGGGCATACTTGCTTTTGTTATCATTCTGAACCGGCGTAGTGGAGCACCAGATGAGTTTGGCCCCGGTCTTTTTGAGAATGGCGATCTCCTTTTCGATGTTCGCCTTGTAGGTGGCGAGCGGGATAGAGTGTTCTCCCCACGTGTCGGTGGCGGCATCGTAAGTTTGTTTGAGGTCGTGAAGCCCGTGGTTGAATTGGATCACGTCCCAGCGGGAGCCTTTTTCCTGATAGTTCCCGAGCCAGCCCTCCACGTTACGCAGTCCGTTTTCGGTGGAGGCGGCATTGCCCTCGTTGCGATGGTAATTGGCGACACCAGCAAGAGCGGACTTGGCAGCCTGGTGGTAGTTCATGCTGATGGAATCGCCAATGACCAGCACCCGGGGCAGTTTCGGGTCATCGATGGTTTTGGCCTCCGTGGGTTCCGCCTTTTTTGCAGGGGGCGTTGTTGGGCCGCGGGGAGCATCCGCCAAAACCAATGGGGCGAGGAGCAAAGAGGCGGCCGGAAAAAGAAGGAAACGGAACATGGCAGGACTACGCGCGAGCAGTCGCAGCTCTTCAATTAATCTTCACTCTGTTGCACTTCGCGCTTGAACCTGGGCTTGTTTGGATAGCTTTCTGAGTAGTTTTACAAGACGTCCTGCGTGGCGATTGATCACGTCCCAGTTCCAAAGATCGGGCGACCCCATCTCGGGATAAGTTCCTGACCAGTATTGGGCCCTGACATCGGAATTCACTGCAACTCTGCACTCGATGGAGGGAAAATTCCGGAAGTTGCACTGAAGCTGAATCAGTCCCCAACCTTGGGGAGAAGGATTTTTCATCCGGCAGATGAGCGAAGCACATGTTGCAAGTCTTTGAAAATCCGTGACCATCTGATGATCTGTGGTTCGATTTTCCTTTCAAGATTGGAGATTGGAGGTGCAAGGTCTTCAGGAAATCTGAAATCTTCGATCTTCAATCGTCAATGAAGGCCAGCCCCCGACGGGCTGAAGCCCGAACTCCAACGGGGAAGCCGTCGCCAAGCGAAGCAAGTTCATGCAGCGCACAGAGGATTGACGATTTTCCGCACGTTTCTCTTTAGCGTTTTAAGGCCTTCAGGAAATCGGCAATCTTCAATCGAGCCGGTGGCGCTCATCGCCCCATCTTGGCAACAAAAAACCGGCCAAGTTGCCCGGGCCGGTTCTTTGAAATTCGTTGGGAAGCCAACTCAGTCCGCGCTCTTGACGGCGAGGGCTTGTTTGCCGACGCGTTCGCGGAGGTAGTGGAGGCGGGCGCGGCGGACCTTGCCCTTGGCCGTGACTTCGATCTTCGCGATGAGCGGGGTGTGGACGGGGAAGGAGCGCTCGACGCCCTCGCCGTAGGAAATTTTGCGGACGGTGAAGGCTTGGTTCACGCCGGTGGACTTCTTGGCAATGACCACGCCGGCGAAGAGCTGGACGCGCTCCTTGTTGCCTTCTTTGACGCGGGTGTGGACCTTCACGGTGTCGCCGACATCGAACTCGGGGATGTCGGATTTGATTTGTTCTTGCTCGATTTTCTTGATGATGGCGCTCATGGCGGGGTCCTCCCGGTTGGGGGCTGGAAATTTGAAGGGCGCAAAGAATACATCGCCCGGTCGTGGCTTGCAAAGGATTTTTCTAGATTCCCGGGAAACCGCGCGAATCGCCGCCTTTCGTGCCGAGAAACCCCGGATTCTGGTCTCAACCCGGTGCGCTTGGCAAGGGAGGGGTGGCGAGATAGGTGGTCGGGTCGGGGAGCCCGGCCAGAAGAAAGGCCTCGCGGCGCTCGACGCAGGTGCCGCAGGTGCCGCAGTGGATTTCCCCGCCTTTGTAGCAGGACCAAGTGCGCGAGTAGTCCACCCCGAGGGTCGCGCCCTCGCGTGCTATCCCTGTTTTGTCCATGGCGATGAACGGGCGCAGCAGTTCGACGCCGGCATAGGTGCCGTGTTTCATGGAGGCAGCCATGGCTTCCATGAACGGCTCCCGGCAATCGGGATAAATGGCGTGGTCGCCGGAGTGGGCGGCGATGACGAGGCCCCCGGCTCCGATGCTTTCGGCAAAACCACACGCGATGGCGAGCATGATGCCATTGCGGAAAGGGACGACGGTGCGTTTCATGTTTTCCTCCGCGTAGTGGCCGTCCGGGATTTCCCCGCCCGAGCGGAGGAGATCGGAGGAAAATGTCTCGCCGATGAAACCGAGGTCGATCCCGTGATGCGGGATGCCGAGGGAGTCGCAGTGCCAGCGGGCGAAGGGAATTTCCCGGTGGTTGTGTTTCGAGCCGTAATCGAAGCTCAAGCCAGCGACGACCTCATGCTCACGGGCCGCCCGGTAGAGCGCCGTGACCGAATCCATGCCGCCGCTGACCAAGACCACCACTTTCATGGGGGCATTGGAAAGCATTCCGCGCGCCATGGCAAGCGGGGAATTTCGCCGCTTGTAAGGCAAACGGCGCGCGGGGAGACCCCGCACGCCGTTGTAAAACCTGACGAGATTCGTCGGTGTGGATTAGTTGCCCTTGATCAGCTTGGCCATCGCTTCGCCCAATCCGAGACCGACGTTCATGTAGGTCTCGGCATTGCCGTTGTAGTGGCCATTGGAGGCTCCGCCCTTGCTGAGCGGGTGCGTGTAGACGGTGGAGACATTGCCTTTGAATTCGGGATACTTGCCGGTCTCGCCATCGACGGACATTTGGCCGTCGAAGATCATTTTGTCGTTGCCGGGTTCGGAGTCCTTGGCGGTTTGGCCGAGGGTGCCGCAGACGAACTTCGCATTGGGGGCATTGAACTCCTTGCGCAGCGCGTTGATGAGGGCGACGAGGTTTTCCCCGTAGCGGCTGGCGTGGGCGACATTGTAGCGGTCCTTGTCGCCTTGCCACCAGAGGAAACCGGCCACTTCGTAGCCTTTGGCATCGGGGTAGTAGGTGTTCAGGTCCTCGAGGATCTTCTTGGCGTTGCGGATGTCGTCGTCCCATTGTTTGCCGGCATACCACTCGATGGGTTTGCCATTTTTGTCGACAAACGGGGGCGGGGGGGTGTCGATGCCCTTGGCAGGGTCGGCGACCCAGACGTCCGGCGCTTCCTTGTATCCCGCGACGACCTTGGTGACCTTGGTGCCGTCTTTTTCCGTGACTTCCGCGAGGGCGCGCTTGCTGCCCGGGGGCAGGAGGTCCCAACCGAGGCTGCGGTTGCCGATGGAGCTTTTCAGCACCATCACCGGGGCGTCGATGGCATTGCCGAGCTGGTGGCCGATGCCCGTTTCGATGCCGATCTTGCCCTTGCCGGCGAGGGTGAGCCATTCGTTGCGATAGACATTCATGCTGCCGCGTTTTTCCATCACCGAGACGTTGCGGACGTCCTGACGGACGGTTTCCTTGCCGGCGTCATCGACGAGGAAAGGATAGAGTGTGCCCAGATCGGGAGTCACCTTGCCCATTTCGAGGGTATTGGACTGGCCCATGATGATGAAGACCTGGACCGGTTTGGTCATGTCGGCGGGTTTGCCGTCGGGGTCGGGGAGGTCGGCGGCATGGAGCGCGGAGGTCGCAAGCAGGGAAAGGCTGCAGGCGGAGATCAGATTTCGGTAATGGTTTTTCATGGACTCACCATTACTCGCGGGGAGGGCGGGAATTTTCAAAAAAGATTCGGGAACCTGCCTTCCTTCCTTCGGGCGAATCGCCGCTGGAGTGGGGCCGGTGGGTATGTTAGCCGACAAAGTTTAATAGTGTTGATTTTCAACTTCTTTTGACGTCGTGGGCGAGCTTGTGAAAAATTTCACAAATTCAACTTGCCAACATCTCGCGATTTCGGACATTAGGCGCTCCCTTTCCTATTCCCCGAATTTTCCGCATGTCGCGTCCAATCGCCATCCTCTGCCGCATCGCCCTCGCCATTGTCTTTTTGGCATCTGCAACAGGGAGCCATGCGATGACGGGGGCCGGGGGAATTCAAATGCCGGGAGCCTTCGTTCCGATGCTGGCCGCGGGTGGCCACCACGGTCTGCCAACCGCCCCGCCCATCGTCATGGAACTCGGGTGGTTCAAGATCACCAACTCCATGATCACCATGTGGGTGGTGGCGATTTGCCTCATCCTGGTCGCCCAGCTTGCTACCAGGAAGATGACGCTGGTGCCCACCGGTTTGCAGAATCTGATCGAGGCGATTGTCGAGGGGTTGCAGGGATTTCTCCAGGGCATCCTCGGCCGGGAATTGGCGCGCAAGACCTATTGGTTCTTCGCCACGATTTTCATCTTCGTGCTCTGCGCGAACTGGTTCGGTCTGGTTCCCGGCGTGGGCAGCATCGGCTACGGCCTCCCCACATCCGAAGGCTCGATTTTCCTCAAGTATGTTCCACGACCGATTTTCCGGGGCGCGAATGCCGACTTGAACATGACCCTCGGGCTCTCGGTGGTTTTCATGCTCCTGTGGTTGGTCTGGTCGATCCAGAGCGCCGGGGTCGTCGGCTTCCTGAAGCACATTTTCTGGCCGGCCAAAGACAAGATGGGCATGGGCTTGGCCGCCGTGCTGGCCCTTCCGTTCCTTTTCGCGGGATTGCTGGAGGTTATTTCCATCGCCTTCCGGCCGGTTTCCCTCTCCTTCCGTCTCTACGGCAACATCTTCGCGGGTGAGAACCTGCTCGAAACGATGCTGGCCATCAGCCCGAAGTTCGGCTGGCTGGCGGCCATCCCATTCTACTTCATGGAATTGCTCGTCGGAGCGGTCCAGGCTCTCGTCTTCATGCTGCTCACGGCGGTCTTTACCGGACTCATGTGCGCCCACGGCGACGACCACGATCACGCCGAGACATCCCATCACTGAAAAATTTCCGGCGGTTGACCATGCGCAACGTGTGGGGCCGCCGGGGGAAAAACAACAAACCAAGAAACCACTACCATGTTCAACATCCTTGCAGAACTGTCGGGCAACCTCCATATCGGTCTGGCCGCCATCGGCTCCGCCCTCGCGGTCGGCATCATCGGCGCCAAGGCCTCCGAGGCCGTGGGCCGCAATCCCGGAGCTTCCGGCCAAATCCTGACCCAAGCCATTCTGAGCACCGCCTTCGCCGAAGGTATCGTCTTCTTCGCGATCTACCTCGCGAAGTGATGTTCCGATCGCCCGGGGGCTATCCAGTGATTCCCCCGGGCGACCAAGTTTTACCGTTTCCCATTCTCATTCTACCGTCTCGATTCCAATGTTCTTCCTAGCCACGATTTCCGAAGACGTCGCCGAAATAGCGGAGAAATTCGGGTTTCACCCGCAGATCTTCATCTCGCAAGTGGTGAGCTTCCTGCTCGTGGCGGCTTTGCTTTACAAGTTCGCCTACGGCCCCGTGCAGGCGATGCTCGAAGAACGCCGCCGCACCATCGAGGAAGGGCAGAAGAATGCCGCCGAGATGCGCGATCAACTCGCCGAGGCGCAGAAGAAAATTTCCGAAATGCTCGGCGAAGCCAATGGCAAAGCCGAAGCGATGCTCTCCGAAGCCAAGGACAGCGCCCACGCCATCGCCGAACGCGAACGCCAGGCCACCATCAGCGAAGCCGCCGCCATTCTCGAGAAAGCCCGCGAGGCCAGCGTTCTGGAACGCGACTCGATGATGCGCGAACTCAAGGGCGAAGTCGGCCGCCTCGTGGTCGCGACCACCGCCAAGGTGATCGGCAAGGAACTCACTCCCGCCGACCAAGAGCGCCTGACCCGCGAAACCGCCTCCCAAATCGGAGCCTGATTTTTCCCGACCATGAAGTCCAGCCGCGAAGCCCAGCGCACCGCCCGCCAACTCTTCCGTTTCTGTTCGGAAGGCGGAAAGTTCTCCGACGAGCGTGCCCGCCAGGTCATGGAGAAATTGGCCGGCAAGTCCGATATCGGAGTGCTGGAATCTTTCGCCCGTTTCGTGCGGCTGGAAAAACAACGCCGCCACGCCATCGTGGAGAGCGCTACGACCCTCGATGCCAATACCCAGAGTGAACTCCTCGCCAGTCTGCGCGCCCGCTACGGTGCCGACGTGACCGCCGAATTCCAGACCAACCCCGGCTTGATCGGCGGACTGCGCGTGAAGCTCGGCAGCGATGTCTTCGACGGCAGCATCCGTGCCCGCCTCGACTCCCTGACCGCCGCCGTTACCCGCTAACAGATTTTCCGTATCCATTTTTCATCACGACTTCCCGAATCCCCGCAATTCCGAAAACCATGAGCACCATCCTGCAGGAACTTGAATCCCAAATCGCCGGACTGAAAACATCCGCCACCCGCACCAATGTCGGTGTTGTGCGCGAAATCGGCGACGGCGTGGCCAAAGTCGAAGGCTTGAGCGACGTCCAGCTCAACGAAATGATCGAGTTCCCTCACGGGGTCACCGGTCTGGCCCTCAACCTCGAGGAAACCAGCGTCGGGGTCATTCTCTTCGGCGATGGCAACAAGATTAACGAAGGCGACGAGGTGAAAACCACCGGACGTCTTCTGGAAATGCCGGTTGGCAAAGGCCTGCTCGGCCGCGTTGTCAACGCGCTCGGCCAACCGCTGGACGGCAAAGGCGACCTGAAGAACGAAGCTTTCTATCCGATGGAAAAGATCGCGCCCGGGATCATCAAGCGGAAATCCGTTTCCGTGCCCGTGCAGACCGGCATCATGGCCATCGACGCGATGATTCCCGTCGGCCGCGGACAACGCGAGCTGATCATCGGTGACCGCTCCACCGGCAAGACCACCATCGCCGTGGACACCATCATCGCCCAGGCCCGCCAGAACAAGGCCGCCGAAGAAGGCCGTCTGAAGGACCACAAGCCGCTGTATTGCATCTACGTTGCCATCGGTCAGAAGAACGCCAACGTCGCGCGTATCGTCGCCACCCTCGAGGAAGCCGGCGCCATGCCCTACACCGTCGTGGTGAGCGCTTCCGCCTCCGACTCCGCCACCATGCAATACATGGCTCCTTACGCCGGTGCTGCCGTTGGCGAATGGTTCATGGACAATGGCATGGATGCCCTCATCGTTTTTGATGACCTTTCCAAACACGCCGTGGCCTACCGCCAGGTGTCGCTGGTGCTCCGCCGCCCGTCCGGTCGCGAAGCCTATCCGGGTGACGTGTTCTACCTCCACTCCAAGTTGCTCGAGCGTTCCGCTCGTCTGAGTGAAGAAGCTGGTGGTGGTTCCTTGACCGCTTTGCCGATCATCGAGACGCAAGCCGGCGACGTTTCCGCTTACATTCCGACGAACGTGATTTCCATCACCGACGGTCAGATCTATCTGGAAACCGACCTTTTCTATCAAGGTATCCGTCCCGCGATTTCCGTCGGTCTTTCCGTTTCCCGCGTCGGTTCCGCCGCCCAGACGAAGACCATCAAGTCGGTGTCGGGCACGACGAAACTCGACCTCGCCCAGTTCCGTGAATTGCAGGCCTTCGCCCAGTTCGGTTCCGACCTCGACGAAGCGACGAAGAAGAAAATTCAGCGCGGCCAGCGCATCGTCGAGATGTTCAAGCAGGCGCAGTATTCCCCTTTCCCGATGGAATTGGAAGGTGTCTTCCTCTTCGCGATGATGAACGGTTACTTCGACGATGTGCCGGTCAACCGCGTGCGCGAATTCCAAGGCAAACTGGGAGACTACTTCAAGAACCGCAAGGTCGATCTACTCCAGAAGATCGCCGACGAGAAGCCCGACCTCAAGAAGGACAAGGACACCGTCGAAGCGCTCAAGTCCGCCATCCAGGACTTCAAGAGCACCTGGAGCTGAGTAACGCCGCGCGCATCTTCTTCCGCCAACCACCGCCATGGCCAACCTCCGCGACATCCGCCGACGCATCAAGTCGATCAAGAACACCGCCCAGATCACCCGGGCGATGCAGTTGGTCGCGGCTTCGAAGATGAAGAAAGCGCAGGACCAAGCGTTGGCCAGCCGCGCTTACGCGCAACACCTCGAGGCGCTTCTGCGCAACCTCAAGGAAGAAGCGCAGAACAGCGGTCATCCGTTGCTCGTCGAACGCGAGGGCAAACGCGAGTTGATCATCGTCATCACCACCGACAAGGGACTTTGCGGCGGCCTGAACACGAACCTGCTCCGCAAGCTCTTGCGCGAAGCCCCGTCCGACGCTTCCTATGTGAGTGTCGGCGCCAAGGGCCGCAATGCCATTTCCAAGTTGAAGAAGGATCTGCTCGCCGACTTCCAAGTGCGCGACCCGGTGCACTTCAACGAAGTGAAGCGCGTCGCCAAGTTCGCCGTGCAGAAATTCCTCGATGGGGAAATCGACGTGGTGAAGGTCGCCTTTACCAATTTCGTCAACACCCTCGTCAACCACGCCACCATCACCCAACTCCTGCCGCTCGATGCGAGCCAGGTCGGTGAAAAGCGCGACTATGATGGCATGGCCGGTGTTCCGGAACCGTTGGGCCCGGAAGCCGCCGTGTATTCCGATTATCTTTTCGAACCCGACCGCCCGACGGTTTTCGAGCAGTTGCTCCCGCTCTACGTGGATTACCTGCTTTTCCAGATGATGCTGGAATCGCGGGCCGCCGAACACTCGAGCCGGATGGTCGCCATGAAGAGCGCCACCGACAACGCCAAAGGCATCGTCAAGGATCTCACTCTCGAATACAACAAGCTCCGCCAGGCCGCCATCACCAACGAGCTTCTCGAAATCACCACCGCCCAGATGGCCATCAGCTAAGTATCGTCCGCGACTCCATCCAACCACCCTTCCCGCACCATGAGCACCAATACAGGCACCATCGTTCAAGTTATCGGCCCCGTCGTGGACGTCGATTTCTCCGCCACGGGTCAGATGCCCGGCATCTACAACGCCCTCAAGATCTCCTATCCGCTTTACGGCAAGGAAACCACCCTCACCCTCGAAGTGCAGCAGCACATCGGTGATGGCTGGGTGCGCGCCGTGGCCATGAGCACGACCGAAGGTCTGAAGCGCGGCATGACCATCGCCGACACCGGAGCCCCGATCGCGGTGCCCGTTGGCGAACAAGTGCTCGGACGTATCTTCAACGTGACCGGCGATACCGTGGACGAACGCGGCCCTGTCGCCGAGCCCGGCCTCACCTATCCGATTCACCGCCCCGCTCCCGCCCTTATCGAGCAAGAAACCAAGGCCCAGGTGCTCGAAACCGGCATCAAGGTCATCGACCTCATTTGTCCGCTCCTCAAAGGTGGTAAAGCCGGGATGTTCGGCGGCGCCGGCGTCGGCAAGACCGTCGTCATCATGGAGCTGATCAACAACATCGCCAAAGGCCACGGTGGTTACTCGGTCTTCGCCGGTGTCGGCGAGCGGACCCGTGAAGGTAACGACCTCTACCATGAAATGTCCGAAGCCGGTGTTATCAACCAGGACGATCTGGGCAAATCGAAAGTGGCCCTTGTTTACGGTCAGATGAACGAGCCGCCCGGAGCCCGTCTCCGCGTCGCTCTTTCCGCCCTCGCGATGGCCGAATACTTCCGCGACGAGCGCAACCAAGACGTGCTTCTCTTCGTGGACAACATCTTCCGTTTCTCCCAAGCCGGATCCGAAGTGTCCGCGCTGCTCGGACGGACGCCTTCCGCCGTCGGTTACCAGCCGACCCTCTCCGAAGAAATGGCCGCCCTGCAAGAGCGGATCACTTCCACGAAGAAAGGCTCGATCACCTCGCTGCAGGCCGTTTACGTCCCTGCCGATGACTTGACCGACCCTGCCCCGGCCAACACCTTCGCCCACCTCGACTCCACCGTCGTGCTCGAGCGTTCGCTCGCCGAGTTGGGCATCTATCCGGCCGTTGATCCTCTTTCCTCCGTCTCCAAGGCCCTCGCGCCCGAAGTCGTCGGCGACGAACACTACCAAGTGGCCCGCGGCGTGCAGAACGTGCTCCAGCGCTACAAGGACCTCCAGGACATCATCGCCATTCTCGGGATGGATGAACTCTCCGACGAGGACAAACTGACAGTCTTCCGCGCCCGGAAGATCCAGCGTTTCCTTTCACAGCCGTTCCACGTCGCGGAAATCTTCACCGGCACGCCCGGTGTGTATGTTTCCATCGAAGAAACCGTGCGCGGCTTCAAGGAAATCCTCGACGGCAAACACGACGACGTGCCCGAACAGAACTTCTACATGAAGGGCGGCATCGACTCGGTCGAGAAGAAGTAATCGAGTCCGCCCGCATTCCCCGCTATCGCCATGAAGCTGAGCATTGTCACTCCCGAGAGCCTCGTTTTTTCCGGACCCATTGATGGGGTTGTTCTTCCGGGAATCGACGGTCAACTCGGCGTGTTGCCGAAACACGCCAACCTCGTGACCTTGCTCCAGCCCGGTGAACTCTCCTACAAACACGCGGGAGCCGAGCACTACCTCGTCGTTGGCGAGGGCTTCATCGAAGTCACGCAGATGAATGTGATCGTGCTCACCGACATGGCGGCCCGCGAACGCGAAATCGACGAGAATTTGGAAGAACAAGCCATCGCCCGGGCCAAGAAAGCCCTCGCCGAGGCCGACCATACGCCGGAAGAAGAAGCCGCCGTGCGCGCCGTCCTCGCCAAGAGCCTGGCAAAACTCGACCTCAAGCGCCGCCGCCGCTAAGGCGGGGCAGCGGAGGGGAAGGACAAGCGCAGGTGTGGGAGTGCGGTGGGAAGTGAGGGACGAACGCCACACCGCTTTGGTGAAGGGACGTCTCTCCCCCGGAAAGCGCCGTCGATGGTCGCTGACGCTGCCTCTGCCGGCGCACTCCAACATGGCCACGGCCCAAGCCAACATTGTAGCGGTGCGTCTGTGACCGCCGGAAACTTTTTCCCGATTCGCCCTTCGGGCTATAGCCGACAGGTTGTCGGCGCAGTCCTAAGCGGGCACTGTGCAAACACGTTTGCCGGGTTACTGAGGACCGGACTTCCAACACCTTGACCATTCGCGACGCCCGGGTGGTTCCAATTCTCTTGCAAGCCTACGGCGTAGTCCGTGCGCGCAACCGGAGGAAGCGTTTTGGGAAAACAGGATCGATGGGCAAGCTCGCTTGGCGAAGCCGGTTGGTCGACAGGTCCTCCAAGGTCTGGAGGGTGATGCCAGTCGTTTGCCAGGTCGTGGCTTTGAGGTCCGGCGACCACTGCGGCTCAAGAACCGCCCCCACGGTATTTTTTGATTCGCGCCACGTGAGGCGGAGTTGTCCGCCAGAACTGGAAAGAGTCACGGCCGAACCGGAGTCGGATACACCAGGATGCTGGTTATGGAGCAAGAATTCCACCAGATTCGGCAGACCGTCTTTTTCTGGATCGGCGGTTTCGTTCGTGCTGGCGAGTCCGGGATACCCGGCAATCCATTGGGCATAAGTATTCGCGTTGGTGATCTCCAATGTAAAGGATTGGGATACAATCTCGCCGAGATCATTCGTGCGTTCGATGATAATGAGGTAATTCCCTAGCGTTACCCCGGAACCGATGGTGCCGGAGAGCACACCGGTGGTCGTGTTGAGGCTGAGTGCGGAAGGAACGTTGGAGCCGGCGCCGATGCGGAAAGGAGCGATTGGCGGCAAGCGCAGGGAGTTGACCCACGTGGTGTTCGCACCGCCATTCGGCTGGCCGGGTGTGGCGGTGTTTTCATTGACGACAGTCCAGTTCGCCAGCAAGTCGGCAGCGGCCGAAGTATTCCCGTTGAACTGGGCCGATTTCGCGGACCCGACAATAGCCAACTGGGGCGTGCCGGTGGTGTTGGTGCCATAAGATATCGAATCAACCTGAACCCCACTGGAGTCATTGAGGTTGATGGCGTCACCGCCGGTATTGCCGAGAGAAATCCAGGTGTTGTAAGTGTTATCGAAATAGGTGGCGTTGGTGCTGGAGATTACCATCTTGCCGTCGGCGGGATCGAAGTCATCGGCGGGAAGAACCGGGGCCTTGGTTGCTCCACCGTTATAAACAACGATCAAGGTGCCGGCCGGTAAATCATCCCAGACCGGGGAATCGGCGAAGACGAGAGTTTGTCCGTTGCTTTCGGTCAGATCCCAGAAGGCGAGGCTGGTTGGCTCGAGGGTCAGAATTTCGATCCATTCGCTGCTCCCTCCGCTTGGCCCTTGGCTGAATTCATTGATGATCGCCGGGCGAGGTGCCGCTGCTGTGGCGGCGCGGAGCACGAGGCCACTGGTGTAGATGAAAGCGGCGCCCGGTTTGGCAGAGGCCGGCGGACGGGCCAAGAGGTTGACCGCTGCTGTGGTGAAGGGTGCGCCGATGGCCGAGCCATCCGAAGGGGTGATGAGACAACGCCAGAGTTTGGCGGCATTGGCGGCGTTCGCAGGAAGAGAAGCGGTGGTTGGTCCGTTTGCGGCGTAGGTCACGCCATCGGTGCTGGATTCCCACCGGTAAGCGTAGGTGAGAGGCGAATTCTCAGGGTCCGTGGCCGTGATCGACGCGACACTCAGGGCTTGATCGGCAAAGGCATTGCCGGTGGCGGATAGGGAAGCGGCGGTGATTTTCGGCGGCAGGTTGCCATTGGATCCATACACCGTGAGCACGGCGGAGGTGAGAGTGCCAATGTTGGTAGCGGAACGATCCGAGATCCTCAGTGTCCATGTCCCGGTGGAGGCCTCGCCCCAGTTACGGACCGTGGAAAATGTCCAGTTCGCGTAGTTGGCTCCAGCATCACCATGAACTTCGGCGAGTTGACTTTCGGTTCCGGAAGGTGAGATCAGGCGGAGGTCGAGGTCACCGCGGGCCGTATGGTTGATGTTCAGTTTCAAGGTGACGTGTTCGACACGCAGGCTGGTGGAGGAAAGATTGAAGGTGCGGGTGATGCCTGTGGAGTTGTTGTCGGGAATGGCGACAGAGAGACTGGTTTGACTGGACACGGTGCTGGTGGCCGTGCCGAGATTCGTCCATGCGGCGGCAAGGGCAACGGCAGCCGAGGCATCGACAAGTCCGGCTCCATAGTTGTGGTTGAAGCGCATCCCCGAAGCATTGATGATCCACTCCCCGTCGGTCGGGTCGATCTTCACCGCCGATCGCATGAGGATTTCTTTCACGTCGCGCCAGCCGAGATTCGGGTTTTGCTGGAGCATAAGAGCAATAATCCCAGCGACCGTCGGCGCGGACGAAGAGGTGCCGCCGAAGCCCGTTGCTTCGTTGTTGGTGGTGTAATCACCTCCGCTCGCCGATGCCGCCGTGTTATATCCATTGGCGCCCGTGCGGTCGGTGGTGGTGATGGCGAGGGTTGTCGCGTCATCATCTGATGGCGCGCAGACCGCGAGATTGGCTCCACGTTCGCTGTAGCCCGAATAGATGCCTTGGCTGTTGATGGCTCCCACGGCAATGGTGTAAATCGAATTCGCGTAACCGTCCTTGTTCGAGTTGTCGCCTTCCAGTCCTCCGTTGCCTGCGGAGAAAACCAAGATGGTCCCTCGTCCGCCGCGCCCGCTGGTCGTGGCGGTTTGGAATGCCGCGAGGGTATCGGGGCCCGGGGCTTCAAGCGTCAAACCATCATCTGCCGGACCCCAACTGTTGCTCTTGATCGAGATGATGTCATTCCGATGCAACATCGCTTCGGCTTCCTGAATATCCGTGGTGGAGGCACCGAGGAGGCGGAGTCCGACAATGGTGGCCTCGGGGGCGGTGCCCGTGACCCCGATGGAGTTGTTGCCCCGTGCGGCGGCATTGCCGGCACAGGCCGTTCCATGGTCGTCTCCCGTTTCGGGATTGGGATCATTGTCATTGCCGACCCAATCTTTGTCATTGGTCGTGTCGATGTTTCCGACGAAGTCGGGGTGGCCGGTCTGGACCCCATCATCCACGATCCCGATGCGCACACCGGTGCCGCGGATCCCGGTGCCAGGATAATTCCACGCCGATTCGATATTCACATCCGTGCCCGCGGTAGAAGCAGCGATTTTTTTGATGTGCCATTGGTTGGTGACGAGCGGGTCGTTGGGCAGGGCACGCTTGAAACGTGTGGCCGCGAGAACAACACGGGCGTCTTTGCCTTCCTCGCGCAGTTCACCGGTGATGGATAGTGCGGTAAGCGGGTCGTGGGCCCGCAGCAACCTTTCGTCGCCGGTGAGAGCGGGACTGGACAATCTCTGCAGTTGGTATTTGGCGGAGAGGTTGGTCGTGGCCGCATCAGTCGCCTGGAGCCGGATGTCCGGTGTGACAAGCCGTCGGGTAGCTGTCGTCTTCGGGCCCTCGACCGGATAAGCGACCGGCATGATGGTGTTGCCGTTGCCGATGGCGGCAAGCCGTCCGGCCATGGTCTCCGGAGTCGCGGGGGGATCGAGCTTTTCCAAGTGTTGGCTGCCATCTTCCTCCCGGCGGACATATTCATCCATGGCCAAGGCGAGTTCTGGCGCGCCGGGACGGTCGCCAAAGGAGAAGCGGACAGGCATAAGCGGAACCGGTTTTCCTGCCTGGTCTCGTTCACGGGCCGCTGAGACCGGGATTTCTTTCGTTCCGGCGCGCTCTTCGACAGGGGCCGTTTGGTTGGTGGGTTCTGCCAAAACAGGTCGGGTTTCGGCAGCTCTGGCCTCGGGTGTGGCGGGCGTTGCTCCCTCCGGGTTGGTCCCATCGCCACTGGGAGCGACATTTCCAAAGCCGGACGAACCGGAGGTCTGTCCGAAATAAAGCGCCGTTGCCAAAAGGGCGGCCAAAAGGAGGAGGAAGAGGCGGTTCATTCGGAGAGGTTTGAGCGGGAATACTACTTTGTAATCAGGGCAGCGGCAAGCGCACAAAACAACGGTGGGCGCTGGTTCAGTCACAGGGCCCTCGGGGAAAGATTGAAACATCCACCGGCTCCTTAAGGTATCCACGGGAGTCAAAAAGCTCTATGACGAAGCCAGCCAATTCCATCAACCGCCGTCGATTCGCCGCCTGCGGTGGGGCCGCCCTTGCCACCTGGTTGTTGCCCGGTGGTCCGGTGCGCGGTGCCGAGGGTTCATCCTTCAAACTGGGCATCATCACCGATGTCCATCAGGATGTGATCCACGACGCTTCCGATCGCTTGAAGGTCTTCTTGGCCGAGGCCGAAAAACAGAAGGCCGATGCGATCCTCGAAATGGGTGACTTTTGTATTCCCAAACCGGAGAACCGCGCCTTTGCCGATTTGTTCGAGGCCTTCCCTCGCCCGAGATACCATATCATCTGAAACCATGAGATGGACGAAGGCTATACCCGCGATCACGTGGTGGCTTTCCACAAAATGCCGGGGCGCTACTACACCATGGATCTCGGATCGGTGATGGGAATGGTGCTGGATGGCAACGATGGCGCGGCCGATGGCCGGGGCGGATATCCGAGCAACATCGCGGACGACCAACTGGTCTGGATCGAAGCCGAACTCGCCATGGCGAAAAAAACGTCTTCATTTTTTCCCATCAGAGCCTGGAGCGACCGATCTGCATCCGCTCGCAGGAGAAGGCGCGCGCCATCATCGCCGCCGCGCGATTTGCCGATGGCACGCGGAAGATCGCGGCCTGCCTGAATGGACATTTCCATCTCGATCATGCCCGTGAGATCGATGGGATTCCCTACATTCATATCAATTCGGCTTCCTACTACTGGGTGGGCAGCAACTACAAGCGCCAGCGATACAGCGAGGAAATCCACCAGCGCTACCGCCAACTTTCCTACACCGCTCCCTACCGCGATGCGCTCTTCACGTTCCTCGAAATCAACCCGACGGCCGGCACCTTCAGCCTTTCGGCACGCAGCACCGAATGGGTCGGCTTTATCCGAGGTTGGAAGCCGACTGGGTGCAGGCCCTCCAGAGCGCACGGACGGGAACTTGGAAGAAGGGTTGATGGTTCAATCAATGCTCACCCGCGCCCGCGCGGGTTCCTTCCACCCGGGATAGAGGGAGGCGAGGATGTCATCCAACATCCAGGTGAGCAGCACGGCGATTTTTCCTTCGTCGGTTTTTTCTGGTTCGAGAGCGGCTTCGATCTCGGCTTTGTGGCGAGCCATCCAATCGTCGATTTTTTCTTTCCAAAGCGAGGGTTGTTCCTGGGGCAATGGTTCCTGCCATTGGCCGCGTCCGCGACCGAGGTGGGCGACGAGCAGGTAACGCATGGCGGCGGCGCGCCACTCGTCGAGTTTGAATTCGGGATCCCACTCGACCACCGTCTGTCCGTCGCGTTTCAATTTCCGGTAGCCTTGGCCGAGGGCATAGGCCCCGAGTCCACCGAGAATGGCACCGAGCACGGCACCGCCGCCAAAGGTCAGGCCACCGGCACTGAAATCGGCGGCAAGTCCGCCGAGCGCGCCCGTGCCAACACCACCCAGCACCGCCCAGAATTCCGGAGGTGCACCCGGAACCTTGGCCCGTAATCCTTCGATGACCGACTCGACGCGTTCGCGGGGCACACCTTCGAGTCCATGGATGGCAAGCAGTTTTTCCATATCGGCGCGGGAGCGTTCGACGAGTGTCTGCGCGAGTTGTTCGCGCGCTTCCTCGGTCTGCGGCGTGCTCCTTCGTTGGGTTTTCGCCATGAGAATATCGAGCCAACTCTCCTCGACAGCGACCCGGTCGCGGGCCAACCCGGCGAGGCTGCGGGCGAGGTGTTCCACCGATTCACGGAACGCGGCGTGGTGGGTTTCTTCGACCCAAACATCAAGCACGCGACGGTAGGCAGATCGTTTGGTTTCAGGCAGATGCTCTTCCAGAGAGCGCAAAAATTGGATCTCCTGCACCCAGCAACGCGACCAACCATCGAGCACGACGACACCCGCGGGCGGATGTTCTCGGCCCATGGCTTCCGTCCATCGCGCAACCAAGGCCTCGTCGCGGGCGGTATCGGGGAGCCCGGCTTGGTTGAGCACAATTACGATGGGTTTGCCGGTCCAGGCGAGGGCCGCGAGTTCGGCGGGCACTTCGGGGCTGACAAATGGATCGGCCTGTGCGTCGGCGAGATAGAGCACGATGTCGGCTTGTTCGCGTGCATTCTTCAACGACTGCTGCGCGCACCAGAGCGGCCGGTCGCGGAAACGATCAAAAGTCTGGGCAAGCCAGCCGAGAAATCCGGTCTTTTCCAAGCGCTGGCGCAGCTTGACCGAATCGCCGAAGCCGGGCAAATCCCAGAGCAGGATCTCGGTGGCGGCATCCCCCGCAAGGCGGTGGCCATCGGCGAGGTCCGTGACATGCGGACGATCCTCGACGACCCCGATGTCGCGCCGCAACAAGGTGCGGGCAAGGGTGGTTTTTCCGAGGTTGGTATGCCCGGCCAAACTGATGGCGATGCGTTCCATGAAGTCTATAGTTGAATAAGAGAATCGGAGGGCGGACGACAGCTATCAACGGGCATGCCTTCGTCGAGGACGACAAGCTGAATGCCGAGTTGGCGTGTCATTTCCGTCCAGGCGGCGAGGCGCGTGTCGAGACGTTCCTCGGGGAATTCGGCGGTCTCGATGGCAGCGAGCATCGAATGGCCTTGGTAGAGTTCGCGTGCCGAGGCAAGGGCTTGGCCATGCACTTCGCTTTCGGGAGTGGCGCGGATATCGAACAAAATGAGAATTCCCGAAGTGGTGGCGCCTGAGTCGGGATTCGGGATTTCCCCGCCGTAGAGAATCGGTTCTTCCCATCTCGTGATGGCGTCTCGCCCCCATACTTCCGCCAAGAGACGAGCGATGGCATCCTTGTATCTTCCGTTGGTCAAAATGGCGGTGCTTTTGAATCCATAGGGAACAACCCCGACGAGTGTGCCCCCGAGGATGGATCCCCTGAGCAAACGGCGGGCGTATCCATCACCCGGTTTCCATGGCGGGGGTTTGCGTCCAAGCCGGATCCCTTTGAACCATGCTAACAATCCGAATGCCATCCGCGGAAGAATCGCGAACAGTCCCAACGTGACCGCGTGCAGGTGGATCCAGTTTCCGGCCGGCACGCCGGTTCCGGCGCGGGAGAAGCGCAGCGCTTCCCATTCCTGATTGTCCGACGGTAAAGGAATGCCGGTGAGGGAAGAGGCGGGATAAAGCACCGTGCCGAGAACCTGCCGCACGTGTTTCGCTTCCAGCCATGTGCTCTCCCATCCGGCCGCATATTGGGAAGACAAACCACGGATGTAAACGCAGGCAACCAGACCGAGCGCAAAGGCAATGCTGGCGGCGTGCAGGAAGGCGGCGAATTTGGCGGTGAACGCAGGGGAAGTGGTTTCCAGCCAGCGGGCGAGAAATGCCCGCGAAGTGGCGGGGGTATCGCGGCTGCCAGCCCGCAGCTCCTGCCACCATTCCAAACTGCGGAGCATCCATGATGGTTTCGCGCCCGCGTGCTTCGGCAGAAACAAGCGGAAGATCAAGAAGCCGACAACCAACAGGTTCCAGATCAACACGAAGAGAAATGGCCCGGCGAAGAGATGAAAGTGATGGGCGAGGCCGGCGGTATGGCTGGCCGCTCCGAGCAAGACGGCCGCCACGAGGCCGAAGATGGCGGCTCCGCGCAACGAAGGCGGATTCGGGGAGACCTTGGCGATGCCCGCCGCGGGCGAGGCCAAATAGGCCGCGCGAAGCGCAAGGAAGTTCCAATCCTTTCCACGAAGGGCCGTCTCCGGGCCGGGGTCGGAGGGTTCATAACCTTCTCCCGCGCGCCGGGCCGCATCCTCACGCGAAGGGAAGGGCAGGCGATCCCCGCGGGGGTCGTCTTCCTCGACCGCACGCACGAGCAGGATCTGATAAACGTTTTCCGGTTTCACGGCAGGCTCATCCTACACGCGAACCATCGATCGTGGCGAGAATTTTCCAGCCTTCGGGCGACTTTGCCGGATCAACGCGGCATGGCTTCCACCACGTTGCGGATGATCTCATAGAAGCCCTGGACTTCCAAGCTGGCTCCACCGACAAGCGCGCCGTCGATGTCAGGTTGGGCGAGCAATTCAGCGGCATTGTTCGGTTTGACGCTGCCACCGTATTGGATGCGCACCTTGGCGGCCTGGCTTTCGCCGTAAACTTCGCCCAGCACCTTGCGGATGTAGGC
The DNA here is from genome assembly GCA_046075565.1 of Verrucomicrobiales bacterium. Lineage (GTDB taxonomy): Bacteria > Verrucomicrobiota > Verrucomicrobiia > Verrucomicrobiales > SLCJ01 > JBJTQJ01. The sequence goes on along the minus strand of JBJTQJ010000025.1, from coordinate 32,711 downwards.
ATGGGTTTCTTGCGCGATTTCGGCGGTGGCCGTGCGTCCGGTGCCAATGGCCCAAACCGGCTCGTAGGCGATAACAATATCTTCGACTTTCGTCGGGCCCACGCCTTCGAGTCCTTTGGTGATCTGGCGGTGGAGAACCTCCTCGAGTTTGCCGCCTTCGCGTTCCTCGAGGGTTTCACCGACGCAGAAGATGGGCCTGATACGCGCGCTCAGGGCCGCGAGGATCTTGCGGTTGATTCCCTCGTCGGTTTCTCCGAAAAGTTGGCGGCGCTCGCTGTGGCCGAGAATGACAAAATTGCTGCTGAGTTCCTTCAGCATCTTCGCGCTGATTTCGCCGGTGTAGGCTCCGGCGGGCTCCGCCGACATGTTCTGCGCGCCCAACTCGACGACGGGGCTTTCCCGAATCAAATCGCCCGCTGCCGCAAGCGAAACGAAGGGAGGGCAAATAACCACTTCCACAGGATACTCCTCGCGGTTGGCGAAGTGGCGGAGGAACGGACGGAGAAACTCACCGCTTTCCAGCGGGGTCATGTGCATTTTCCAGTTGGCGGCGATGATGGGTTTGCGGGACATTGGCGGATGGATCAGTGTGTTGTGCGTTGTTAGAAACTCGGAATCGGGATCACTTCTCGGACAGGGCGGCCACACCGGGCAGTTCCTGGCCTTCCAGCAGTTCGAGCGATGCGCCGCCACCGGTGGAAATAAAGGTCATTTGGTCGGCGAGGCCGAATTGATTGACGGCGGTAACCGAGTCGCCGCCACCGATGATGGTGACCGCGCCTTTGCCAGTGGCTTCGGCCATCGCTTCCGCGACCGCGCGTGTGCCTTTGGCAAAATTTTCGATTTCAAATACGCCGACCGGGCCATTCCAAACGATGGTTTTTGCTTCGAGAATGATGTTACGGAATTCGGTGATGGCCTGGTCGCCGATGTCGATGCCCATCCAGTCCGGCGAAATCGCCCCTCCTTCGCCGTAAATGCCGGTGCAGCGGGTGGCAGCGTCATCCTCGAACTTGTCGGTCTCGCGCGAATCGGCGGGGAGAAGGAACTTGATACCTTTGGTTTCAGCAGCAGCCAGGATCTCGCGGGCGAGATCGAGTTTGTCGGCTTCGACCTTCGAGTTTCCGATTTCATAACCCTGCGCCTTGCGGAAGGTGAAGGCCATCGCGCCACCAATCAGAATCGCGTCGGCCTTTTCCATCAGGCTCATGATGACCTGGATTTTATCCGACACCTTCGAACCTCCCATGATCACGATGAACGGGCGGGCGGGAGAGGCGAGTTCTTCCTTGAGGTATTTCAACTCGCGCTGCATCAGATAGCCGGCGGCGGCTTGCGGGAGCAAACGAGCCACACCTTCGGTGGAAGCGTGCGCGCGGTGGGCGGTGCCGAAGGCGTCGTTCACATAGACTTCGCCAAGGGCGGCGAGCTTGGCCGCGAATGCGGGATCATTCTTTTCTTCTTCCTTGTAGAACCGCACGTTTTCCAGAAGGAGCACTTCGCCATCGGAGAGTCCGTTGGCCAGCGCCTTTGCATCATCACCGATGCAGTCGTTGGCGAATTTCACCGGAGAACCGAGCAACGAAGCAAGGTGTTCGGCCACAGGGAGCAAAGAAAATTCCGGGGTCGGCCCGCCTTTCGGACGACCGAGGTGCGACATCAGGATTACGCGGCCACCTTGGTCCATAAGATGGCGGATGGTCGGCAGGGCAGCCGTCACACGGGTGTCATCGGTGATGATTTGTTTTCCCGCTTCTTGCTTGAGCGGAACATTGAAATCCACGCGCATGAGAACGCGTTTTCCCTTCACGGCAAGATCGGCAATCGAAAGCTTCTGACTCATTCCGGAAAACAAACACCGGATAGGCCACCGCGCAACCCGCAGTCCGTGATTTCCCCGGCCAAATGGCCCCGATTTGACAGGATTTCCCGTGCCATCGGAAAATCCGACCTTGGATTCGGAAAATAGGTTCAGTGGAGTGAAATAACCGAGATCCAACCCCGGGAGGGAGAAGAGATGGCGACGCACAGGAATCAGACCAGGATGAACGGACCATTTGCCTTCTGTCGTCAGGAATCGCCGTTCCAGCGGTCTCGGAAACGCGGGGCGGAGGGTAATTCTTCCCCGATAAACAGAGGATACTTGCGGAATTGGCTCCAGTTGTTAGCCTACGACCATGAAACACATTTTGACCGCAATCCTGACCCGCGAGGATGGAGGATTCGTCGCGTTGTGTCCGGAGGTGGATGTGGCCTCACAGGGCGCTACGGTAGAGGAGGCAAAAGCAAACCTGCAGGAAGCGGTAGAGTTGTTCTTTGAAGGTGCTTCCGAGGAGGAGATCCAGCAGCGCATGTCGAGCGAGTCCTACATCTCCATGATGGAGGTGCAGCTTGCCTGAGCTGCCGTTTCCCTCTGGTCAATAGGTCCCGCCGGGTGCTCGAATCTCATGGGTTTCGGTTGGCGCGCCAGCGAGGCAGTCACATGGTGATGCAGAAGAGTGGTGGCGACTGTGGCAGTATTACTGTTCCAGTGCCGGATCACGACGAACTTCGCACTGGCACGCTGCGCAATCCTGTCCCTTTTAGCACTAGAAAAGGCAAAGAGCGATCACTTCTCAGGGCAAGACCGCCCCGGTCTTGCCCTGCCAGGAAGTGGACAATGAGAACCCGGAAGACCAAGATTCCTGGTGCTAACCGCCTAGGATTGGGCACGCTGCGTTCAATCATCCGCCAGAGCGGCCTGACGGTGGATGCATTCCGCAAATAATATCGGTCCTTTGGCCGGCAGGAGCAGCGGGGCCACCGTTAAGAACTACCCCGCGCCTCAGCGCAACACCCGCCCGAGGATCTCGAGGGCATGGTCACACTCTTCTGCCGTCACATTGAGCGGCGGGAGCAATCGCACGACATCGGTGCCCGCCGGGACCACGAGCAAACCTGCGTCGCGGCAAGCGTGCACGACCCGCATGGCCGCTGTCGGGCCGGGTGGCAACTGCTCGTTCTTTTCGATGGCCGACACATCAAGGGTCATCCCCAGCAGCAGGCCGGCACCGCGGAGTCCGGTAATGAAAGGAGAGCCGAGGGCCAAAACACCCTCGCGTAGTTGGTGCGACCGCGCCGCCACATTGGCGGAAATCTCCGGCTTGGCGATTTCCCGCAGGACAGCCAGCGAAACGGCGGCAGCCAACGGCGAGCCCCCATAAGTGCTGCCGTGGGAGCCGGGACCGAGCAACTGGTGCAGCGGTTGACCCGGCTTCACTTCACGTTCTCCCAACCAGAACGAGCCAATAGGATAACCACCTCCCATTCCTTTGGCCCAGCTCACGCCATCGGGGGTGATCCCGGTGCCGCCGAGAATGTCTTCCCAGCCGCGCCATCCGCCGGTGCGCATCATGCCGCATTGCACTTCGTCGAAAAACAACAGCGCGTCGTGTTTTTGGCAAAGCTCCGCCACGGCGAGCAGGAATTCCGGCGTGGCGGCATTCACCCCACCTTCGCCCTGCAATGCTTCTAACAGAACCGCGATCACTTCGTCCTCCGCCATCGCCGCTTCGAGAGCCGCGATGTCGTTGTAAGGCAAGTGGCGGAATCCGGGCAGCATCGGATCGAATCCTTCTTTCACCTTGTCCTGTCCGGTGGCGGCGATCCCGCCGAGCGTGCGCCCGTGGAAACTCTGCCGGAAGGTCAGCACGAGCGTGCGCGGTTGGCCGTCCTTGCCCGGTCGCGCATGCCCGTAGCGCCGGGCCGCTTTGATCAAACCGTCGTTGGCTTCGGCCCCGCTGTTGGAAAAGAAGACGCGCCCCGGTTGGGCCATGACCGTGTCGTTGATGAACTCCGCCAACTCCGCCTGTTCGCGGATGTGGTAGAGATTCGAGCAATGCCAGAGTTTGCGGGCTTGTTTTTCAACTGCCGCGATCATGGCCGGGTGACAATGCCCAATCGAACAGACGGCGATGCCGGTGCAGAAATCCAGATGTCGTTTTCCCGTTTCGTCCCAAAGCCACGCGCCTTCGCCACGCTCGGCCGCCAATGGCTGGCGTCCGTAGGTGGGCATGATATTCTCTGTTGTTAGACCGAAGGTGTCCATTTTTGGATCCGAAAAAAGAAGAGTTGTGGATGGCCGAATCAAGCGACGATTTCCGTGCCGATGCCGACATTGGTGAAGACTTCCAGCAGAAGCGAGTGGGGAATGCGTCCGTCGATGAGGTGGATTTTGCCCACGCCCGATTCCAACGCATCAAGCGCGGAATGCATCTTCGGGATCATCCCGCCGGTGATGATTTTTTCCGCGATCATCGCCTCGATGCCCGCGCGGCTGACCGTATGCACGAGAGTCGCGGGATCCTTCGGATCACGCATCAGACCGAGCACGTCGCTGAGATAGATCAACTTCTGCGCGCCGATGGCTTTGGCCAGTGCTGCAGCCGCGAGATCGGCATTCACATTGAGCGGATGTCCGGTGCCCTCCTCACTCGCCACCGGGCTGACCACCGGCACGACTTCGGCGCAGACGGCCGATAGGATATTGTGGGTCTCGCAGGCGACGACCTCGCCGACGAATCCCAAATCAACCGGATTGCCATCCGCATCGCGCCCAGGGGTGCGGCGGCCAAGGAAAACCTCGCGTCCGGATACGCCCGCCGCTTTTCCCCCGAATTCGAGGATCAAGCTGGCGAGTTCGGGATTGATGACCTTGGAGAGCGTGCGTTCGACCACGCCGATGGTGGCGGCGTCGGTCACGCGCAGGCCGTTCACCCAGACGGGTTCCAGCCCCTGGGCTGCCATGGCTTGGGTGATGGCCTTCCCGCCGCCGTGCACGATGACAGGATTGATGCCGACCGCTTCAAGGAAGACGATATCCCGCATCAGATTGCGCACCAGGGCAGGATCTTCCATGGCGCTGCCTCCCACCTTGATCAGGAAGGTCTGGCCGCGGAAGTTCTGCATGTAAGGCAGAGCCTCGACAAGAACGGCGGCTTTGGCGATGGGATCGTGGAGATCAGTGGTGCTCATGGCGGAACCAGTAAAGATGGGCGGATTTACCGCGACAACAAGTTGCGATTCGACCCGGAAGCCGCCAATTTTCCCCATGAGCCGCATCGCCCAGAGACTCCACGAACTCCAACTCGAACTCCCGCCCGCCCCCGCCCCGGTCGCCGCCTACGTGAACTGCGTGCGCACCGGCAACCTGCTCTTCGTTTCCGGCGGGCTGCCGATTCTCGGCGACAAACGCATCACCGGGAAGGTCGGCGGCACCGTGGACATCGCCACCGCCAAGGAAGCCGCGCGCATGTGTATCCTCAATCGCATTGCCGTCCTGCAGGGCGAACTCGGTGACCTCGACCGCATCACCCGCATTGTCACGGTAAACGGATTCGTCAATTCCACACCCGAGTTCGACCAGCATCCGCAAGTGCTCAATGGCGCCTCCGAGCTGCTCGTCGAAATCTTCGGGGAGGTTGGAAAACACACCCGCACCGCGGTCGGCGTGCCCTCGCTGCCGTTCGACGTGGCCGTGGAGATCAATCTCATCGTCGAAGTCGCATGATCGCCGAGCCTGTTGGCCAACGCGTTTCCCGCTGGGGCGAAGGTCCGGTCTGGCACCACGATCGCCTCTTCCATGTTGATATCGAAGGCCACGCCATCGTCGCCCATGATCCCAATGGCGAGCATGAAACCGTCTGGAATCTCGGCCGTCGTATCGGATTTGTCGTGCCTCGCCGCAACGGCGGATTCATTGCGGGTGGAGATGATGGTCTCTTCTTTTTTGATTCGGTGAGTGGAGCCACCGAAGCCATTGCTCATCCCGAATCCGACAAACCGAACAATCGCTTCAACGATGGAAAATGTGCACCCGACGGGCGATTGTTCGCGGGCACGATTTCCCTCGCCAAGATCACCGGCGACGCGAAGCTTTACCGCCTCGACGCGGATCTTTCCCTCGCCACCGCCTACGGACCGGTTACCAATTCCAATGGCCTCGCCTGGTCGCCCGATGGCGCGACCTTGCATTACATCGACACTCCCACGCGTAGAGTGCTTGCCTTCGACTACGAGTCCGAAACCGGAGCGCTCTTGAACCCGCGTGTTGCTTTCTCGACTGATGCGCTCTGCGATGCCTCGCCCGATGGCATGGCGGCCGATGCCGAAGGCAAACTTTGGATTGCCTTCTGCCATGGCGGATGTGTGATCCGCATCGATCCCAAGGACGGACGTGAACTCGCCCGCATTCCCGTGCCCGCTCTCGAGACCACATCCGTCGCCTTCGGTGGGCCCGGCCTCCGCCACCTCTACATCACGACGGGTATCCACGCCAAGATCCAAGAGCCGCTGGGCGGACGACTTTTTCTTGTCGAAAACATGCCGGCTCCCGGACTGCCGGTTTTTCCTTTCGCGGGTTAGTGCAAATACTGCACGCCTCTCTTCGCCCAGTTTGTTTGGGGCAAGAGCGAGACGCTCTTGCTACGAATGACATGGCAGATCAAGGGGAACTCTCCCGCGGGCATCCACCGGAATCGTAGCCCCGACGATGTCGGGGTCCCGGTCTTACCTCAAAACCTATATGCACTCATTGGACCCGGTGCCATAGAGATAGCCGTGATGTTGGTGCATCAACCCCGTGTGAGCTGGTAGCCTTCCTTGCCGTCCTTCACCACCCAGCCTTGTTCGGCGAGTTGTTGACGGAGGACATCGGATTTCGCCCAGTCCTTGGCCACGCGTGCTTGCCAGCGTTCTTCGGCAAGCGCGGCAATTTCAGACGGGATGTCATTGGCGGAATCTTCTTCCGGGCTCGGCAACGTGAGACCGAACGCGGCGATCAATCGATGGAACGCCAGCCATTCGCGCGCGGCGGATGGCGCGTCCATCTCGGAGGGACGCAAGGACTTCATCGCGCTGAAAACATGACCGAGTGCTTCGGGCGTGTTGAGGTCATCACGCAAGCTTGCCCACGCGGCACCGAAGGAACCTTCTTCGGAACCGGCGGTCAATTCTTCATAACAAGGCGGTGTATTTTTTCCGGCGGCAGTGGCAAGGGCTTGCCCGAATCGGGCGAGCCGCGCCAGCGCCGCGCGTGCATCCTTGAGCGAATCGAGGGTAAAATTCAGCGGGCGCCGGTAATGCGCGCCGATGAGCACGTAACGCGTTTCCATGGGCGTATGCCCGCGGGCCGCGAGGTCGTCGAGCGTGTAGAGATTGCCGAGGCTCTTCGACATCTTGCCGCCATCGACCAACAAATGGGTGATGTGGAACCAATGGGATGCAAAATGCCCGCCGCAGGCGCAGCGGCTCTGCGCGATTTCGTTTTCATGGTGCGGGAAAACCAAATCCACGCCACCGGAATGCAGATCAAAGTCCGTGCCGAGGTATTCGAGGATCATGGCCGAACATTCGAGGTGCCAGCCCGGACGACCGTCTCCCCACGGGCTTGGCCAGAAGTTTTCACCATCTTCCGGTTTACGTGCTTTCCAGAGGGCGAAGTCGGCGATGCTGTCCTTTTCGTATTCGTCGGCATTGGCGCGGGTGTTCTGGGTTTTTCCCAGATCGAGATCCCGCTGGTCGAGGTGAGAGAGGCGCCCGTATTCGGGGAAGGAGGCAATGCGGAAATAGACCGAACCATCCGCGCCCGCATAGGCATGGCCTTTTTCCAGCAGCGACTCGATCATGGCGATCTGATGCGGAATGTGGGCGGCGGCCGCCGGTTCGAGGTGCGGGGGAAGGCAACCGAGGGCCGAGCAGTCGGCATGGAAACGCGCCGTCCATCCGGCGGTAAATTCCGCCAGGGTTTGCCCGGCCTTCTGCGAGTCGCGGATCGTCTTGTCGTCCACGTCCGTGATATTCCGCACATGTTTGGTCGGTTGGCCGGAGAGTTCGAGCACGCGCCGGAAGACATCCTGCAAGACAAAGGTGCGGAAATTCCCGATGTGGGCCGGACCATAGACCGTGGGACCGCAGCAATAGAAACGGTAATGCTGGCCGTCGATCGGTTTGAGCGGGCGTATCTCGCGGGCGCGGGTGTCGAAAAGTCGCATGGCCGGCGGAACGGATCGTCCGCCCGCCGCTTCCGCGCAAGTGGAAGGTGGGGAATCGAGGAAACTCGGCGGCAAACAATTTGCCCGAAAAAAACCGTCCGCCCGACCTGTGGGGGGGTGGTCGGACGGACGGCGGGGATTTTTGGAGGAAAGTCGCGGGCTCTTTGGCTCAGCCTCGGAATCGGGCCTGCACACCCCGCGCGGCCGCGTCCTTGCCGGTTCGGCGGCGGGCGCGTTTTTCACGGCGATGGCGGACGATGCGATTCAAAGCCTGGCGGAGTTTTCCGAGGGCGGCTTCGAATGTGTAGTCGCGCCCCTCGGCCACGAGATCCGGCCCGGGGGTCACGAGGGTGGCATTGACCCTGAATGGGTATTCGCTTTCGTCAAGTCGCTCGACCCGGACTTTGGCCTGATCGATACGGACCATTTCGCGAAAAGGTTCCAGGGCCTTGCCAATGGCCGATTCGCGGGAAGCCAGGCGGAAACATCCGGAGTAGGTGATATTCAGGTTCATAACGTTACTGCTTTGTAGGGTTGTTGTGTGTTCGACCGACGGGGATCCCGTCGAGAGCGTATTTGACCACGAAGGTAAATCTTCGACTATGACTTCTTTTAACTTTTATTCTTCGGTTTTATGGAAGAATAGTGGGAATCATGGACACGCTGAACTACCACCATTTGCGTTACTTCTGGGCTGTGGCCCGCGAGGGGAGCCTGCGCCGGGCTTCGGAGATCCTGCGGGTTTCCCAGTCTTCCATGAGCGCCCAGATCAAACAACTGGAGGACTCGCTCGGTTCACCGCTTTTCCGGCGCGAGGGCCGGGGGCTGGCGCTCACGGAGGCCGGTCGAAGCACGTTTGCGCTCGCGGAAAAGATTTTTGCCCTCGGTCAGGATTTGGTGAAGACGGCCAAGGGTGAGGGCCTGGGCTTGCGGGAAAGGTTTCCCGTCGGAATCACCGATGTGCTCCCGAAATCCGTGGCCCATGCCCTGCTCAAACCGGTGCTGCACTTGCAACCGGCTCCGCGCCTGACCGTGCGCGAGGGTTTGATGGAGGATTTGCTAGGGTTGCTCCAGGCGGGGCGGATCGACCTGATTCTGGCCAACGACCCCGCTCCCTCGGGTAGTGGCTCGACCCTCTTCAACCACTTCCTCGGCTCCTGCGGCACGACCTTCATGGCGGCGCGATCCGCTGCCGGCCGCTACCGCGAGCGCTTTCCCGGTTCCTTACATGGAGCGCCCGCCCTATTGCCGGGAACCGTCGCCCCCGTGCGCCGTCGGCTTGATGATTGGCTGGCCGCCCAGGGAGTGGATCCGCTTGTGGTGGCGGAGTTTGACGACCCCGCGCTCATGAAGGTCTTCGCGGCCAACGGCGCGGGCTGGCTGCCGGTGCCCAGCCTCGTCGTCGAGGAAACGAAGCGCCGCCACGGACTGGAGGTCATTGGGACGACGGACGAGGTCCGGGAAAGCTACCATGCCATCACCCCGGGGCGGCAGGTGGAAAACAAGGCCGTCGCCGCCATTCTCGCGGCCTCGGGCGGGTTCCGCTGGGCATCTCCCCCCGACGGCGTAAAATAGAAAGTGTTCCTGGGACAAAATCTTTTTCTTTCTGCGGCGGATTTGCCTTGCGAAACCGCCGGGATCCGGTTCACTCTACTGGAATTCTCAAATCTCGCCCCAAAGCCCGATGAAGATCCGACTTCGACTCACCGCCCTCTTGCTAACCAGCGCCCGTTTGGCGTTTGGACAGGAGGCCGCTCCCGCTGTTGACAATGCCGCCGTGCCACCACCCGAGGCGCCTCCTGTCGGAGCCGAGTTGCCGCCCGCAACCATTGTTCCAGACACCGGTGCACCCGCGCTTGAAGGTGGCGGTTTCGGGGAAACGGATCAACTCCTCAACAAACTCGCCGGCGACGTGAACATCAGCAGCACCGGCGGCGCCGAGGTGGTTGATTTCCAGAAGGGCATTTTCCGCTACAGAGGCGGGGTGAATATCAAATACCGCGGCGTGGAAATTCTCGGCGATGGCGCGGAGTTCAACCGTTCCACCGGCGACATCACGGTTCGCGGCGATGTTTCCATTTTCCGTAATGCCATGCTCTACAAAGGCAGCTCCGCCGTGTATAACATCAAGAGTGAAGCCATCTCCTCCGACAATCTGCGCAGCTCGCTCCTCGCGGGCGACAAGGAAATCTATTTCCAAACCCAAGAGCTGGCGAGCGGTCTCGGTGGCGAAGACTTGCCATCCTTGATCGAAACCAGCGGCAGCATGCTCACCACCCACGATTCGAGCCACCCGAACTGGCAAGTGCAGTCGCGCAAACTCGATATCTACCCGGAAGATCGTATGGTCTTCCGCAACATGAGGGTCTATGCCGGTGGCACGCCCGTGTTCTGGTTGCCTTATCTCAGCCAACCGATGGACGACGAACTTGGCTATAGCTTCTCGCCCGGTTATGATTCCGTCTGGGGCGCTTACCTGCTCAACCGTTACGGCACCTTGCTGGGCGATGATGGCCACACGCTCGCCACCTTCCACCTCGATCTTCGCTCCGAGCGTGGTGTCGCCGGTGGTGTTGATTTCCGTTCCACCCGTTATGGAGGCGATTCCAATTTCGGCAAACTGTCGCTCTACTTCGCCAACGACCTCGACCCCGCCCTCTCGCGCAACAGCCGGGAGAGACTCGATCCGCCGGATTCAAACCGTTATCGCGCCAGCTTGCAACACCGCCTCTACCTGCGCGGATACGACGACAGCGTGGCCGTGGATCAGGAAACCGGCCGCAAGTCCAAGAGACGCAGCAACGTGCCTGTGGACGACACATTCTATGTCGATGCCGACTTCACCGTGCTCAGCGACGAATTCTTCCTTGAAGACTTCTTTCCCTCGGAATTCCGTGTCGACCCGCAACCGGATAACCAGCTCAGCCTGATCAAGACCAACCCGTATTGGTCGGCCAGCCTCATGGGCCGGTTCCGCGTCAACGACTTCTTCCAGAGCGACACCCGCTTGCCGGAGCTGGCCTTTGATGTCGTGCGCACGCCGATTCTCGGCTCCAATTTCTTCTACGAAGGATCCACTTCCCTCGGCATTCTCGAAGAGAAAGTGCCCGACCAATTTTCGTCGAAACAAGGCGAGCGCGTGAAGTCCTTGCAGCAGGACCTCGCCACCTTCGATGCCGGCGATGAACTCGGCACCCTCAATCCGGAGTTTGATCCGGTGGAAACCCGCGCCCTGCTCGACCAACTCGAATTCGGATTGGCCGAACGCGGATTCACCCGCTTCGACACCTACCATCAGGTCGCGTATCCGACCCAACTCGGACCCGTTAGCCTCGTGCCACGCGCCGGATTGCGCTTCACCAGCTACAGCGATGTGAGCGGCGCCTTCAACGAAGACTCGGATCGCGCCCTCTTCCACGGCGGCATTGATGGCTCGATCAAGTTCAGCAAGGAATACGATGGCGTTTACAGCCGCGCCCTCGGTCTCGACGGCCTCCGCCACATCGTCCAGCCCTACTTCCGCTACAGCATCGTTCAAGGCGACGAACTGGACGAGCAGTTCCCCGGCATCGACCGCCTCACCCCGACCACCCGCCCGCGTCCCATCGATCTGTCGCGTTATACCGCCATCGACACCATCGACAACTGGAACCTCGTTCGCCTCGGGGTATTCAACCGCTGGCACACCAAACGCGACGGGCAGACGCACGAGTGGTTGGCCATGAACACCTACATGGACACCTACCTCGAAGATCCGGAGTTCGACCGCGACTTCTCCAACCTCTACTGGGAAACCACCTGGTCGCCGCTGCCCTGGCTGCGCCTCGGCCTCGAAACCCAGTTCGACGTCATGGGCGAGGAAGAAGGGTTCAATGAAACCAACACCTATGTGACCTGGATGCCGACCTCCAGCCTCGAGCTCTCCGTTGGCAACCGCCTGCTCACTAGTCACCCCTTCCTGCCCGAGTCGAATCAGGTGGACTTCCAACTCTTCTATCGTCTTGCCGACGAGTGGGGCTTCTCCGCCTACCAACGCTGGGAGCTCGACGACAGCGTGCTCGAGACCCAACAATACAGCATCCACCGCGACCTCGTCTCCTGGACCGCCGCGTTCGGAGCCATCATGCGCGACAACCGCGGCGAAGACGAATTTGGCCTCGTCTTCACCATGACGCTGAAGGAATTCCCGCAAGTCGCTTTGCCCTTGAACCTCGACCCACAAGGGGCCGCCGGCAACTAACCGGGTCACGCTCATCCATTCCCCACACCCGAGAATTCCCCGTGACTTCCGTCGCGGGGAATTTTTTTGGCCGAGTTTCTGTCGTGGAGGTGCTCACTCGCTCGTTCCTCGTATCCTAAGACTGGCAAGCCAACTGAGACTCCAGAGGGTCGGGATTCTCGTCAGCGGCTTGCCTTTCATAGCGCTTCAGGTGACGTAGGGTCAGGCCCGTGACTTCAAGGCGAAGGAGATCGGAAGAATCTTTCTATTGAACCCAATTCTGTTGCGCTTCGCGCTAGAACCTAGGACTCTTTTTCATCGGGACCGAAATGGCTATCGCTATCGAAATCGGTCCGGTAAGCCGGGGAATCTTCCTGCATAGAATCGCCACGATTTTCCAAGGCGGCGCAACATCGCCGCCATCAGGTCCCATTCAATCTTCCGCTCCCGGCTTTCTCTCTCTTCCGAAGCCCGGCCCGCAACCAAGACATCTTGATCGATTTCGATGGCGATCCCGATTTTGATTTGGATTCTTTTTACTCCAGAATTCGGCTCTTCTGGAATTCGGGTGGAACTCTAATTTCTTGCTCTGCGTTTTCTCTCTGTGCGTTTGATTGAACCGAGGCAAGCATGACCGAACCCCAACGGGGTTCCGACCCAAAGCCCGGGGTTGCCCCGCTTGCGGGGCGACCCCGGGGATAACCAACCCCTCCAAAGAACAACCCTTGCAGGGTTGATGATATTTGGCCTGGGACTCCCTGGGTAGCCCCGCAAACGGGGCAACCCAGGGCTCTGGGATACAATCCCTTCGGGATAGGGAGGAATACCTGTGTGATGGCTAACGTAAATGAGACCATAGCCAACCAAGAGAAGTCGGCATCTATGTTTCGCACGAGGGCTCATCCGAAAGGCTGACCCACAGCCCTCGCCGCCAGCTTCTCACCCAAATTGATGGAAGTTGCCGGAGGCATGGTGTCGTATGGTGCGGTTATGAAACTTGTTTCCCTTCTTCTGGCCGCGCTGGCTCTTCCGGTTCTGGCCGATGAGCGCCCGAATATCCTGCTCATGTTCGCCGATGACTGGGGCCGATACGGCTCGGCCTATCGGAATCCGGATCTTCCTTCGCCGAATGATGTGGTGAAAACACCGGTCTTTGATCGGATGGCCCGGGAAGGCGCGTTGTTCCAATCCGCGCATGTTTCGGCACCGTCGTGCACTCCCTCGCGGGCGTCCCTGTTCACCGGGCGTCACTTTTTCCGGAATAGCTCGCATTCGCAGCTGCACCATCCGTGGCCGAAGGGCGAGCCCGATTCTTTCGACGCGATCAAGGGAATGCCGGTGACCCTGCAGGAGGCCGGGTATCACATCGGTTTGTCCTACAAGCTGCATGTGAGGGAAAGCCTGATGGGCGGAAAGGCAAATCTTTATAACCGGCCCGGCAACCAACTGGGCGGGTATTCGGAAGTGGTATCCGTGGCCAAGGATCGGCCAGCGGCCAGGGAAAAGATTTACGAGGAGGTGAGACAGAATTTCCGCGACTTCCTGGCCAAGCGGAAGAAGGGCCAGCCGTTTTTCTATGCCTTTCACCCGACCAACACTCATCGCCCTTGGGTGCGCGGGTCGGGCAAAGAGTTGTGGGGATTGAATCCGGATGACTTGAAAGGAAAGTTGCCGGCGGTCATGCCCGATGTGCCGGTTTTGCGCGAGGATTTCGCGGATTATCTGGGCGAAGGGATGGCGTTCGATGCGGCCTGCGGCGTGCTGGTGGAAATGCTGGAGGAAATGGGAGAATTGGACAATACCATCGTGGTCATTTCCGGAGATCACGGGGTGCCGGGTTTTCCCCGCGGGAAGTGTAACGTTCATGATCTCGGATCCGAAGTCCTGCTGGCCATGCGCTGGCCCAAGGGAATCGCGGCCGAGAGGGATGTGAAAGTCCCGGTATCCCTGATTGATCTTACTCCAACCTTTCTGGCGGCGGCAGGAGTCAAGGGAGCGGACGACATGGACGGCGAGAATTTGTTGCCGGCCTTGGCCGTGGGTGGGGATGATACGAAACTGCGCGGTTGGGTGCTGATCGGTCGCGAGGTGCACTGCCGCAGAGGCGAGGTCGTGCGGGCCGGGGGTTTGCCGTATCCGGTAAGGGCCGTGCGCACGGATGAATTTCTTTACATCCGGAATTTCAAAACCGACCGCTGGCCCTTGGGCACGCCAGCGGGCGAAGCGGGCAAAAAAATACCGACCTTCGAGGAACTGGCGAAAAACACGTATGCCGCAGTTGCGGATATCGATGCGTCGCCGTCAAAGGCCTGGCTGGTGCTGAATCAGAACGAAGCGGGTATGGAGAAGTTCGTCGAATTCGCCTGGGGCAAACGTCCGGAAGAAGAACTCTACGAGGTGAAGAAGGATCCCTGGCAGATGAAAAATCTGGCGGCCTCTCCCGAACATCAGGAGGTGCTGAAAAAGCTTCGGGAGAAACTAACGGGCGAACTGCAGGCAAAGAAGGATCCGCGTCTTGATGATGCTTTTGACCGCGCCCCGTATCTCCATGACAGGAACAAATAGCCGCGTCAGACCAATGCGGTGGCCACGCTGTCCACAAGGAGGCGGCCGCGATCCGTGAGAATGATGCGCTCATTATCCAGGACAAGCAGGCCTTCGGTTTCCAAGGTACTTAGATTTTCGCGGCGATCCTCCGCGAGCAGGGCCATAGGGATGCCCTCGCTGGTGCGGAGCCCGAGGGCTATGCGCTCGAGTCGCCATTCCTCGGGACCGAGGGGCTCGATGCCGGTGGCGGCCGTGCCGAAGCGTTCCACACATTCGATGTAGCGGGCGGTGTCGGCGAGACTGGTCCAACGTTGCCCGCCGACCGTGGAGACGGCCCCGGGACCGAGCCCGAGGTAATCGGCTCCGGCCCAGTAGGCGCGGTTGTGGACCGAACGGCGATCCTTCGCGTCGCCGGCGCGTGCGAAGTTGGATGTCTCGTAGTGCTCGAAACCCGCCGCACGGAGATGATCACGGGCCAGTTCGAAGAAGACGGCGTCGGCATCGGGATCCTGATGGTATTCGCCCCGCTCGAACCGCTTCATGAATTCGGTGTCTTCCTCGTAGGTCAGGTTGTAGGTCGAAATGTGATCCGGCTCTAACAAAATCGTGTTTTGTAAATCGGCTTTCCACTCGTCGGGTGTCTGACCGGGCAAGGCGAACATGTGATCGATATTCACCACCGGCATCCCCGCTTCGCGCAGGATGTGGAATGCCTCTTCCGCTTCCTCCGGCGAGTGATCGCGGCCCAATGTTTCGAGGTGTTTCGGGTTCCAGCTTTGCACGCCCAGACTCACGCGGGTGACGCCGGCCTCCGTCCATTGGCGCGCCTTGTCCACATCGAAGGTGCGGGGGTTCGCTTCCAGAGTCCATTCCGCCAGCTCGCCGAGATCGAGCCGTCCACGCAGGCCATCGAGCAAAGCGGCGGTGTGTTTGGGAGAGAGCATGCTTGGTGTGCCTCCGCCGAAGTAGATCGTTTGCGGCCGGATATCGAGTTCGCGCCGGTGGTGGTCGAGTTCGGCGAGCAGGCCCGTAACAAAGGCCTGCATTTCCGTCGCTCCCGGCGTGTGTTTATAGAACGAGCAATACGGACAGATGCGATGGCAAAAGGGAATATGGACGTAAAGATGGCGCACCGTCCCGCCGACGGGCGGGGCTGCGGATAAAGTGCGCGCGGTCATGGGAAGCTCGTGGCAAACATGCGGCTATCCATGCGCGATCTGTTTGGCCATGGCCTCGCATGCGCGGAGGTCGAGTTTGCCGGAGGCGAGCACGGGGATGTCTTCGACCTTCACGAGTTTGCGCGGCACCCAAAGGGCGGGAACATTCATTCCAAGCAGGCGGTAGCGCAGATCGATCATCTCCTGCTCGAGGTATTCACCGGCGATGGTCGAGAGAAGCACGAGCGCCTCGCCTTTCACCGGATCGGGCACGCCAACGATGACAATCTTGCGTGTGTCTTCTCCCTCGAGACCGAGCGCGCGCGTGATGTATTCCTCGACACGCTCGTGGGGAACCATTTCGCCGCCGATCTTCGAGAAACGCGAGAGGCGGCCTTCGATGTAGAGGAAACCATCGTCGTCGATGCGCCCGATGTCTCCGGTGCGGAACCAGCCTTCTTGCACGACCTCGCGGTTTTTCGATCCCCAATGCAGGTAACCGCCGAAAACATTCGCGCCTTTGAACCAGAGAATGCCGCTCTGATCCGGCGGCAGGGGCGCCTCGGTGACGGCATCAGTCACCCGCACGGCAAGACCGGGGACGAAGTGACCAACCGAACCCATGCGGTGCGTGGGCACGACATCGGACGATCCATCGCCGGTGAGATTCGGCAGGTTGAAATTCGTGACCGGGCTCGTCTCGGTGAGTCCGTATCCTTCGAGTACACGCTGGCCGAATTTTTTCTCGAAGGTTTCCGCGAGCGAGAGGGGAAGTTTTTCCGCACCGGTGATCACAAATTTCAGCGGGGCGAGTTGTTCGGGTTTCGCCTTCTTCAGATATCCGCGCAAGAAGGTCGGCGTGGCGATGAGCAGATTCACCCGGTATTCATGGATCAGCGCGGAGATGCGATCCACTTCGAGCGGACTCGGGAAGGTGACGAGTTTGATGCCCTCGATGATCGGATACCAGAGCGTGACGGTGCAACCGAAGCTGTGGAAGAGTGGCAGGCTGCCGAGCAGGGAGTCGCCATCCTTGAAATCGAGGCGGGAAGCGAACTGCGCGGTATTGCCCAGCACGTTGCGGTGGCTCAGCGGCACGCCTTTCGGTTCACCCGAACTCCCACTCGTGAAAAGCAACACCGCTTCGCTATCCCCGCCCTTTTTCGGAATTCCGAGGCGCGCGGCGAGCAGCGCGGTGGGCAGGAGTTTCCCCAGAATGAACCAGCGGGTCATCTTCGGCTTGAGCGCGGGCAGTTCGCGTTCGAGGAAGATCAATTCGCGGTTCGGCGGCCACGGGAACTTCTGCATGCGGCGCACGAAGGCATCCACCGTGATGAAGCGATCGATGTCCGCCTGGCGGATGGCGGACTCGACGGCGTCGGGGCCAGCCGTGTAGTTGAGATTGACGGGGATTTTGCCCGCTAAGAGCACGGCGATATTCGCGATGAGTCCGGCTTTGCCCGGAGGCAAAACAATGCCGACGCGTTGTTTGTCGGTGAGCGTGCGCAGGTGTTGCGACAACGCAATGGATGCGGCGAGCACGCGGTCATAGGAAAGCTTCGATCCATCCATGCCATCAATGATGGCGGTTTTGCCTCCGTGGCGTTTGAGGCCGGCCAGCATGGCATAGGCCAGATGCGTCGTGAGCAGCGCGCGCCGGGAAAAGCTCTCGGCCCACAGCAGCAGCCAGTTCTCATGAATCCGGCCCATGGTGTGCTCGCTTCCTTCGAGAGCCGGGCCGATGAGAAGGGCAGACTCGGGAGCATCGGAGGAGCGCTCCACGGCGAGCAGACCTTCCCGGGGTTTATCCACCAATACGGGCACCACGGTGCGGGCGAAGAGCAGGAGACGTTGGTAAGCGGCAGCCCGCCCATGCATGAGGGTGCCGCGACGGGCAATCGCCCGACCGGGCACATATACCGCCACTCCGCCGGAAGCGAAATGCCCGTTCAGTTTGTCGGCAAACTCCTCGAATCCGTCCGGATCCAGGTCGAAGGCCACCACTTTGCCACTTTTTGCCAGAGTCCCCGCCAAGTCCGGCGCGGGCGCGTGCCCGTCCTCGACCAGATACCAGACCTGCCGGCCGGCGAGTTTCGGCTCGAGTAGACGCAGGGAACCCGAATCCAGCCGATTTGGCAGGGCCAGAAAGCCCGTGGCGGGAAAGGCATACACGATGGCGGGATCGGTGGCGCTCATGCCCCTACTTTGGGACAAAAACCGCCCCTCCGACAAGCGAAAGTCTGTTTCCCCCCTCTCCCGGTTCCCGGCGCCCCCTCGCATCCGAAAATCGACCCAAACACCCCTCTCGTTCAAGACCAAGAGAGACCGAGCAAGGAACGACTCCGGGCTTTACAAAAACGCCCTGCCGCCTAGATTTGCCCTCCCATGGATATTGCCATCACCATTCTTTCCATTCTCCACGTCTTCGTGGCCTTGCTGCTCATCCTCATCGTGATGTGGCAGAAGCCGCGCCAAGAAGGTCTGGGCACATCCTTCGGCGGAGGCATGAGCGAGCAGATGTTCGGCGCTCAGGCCACGAATGTCCTGCAAAAGGGCACCGTCTGGCTCTCCATCATCTTCTTTGCCAATACCATCATCATCGCGGTGTTGATGGTCCAGCAAACCAAGGCCAAACAGGCTTCCAAACTACTCACCACCCCGGTACCCGCTGCCGCGACCGCCCCGGCCGTTCCCGGTCTTCCGGTCCCCGGCACCCCCCCCGCCACTTCCCCCGGTGCTCCGGTGGATGCCCCGGTCCCGCCACCTCCTTCGCCTCCGGAAACTCCGGCGGCTCCAACTCCAGGCACTCCCGCCGCTGAAACTCCTGCGGCCCCTGCCGCTCCCGCCGCGACACCGCCTATCGAGGTCACCCCGCCCGCCGCGGGAACCCCGCCGGCCACAGACCCCGCCGCCCCAGCCCCGTCGACTCCTGAAGTTCCGGCCCCATCTGGCCAACAACCCTGAGTGCAATGACCTGAAACTGTCGGGCCACCGCGCCTTGCAGTCGGCCGCATCCCGGCCCTATCGGCGATGAGCGATTCCCCACCAGCCCATGAGCCCGGGGAAGACGCCGCGCTTGAAGCGAAATCGACCGGCCCCGGGTTCGTGGATCGCCTGGCCTATTTCGCGTTCCGCTCCACCGAATTCGCCCTCTCTTTGCTCCCGATGGGTGCGGTGGCCACCCTCGGCTCGCTCGGCGGACGATTGTTTCTTTTTTTCAGCCCGACGTACCGGAAACTCGCCGCCCGCAACCTGCGCATCGCCTTTGGCGGGGAAATGGACACCGCCGCACACTCCCGCTTGCTCTGGCAGCACGCCGCCCAGCTCGGCCAGAATTTGCTTTGCAGCCTGCGCATGCCCACCATGTCTGCGGAAGAAATGTCCCGCCGCATCGAGGTGGTCGGACTCGAACACGTTCTCGAAGCCAACCGCGGTGGACGCGGCGTGGTCTTCGTGCTCGCCCATGTCGGCCCGTGGGAACTCTTCATCCACACCCGTGCTTATCTCCCGCCGAATCGCCCGGCCGGTGCCATCTACCAGGCCCTTTCCAATCCATTGCTCGACGAACATGTCCGCCGCACGCGTGTCCGCAACGGCCACCACCTCTTCAGCCGCAAGGAAGGATTCCAACAAGCCATCGCACTTCTCCGCGAAGGCGGACTCGTCGGCGTGCTTACCGACCAACACGCCGGTGACGCGGGCATTTTCTCCCCCTTCTTCGGACGCCTCGCCTCCACCACCACCCTACCCTTGCTGCTGGCCCGGAAAACAAAATCCGCTCTGGTTGCGGCCGGAATCGAAACGACCAAACCCGGCCATTGGCGGATCACCCTTGAACCGTTGCTTCCACCCGAAAGTGGTCCCATCGAAAATGGCCTGCCGGTCATGAACCGTGCGGTCGAGTTGATGCTGCGCCGTTCTCCTGCCGATGGATTCTGGGTGCACAATCGCTGGAAAACTCCTGAACCGGCTTTTCTCATCCAAGGCCACAAACGCGGATGGCAACTCCCGCCGGCCGGCCAATCGTTGCAGCCATTCCGGCTCATCGTGCGATCACCCAATTGGCTCGGCGATGCCTGTATGGCCGTGCCCGCCGTGCGCGCCCTCAAACGCGGCCGCCCCGATCTGGAGTTGACCATTCTTTGTCCCGGCAAACTCGCCGAGTTTTGGAAAGCCTTGCCGGAAGTGGATGGCATCGTCACACGCGAGGGAAAAGAAAGAGTCTTTGCCGTGGCGAAGAAAACGCGAGCGGCCGGCCCCTTCGATGCAGGTGTTCTTCTGCCGAACAGTCCGCGCGTCGCCATGGAAATGGCCTTTGGCGGTGTGGATCGTGTGATCGGTTATGCCAAAAGCTGGCGGAAACTTTTTCTCGATCAGGTGATCCCGCCGAAGGAACACATCGGACCACCCCGCCACCATGTTGAATACTACCTCCAGATCGCGCATCGCGTCGGGGCGGATTGTTCACAGCGCGACCTCTTCGATCCCATTCCTCGCCCGGCAGGACAACCTCCAGCGTCTGTCACGCCCATCCGTATCGGACTCTGTGCCGGAGCCGAATACGGTCCCGCCAAACGCTGGCCCCTCGAAAAATTCGCGGCCATGGCGAAAGCGGTGCTCGAGACCCGCGGTGATGCCATCGAGTGGAACCTCTTCGGCGCGCCGGGAGAAAAGGAACTCGGTGCCGAACTGGAAAAACAACTGGAGGGGCGCTGCCGCAATCTCGTCGGAAAAACCAGCCTCGCCGGCTTGATCGACGAGCTGCGCGGGTGTCAGCTTCTTGTTAGCAACGACACCGGCACCATGCACCTCGCCGCCTTGCTCGGTGTGCCCGTCATCGCCATCTTCGGTTCCACCGAACCCGCATGGACCCGCCCCATGGGCAAACAACACCTCATCCTCCGCGAGCACGTCGAATGCAGCCCCTGCTTCCTGCGCACATGCCCGCTCGATTTGCGCTGTATGCACGCCATCACCCCGGAACGCGTCGCCGCCGCCGTGCTGGAGCGGTTGGGGTGAGTTTGGTTCTTCGGACCACTTGATTCGTCCCGGCTGTTGAGCAGTTCATCAAATCGTTTTTTGAGGACTACGCCGAGTTCGTCAAGGAATGCTTGGTGGGCAGCGAGACCCTAAGCGGGACGCTTCACGCGACGATTGCCACTGCCATCCACGCTGAATTCAGGAGGATGATCTTCTTCTTGGTCATCATTCAAGTAGGGGGTTTTACAGCGAACATAGTCTTCGGGAAATCAGGAATCAACAAACAACGTAACTTCAGAATTAGGAACCACAGATTACACAGAAAGCACAGATGCCGAGGATGTTGTGAAAGAAGAATTGGTCATCCACAAGATGCGCGGTGAATACTTTTCCATTTCTCGAAAATCCGTGTTCATCTGTGAAATCTGTGGTTCATGCTCCTTTCAAGATTAAGATCTTCTGCGCTCTAGTCCTTGGCATCCAGAGGTTTTCAAGAAATCGGAAATCTTCGATCTTCAATCGTCAATGAAGGCCACACGACGGGCTAAAGCCCGAACTCCAACGGAGAAAACATGCGCCGCTCAACTTCCGGATGACCGGTTCTTCCTTCCGAAAATTATCAGTAGCCGTGGTTTTCTTCGCGGAAGACAGTATAATCTATAGGCCCTGAGGCTTTTCCAATCGCCTCAATCTCGCCCGCATGGACGGAGCGTCTTCGGTAGAGGCCTGGGCAAAACATTTTTCCCATACGTGGCGGTGAGGGCGATCTTCGCGCAAGTGCCAAAGCGCCGAAACAGCCCAGGCGCGCACGATGACCCGGCGATCGAGGAAACATTGCTCCAGCCATGGCACCAAGATTTCCCGGCTAGGAGAAGGATAACCAGTGATGGAGAACAATTGGCAAAGGGTCAGTCGGGCTCGCCATTCTCGGAAGCCCGGAGATCGTTTGGCAAGGTCTATGAGCAATGCCTTCTCCAGAGGACTTTCCATGGCTTGCCGTTTGATCAACCACAGGGCCCGCCATGCCGAATCTTCATCGAGACCATCCAGTGCGCGCACGACCTCTCTGAGGAAGGGCTTTCCTCGTCTGGCCAGCCAGATCGCCTTGAGTTCCGGGACCCGGAACTCCCGGTCCTCAAGCTGATGCACGAGGGACATGGGTGAATGGAGGCCGGGGAGAACAACACCGAACCACCCGGCTTGGCGGGGGTCGGGAATCTATCTCCAATGAGGAGTGACCGAAGGCAATCCAATCGCCATCCCGGCACCCGGATCAAGTCGCGGGCGCGTCCTTGCGGTTTTCGAGCACGCGGTCGACGAGGCCGTAGGCGGCGGCCTGTTCGGCGGTCATGTAATTGTCGCGGTCGGAATCGCGTTCGATCTCCTCGATAGTCTTGCCGGTGTGTTTGGCGAGGATGGCATTGAGGCGGCGTTTGAGCGAATACATGAATTCCACGGTGCGCTCGACATCACTGGCCGTGCCCTGGGCACCGCCGCTGACCTGATGGATCATGATGTGCGCGTTGGGCAGGGCGAAGCGTTTGCCTTTGGTGCCGGCGGTGAGCAGCACCGAGCCCATGCTCGCGGCCATGCCCATGCAGTAGGTATTCACATCGCAGGTCACGAACTGCATGGTGTCGTAGATCGCGAGGCCGGCGGTCACGGATCCCCCGGGCGAATTGATGTAAATGCTGATGTCTTTTTTCGGATCCTGCATTTGCAGGTAGAGCATCTGGGCGATGACGTAGTTGGCGAGCGGGTCGCTGACTTGTTCGCCGATGAAAATGATACGGTCTTTCATCAGGCGGCTCAGCAGATCGAACTGGATGAGCGTGCCACCTTCTTTTTCAATCACACTCACCCCGCGCACGTCGGCGGCGCGGCGTTCGAGGTGGGGCGGCAGGTTGTAGATGGGCTGGAGAGGACCGTTGGAATTCATGGCGGATGAAAGGTTGTGTTGTCGGGCCCGGTGCGGGCGGTCGGGAAGGAATTACGCTTCGCCGGCGGTTTCGGGCGCGGCTTCGTTCACCTTGGCATTGAGCACGAGGAAGTCGATGGCCTTGCCGATGAGCATTTGTCCGCGGATGCCGGGGATGGCATTGTCGCGCTTGAGATCGTTGACGAATTTTTTAAGCGGCTTGTTGTTGCGTTGCGCGACCCAGGCAATGCGGTTGATCAATTCCTGATCATTGACCGAGATGTCTTCCTTGCGGGCGATCTGTTCGAGAATGAACGTGGTCTTGAGATTGGTTTTGGCCTGGTCGGCGGCGGCCGCGAAGATTTGTTCCTGTTGCGCTTCGAGGTCATCGTTTTCCATGCCCTGGCGGATGCCGCGTTCCACCAGATCGTCGACGCGGCGCTGGGTTTCGCGCTGGAGCAACTCGGGCGGGAGTTCGGTTTCGGTGGAGTTGTTGAGGAAGCCCATGATCTGATCGACGATGAGGGAACGGCGGCGTTCGGTCACTTCGTCGGTAAGGCGCGAACGCAGGGTGTCGCGCAGGTCGGTCATGGTTTTGCCGGGCAGCAGGCGCTGGGCGAAGGTGTCGTCGGCTTCCGGCAGCACTTGCTCCTTGATGCCTTTGAGGGTAACCGCATACTCGACCTCTTTGCCCGCGAGTTCGGCGATGGGATAGTTCTCATCGAGATTGACCTTCACGCCTTCGCGTTGGGCACCGATTTCCATGCCCTCGATCTGGCCGATAAATCCGGGAAGGAAGCTGCCATCTTCCATACGCACCCAATAATCTTCCGAACCTTTGACGGAAAGATGCGCGTTCTCGGCCACTTCCGCGACCGGCACACCACCCACGGTGCCGGAATAAGAGACGATGGCGATATCGCCGGTGGCGACGGCGCGGCCGGTCACATCATTGTAGGTGGCGAAATTTTTCCGCAGCTCTTCGAGGCGAGCTTCGACCATTTCGTCGGTTACTTCCACGCGGGGAGCGGTGACTTCGATGCCCTTGTATTCGGGAAGCGTGATGTCGGGCTCGAGTGTGAGGTCGGCGGTGAAGGAGAAATTTCCATCGGGCTGGAAGGTGTCGTCGCGCACATCACGCACGCTGATGACCGACAGCTTGTGTTCGGAAGCGGCCTCGCGGCAACCGTCTCCCACGAGGGCCTCGCGCAATTCACCATCGATTTCGCGGGCGAACCGCTTTTCGACGACCGGCAATGGTGTTTTGCCGGGACGGAAGCCGGGGATTTTGGCCAACTGCTGGTAGCGGTGGACGATGGCTTGGCGGCG
The DNA here is from genome assembly GCA_046075565.1 of Verrucomicrobiales bacterium. Classification (GTDB taxonomy): domain Bacteria; phylum Verrucomicrobiota; class Verrucomicrobiia; order Verrucomicrobiales; family SLCJ01; genus JBJTQJ01. Next base: position 8,531 of record JBJTQJ010000025.1, on the reverse strand, counting down.
GGTGCGCACGGCGGCGGAGTCCACTTCGATGTGGAGTTCGGCCTCGCAGTTGGGCTTCTTATTGATGGTGATATTCATGTCCGGTTCGGCGGTTGGTAAGGGAAAGGGACTGGGGAATTGGCGGCGGCGGGAGGCTCCCGGCGCGGGGGGGCATATCCTAGCCATGCCCGGGGGATTTCGCAAATCCTCCCGCGCATTCCAAGGCAAGATTTTCCAGATTTTTTCGGGAATCCGGGGGCCGGGAGCCGCTTCAGGGCTGGGCCGGGATGGAGATGGGAGGGGTGGTTGATGTCGTGGGGACGGAGAAATCCACCATTTCCAGGTCGAAAATGAGGGTGCTGCCCGGTGGGATGGCGGCGAGTCCTTTGTCGCCGTAACCGAGTTCGGCGGGGATGTAGAGCCGCCAGAGCGAGCCGACGGGCATGAGCTTTAAGGCTTCGCGGAAACCGGGGATGACGCCCAGGCCGAAGGACACGGGTTCGCCCTTCAGGTCTCCATCGAATTTCTTCCCGTCGATCAGGCGGCCCTCATAACGGACCTTGAACTGCGGCTGGTCCGAACCATCGCCCTCGTATTTTTTGCCTTCCCCGGCCTTGAGAACTTCATAGAGGAGTCCGCTGGCCGTGGCGGTGACACCCGGTTTGGCCTTGATTTCGGCGAGGAACTTTTTGCCGTCCTCGGAGTTGCCGGCGGCTGCTTTGGCGCGACGTTCCTGGAGCTGCTTGTCGAAAGCCTGAAGGGCAGCACCCAGTTTCTGCTGTTCTTGTGGGGTGATTTGTGCCCCGCCGATGGATTTTTCAAAGCCCTTCATGAACGCATTGAGGTCCACATCCGCCGCTAGCACCCCGCGGGAGCCAAGCTGCTGGAGGAAATACTGACCGAATTGGAAACCAAAGGCATAACTCGAATCGGTCTTGATGACCACCGGGTCGGTCGGGACGGGATACTCCGGCTCGGCCGGGGCAGGGGCTTCCGCACCCGCCGGCGCGGCGGCGGCCGTCGAGGGGTCTCCCGCATGCAGGGAGGCGGTGGCAAAGAGAGCGAGCAGGGAGAACGGGCGGAATTTCATTGGCCAACTTTCCGGGCGGGCAGCCGGGGCGTCAACTGCCTTCCCGTTCCGACAAGCCGGAATCTTTTCCGGGAAGCCATGTCGCAGCTCTCATCCGCTCCGGACAATGTTCTCGACAACCCAGGCTATCAATGGGAGCATCGGGATTGCCGCAGCCGCCATGCTTTGCCAACATCTCCTCCGACTTTCCCTGCTTCGGGTGTTGCTTCTCCTCGCCAGTATCGTGTGTCCATGCGCTTCCGCCGAGTCGCAGCGTCCGAATATACTGCTTATCTTGGTCGATGATCTCAAACCGGCGATTGGCGCCTTCGGGGATCGTCATGCCAAGACACCCCAACTCGATGCCCTGGCCGCGCGCGGGATGCTCTTTGATCTGGCCTTCTGCAATCAGGCCGTGTGCGCGCCTTCACGCTGCACGTTGATGCTCGGTTCCCACTCGACTTCGACCGGCTTGTATGAACTGGGCGACAAATTGCGGGACAAATGCCCGGATGCGGTCACACTGCCGCAGCATTTCGCAAAGTCCGGATACCGAACCGAGTCCCTCGGCAAGATTTATCACATCGGCCATGGCAACGACGGAGATCCGGTTTCCTTTTCCGTTCCCCATTTCAAAGACAAGGTGATCGAGTATCTCGATCCGGCGAGCACTCCCGATGGAAAACTGACGCGCGAAGAAGCGCTCTTCTCGAACACCCGCCTCGATGAGGTGAAATCGCTGCCGCGGGGAGCGGCATGGGAAAAACCCGATGTCGATGATGACGCTTATGCCGATGGTCGGGTGGCCGCGGAAACCATCAAGCGTCTCCGGGCCGCGAAGGAGCGGGAGGGCGTGCCGTTTTTCATCGCTGTCGGCTTCGCGCGTCCCCATCTGCCGTTCAGTGCTCCGAAAAAGTATTGGGACATGCACGATCCCGCCACCTTGCCGATGCCGGCCATCGAAAAGGCTCCCGAGGGATCACCGGCGATTGCTTACAAAACAGAAGGAGAGATCCGCAATTACTTTCCCGTGCCCGACAAGGGTGATCCGGCATCTATCTCCGAGGAAATAAAACGCAATCTCATTCATGGCTACTTTGCGAGCACGAGTTATGTCGACGCGCAGATCGGCAGGGTCTTGGCGGAACTGGAACAATTGCGTCTTTCGGAAAACACCATCATCGTGCTTTGGGGAGACAATGGATTCCACCTCGGCGATCTGGGAATTTGGACCAAACATACGAACTATGAACAGGCCGCACGTATTCCTCTCGTTATTGTCGCACCCGGTGTGGCAAAACCCGGCGGCCACACCAGCCAGCCAACGGAAAGTGTCGACGTGTTTCCCACGCTCGCCGAACTGGCGGGCCTTCCCGCGCCAAGCGGGCCGCAGCCCATAAACGGACTCAGCCTGGTTCCCGTGTTAAAGGACCCCGCCGCGCGTGTCCGGGATCACGCTTACCACATTTATCCAAAAGGCAAGTTTGGACGCGCCATCCGCACCGAACGGTATCGCATGGTGGAGTGGAAGAAACCGGGTGCCAAGGCCGACACGGCCGAGTATGAACTCTACGACTATCAGAATGATCTACCGGAAACCCGCAATCTGCGGGACGAGCTGCCCTGCGTGCTGAAAAAACTCAAGGCGACTCTCGCATCCTATCCGGGAGCGGTCCCTTGATTCCGGAATGGCGCATCCGCGTGGAATTCACTGCCGGGACGGATGCCCATGGTAAAGATACATGGCACCGTAGGTCCAGTTCTGTTTCGGCATGCCGGGGAAGTTGGCCCGGTCCATCATCAGGGCGATGTAGGGCGCGGGATATCCTTCGGGCAGCGGGATGACATTTGGCCAAATGCGCGTGCCGTGGTCATCATTCCACGGAGGAAGGTGGATGTTCAACTCGCCCGCGGGTTCTAGATCCGGATAGGTGCGCACATAAACCTTGCGGTCGGCACTGCCGAACATCGCGTAGCGTTTGCCACCGACTTTGGCGATGGATGTGCCGGTGCTATCCATTTCCACGGGGCCGCTGATCCTCTTGTAGCCTTGATCCCAAGCATCGGATTCCCACATGCTGGCGCGGAATTTGCCGGCGTGTTCGGCGAGCAACATGCGCCACTTGCCTGCTTCCGCATCGAAAAGCCCATGGGGATCTTCATGCATTCCCTGCGGCAATCCGATGGGCTTTGCACGCATGATGGAGAATCCCTTCCGCGGATCACGCGTGCTCGAAACCGCGAGCACGGCTTTTTGTTCGCCTTTCGCATCCTTGCCGTAGGCGCTGAATCCCACGGTCCAGCCGCGCCACTCCTTGGAAGATTCATCGTAGAACAAATGGGAAGCGAGTTCGTTCCTCAACAAGCCATCTCCGGTGTCGAATACGATGATGCCCTCGAATTTCAGATCGAAGACCGATGGATTCATCGAAAAGACTCCTTGCATCGGATGGGGAAGGCCGCGCCCCCGCACCGTCATGGTGAACCAAAGGCGTCCTTCATCAATCAGCGGGGCACCATCCGGTAGAGTGATGGCGCGGATGTCGGCCTGACCACAGCCCGGCGACAGCGACGATATCATTTCCCGGATGTCCACTACGGCACCGCTGCCGAGGTCGGTGTGCAGGCAAAACTCGAATCGCCGCATCAAGGTCTGTTCGCGGAGCTCGAAGTGATTGGCGAAATCCGGATAGCAGATAAGATGGGATTGACCGTTGGTCTCGAGAAAGAGATTCACTCCCACAGCGAGCATTTGCACCCGCAGCCGCAGCGGGAAGGCGGGCTTCAAATCCTGGGGCAAGGGGAAGTCGTCTCGCATCACTTCCTTGCCATCCTTCACGACCACCCAACGGATGGCCGAGCAGGATCCTTCGGACACGACGAGCGACGCGCTGAAACGGTTGTCCTGGTCGGAGTCCCGAAAAAGGATACCGACCTCGCCCGAGCCGGTGAACCGCTCCACCGCCATGGCATACGAAGCGAAAGGATTGAACGCACCGATCCAGCGGGCATCGCGCGACGCGGTGTCCGCGCTAACCCGCAGCATGCCGTTGTGAAGCACGCTGATGCCTTTTCCAGTTGGCGTGCCCACCGGAGGATACATCAGATCCAAACCGACGACTTTGGAAGGGTCCATCCCCGAGAGTGGAATCTCCTGGTTGGCATCGAAGATCATTCGCCGCGTCGCCTGCCGGCGGAATTCGATTTGGCCGGGAGTCAAATCAGCCGTAGCGATGCCCGAAAGGACAATGAGACAAATGGCGGATCGGAACGTGGGGAACAAGGAAGAGATTCTCATGGATTCAACTCGGGAAGATCACACTCGTGCGGGGGTGTGCCCATTTCGCGAAACGGCTGGTCAGGACTTTCCGAATTTTTGCGCCCGAGGGGTCGGGTCATTCGGCGGAGAACTTGTGGATCATCACATGATGATATTCCTCGCCTGGTCGCAGCACGGGGCACGGGAACGACTTGCGATTCGGGGAATCGGGGAAACCTTCGGTCTCCAGACAGAGAGCGCTGCGTTTAGGATACTTGACTCCTCCTTTGCCGGCCACAGTTCCATCGAGGAAATTGCCGCCATAGAATTGGATGGCGGGTTGATTGGTGGAAATCTCCAGGATGCGCCCCGACTTGGGATCCTTCAGTCGCGCGGCGGGCCGCACGTTTTCTCCTTTTTCCAGAACCCAGCAATGGTCGTAGCCGCCGCCGAATTTCAAGGCTTCGGTGTCCGCTTCGATTCGTTCGCCGATGACCTTCGGCTTGGTGAAATCCATCGGTGTGCCGGCGACGGGAGCGATTTCGCCGGTCGGGATGAGTCCGATGTCGGTGGGCAGGAAATGGGGCGCCGCGAGCATGAGTTCATGGTCGTTGATGGTGGTCGAGGGGTCGCCGGACAGGTTCCAGTAGGAATGATGGACCAGATTGAGAATTGTCGGCGCGTCGGTGGTCGCTTTGGCCTCCCATTTGAGTTCGTTGGAATCATTGAGCGTGTAGGTGACGATCGACTTCAGATTGCCGGGATAACCTTCTTCGCCGTCCTTGGAAAGGTAGGTGAACTCCACGCCATTGTTGGAGACCGTGCGACTCGACCAGAGGACCTTGTCGAAGCCCTTGACCCCGCCGTGGAGGTGGCATGGCACACCGCCCGGATCGTTGTTGGTGGCGAGTTTGTATTCTTTGCCATCAAGCGTGAATTTGCCATGGGCGATGCGGTTGCCGAAACGACCTACCGTGGCGCCGAAGTAGCTGGTATTGGTCAACCAGCCGGCGAGGTCGTCATATCCATGGGTAACATCGGCGGTTTTTCCATCGCGGTCGGGCACTTCCATGGAAACGAGGATGGCACCATAATCCGTAACTCGGGCCTTTAGGCCGTTCTTGTTGGTGAGCGTGTAGATTGCCACCTCGCGCCCGTCGGGCATTTTGCCATAGATCTCGCGCTCGACTCCCGCCATGGCAAACGGGCAGGAGCATATACCGAACAAAGAAACGCCGAGGATGGTGCTGATTGGATTCATGATTCGAAAAATGGATGCAAAGATAGGGTGAGATGCGCGCTTCGCAATGTCCAGAAAAAAGTTATGGAACGCTCCGGAGGCTTCGGGCTGCGGGAAAACGAACCGGGACGAGTAACCGCACTCGTGTGCTTGTCCGGAAACTGCGGGCCAGAAACAACGACCAAAGTTCAAGGCCGGCCTAGAAAAGTTTCCTGTTGAAGCTTATTCCGTGGCACTTCGTGTTTGAACCTAGGCTTCGAGTTCCATCGCATAACGAAGTGCGGTGCGGACCTCATCCATGGCCTTGCCGTAAAATGTTCCGATCGGTCCCTGTAGCTCCTGGTGCCGCACGGCTTGCAGGCCCTGCACATTCGCATAGCTCTTCATCCGCAGAAAAGGTCTTGATGGCAATTCCACCTCATACGATGAACCTCAATATGCGGATGTGATCGGGACACATAGGGTGAGGGCCCTCGGCGGGTTTGAGTCCTCGCGTGACACGACCAGCATCATCCGCATCTTGCCGCCGGCACCAAGATCGACTCGATACACTTCTCCGGGCTTAGTCGTCATAGCATGTATCAAGTGCTGCTTGTCTTGCTGTGGCCGAACGCAAAATATCCGAGTCAGCTGGAATCTCCACCGCAAACGGCAATCCACGCCGCATCTTCACCTGGGTGAGGAACATCCGGATCGCCTCAGTGGTCGAAATACCCAGACACTCAAATACGGTCTCTGCTTCCTCCTTAAGGCGTGGCTCAACTCTGGCACGGACGACTGCTTCTTTCTTGATCCGATTGTAGCACGCATGGGCTACAAAGCAAGAATTGTTTTCAGCGAACGTCGAGTCCTCCTACGCCTGACCGGGGGCGAGGCTTCGACTGTGGGTTGAGGTTGTAGCGGTCATGACGACTGGAACTGGAGGCGGGTCAGGCGTTAGGAGAGAAGTCTTGTTCGGCTTCTGTGAATCTTGCCCTTCATCGTCGGTCTATGGCCCGGTGGCGCTGAGAGTGTCTTGGTAAAACTGCCATTGGTTGGTCCCCCCGGAGAGGGTCTGCATCGCGGTGTGTCCCACGTTGGGCAATTCGAGGTAGCTGTGGGCCACGCCCAGTGCTACGAGGTGGTCGCGCAGTTTGCGGTTGTTGTCCCGCAGACTGTCTGCGGCTCCCACCTTGATGCGGATGCGGTGGTCGGACGGGAGTTGCCCCGCGCGGGCTGTCGCCCACGTCCGTGGATGCTGCGCGAGGTAGTAATCGTTGTCACTGCTGTAAACGGCGGCAAAAAGCTGCTGGCGCGACGCGATCGGCGCCAGGTTGGGATCGTTTTCGAGAAAATCGGGCTCTTGCAAGGGTCCCGCCCCGAGCAGCGAGCAAGCCCGGAAGAGATCGGAATACTTCAACCCGAAGCGGCCGGCGCCTTGTCCGCCCATGCTGAAACCTTCGACGATCCGCCCCGCCCGCGAGGCGATGGTGCGGAAGGTGCGGTCCACATGCGGAATCAGCTCCCCGATGATCATGGATTCCACCGGATTGGTGCCGTCCTTGCTGTTGCACCACATGCTGTTGGGGAGCCCGTTGGCCATGATCACGATGGCGTGGGGCATCTGGCCGTTGACCATGCCGTTCTGGTAGAATTGGCCCAGGTTGGGCAAGGTGGTCGGGTCGCTACCGTCGGATCCGTGCAGCCAGTAGAGCACGGGATAGCGGCGCGCGGGATCGGCATCGTAAGACGGAGGCATCATCGCATGGAAACTCACCGGCCGGCCGATGATGACGCTACGGAAGAGATGAAACCGGACTAACGTGCCACTCGCTGCGGCAGTCACCCAGGGCCGGTTTGCGGGGGGTGGCGGCAGCCGCCATGCCCGGAAAAAACCGCCGCTTCCGTCCGAGGGTAGTGGCCGGCTCACGGGTGTGCCATTTCCGGTCTCCATGAATGGCAACAGCGACCACTGTGCGAGATCACGGCTCGTTTCGATAAAATACTGCTGCCCGGTCATGGTGGGCCACGAGCCTTCGAGCGGGTCGGCTGCACCCGGCTCGTTCCAGCGCAGTGTGAGGGCGAAGGACTGTGCGGAGGCAATCGTATTTAGCAGGCAAGCGGCACCGGACACGGCCACCAAAATGAGATTGAGCGGATAACGAATCACGAATTTTTTCATAAAGTGGCTTTGTGTGATAATGGGAAACCCCGGCAGGGCAGGCAAGTTGCGCGTCGGATCAGAAAGATACGGACTACACGGATTTGCGGGTGGCGGAGAGCGAGGGGCGGTGGTTGTGGGTGGCGGGGTCTAAGCCTGCGGACTGGTCGGAAGTGGTCTCGATGAAATACTCTTGGTCCGCAAAGGTGGGCCACGAACCTTCCAGTGGATGCGTCGCTCCGGGACCATTCCAACGCAGCAAAAGATCGAAGGCCGACGCGGTGGCAGTGAACGCGAAAGCTAGAGACAATATGGTTCGTGCGGTGTTCATGGATTGGTAGGCTTCCTATTATTCTTGCCGAACGTAGAGTGGTGGCACCGGCGGGGCAAGGGTTGACTTCGTCTACGGCACTGTCGCCGGTTGCCACGCACGGCTTGATAGGCCTGGGCTAGAGCCTGCCGGGGAAAAGTGCTGCCAGATTCCATCTTCTGGGAAGTGCACCGGAAACCGACCTACCAAAGTCCAGACCACCCGGCCTCGGGGATATCCGCCGGCTGATATCTACCGTGGCAACCTTGGCGCTCCACACGCGACCATGAAATTATGCCAACGAAACACACGAAACCTTGAAGCGGGAGAAATGCGCAACGACTTCCCTCCCTCTGATTCTTTTCGTGTGTTTCGCGTGTTTCGTTGGCCTCTTGTAAGCTCCCCTGTCAATGAGACAATTCTAAAGTAGAGTTTTGGGCGGTATTGTTTGTGGTTTGTTGTTGGCGGTAGAGGGCTGGAGGGAGGTTGCCGAGAGCGTCGTGCGGGCGTTCTTGGTTGTAGGCGCACATCCAT
>JBJTQJ010000024.1:0-27578 GCA_046075565.1 Verrucomicrobiales bacterium | reverse complement strand
TGCATCGGCAATGTTGAGCAGGGTGTTATTCTCGACCACGCTCTCATAGCTTTCCTTGCACCGAAGCAAGGGGCGGGGCTCGCCGTGGCATTCGATCAAATTGTCTTTGATGGAAATGGTTTTGAAATCGCACTTCGCGATAAACCCGAAGAGACCTTCCCGCCTCGGTGTCTTGGTGGTTCGGGTGATGATATGATTGTTCCGCACCGTCAGGTTGTTGAACACCTCGTTGATCCAGATCGCGAATTCACATAGTAAGCGCAACACCTCCGGCTTTACAAGAAGAGAGTTTGTGGTGTGGCTTACCAGATGAAAAAATACCATCATTTGACGGACGAAGAGCGGGCGGTGATTGGCAACATGTTGTGCCGCCGGCTGAGTATGCGGGAGATTGGGCGGGCGCTGGGCCGGTCGCCCTCGACAATTTGCCGCGAAATCCACCGCAACGAGTATCCGAACCATGGCTGTTACCTCTCGCTGCACGCGGGGCCGATGGCCCGGGGGCGGCGGCGCAGGTCGCGGCTGGGCAGCAGCTACAGCGCGGAGCAGATGAAGCGGGTGGAGGAGCTCCTGAAGCTCGATTACAGCCCGGAGCAAATCTCCGGCTATCTGAAGCGCCGGAGGGAGTTGAGCATCAGCCATGAGACGATCTACCGTCATTTGTTGGCCGACAAGAAGGCTGGCGGGAATCTCTACCAGTGGCTGAGGAGCAAAGGCAGGAAGCAGAGGAGGAAGCGCTACGGGGCGTATGACAGCCGGGGCCGCCTGGCAGGGAAAAGGCCGTTGGCGGAGCGACCTGCCGGGGCGACCAACCGCTCTCGTGTGGGGCACTGGGAGATCGATACGGTGATGGGAAAAAACCAGGGCTGTGTGCTCACCATGGTGGATCGGAAAACGGGATACGTGATGATCGGCAAGCTGAAGGCCCGGACGATCGCCCAGACCAACCGATGCCTGCGTGCCCTCATGGAGAGGCATGCTGGGAAGTTCCGCAGCATCACCGCGGACAACGGGTGCGAGTTCCACGGGTATGAGGAGGTCGAGCAGACGCACGGATGCGAGTTCTACTTTGCGGCTCCGCACCACTCATGGGAACGCGGGAGCAATGAGAACGCCAACGGGCTCATCCGCCAATACCTGCCGAAGGGAATGTGCCTGAACCGGCTGACGCAAAGCCAATGCGACCGCATCGCTCGAAAGTTGAACAGCAGGCCAAGAAAACGCTACAACTACAGGACCCCGGAAGAGCTATTCAATTAAACTTCACTCTGTTGAACTTCGCGCTTGAACCTGGGTGTTGGTTTTGCGGCAGTCAGCAAGTTGACGCTCAAGACGTTCTTCTCGCCTCAGCAGTGCCTCCCATATTCTTTGGCATTCGTCACCCGCGCAGTTCGCGATGATGAATCGTCGCCAATCTTCGATGGCGTCTTCAAGCTGGTGGGCGATGTCATCAAGACGCTGGCTAGATGCCTCGCAGTCAGCCTTCATCTTGATCTTGACGGCCCGCATCTCCGCCTTATCAAGTTCTGGCAAGTCACACGAAGCATTCGAACAACTTGACTTGGTGGATCGGCTGAACCCACAAACATTCGTCCTCAATGTCATTAATCGAAAGATCACGCTCTCGGCCTGTGGCAGCCATCGGTCATTCGCTCGCTGTGCTGCCTTAGCGACTTCTCTTGTGTAGCCTACCCAATAGGCCAAGAGAAAGAGAAAGATGCTGATTAGAACCTGGACAAGGGGAGTGTAGTCCTGAGGGTTCTTAGCGAGATAAATCGGAGGGGCAATCAGAGCGGCGGCAACCAGAAGCAACCGAAACATGGCCGCATAGTCCTTCTTCGGAGCAGGTGGTATTGGCCTTTCATCGGTCTCCATAGTATCTTATCTCTTCAGCGATTGAGGTAGGGACGCCGGCTGCCCGGAACCCTCCTGGCAGATCCCGGCGTGCCCCGACTTGTCGGGGCACCGGGCTGCTCGGGGGACGCGCGTGGAGCGCTGGCGTCTGGTTTATGTGGTTTTCATCATGCAGGGTTCTCCGGCCATTGCAACCTCATTTGCGGGTTCGCGGGCCTGATTCGGGGTCTCGGCAACCTCTAGGCAGGCAGAAGTGCATCGAACGCTCTCAAATTGGCCTGCCATCGATTTCTATGACAAAATCGGCGAGTAATCGGCAATCGAGAAATTGGCTAGCCAACTTTTATTTGACAACGTTGCTCAACTTTTTGATCTCGCAATGAACCGCTCTATCCATCATCCCTTATCCTCGTAGTTTATTGATTCCCAATGGTTGGGGCTGCGTGGTTCACACCATTTCCCGGTCTGTCCGGTCGGCGTGGTTGTGCGGGAACGGCCCGAATTCAGGCAAGAATTCCGTCTTTGATTCCTGTGAGTGCGCGGATAGCAACAAGCCCGGAGGAATGGGGGTTGACGAGCATGTTTGATCGGCTTTGTGCGGCGCGTGCGCGGCGGAGGATATCTGGTTGACCGTGGTCAGTTGTCGGTGTCTTTGACGGGGTAGAAGCCGAAGTGGGCCTCGGCGATCCCAGGAAACCCCGGAGTGGGAGATTTGACACCGGAGCAGGGGGCAACCGTCGTCTCCCTGGCGGGCTGTGCTGGGGCAAAGATGGTCGAGGGGGGTGAGTGTGGTGAATTTGAGGAGGAAGTCGCTAAAGATGGGTCAGAGGCAGCTACCCGGCTAGAGCAAAAGCCGTGGAGCTTTCCGATGGAAAACTCCGGGTTAGAAATCGGCGGAGTAATTGGAACTCGTGGGGTGATTCTGCAACGATGATTGGAGCAAACGCCCCCGCGAGGGAAGAATCGCTGCCGGTAAATGTTATCTGTAAGGCGGGCTACCCTCGCTGCGGTCGATTTCCTCGATCACGCGAGCGACAACCTCCGGATAAAGCCGGTGTTCGACGGTCTGGATGCGGGCGCGCAAGGATTCGGACTTGTCGTCCGGGAGCAGGGGGACCTTTACCTGGCATTGCTTTGGCCGGTCATCCCAAGAGTGGATTCCAAACCCGGGCAAATCCCTGCCCCTCGAAGTCCTTCTCATTGGAGGTGGCAAAATCCGTAACGCCGTGGTGCCGCAACGTCCGGGCCAAACGCAGATCGATGATGCGTCGGAAAGCAAAGCCGGATTCCGCCGCCCGCGCCCAGACTTCTTCCATAATGGGTGCCGCCTCAATGAGCGTCCAGGCCCGGTTTTTGCGATAGGTTTGGCAAACGGCGGCAGCCTGCGGCGCGGTCAATGGCCGGGGGAATATCTTCTCGTTGCGAAGCTTCAAATACAGCTCCACCAGCACCAGTTCACAGACGGCGACATCCTTCCGCAGCGCGAGAGATCCCAGGAACTGCTTCGCGGCTTCGTGCCAAGGAGACGCGCCATTCACGGCGTAAAGGGCGATATTCGTGTCGAAACTGATCATGGCGAGGGCCGGTTAATCGTGGCAAAGAGCCGTCCATTCTTCCTCTGGTGCCAGAGCCTCGCCCATATCGAAGCTTGGCGGCAAAGTCCAATCTTCGGCGCGGGTCCTGCCGGGCGGGTGATGACGGATGATCTCTTCCAACCCTCGCCGGACCACTTCGGCAAAGCTCATCTCATTTTCCGCAGCCAACCGCTTGGCCTCACGGTAAAGAGTATCGGGGATTTGGACCTGTGTTTTTACCATGATGGCAAATTACCCTCTACACGTTGAAGTGTCAAAGACGCATTCTCCTTTGGTACGGATGGACCCCTCAGAGTGATTTCCCGCCGGTGATTTCCGCCAGGATACTCGCCACAACATCCGGATAAAGCCGATGTTCGACCGTCTGGATGCGAGCGTGCAGGGATTCCGGCGTGTCGTCCGGGAGCACGGGGACTTTTTCCTGGGCGAGGATTTTTCCGGTATCCATGCCGCTATCGACGAGGTGGACGGTGCATCCGCTTTCGGTGGCTCCGGCTTCGACGGCTTGTTTCCAGGCGGCGAGACCCGGGAACGCGGGCAGGAGGGAAGGGTGGATATTGAGGATGCGGTTCGGGAAGGACGAAAGAAGCGGCTCTTTGACCAAGCGCATGAACCCGGCGAGCAGGACGAGATCGACACCCGCCGCGACGAGGCGGTCGCGGGTTTCTTTCTGCGCGGCTTCACCGAATTTGTATTTGTAGGGTCCGGGATCGATGTGGACGGCGGGGATGCCGGCCTTGCGGGCGCGTTCGAGGATGAAGGCATCCGGCACATCGGAGATGACCAGCGCGACCTCGGCGTCGAGGCGACCGTCGGCGATGGCGTCGAGGATCGATTGGAAATTGCTGCCGGAACCGCTGCCCAGCACCCCGAGGCGGGGGCGGGATTTGGTGCCGGTCATTTTGGCCAGGGTCCCGCTGGTTGAACGTCCCGGCACGAGGGAGAGCATGCGGATCTCCGCGCCACATTCCTCGAGGGCGGCCCGTTCCTCCGGGTTGAGGCTTTCGATGGTGTAGTCGCCGCCTTTGGCATAGATGTCGGGCTGGATGACGCGGATGACTTCCGTGGCGCGGTCGCCGGAAAAGATGACGGATTTGTCCACGGCGGCGAGAGACTCGAGCAGTTCCGCGCGGTCGGCGGCGGAGTTGAGGGGACGACCGGGACCCTTAAGCGAACGCACGGAATCGTCGTCGTTCACCGCCACGACGAGCACATCACCGAGGGCGCGGGCCTCCGCGAGGTATCGGGCATGCCCGACATGCAACAAATCAAAGCAACCATTCGTAAAAACGACTTTTTTGCCAGCGGCGCCTTGGCTGGCCCGCCAAACGAGGGCGGATTCGAGGTCGAAGGGATCTGGGGACGGATGCACAGCGGACTTTCGCACGGGGCCGCCCGACTGACAAGCCGCCACGCCTTCGTATTTCCTTTTTCCCCGCGGTCTCACGGACCACTGGGGACAGCGGTGCCTACCCACCGAACAGTTGCTTTTACCCGTGGCCGTATCCGTCTTTCCCCCCCGCTATCGGGAAGAACTTTCTTTCCATTTCCCCCTCGCCCGCCAGAGTATGCCTATGGACCCACGTCTTCCCAAACTCGCCCGCCAGCTCATCCGCCACTCTGTCCAGCTCCGCAAAGGGGAGAAGATCCTGCTCGATCTGCATGATGTGCCGGACGACATCGCCATCGCCCTGATCCGAGAGGCCCGGGCCGCAGGTGCCGTCCCGATGGTGAATTTTCACCACTCCCGGGTCGGCCGGGAACTCGCCCTCCACGCCAGCGCCGACCAATACGAGACGATTGCCGATGTCGCCATGCACCAGATGAAGACCGTGCACGCCTACATCGCCATCCGGGGCGCGCAGAATATCATGGAGATGTCCGACATTCCAGCCAGCCGCCAGGGCTTGGTGATGGAAAAAATGCGTCCGGTTCTGAATTATCGTGTCAACCAGACCCGCTGGTGTGTTTTGCGCTGGCCGAATCCTAGCATGGCCCAGCAAGCCGGCATGTCCACCGAGGCCTTCGAGGACTTTTATTTCCGCGTTTGCCTGCTCGACTACAAAGCGCTTGAGCCCGCCATGAACGCGTTGGCCGAAGCCATGAACAAAGCCAAGGACGTGCACATCACCGGTCCGGGCACGGATCTGAAATTCTCCCTCGAAGGTTTGAAGGCGATCGCCTGCTCCGGACGTCACAACATTCCCGACGGCGAGGTTTTCTCGGCCCCGGTCAAGGACTCGGTGAATGGAAAGATCCGCTACAATGCGCCGACAATTTACCGTGGCATCCCCTTCGACAACATCGAACTGACTTTCAAAAAAGGGAAGATCATCAAGGCGACGGCGAACAACACGACCGCGTTGAACGAGATCCTCGACAGCGACGCTGGCGCGCGTTACATCGGGGAGTTCGCCATCGGCTTCAACCGCGAGATCAAGGAACCAATGCGCGACATTCTCTTCGACGAGAAGATTGCCGGTTCCTTCCACTTCACCCCCGGGCAGGCCTATGAAGGTGTGGCCGACAATGGCAACCGCTCGCAGGTGCACTGGGACATGGTCTGCATCCAGCGCCCCGAATACGGTGGCGGGGAAATCCGCTTCGACGGAAAAACCATCCGTAAGGACGGCCAATTCGTCGTCAAGGCCCTCCAGCCCCTGAACTACTAATCGCGACGATTTTCGCCCGGCACACGACCGTCTTCCAACCGCGGGACGTATCGTGCGCCATCCACGATTCCGATTCCTGTTTCATGATCACCGAACAAACCGTCCGCGACCAACTCAAGACCGTGCGTTACCCCGGGTTCAGCCGGGACATTGTTTCTTTCGGCCTGGTCAAAGGCATCGAAGTCAGCGGCACCGACGTCCGTGTCCATCTCGCGCTCGCCACGAAAGACCCGAGCATCCCGGAAGCTATTGAAAAAGGCGTCCGCGAGGCCTTGGCGGGCATGACCGGAGTCGGAGCCGTCAGCATTGATCTTCGTCTTCAAGAAGCCCCCGCTGCCGCCGCCGGAGGTGGCACGGTCGGTCGGTCGTCCATCCCCGGTGTGAAACGCATCATCGCAGTGGCTTCTGGCAAAGGAGGTGTCGGAAAATCAACCATCTCCGCCAATCTGGCCATCGCCCTCGCGGCCACGGGCGCGAAGGTCGGGCTATGTGACTGCGATCTCTATGGACCATCAATGGGACTGATGTTCGGCACCGGCGACGAACAACCTTACGCCAACGACCGGGACCAGATCATTCCCCTCGAACGCCACGGCATCAAACTCATGTCCATGGGTTTCCTGCTCAACGACAACTCGCCCGTGATCGTGCGCGGCCCCATGGCGACGCGCTACACACAGCAGTTCCTCCGCCAGGTCGCATGGGGAGATCTCGATTACCTCGTGCTCGATCTGCCGCCCGGCACCGGCGACATCCAGCTTACCATCGTGCAGACCGTCGCCCTCGACGGAGCCGTCATCGTCACCACCCCGCAGGAAGTCGCTCTCATCGACGCGCGCAAAGCCGTCGGCATGTTCGACAAAGTGAACGTGCCCATCCTCGGTTTGGTGGAAAACATGAGCTGGTTCGATTGCCCGTCGGATGGAAAGCGTTATTTCCTCTTCGGCCGGGAAGGTGGCGCGCGGGAGGCCCGTCGATTGCATGTGCCCCTGTTAGGGCAGATCCCCCTCGCCGAACCGGTGCGCGAAGGCGGCGACGAGGGCGAACCAGTCGCCAGCCGTGGTTCCGACGATCCTCTCGCCGCACCATTCCACATGCTCGCCTCGGGGGTCATCGAGGCCTGCCAACGCCAAACCGCGCCCGCCGGAGCCTGAGTTTGCGTTCTTTCTACGTGCCCTTACCTTCATCCCATGAGCACCGAAGCCCCCACCCCGGAACCTTACGAGGCATTTCTTTCCGCCCGCGAAGAAGTCATGAAAGTGAAGTGGGTCGCCAGCGAAAAGGAAGGCCATGACGTGGGCATGGAAGCCGCCCTGCTGGAATGGGCAAGAGCAGGTGAACGAAAAGAAGAACGTGAGAAGTGAGTCGCGCGGGTAGCCGCCTTCCTCGCTCATCCCCGATGTCCTCACCCTATCACGGACGGCTGAGGACAGCGTTCCTGCCTGTCGAATGCTCAAAATGCGGTTGGGCGGGTCCACGGATGGTGTATGGTTGCCGGATGATCCCCCATTTTCGTTCCGCCGTGCGGGCGCTCTTCGCCATTGCCGCCATGGCTCCCCTACCCGCTCTGGCCGACGCAGCGGCTGGTGATGCCGTGATCCGACGCTGGATTGACGGTCAAAAGGATGTGCAGAGCCTCACCATCACTTTCCGCCAGGAGCGCGAGTTGAAAGGCTTGAAAAAACCGGTGGTGGCCACCGGCCAAATCTGGCTCGACCGCCAGAACCGCATGCGCTGGCAAATCGGAGATCCTCCCAAAACCATCGCTGTCTATCGTGAAAAAGAGGTCAAGGTCATCCATCAGGATAAAAAACTGGTCGAACGCCGGGTGATCGGGGAAAAGGGCGACAACCAAGGCGAAATGGAAAAGGCCTTCCTCGAATCCGGAATTCCGGATTCGCTCGAGGATTTCCAGAAATTCTTCCGCATCCTCGGGACGAGCGCGGAAGGCGGCCTCGACCGGGTCAATCTGGAGGTCAAGGACTCCCGCGCCCAGACCGCCCTCACGGCGATGGATTTTCTCATCGACCGCAATTCAAACCTCTTGGCCGGATATGATGTCTCCTTCCGCGACGGTTCGAGCATCAGAACGCGTTTTATCCAAGTGAAGAAGAACTCCGCCTTCACAGATGACCTATTCGCTCCAGACACCAGTGGCTACACGCTGAAGGAACTCGAACAGTGAGCCACACCGGAACCGCCGCGTCCCTTTCCATGACAGATACAGAAACTTTGTTGGCCTCATTGCCACGCTTGCGCGACCGCCGCGTGCTGGTGCTCGGGGATGTCATGCTCGACATCTACGACTTTTGCAGTTTCGCCGAGAGCAAACCCATCGATTCGGAAAAACCGGGCAAACGGGCCTACACCGCTCATGAGTCCACCCGCACGCTCGGTGGGGCGGCCAATGTCGCGACCAACCTCGCTTCCCTCGGCGCACGCGCCACCCTCGTGGGGCTCACCGGAGATGATGGTTATGCCCATACCGTGAGAGGACTCTGCGAAGACGCCGGACTCGCCCATGACCTGATTTCCGCTTCTTCCCGCCCGACCACCACCAAAACCCGCATCTACATCGACGGGGAATACCTTCTCCGCAAGGACCACGAAGATGCCCGGGCCGTCGATTCCGCCACCACCGCCGGAGTCGTTGCGGCCATGAAGAAACACATCGCGGCGGGCACCGACGCCGTGGTATTGAGCGACTACGCCAAAGGAATTTTCACCGAGGAGTCCGCACGCCAGGTTCTCGATCTCTGCGCCCAAGCCGGGGTTCCGGTTGTGGTAGACTTCAAACCGGTCAACCGCGCCCTTTTCCAAGGGGCCGGGTTGCTGGTGCCGAATGAAACCGAAGCCAGCGCTTTGTTGCCGAGTTTCCGTCAGAGCACCGACCTCGCGGGCAGTGTCGCCGAGTTGCGCAACTCCCTTGGATCGGCCGCTGTGGTCGTCACCCTCGGGGCACGCGGCCTTTGCGGCCTCTCGGACGCAACGGGATTCTTCCACCACCCCGGCCATCCGGTCACCGCGGTGGATGCCGTTGGTTGCGGCGACACCGTGCGGGCCATGCTTGCTCTCGGACTCGCGGGTGGCCTCAATCTACGCCTTGCCGCCGCGCTGGCCAACCACGCCGCCGCTGTCATCGTGCAGAAAGCGGTCACCGCCACCCTGAATCCGGAAGAACTCGAACAGTTCATCCGGAAGAGCGAGGAAAAAGTGCAATCCTCCTGATTCCACTTGGATTTCCACTCCGGGCCATTACCATTGGTCTCCGCGTCAGTTCGCGGACCACAGACTATGAAATCAAAACTCTTCTATTCCCTGTTTGCTGCCAGCCTTGTTTTATCACCCGTTGGCCTGCGTGCCGAAGGCGAACCCAAGCCCGCGGTCGCGGCTCCGGCCGTTTCCCCCGAACAGAAGTCCTTGGTCGAGAAGCTCTTCGAGATAACTGACACGGCCGAGCAGTATGAAGCTGCCTTGGTCCACGGTTTCGACGGTGCAATGCAAGCCCAAGCCGAACAAATGCCCGCCGAGATGAAGGCAAAGATGGCCAAAGGCATGCAAAAAGTGAAGGACCTCATGCTCGCCGAGATGGGTTGGGACAAAGTGAAGGACCATATGATCAGCGCGTATGCGGATACCTTCTCGGCCGCGGAACTCGAAGGTGTCGTCAAGGCTCTTGATAATCCGGACTCGAGAGCCTACTTCAAGAAAGTGGGCAAATTGCAGCCGAAGATCATGGCGTTCGCACAGGAAAAGAGCCAAGCACTCACCCCTCGCATCATGGCAATCATGCAGGAAGCGACGGGCGGTGGCGCTGAACCCTGAGACAATTCATCCCACCGGAGCCGGCCAGCGTATCGGCTCCGGTGAATCTTGCTTTTCCCAACGACCGGGCCGGAGTCATCCGGCATCTCGAAAGTTTTCTCCCGCGGATTCCCGACTACGCGAGAGAAAGGAATCATGTGCGAGCCGGACATGGTGCGGTTTCGCGATTGTCCCCGGCCATTCGACATCGGTTGATTTCGGAAGAAGAAGTGGTGTCGCGGGTGCTGGAGGTTTACCCGTTTGCGGTCGCGGAAAAATTCCTCCAGGAGGTTTGCTGGCGGTCCTACTGGAAAGGCTGGCTGGAGATGCGCCCCTCGGTCTGGGACCAATACCTTGGCGAACTGCAGGATTTACGAAAAACTCCGGAGGGCGAAAGAGCCGATGCCATCCTCAAAGAGGGAAGCGGAAATGCAATCATCGATCATTTCATGAGGGAGTTGCGCGAGACCGGTTACCTGCACAACCATGCGCGGATGTGGTTCGCCGGCTGGTGGGTTCATCAGGCTGGTTTGCCCTGGCAACTGGGAGCAAAGTTTTTCATAGATCATCTGCTCGATGCGGACGCGGCGTCGAATACACTTTCGTGGCGATGGGTGGCCGGACAGCAGACGCCGGGCAAATGCTACCTAACCCGCGCCTCTAATCTCGCTCGTTACCTCGACGTTACGGGCATTCCCAGGGGAGAAGAAGCCCTCGGGCTTTTTCAACCGCGCGAAGATCCACCGATTGAAGCCATGGAGTCGCTTCCGCCGGACCTTCGAGATATCGGAAAAACATCCACCGAGTTGCCGGATATTGAAGGACCCGTTTTGTTGTGGATTCATCCGGAGGACCTATCGGTCGAATCCTGGCTGCCTGAATCATTTCAGGTCGCGGGAATTCTCGCGGGGAATGGCATGGTGCCCGGCGACTTTCGCGGGGGTTGGCTGGAGGGCGCCGTCGGAGATGGGGCGGCCCGCGCGCAAAGGCGATGGAATTGCCGGATCGAAAACGTGGAGTCAGCTGAGGTGGCGGAAAAGTTGATGGCATCGGCGCAGGCGCATGGGACGAATGATGTCGTAAGCGCTTACATACCGACTGGACCATTGGGTGACCAAAAGAAGCGGATCCGCGCGAAACTCTCGAATTCAGGGATCACGTGGCATGAAGTCCATAGGTCATGGGACCTCAGAATCTGGCCGCTGGCGCGCGCCGGATTTTTTCCCTTCTGGAAGAAACTGTCTGCGGAGCTAAGAAAAGCGAAGTGAGATGATAGCAGAGGGAAACAAAATAGGACCGCTGGGTATCAGCCTCCGGTCCCTTTTGAATACACGATCCAGTCGTCAGCGTATCAGACGATGGCCTTGATCAAGTCGCGCCAGATTTCGTGGGCATCTTTGAAGAGATCTTCCCGTTCGCGATCCGTCAGCTTGCCATCTTCCTTGGCCCGATCTTCCTTGGCCAGGAGTGCGTCCAACTGGCGGTCGAGGGATGAAACCTTGGAGGTGCTGAGACCACCCGCTTTCCCGAAGCGCACCAACTAGCGCATGTTCCACTGCGAGCGATTGAGGTCCGGGGTAAGCACCGCACCATTCACCTTATTGCTGGCCGCGGTGCGGGCGCGTTTGGCAAGGTCTTCAAGGGAGGCGGCGACTTCCTTGGCCGCTTCGGCGGAAAGGGCATCGGCTTCGCCACGGGCCGCGCTCGCTTTTTCCCCAATGGCGAGGAGTTCATCGATGAATTTTTCAGCTTCTTCCTCGCCGAGGCGTTCGCCATTCGTCGCGACTTCGATACCGGTGTAGATCTCGACATGCTGGCGGAGCAGCCGGTAGTCTTTTTTGGTGTAGGTGCCGGTTCCCATGAGGACATAACGGCGGAAGCTATCGAACTTGTCGCGTTTGGCGGCGAGTTCAGACATATCGACCGCGCCAAGACGCGCGGCCGCAACGCCTCCAGCGCGGGGAGCAGCGGCACCGCCGCCACGAGGACGGAATGGGCCGGCTTCCAGACTGAGGGCTCCAAGGACAAGCAGGGTGGTAATGGTGATGGTTTTCATGGTTGGATTTGCGGGTTCGCAACGATCCAGACCCGGTGGCTTTTCCCGAGTTGCAAAAAAAATTCCACCCCCCAAGGTGGCCATTCCTCAGGATGCTGGCGTGGGACCGCTCTCCGGAGCAACCGCTGGAGCAACGGGTGCCGGCGCAGCGGCTGCCTCGGTCGGAACCGGCTCGTTGAGCTTTCTCTCCCAGATATACCGCCGGAACAAAACTTTGACGGCCGCACTCAAAGGCACTGCCAGCAAGGTTCCGAGAGCTCCACCCAACAGCAAGGTCCAGAAGAAGACGGAAAAGATGACGGTCATCGGATGCAGGCCAACCGAATCGCCGACGATCTTCGGTGCGGTGACGAAGCTGTTGATCTGCTGCACACCGACGAAGATGACGCTCACGATGACGGGATAGATCCAGACGTTCGACGACATGGACCCGAGCCATGCATGCTGGTTCTCCGGCACGCTGAAGTGGGCGAGCGAAATGAGAACGGCGGGAATCCAGCAAATAAGATTTCCGACATAGGGCAACAACCCCAACAAGGCAACGAAGATACCGATGAGCAGTGCATAGGGCAGACCGAAAAGCGTCAGTGCGATGCCCACGACCAACCCGTCGATGCAGCTCACGAGCATCTGCCCGCGGAAGAAGGCGATGAGGTAGGAATTGATTTCCTTCAGCGTGCCGACGAATTCACTTTTGAAACGCGAGGCCCGGAGGGGAATATACTCCTCCCACCCGCGCTGGATGGCCCGGCTTTCGATGAGGAAATACCAGAGATAAATCGGTATGAGGAAGATACCGATGATGATACCCAGCACCGATGCGAAGCCCCGGAACCCGCGGGCGAGAATATCCCATGCCCCTTGGGCCAGATTGCCGGCATTTTCCTGCAGCCAGACTTCCGCCTTGCTGGGCAAGCGCTCTCCATTCGCATCCGAACCGCTGGCGAACCACTGCGCGACCGGGTGGTTTGGTTTGTCCTTGAAATACTCGACCACCTTCGACTTCGCCGTGTTGTAGATCTGCTCGCGTTGGCCAATCAAGCCGGCGGCTTGGGTATAGGTGCGCGGCACAACGATGGCCGCGGTAATGGCGATGAACGCGAAAAAGCCGAGGAAAACAAGAAGAACCGCGCGGACCCGCGGGATGTGGCGTTTGATGAGCAGCCGGACGAGAGGCTCGAGCAGGTAGGCGATAATCCCGGCCACGGCCACCGGAATCAAGACCGGCTGGAGAAAACTGATCACATAGGCCGCGAGCAGGATCAGCCCGACCACCAGAGATCCCAGCGTGACGAGGGCGAGGCCGGTGACCGCGTTCCAGAGCACGCGTTTCTGATAGGATGTGGGGGAATACGACATGGTCTTCAAGTGGAATACACGATGCGTCCGCAATGATCGCAGGAGACAAGGCGTTTGCCAAGCCTCACCTCCCCGGCCGTGCCGCCGGTAAGTTTCACATGACATCCCCCGCAGATATCGCCGGCCTCAAGGGGCACAATGGGAGGAAACTTTTTGACGGCGAGCCGCTCGTAAAGCTCGAGAGCCGCTTCATCTGTCATGGCGGCGGCGGCATTGGCACGTTCGACTTCCACTTCGCGCATTCGTCCTTCCTCCTCCTCCTTGCGTTTCCCGAAGGCAGCTATCTCCGCCTCCACTTCGACTTTCACTTTCGAGTGTTCGCTGGTGGCGGCGGCGAGCGAGGCTTTCAATTGCTCGGCTTTTTCCATGTATTCGAGTTCCTGGTCTTCGAGTCCCCGCACCTGACCCTCGTAATTTTCGATTTCGTGGCCCATGGCTGTGTATTCCTCGTTTTTGCGCGTTTCAAAGCGCTGGAGGTGGAGCCGCTGGATGCTATCGCGGCGGGTTTTCACATCCATCTCGATCTTGCGGATGGCCAGTTCGTTCTCGTTCAGAACCTTGCGGGCGTTGTCGAGCGCGGTGGTCACGCCTTCCATGCGTGTTCGGGCGCGGGCGATTTCGGCAGGGATACGTTCAAGATCCTTTTTCAGTCCCCGCAGGGTGTGATCGCGATCCTGGAGAATGAGCAGGGAGGTAAGGGATGGGAGCATGATGATGGCTAATAGGTTTCGACGGCGGAGAATCCCGAGGGAGTGTCCCCGGAAGAATGACCCGCGACTTCTTCAACGAGTTCGGCGGCCTCTTTGATGGCGGCATCCCAACGATCCTGACGGAAGGCGATGGGTTTAGGCATCCGCTTGCGGAATTTCTCGATCCGGAGCAGGGCATCCTCGAGCACCGCATGGGGAAGTTTGCCAAGGCGTTCGCGAACCGCAAAGGATTCCTCGGGATGATGGCAAATCATGGCGAGGTCGTTGCCCGCAAGGATGGCTTCGGCGGCGGCCTCTGGCAATCCCCGGCGGTTGCGGATCGCGCCCATGTCGAGGTCATCGGTCATGACCAGACCGTCGAAGCCGAGTTGGTTGCGCAGGAAACCATTGACGATCGCGGGCGATAGACTCGCGGGCTGGCCGGCCGTTTCCGGGATATCCGGCAAGAGCACGTGCGCGGTCATCACGGCCGCGAGCTGATCGGCCAGCGCGAGGTAGGGAGCGGCACAGGCCGAGTTCATCGAAGCCAAGTCGCCTTTGATGGATGGCAAGTCGTCATGGGGATCCACCCTCGCGCCGGTGTAGGTGGGAAAGTGTTTCGCGCAGGCGAGCACACCATTTTTCTGGATCTCCGAGATCAGAACATGGGCGTGCCCGATGACGGCCTGCGATTCATCGCCCCAGCAACGCTGGCGGAGTGTGCCATCGGCTTCGTCGGAACCGAGGGAAAAATCTAGAACAGGGGCGAGATTCAGGTTGATGCCGAGCAGCCGGAGAAGGGATGAGGAGACCCGGGCATGCATGGTGATGAAACCTGGGTCACCGGCGGCGGCCAAGGTAGCGGGCGAAGGCGTGCTGACCCCTAGATTCCCGAGCCTTGAGACGCGCCCGCCTTCCTCATCGATGCAAACGATGGGCTCATAGGTGCATAGTTTCCGCAAGGTATCGGTGAACTCCCGGACCTGCCTCGTATCCTCGATGTTGCGCGAGAACAAAATGAACCCGCCAGGTTGCAAATCTTGCACCACCCGTTGGGTGGCACGGTCCAGTTCCGGGCCCGGCAACCCGAGAAGCAAGAATTGGCCGAGAAATCTTGTATCCATGCGTTGACGGGCAATGTAAACTCTACCCGACATGAAACTCAACCCCCTCTTCACAATTCCCGTCATTCTTTGGTGCGCCCTCCTCGGGGCCGTTTTTCCAGCCCAAGCGCAACAACGGGTGCAACTCGGCATCGATGTGCTGGCGGGCCAGGGATTCCGTCCCATCCAAGGCATGCGGGTCGGTTTGATCACGAACCACACCAGCCGGGACGGCCGGGGCATCCAGACGCGGGTCGTGCTGCAAAAAGCCCCGGGCGTGCGCCTGACCGCGCTTTACACCCCGGAGCATGGGATTGATGGCACGATTCCGGCCGGAAAGTATGTCGCCACCCGCAAAGACGCGGTGACCGGGCTGCCGGCACATTCGCTCTACGGCCCGACCCGCAAACCCACCCCGGCGATGCTCGCGGACGTTGATGTCGTGCTCTTCGACCTGCAGGACATCGGCAGCCGGAGCTACACCTACATCAGCACGATGATCCGGGCCATGGAGGCCTGCGCGGAAAATGGCAAAGGCTTCATCGTGCTCGATCGCCCGAACCCGCTCGGCGGCAACCGCATCAATGGCCCCGGGATTGAATCAAAATGGATCTCTTTTGTCGGGCAAGTGCCCGTGCCCTACGTGCATGGCATGACGGCGGGAGAACTGGCTCGGATGACGGCGGCGAAAAAGTGGCTGGCCGCGAGCCCGAAACTCTCTGTCATTCCCATGGCCGGTTGGTCGCGCGAAATGGTCTGGTCGGATACCGGCCTGCGCTGGATCGCAACCTCTCCGAACATTCCCAATACCTCATCGCCATTTTATTATGCTGCCACCGGACTGTATGGCAGCATGGCCGGAGTTGATATCGGCATCGGAACCGCATCACCTTTCGGCTATGCCGGTGCTCGTGGAGCGAATGCCTCCTCCTTCACCGCATGGATGCGCCAGCAACCAGGTATGGGCGGTATCTACTTCCAACCGTATTCGAACGACGGTTGGAATGGAGTGAAACTCGGCATCCACCCGCGCGCGCCCGGCGACATCGTGGCGCCCAATGTCTATCTGATGAGCTACGCCAACCGCCTCAGTTCGCCCAGCCTCGTCAGCCGCACCACCGGCGACAAACGCGACATCTGGTTCAAGTGCTATGGCAGTGACGATATCGCGAGCTGGCTGGAAAAGGGCGTCTCGCCCGCCAAGATCGTGGCCTCATGGCAAGGGCTTCACAAGTCCTTCGCCAATGCCCGCAAGCCGTATCTGATTTATCCATGAGCGAAATGGAGGAGCAACTTTTCGGGGAAATCCTGATGGCGCGGCGGCGCGTCTATGCGGCCGGCCAACCCACACCGTTGCAGGAAATGGAGTTCCCCGGGCTGCGGGCGAAAGTCTTCGTGAAACGCGAAGACCTCGGGCCCATCCAGGCCTACAAGTGGCGCGGGGCCTACAACCGCATGGCCATGCTCTCGACCGCCGAACGTGAAGCCGGTGTGATCACCGCCTCGGCCGGCAATCACGCCCAGGGCGTTGCCCGCGCCGCCCATTTGCTTGGCACGAAAGCGCGCATCTTCATGCCGCGCTCAACTCCCTTGATGAAACAAAAGGCGGTCGCCCGCCACGGCGGGCAAGCCGTGGAAGTCATCCTCACTGGGGACAGTTACGACGCCGCCTCGGCGGCTGCACGCGCGGAAGCGCTTTCCTCCGGTTGCGTCTATGTTCATGCCTATGATGATCTCGCGGTCATGGGCGGGCAGGGCACACTGGCCGACGAAGTAGTGATGAGCGGCCACGGGCCATTCACACATGTTTATTTGCAGATCGGTGGTGGTGGACTGGCAGCGGCCACCGCCTGCTGGCTCAAAAGATACTATCCCGGAATTCGAGCAATTGGCGTCGAAGGCATCGAACAGGCATCGATGAAGGCCGCCATCGCGGCCGATGAACCGGTCGAACTCGATTACCTCGATGTCTTCTGCGATGGCACCGCCGTGCGCAAGGTCGGAAGCCTGACCTTTCCCCTTTGTCGCGAACTGATCGACGAGTTCATCACTGTGACCAACGATGAGGTCTGCGCGGCCGTGCGCAAACTCTGGGAAGCGAGTCGCGCCATTCCCGAGCCGGCTGGTGCCATGGGACTTGCCGGAGCCCTGCAACAAGCAAGCGAACTCGGGCCTGAGGATCGGGTGCTCGTCATTCTCTGCGGTGCGAACATGGACTTCTCTCAACTTGCCAACATCGCACGGCGCGGTGGCGGCGCGGGTGCGCGCAAGTGGATCCGCTTTCCCATGCCGGAGCAAAAAGGCGCCCTCGTGCGCGTCCTGCGCGGCTTGCCTCCGAAGGTGGATATCTTCGATGTGCAATATGGCAAGACCGGAGAGAATGTTTCGCATCCGGTGCTCGGTCTGCAGGCCGGCGAGGAGGAATTCGCAGCCATGGACGCGTATTTCGATTCCATCGGCATTGCCCACGAGGAGGTCACAACCAGTGACGACGTCGATTACCGCATTATCAACTACTCCCCCGCTCTCTTCGCCTCGCCCCTCTTTGTGCGTATCGAATTTCCCGAGCGCCCGGGAGCTTTTCTCGGGTTCATGGAACGGGTTGCTGATGTGGCGAACCTCTGTTATTTCAACTACGCCAATACCGGTGAACGTGTCGGACGCGCCCTTGTTGGCATGGAAGCCGGAAATGCAGAAGGGCTCAAGGAATTGCGCGCTCGGTTGCAAGGCATGACCGCTACGCACGATGGACCGATCCGCGCCTGCCGCGAAGTCGGTCCCGACGCCCTCGCACGGATCCTCGGATGAAGCCACCCCCGCCCGCCGCGATACGCGCTTTGTTGAACTGGTTCCGCGACCACGCCCGCGATTACCCGTGGCGCCGCACAGTCGATCCGTATGCCATCCTTGTCAGCGAGATGATGCTGCAGCAGACGCGGATCCAGACCGTGCTTGATCGCGGATATTACGACCGCTGGATGAACCGGTTTCCCGATGTCACGACTCTCGCGGCAGCCGAGGAAACGGATGTGCTTCGTTTGTGGGAAGGTCTGGGTTACTACAGCCGTGCACGCAATCTGCTAAAGGCGGCGAAAGCGGTGGTCGAGCGGCACGGCGGAAAATTTCCTCCTACGGTGGCGGAACTGGAAAAGCTGCCCGGTGTCGGTCCCTACACGGCCAGGGCGTTGGCCGCCTTCGCCTTCGATGCCCCCGTCCCGGTGATTGATGGTAACGTCATCCGCGTGGTGGCGCGCTGGATTGGCTACCGTCAACCGGTGGATAGCGCAAACGGAGCGAAAGCCATCCACGACGCCACCGCCGCGATGGTTCCGAACTCCGGTGGACGCGCCTTTGGCTCGGCATTGATGGAACTCGGCCAGGTGATCTGCTTGCCGAGGAATCCCGATTGTGAAAGTTGTCCGGTGGGCCGTTGGTGTGTGTCGCGAGATAAAGATCCGGAAGCTTTGCCGATGAAGAAACCCCGCCCCGCGATCACGGAGGTGGAGGAAACGGCGATTCTCGCTTTAAAGAACGGCAGGATCCTACTGCACCGCGAAACCGGACGCCGCCGACATGGCCTGTGGAAACTGCCCGAACGCGATGCAAAGGAAGTGAATGAGGGTTCGCTGATCTTGGAGACAACTTACAGCATCACTCGCTACAAGGTGCGCTTGCGAATTTACCGCGCTGGCGGGATTGTAAAGCTGGGACCGGATGAAAGTTGGATCCCATTGTCGGAATTAGACGACCATCCCATGCCATCGCCATATCGCCGGGCATTGAATGGATTGGTGTGAAAGGGGAATAGATAAGCACGTTTCATGGCGTAGTCAGACCGTTCCGGTCTGACCTTTGCGTGCCTCCGTCATCTTCGTCGCAGTCGTCCGAACGACAAAGGCAGGGACGTTTGTCCTCAAACGTCCGCGGGGTTGGAGATGCCACGCCTTCTCGTTTCCCTTCTCCTCACGAACTCACGGACCGCTGGGGACAGCGGCCCCTGCCGGTCGAAGGATCGGTCACGTCGATTGGCCATGGTCCGGCCGTCCCGGCTTATCCATTTCGACTCAAATTCCTTGCAGCACGCCGGTCGAGTCGCCGACGCGTTCGGCTGCGACGCCCATTCGTGCGAGCAGCGCGAGATGCAGGTTGGTCAGTGGCGTGCCGGAAGAGGCGGAGTGGTAGCGGCCGGGATTGAGGGATCCTCCGCCGCGTCCGGCAAGGAGGACAGGCAGATTGTCGTGGTTGTGGCGGTCTCCATCGTGAATGCCCGAGCCGTGCAGGATCATACAGTGATCAAGCAGTGAAGAGCCATCCTGCTCCTTGTGATCACGGAGCTTCCCGAGGAAATGGGCGAATTCCGTGATGTAGAAATGGTCGATGCGCGCGATGGCTTCCAGATTCTTCGGATTGCGCTGGTGATGGGAAAGACCGTGGTGGGAATCACGCACGTCGATTTCCGGGAAGGTGCGGTTCGAACCATCATGGGCCAGCAGATACGTTGCCACGCGGGTGGTGTCGGTGATGAAAGCGAGCGCAAGCATCTCATACATCACCCGCAGGTGCTCACGATAGCTTTCGGGCACGCCGTTCGGACGATCGACCTCGGGGATTTCGCGGCGGAAGGCCTCGGCCCGTTCGATGCGGGTTTCCAGTTCACGCACGGAAGTGAAATATTCATCTAGGCGCGTGCGGTCGGCTCCACTGGCCCGGCCTTGCAAACGACGGGCATCCTCGCGCACGAAATCGAGCACGCTCTGGCGGCGGGCACGCCGACGTTGATCCTCGGCATCGTTGTTTCCTCCGAAAAGCTTCTCGAAGATCAGACGAGGGTCGCGCTCGGCCGGCACGGGCGTGGTTTCGCTGCGCCAGGAAAGGTTGAACTGATATGCGCAGGAATAACCGCTATCGCAGTTGCCGGATCGGCGGGCTTCATTGGTGCTAATCTCCAGCGAGGGCAGGCGTGTGGCATGGCCTATGGCATTGGCGGCAATTTGATCGGCGGAGATCCCGTTGCGGATATCCGCGCCGGCGGTCTTGCGGGGCTGGCAACCGGTAAGGAAGGCGGCATTGGCGCGCGCGTGGTCCCCCGCCCCATCGCCATTGGCGCTCGCCTTGTCGAGATCCAAATTGCCGAGAATCTGGAAGTTGTCGCGGTAGGCAGCAAGAGGTTGCAACGACGACGAAAGCTCGTAGTCGCCTCCTCCTTTTTTGGGAAACCATTTTGCCACATTGACTCCGTTGGGCGCATAAATCCAGGCCACGCGACGTGGAATGGCGGGGCTGGCCGCGCCAGCAACCGCGGCCTTTCCGAACGATTCAAGGGCGGGCAAGGCGATGAGGGATGCTGCTCCTCTGAGGAAGTGACGGCGGTGGATCATGGGGACTCCCGGGGGTTGGTGGTTTCCGCTGGTATACGTTGGTGCTGAAATGGATACGATGCCACTACGGCATGGACAAAGGATTTCGTTCGCCATTCGTCTTTTCCGGCCGATTCGACGATGCCGCGGACGGCCGGTTCGTCGTAATAGTCGAGGCCGCGACCGAGGGCAAACGTGAGCATCTTGGCGGCGAGGGCACGGTGGAATTCACCGCTCTTCTGTCCGGCCAACAGGGCGACCAATTCGCCGACTCCATTAAAGCTCTCGCCCGTGGCCAACTCACCGCGTGCGTCCACCGGACGCGGGCCATCCTGATCGCGCCACCGCCCGATGGCATCGAAGTGCTCGAAGGAAAATCCGATGCCATCCATGAGTTTGTGGCAGGCTGCGCAAGCCGGATCCGCCTGATGGGCCTGGAGCTTCAAGCGCAACGGCGCGTCCTCCGGAATGTCACTCAGGCTTTCCAGCGAGGGCACATTCGGTGGAGGCGGCGGGGGTGGTTGATCAAGAATGGTTTCGAGTACCCATTGGCCGCGTTTCACCGGTGAGGTGCGCGTCGGATGCGAAGTGAGGGTGAGCACGGCGGCATGGGTGAGGACGCCCCGGCGCCCCGTGCCGGCAAGGGAAACCATTTTCGGCTCGGGTCCCTTGCCTTCATCGGGAAGACCATAGTGCCGCCGCAACACGGCATCGGCGAAGGTATAGTCAGCCGTCAACATTTCGAGGGCAGGACGATTTTCCCGAAGCAGATGCCGACAGAATTCCCTCGTCTCCCTCAACATGGCAGCGCGCGTGTCGCTATTGAAAGCGCGGCGGAAAAGTTTCGCATCGGGATCCACCACTTGGATATCACTCACGCGCAACCATTGCAGGAAAAAGCGATCCACCAAAGCTCCGGCCCTCGGGTCGGCGAGCATGCGCTCAGTCTCAGAGGTCAAGGATGCGGAAAGTGTTCCGCTTGCCGCCAAATCGAGCAGACGTTGGTCCGGCATCGAACTCCAGATGAAATAACTCAAGCGGCTGGCCAGATCGAACTCATTGATGCTCGTGGTGGTTCCCGCGGGCGTAGGCGAGCGCACGACACTCAAACCCCGGAAAAGAAAGTCGGGCGAAACAAGGGCGGCCTCCATGGCCAGGCGGACCGACGATTCAACCGTTTCGCCATCGGCAATGGTCTTCTCCACGAGTGACCGGTAACGTGAGAATTCCTCATCCTTCAGAGTGCGACGGAAAACACGGGGCAGAAACCCGGAGAGCACCCGCAGGCCGTGGTCCAATTCCGTTTCGCCGGGATTCCTCTTCGACCAGACCAGAGAGCGTGCCCGTGGATACGGTGGCGGCGCACCGTCGATAGGCCCCGTGACGATGGCCCGGTGGATTGCAAGATTCCGATCGCGTTGCCCCTGGGGTGCGCTCGGCTCCCAATAATCATTGATGAACCGAACGCCCAGTTCGGCGCGGCCGGAAGAAAGTTTCGCTTTGCCACGCCAGGTCTCGCGTCCGCCGTTGGCAGCCTCCACCCGCCCTTCACCAACAACTTTTCCGTCGATGAGGATTTCATAAGCTGCTTTCTCATCACCGGCCTGATCGGCGGAGAGTTCGACGGCAATTTCATGGGTGCCACCTTCCCGGATTTCGATGCGGGTGGTGGCTGTGCCAGCCATGGTAAGCGCACGCGACCCTCCATCGTCGCTTCCATCACCCCGCCAACGCTCCGGTCCGATCTCCTTCGGCAAGCGGTGTGGAGGAATGACTGGGTCAAACGCCATGGAGAGCGCTTTTTCCGCCAGCTGCTGGTAACGCTCGAGATGCGCTGGAGCCATGGACAATACATCCCCAATATTGTCGAATCCATATCCACTGTCATCCTCAGGCAGTCTGCTGGTGTCCACCTCGACTCCCAGTAAATCGCGGATAGTGATCCCGTATTCGGCACGATTGAGGCGGCGAATGGTGAAGACGCCCGGGTCGGGATTGTTGGGATCGACAGGGAAGATGGCGCGGTCGATCCAGGAAAGCAGAAATTCTTTGTCTTTCGCCGCGATTGGGTCTTCATCGGCGGGAGGCATGAGATTCGAGGCGATGTGGGTGCGAATGCTCTTCCATTTCGGACGCGCCGCGATCATGGAATCGATATCAGGGAAGGCTTCGAGATCGAGTCCGCCCTTCTTCATGCCACCACCGTGGCAATCGCCACAATGATTCTCCATCAGAGGTTGAATGCCCTGCTCAAATTCGGCGCGCAGAGAAGGGGCATGGTGTGTCGCAACCACCGGGGCATCCGCAGACAGCGGGGCGGGCAGACCAAGGAAGGACCGCACATTTTCCGGAGGCAAGAGATAACCGGCCACCCCGCCGCAAGCAATCAGGGCAACCCAGACATGCCAATATGGAGCACTCCGGTTCATGGACAGAGGGAAGTAAGCCCCCGAACGTCCAAAACTTGCAGAAAATCGGGTAGTGGTGGCCGAGCGACTGCTTCGGCAGCGGCACCGCCCGCGGGAAAAGAGCGGTTGAGTTGCCGCCTCCCCAAGCCCGGCAGGCAATGATACCTGTCGCGAGGCGAAAGGCTGCGAAGCAGCCACCAAGCCCATCGAAGCCGCCCTCGGATCCACCACCAACCGCACCTGCACACCGGAATTCTGGCACCAGGAAGTCCGGCCTAGTCAAATGCAGCAACTCGGGGGAGGTAGAGGATGAGCCACCGACCTCACGTTCAAAAACGGCACCCAGCGATGGGAGGTGATAATGGCCGGTCGCGACACCGTACTTGCAATCACGGCGATCTCCGGCGATGATCACTCATAGTGAGCTGGACCAAAAATATCGCCCAACGGCGGAAACTGACACCGGAAGCCAAACTCCTGCGCCGCTGGGAAATGATCCCGGCGAACGTGGCGGGGAGCATGGCCTTCGAAGGGGAGCCCGTGCCGATAGAACAAATCCGGAAGACCCTGGAGTCGATCGCAACACCCGCCACCTTGAAACGGCGTGAGGCATCCTCTCCTACGCGGAACTAGCACCACTGCTCGCCAAGAAAGTGACCATGGCGGAGGCCGCCATCGCGGCGGGCGTGTATGATGGCAAGAAAATCGATGAGTTCCTGTTCAAGGATCTGCACTAGAAGGTTTGCGGTGAATTCGTTCCGGACTGGGCTGGGCACTGGCGGGACATTGATGTCAGGGTTGGCAACCATCAACCACCGCCGCCGCATAAAATCCCCATGCAAATGCGGGACTTCGTGCTCGATCTGAATGCCCGATGGGATGACGCATCCCAATCGGTTTCAGCCCTCACCCTTGAATTCCTGGCCTTTGCCGAAGGCCGCTTTCTAACCATTCATCCCTTTCGTGACTTCAATGGAAGGACTGTCCGTCTGCTGCTGTCCGAGTGCCTGCGCCGTCTGGACCTTCCGCTTGTCGCTTTGACTCCCAACGGACATGCCGCCCGGCAGGAATATTTCCGCGCGCTTGCGGCAGCGGATATGGCGAACTGGTCACCTCTGTGTGAGATTTGGAAACAACGTTTCGGCGGGTGATCCGCCTCAACACTCAACGCGGGAATCACTTTGGTCCAAGCGCAACTCTTGCAGAATACCGGCTTCTTCTCGTATTCATGTGTGGTCACTGGCGGCCAGATTGCCTGTCGCTTCGCTCCAGGCTTTGACGGCTCACGCCGTCAATCGAACTATTTCCTCAGATTCGTCAGTTCGAATCGGTGCTCACAGGTGGACTATGCCTCGGGACTTGGACCAATCGGGGGTAGTGGTCGGGGCGGCCAGATTCGAACTGACGACTTCCTGCTCCCAAAGCAGGCGCTCTACCAGGCTGAGCTACGCCCCGGATGACACGGGACGGGGAAGCTAATCCCGAATCGGACGGGCGGCAAGTAAAAGACGAATGTTGCGCCGAGGTTCAGGCCTCGGATTCGACTTCGACCTCCTCCTCGCCTTCGGTAACCGGCGGCGGCAGACGGCGGATGAGTACCTTGTCGATGCGCTGGCGGTCCATATCCACGACTTCAAATTCGAATCCTCCGGCTTGGAAACTCTCGCCTTCGATGGGCAACCGGTCGAGCCGGTGCACGATGTAGCCAGCCAGTGTTTGGAAAGGCTCGCGTTCACGTTCGACCACCTCCTCCAACTCAGGCAGGCGTTCGATCACATCGTCGATTTCCATCAGGCCATCCACGATCCACGTATTTTCACCGGACGCTCGGAAAACCGCGCCTTCTTCGGCAGCGGTATCAGGGCGCAGGTCGCCGACGATTTCCTCCACCAGGTCCTCAAGAGTGATGAGACCGCGAATCGTGCCGAATTCATCGGTCACGAGCGCCGCCCCAAGCGTTGATCGCCGCAGGGTTTCCATGAGGCTGAGAGCCGGTTGGTTTTCCGCGACAAAGATGGCCGGACTTATAAGTTCGCCCACGGGACGCGGCTTTCCGGAGGCGGCATTGGCGAAAAGGTCACGCAAGGAAACCAGGCCCACGATTTCGTCCCGGGATCCTTCATGCACGGGAAAAACCATCTGCCGACTGCCGGCGACCCTCGACCAGATGTGCTCCATGCTCTCATTGGCTTGGAGGAAAAGCACCTTTGGTTTCGGGCGCATGATTTCCTCGGCCAGCACTTCGCGCAAATCGAAGACGCCTTCGACCATGTCGGATTCGTGCTCGTCCACCATGCCGGTGACGATGCCCTCGCGCACGAGCACCTGCACTTCCTCGCGGGTCGGACCGCTGGGACCAGAAGAACCTCCGCCCAGCACACGCATGAGGACACGGGTGCTGAATTCCAGGAGCCAAACGACAGGTCGCGCCAGCCAAGCGACCCAGGACATCGGCCGCGACATGAACAGGGCGATCTTCTCCGCATTGCGCAGGGCCAGGTTCTTGGGAACGAGTTCGCCGATGACAATCGAGAAATACGTGATCGCGGCAACGACGACGGCGAAAGCGATGCGCTCCGCATAAGGCGCCAGCAGGTGGATTTTTGCGACGGTCGGCGCGAGATGGGCGGAGAGTGTGGCTCCGCCGTAAGCTCCGGACAACACCCCCACAAGAGTGATGCCTACTTGCACCGTGCTCAAAAACCGCTCGGGATTCTGCACCAGTTTGAGTGCTCTGACGGCACCGCTTTCGCCAGCCTCGGCAAGTTGTTTGAGCCTACCCTTGCGCACCGACACGAGCGCAATCTCGGTCATGGCGAATATGCCGTTCAGAAGAAACAGGATAAAAATGACTATGATTTCAAACATGAGGGATTACCGAGCGAATCGGACGGGCATCTCGGTAAATGGGGGGACATCCAGCCTTGGAAACGTAAGAGCGACTATTTGGTTTTCACCAAAAGCCGCCCCGAGCCGTGACAGAATGTCGCATATTGTCGTCTCGAATCCCCTTTTGTCAAACCGAATCCTATCCCCCGTCCTCGCAATAGCCCCCTGCACGGAGGGGTGACTTTGGTCCTGGAATACGAGGTCGGTCGCCGCCCTGTATCTATCCAGTTTCAGAATCCCGACTCACTTGTTGATGGCGCCCACGAAAAAGACCCCGATCATCGCGACGGTGCAGCCGAATTTTCCCACCATGCCGAGCAGGAAGCCGATAAAGGCACCTGTGGCCGCTTTTCCGGACTCGCGCCACTCCCGACCGGCGATGACGAGTTCGGCGAAAAGCGCCCCCAGGATGGGGCCGATGATGATCCCGACGAATCCGAAGAAGATGCCGACGAGCCCTCCGATCAGGGCCCCGGCCATACCGGCCTTGGTGCCTCCGAATTTTTTGGTCCCGAGCGCGCTGCCGGCGTATTCGAGCAGGTAACTCAAAGCGAGCAAAACCCCCATGATGATATACCCGGTCCAGCCCGGGCTTTGCTCGGCTCCGACGGTGAAGTAATGCAACACGGCGGCGGCCATGACGATGATCTGGCCGGGCAACAACGGAAGAATTGTTCCTGCCAAGCCGACGAGCATCAGCACGCAGGTCAGGGACCAGAAAAGCAAATCGGTCATGGCTCCGGGTCGTCAGGCACCATACGCCTTCATGGCTTCTGTGGCGATGATTTTCAGTCCCTCGCGCACGACCTCGTCATCCATGGCGAAGGAAACGCGAATGCACTCGCGGCGATGCGGCCATGCTTCTTCCGGTTCATCTAATCCGAAGAAGAAATGTTCACCCGGCACGATGAGCACCCGGCGTTTCTTCAGTCGTTCGTAAAATTGGCTGGTCGGGATCGGGAGATCCTTGAACCAAATCCAAAGGAAAAGCGCGCCTTCATTCACGTGCAAATGGTAGTCCATCTCGTCGGGGAAGAATTCCCCGACACAAGCAAGGGCATGGTTGGCTTTCGCCTCATAGAATGGCCGGATGACATCGCGACTCAGTCCGAGGATCTCCCCTGAACGCAAAAGCGGCTCCACAATGGCCTGGCCGACATTTCCATTGGCGAGGCCGGTCACCGCGGTGAGGGATTGCACTGCGCGGGCGATTTCCGGAGGAGCCACGACCACGGCCGTGCGGGTTCCGGGCAGACCGAGTTTCGAGAGACTGAGGGTGAGGATGGTGTTGTCATCCCACCACGGTTTGGCTTCCGTGAAGATGATGTGCGGGAAGGGTGTGCCGTAGGCGTTGTCGATGATCAAGGGAATGCCGCGTTCGCGACAGAGGGCGGCCAAACGCCGGATTTCCTCATCGGTGAGCACGTTGCCGGTTGGGTTGGTCGGGCGCGATACACAGACGGCGCCTACCCTCTCGTCCAAGCCGAGCCCTTCAAAGTCCACCCCATACTTGAAGCGATGGGCTGCGGGAAATTGAAAAGTCGGATGCCGGGCGGTGAAGACCCCGGGGGCCACCCCTTGGTTGGCATAACCGATGTATTCGGGCACCACGGGCAGGAGAATCCGGCGGTCCTTGGTTTTCGCCATGGGTCCGGCGAGCAAGTTGAAGAGGTAAAAGAATGCCGTCTGACCGCCTGCCGTGATAGCGAGATGGTCGGGAGTGATGTCCCAACCGAAATTTTCCCGCAACAAAAAGGCGAGGCTTTCCAAGAACCGGGCATTGCCACGCGGC
>JBJTQJ010000023.1:0-6527 GCA_046075565.1 Verrucomicrobiales bacterium | reverse complement strand
GGAGCCCACCGCCACCTCCTCTATCATCTCGGTGAGGATCCCGGTGAAACCAAAAACCTCGCGGATGACAAACCCGAACTCGTCAAAGAACTCGATGATCTGATCGAGGACTTCCTCACCAGGACCAAGGCCGTCGTGCCCGTGCCGAATCCGGATTTTGACCCGGCACAGTATCGTCCCGAGCTAGAGGGGAAACCTACCCTGAACAAGAAACCGAAAGCGCCGGCGAACAACGCCGCCGTGCCTCTCGGCTGGCGTGCGGCAAACTGCACCGGCAACATCAAGGAGGGCATCATGCATCTCACGGAAGTGGGCGACACGAGTTTCCTCGGCCTCACCGCCGGTAAACTCAGTGGTGCCTCGACTGTGAAATTCCGCATCAAGGCGAAGGCCGGCGTCTCGCATCTCGACTGGTTGCCAGACGGTCCTCAAGGCAAAGCCCAGAGCGTCGAATACACTGCCAAAGGCGGCGACTGGGAAGAGATCACCGTGAATGTCCCCGCCACCGGTCCTCTGGGAGTGGTCCGCCTCTACTTCCCCAAAGAAACAACTTCCGCGCAAGTGGATTGGGTAGCGCTGCAGAGCAAACAACAGAAGGCGCGGTTCGATTTTTGAAGGACCCGTGAACCGGCGGACCGGCCTCCCAGCCCGAGCGGTTTGGTGTCATCAGCGAAACCTCTGCCCGTTCCTCGGCGAAAAAAGTCTTGATGGCAGCCAGACGACCGTGTATCTCGGGTTGGAGTAATGTCCGAGGAACCAATCTAACCGACCAACACCATGAAATGGAAAGGCAGGCGTGAAAGCGATCGCGTTGAAGACGCTCGGGGAGACTCTTCGCCGATGGCGGGGGGTGGCATGGGCGGCGGTCTTTCGACGCTTCTCACCTTTGTCTTACGCCGCTTTGGCATCAAGGGTGTTCTTGCTGTCCTGGTGATCGGTGGTGTGATGTGGAAAATGGGGCTCATCGATCCTTCGATGATGCTGAGCGGCGGTGCAGCGCCGCAGGCCGAGGTGAGCGCGGAGGACGAGGAGCGGTTTCAATTCGTGAAAGTCGTGCTGGCCGATACCGAGGATGTGTGGAAACAGGAATTCGCCCGCATGGGGATGGAATACCAACTGCCGGCGATGAAGGTTTACCGCGGGCGAACCCACACCGGCTGCGGCACGGGCGATGCGAATATGGGTCCATTCTACTGCCCGGCCGACGCGACGGTTTATATCGATCTCGGATTCTACGACGAGCTGGCGCAAACCTTCAAATCGCCCGGCGACTTCGCACAGGCTTATGTGATCGCCCATGAGGTGGGGCATCACGTGCAGAAACTCCTGGGCATCTCGGACAAGGTCGCGGCCAGGCGCGGGAGACCGGATTACAACGAATGGTCGGTGCGGCTCGAACTCCAGGCCGACTACTTCGCCGGTGTGTGGGCCCATCACAACCAACGTTATCTCGATCACGGCGACATCGAGGAGGCGATGCGTGCGGCCAACGCCATCGGTGACGACGCGATCCAGAAAAAGAT
The DNA here is from genome assembly GCA_046075565.1 of Verrucomicrobiales bacterium. GTDB lineage: Bacteria > Verrucomicrobiota > Verrucomicrobiia > Verrucomicrobiales > SLCJ01 > JBJTQJ01. Next base: position 5,004 of record JBJTQJ010000023.1, on the reverse strand, counting down.
GCAGGGCCGCGTCGTTCCCCATGCCTTCACCCACGGAACCTCGGAGCAGAGAATGCGCTGGTTTAAGAAAGGACTCAATCAGGGCTCTCTAGCGGGTGGCGACACGTTTTCGCAGGCCTACGGGGATCTGTGAGCAGATAAACCTGAATTCAGAGATCTAAACCACGGATTACACGGATGGGCACGGATTAAGAAAGGATGTTGAAGAAAAGGAATCCATCAAGGCCCTTGAATATCCGTTTGCCCTTCAAAGCCAGCAGGGCGGCGTAGGGTGTTTTATCCGTGGGATCTGTGGTTCAAATTCCGTTTCAAGGACGGAGGGGGCTTGAGGAAACCTGAATTCAGAAATATTAATCACGGATTACACAGAAAGCACAGATACTGAGGATGTAATGAAAGAAGAGTTTAAAGAATTTTTCATTCAGTAGATGTTCGGTGCACTTGTTGCAAGTCTTTTGCAATCCGTGATCATCCGTAAAATCTGTGGTTCCATTCTCCTTTCAAGTATAGACCACGGATTCCACAGAAAGCACAGATACTGAGGATGTTATTTCGGCCAGAATTCCCTGGCCGCGGCCTCATGAGGCGCGTTTTGCGCATCCAACGATCGCACCCGTTCGAGTAGTTTTTTGCCGGCCCCGACGCTCTGGGTTGCGCCGAGCAGAGAGAGCACGAGTTTCACCGCGCGCGCCACGTCTTCCACTTCGATTTTTTCCGGCAGGATCGTTGTGCCGGGTCCGCAGTTGTGATAGTTTTCGAGCAGGAGGGAAATCCCACAGGCGGGCAGTCCATGGGCCATGACGGCCGATGCCTCGCAAGCCCCGCGATCGAGCAAGAGTCTCTGGCAGCCGATGTTGTGTTCCTTGGCCGTCGATTCGAGCGCGCCCACCGCCTCGTTGGTGAAGCTCGACAGGCGGTCACCGACCCGGATGACCGGACCGCCATCCTTTTTCGCTCCCTCCACGATCGCGCTGGTTTCCAGACAAAGAAATGTCACATCCGTCGGATATGCTCCCTCTTCCAGCATGCGGTGGATGCCGACAAATCCCACCTCTTCCGCGCGGGTGAAAAGAGCATAGAAGTTCCCGTCCAGTTCGCGCCTCGCCATTTCCTGAATCACCGTGACCGCGATGGCGCAACCAGCCAGGTCGTCACAGGCCCTGGCCACCACGCTGCCATTCCAGCGTTCGAAGGTCGGGACATCCCAGACGCCGAAGCCGCCATGCCAGACGATCTTGTCCATATTCTCCGCCCGGTAGGATTCCGGCACGCCCCCGAGGAACACACTGCCGCCGCCTTTGGTCCGCACCCAACCGGGGTGGTCCATGTGCGCTCCCAGCGCCCATTTCGCCTTGGCCCGGCCTTTTTTGTAATGGGCGATGAGGTTTCCGAAAGAATCCTGCATCAATTTAACCCCCTTCACGCCTTTCAGCGCCCCCTGAATCGCCCCCCGCACATGATATTCGTGGAAAGGTGCCGTGGGCTGGGACATGATTGCTTCCAGCGTTTTTTCGAGAGCGCGCTTGTTCATGACAGAATCATCATGGACAATCCTCCCGACCGATGCAAAGCAGAAATCGCAGAAAATGACGCCGCCGCCCGACGAATCCGCCCCCACCGCCGGAAAGTGGAAACGTCTCCGCTGGAAAGGGGAGGAGATCCTTCTCCGCGGATTCCGGGCCGTCGTGCGTTGTTTGCCGCTCTCCGCTGCCCGGCGGCTGGCGGATGTTCTGGGAACCATCGCCGCCCATGTCGACCGGCAAGGCCGCGCAACGGCGCTGGAAAACCTCCGGGTCGCTTTTGGGGAATCGCCTGAACATCAACGGGTTGTCCGGGATTGTTACCGGAATTTCGCCCGAACATTTGTCGAACTTTTCTGGTCCCCCCGGCTGACCCCGGAAATCCTCGCCTCCCAGTGCCGGTGGCGGTTTGATGACGAAGCGGCCACCCTTGCCGCCGCCAGTGGTGGTGGCGTCTTTGTCACTCCCCATTACGGCAACTTCGAATGGCTGGCCATGGCCTGGTGCCAGCGCACCCGCCCAGTGGTCATCATTGCCCAGGACTCGAAAAACCCCCACGTCACCCCGCTTATTACCGCCGACCGCGCCCACTCGGGTAACGAAATTGTGCCCCAGCAGGGGGCTTTGCTACGCCTGCTCCGGGCGGTGAAGTCCGGCAAACAGGTCGCGCTTTTGCCCGATTTGACCACTCCTCCGAAGGCGGGAGGGGTCGTGGTCGAGATGTTCGGCTTGAAGGCCTCGCTCACGACCCTGCCCGCCGCCCTCGCCCAACGCACCGGCTGCCCCATCATTCCCGCCATCAGTATTCCACAGAAGGATGGGACCGTTCTGCTCCACTTCGTGGCTCCCATCCGCCCCCAGCCCGGCGACGACCCCCGCTTGATTGCCCAACAGTGCTGGGATGCCTTTGAACCGATTTTACGTGAAAACCCCGCTCCGTGGCTCTGGATGTATAAACATTGGCGCTATTTGCCGGAGAATGCGGAAAAAACGACCTATCCGGCCTACGCGAAGCCGTCCAAGGCATTCCAGAGCATCATTCCCGACTCGCAAATTTGACCTGCTGGCAAACTGAACACCTTTTCGTCTTGTATGGTCGCTGTTGGGTATCGCTAAGGGCAAAGCAACTTGCACAATCGCCAGAAATTTAATATCGGTTAACTATAACCAGTTCCAGATAATATGCGCACTTTGGCCACACGACGCACTACCGACGACGACTTCGAACTTCCTTTCGGACCCTCCCGCCACGATGAGGACCCGGTTTTTGAATCCGCTCCGGTGGGCAACGACCCGGTGCCGATGCCGCGCCGTGCCCCGGCCGCCATCACCGAGGACTTTGGTTCCCAACTCCACGAGGCGCAGGAAAAACTTCTCGAATTGCGCCAGCAACAGGAACTGCTTGAACGCCAGCGCAATGACCTCGAGGAACTGCGCGCCAAACAGGATCGTTTCCTCAAGGGGCGTGTGGATGTGAGCGAGCGTCTCACCAAAGGCCTCACTCGTCTCGACCGCGACACTTTCCAGAGCCGCAAACGTTTGGAAATGCTGGAGCATGCCAAGGAAAACTTCGCCAAACACCTCGACGCCATCGAATCGATGAACCCCGAGCATTGGTCCCGCGCCGACCTGCGCAACGAACTCGTGCGGGCTACCGCCGCCTTGGAAGATGCCGAACAGGATTATGCCGAAGCCATGGCCCGCCTCGGTATGGTCGGTGGACTCTCTGCCGCCGAAGATGAATCCGCGCCCGTCGCCACCCGACCAGCCTTCGTGCTCCCGGGATTCCGTTACTGGCTCAGTGCGGGACTTGCCTTCACTTTGCCCGTGTTGGCCCTCGCCGGGCTGGCGATCCTACTCCATTTCCTTCTTCAGTAAATCTGAACCCATCATCAAGCCATGCCTCCCGCAGCTCGCAATGAACGCCGCCCGAAAATCGTGGCGAGGGAATGGAAAATTTTACGCGCTGTCACCCGTGCCGCTCCTGACGACGAAGCCCAATTGAAGCTCCGCATCGGGGAACTCGAGGAATTGATCGTCGGTGCGGAGGAAAAAGAAGCCCGCCGCCGGGCCGCCGGGGTGATTCCTGCCGAGCGATCAATCTTTGCCGCGCCGGGTGCCATGCCCCTCCGTTATGCGGAGAAAAAGGCCATGGAACAGCAGCGGCTCAAAGGCTGGCTCGGCATTGCCACGCTAGGCCTCCTTCTTGTGCTCGCCGCCGCTTGGTTCTGCTTCCGTTTGCTTGTGGTATTGTGAGCGGGGTCTTGCGCCGCTCAAAGAAAAACCAATTTGATTCTGGTTGCAGGCCCCTGGCTTCCGCCCTAGATTCGCACTCCGCCGGATTCCGACAGGGAATACGGTGAATTTCTCCAAGGATGGGTGCCAGAGTGGTCGATCGGGCACGCCTGGAAAGCGTGTGTGCCCCAAAAGGGCACCGAGGGTTCGAATCCCTCCCCATCCGCCATTCTTCGCTTCCGTTGGAAGCTACGAACGGCAAGCCATTCCCCTTAGGGATTCGAACCCTCGGGCTGGAAAAAATGGTTCGATTGCCGCGGCAGCGGCAGAGCGACGACCGAAGGGAGTGGATGATCCCTCCCCATCCGCCAGGCTTCGCTTCCGTTCCGGAAGCTACGAACGGCAAGCCATTTCCCTTGGGATACGAACCCTCGGACTGGAAAAATGGTTCAATTGCCGCGGCAACCGGCAAAGCGTTGATGAGCGAGGCAATCCTTTCGCGAGAAAACCATTGGGGCAGCACCGGAAAGAACGCTTTCAGAAAACGGGCAATCGAACCAATGCGTCTTTTCCCTTGGCAAAAGAACCCGCCTCCGTTACGGTTTCGGAGGAGATACTTGCGGGCGTAGTTTAGTGGTAAAACGCGAGCTTCCCAAGCTTGAGTTGAGGGTTCGATTTCCCTCCGCCCGCACTCCTTTATTCCATAAGGCTTCCAGCGTCAAAAGGCAGGAAAAAGAGCGGCGACTGTCACCTAAACTGTCACCTACTGGAAAAAGTATCAGCATCCTCGATCCCGCCTAGATTCGGCGCGTAACGGTGCGCCTCGCGTGCGCGTGCGTGATGCCACCGCAAACGAAAAACTCCCGCCCTGATACCTTCACCCGAAGGACAGGACGGGAGCCTATGAAGCCCCCAGCGGCAACAAGGACCGCTGGGAAAGTGTTCAGGTTCTAGCGAAGTCTATCCAGTGCAATGGCTCGTCGTCTGGCTCGACCTCTGGCAGACCGTCCAGCCATGTTTCGGATCGGCGGTCTAGGATCTTCGCGTCCGCTTCGGGTGTGTCTGGCCATTGGTCGGGAGCTTCGCCATCTGGGAAAGGTTTGGTCCGTTTCATAGCTTTCGGCTTATGTCCCGCCAGCGCCACGGTTACCAATCGCAGCGCCAGCGGGATCGACTACTGACTGACTGACTCAACTTACAAAACTTCGACGGGTTCCTCGACCTCGACCTCGGCCTCGGCCGGCACGGG
>JBJTQJ010000022.1:0-5929 GCA_046075565.1 Verrucomicrobiales bacterium | reverse complement strand
CGACCCGCTCATTACGAATGAGCTGCTCTACCACTGAGCTACATCGGCGACTAATTGCAGGGTGAGAAATTTCCGGCAAATTGTGAAATCCGCAACTGAAAAAGGTCGTTGGATTGGCGGGAGAAAGGGGCGGAGGGCTTTGGAAGATGCGGCGTCCTCTGCCCGGAACGCGAAGGCGTTTCGCTACTTGTGTAGCGGCACCGCTTCCGGTGCCGAGGGAGGGATGGGCCCGTTCAATCGAGCCGCCATGGTCATCCGACTCGATGGTCCTAACGACAAAGGCAGGGACGTTTGTCCTCAAACGTCCGCGGGGGTGGAGATGCCTAGCATTGGCGATTCCGGTCGCCGCGCGACCACTCGGACCACTGGGACAGCGGTCCCTGCCCGTTGTGGGGCTGATTGAGCGTAGCCCGACCACCGGCAAGATGCCGGTGGTACACTCCTGAACACGGAACTTGAAGGCGCCGGGTCAGGTCTCAATCCAGAAACTGGATTTTGCCGACGTTGCCGGCGGCGGCGCGGCGCATGGCCTCGTGTTGTTCGTCGGAGCAGGATGAGTCGGTGGGGGCGTCAGGGGCGGCTTCGTTGGCTTCCACGAGTCCTTTCTCCAGCAGGTAGGTCTCGACCTCGGCTCCGCTGACATCGGCGAGCATGACGCCGTCCACTTCCACGCAGGGACTGAGGGGTTGTCCGCTTTTCTGTTCCATTTCCCAGCGCAGGGCCGGGTTGCGGATAATGTCTTTTTCCTCGTAAGGAAGGTCGTATTTGCGCATGATGGCGCGCACGCCCTCGCTCCACCCGCAGGTGGTTTTGAGGTAGGCGACGATGGTCGGTTTGGAATGTGTCATATCGATGAAGCTCTACGCGGCGGCGGGCGAATTGGATTTATCCGAGAAAGGAAAATGGAACCACGATGGCGAAGCCAGGGCCTTATCATTGACACGATGCCCGAAGGGCAGGGCCTTATCATGGGCACGAATTTTCAATGAGCTATACCAAATTCCACATCATCCTGCGGGTGAGTGAGATCCTTTACAATAACCTCTGACTTTCAATTTCTTATTCGTGGAAATTCGTGTTCATTCGTGGTTTCTAAGTTTATTCACGTGGGGTTTTCTCCCCGGCGGAGACGAGGAAGGAGAAGCATCATGACGACGCCGGCGGTGATCAGGCAGAGGGCGGAGCAGGCGAGGTAGGGCCAAGTCGGGTTCTGGAAAAAGAGGAACGACGCGAACAATGGTCCGGCGATGCGGGCGAGGCTGCCGGCCGATTGGGCGACACCGAGGGTCGCGCCTTGTTCGTCGGCATGGGCGAGTTTGGAAATGAGTCCGAAAACCGGCGGCCGGGTAAGACTGGAGCCGAGAGAAAGCACGGCAAGGGCGAGGTAGAGCGGGAGCCAGGATTGCAGGAACGGCAAGGGGCCGAGGGCGGCTCCGGCCAGCACTAGGCTGAGGGCAATCAATTTCCCCTCGCCAAACACCTTCAACAACCGGCCGATCAATCCGCCTTGGGCGAGCACGCCGATGACCCCGCAGAAGACGAAGAGTCCGGCAATGGTTCCGGCATCCTTGCCCTTGAAGTCGAGGTTGAAATTCTTGCTGACCAAGAGCCCGAGCGTGGTTTCGAAGCAGGCGAAGGCGAAGGTGGAGAGGAAAAAGACGAGCACGAGGGTGCCAATTTGCGGGTGGCGCAGAGTGGCGAACCATTGTTCAAGACGCGGCCGGGGCTTCACTGCCTCGGCACCCGGTCGCCGGGTTTCCGGAAGCAGGAAAAACGCGGCGACAAAATTGATGGCACAGAGTCCGCAGGCCACCCATCCGGGGCCGGCCAAACCGAAGTGCTTCAGGCTGAGTCCGCCGATGGCTGGTCCGAAGATGAAGCCGAGTCCGAAGGCAATGCCGATGAGGGCCATGCGTTTCGAGCGCAATTCGGGTGGGGTGACATCGGCGATGGCGGCCTGGGCGACCGCGAGGTTGGCCCCGCAGAAACCGGCCAGCATGCGCGCGGCGAAAAAGATGGCGAGCGCGGTCGAGCCCTGGAATCCCGCGCCGAGGGCAAAGATGGTGTAGGCCACACTCGCGCCGGCCGTGCCGAAAAGCATGAGCGGACGCCGGCCAATCCGGTCGGACCAGCGACCCCAGATCGGGGAAAAGAGGAACTGCATGAACGAATAGATCGCCATGATGCCGCCGACGACGAGGCCGCTTGCCCCCAGGGATTCAGCGTAGAGGGGCAAGAGCGGAATGAGAATCCCGAACCCGACCAGGTCGAGAAAGACGGTCAGGAAAATCACGCCGAGCACCCCGCGGCTGGCGGGAGGGCGTTCGGTGGGAGCCGGAATGTGGGGGTCGCTGGATGGCAAGCAGGGACTCTAGAGGATGCGACTGTCTCAAGCAAGGATCTTGCGGCAATCAATTCGTCCGCGGGCGATTTCCCGGGGAGCCTGACGAGCGTAATACTCAGTCCTATTTCCATACTTATGATAATCAAAGAATCCAAATATTTTCCTTCATTCGCATATTTAACATTGCCTTAGCAGGTCGATTTACCGTAAAATGCGTGGATATGAAATACTCACTCCATTTTCTTCTTTTGATTCCGGCTGCGGCAGTCATGATCAACTGTCAACCGCCCCCGGAGTGGGAGGCCGAGGCCGAACTCGCCTCGAAAAGCGAAGGCGGAAAACTCCGGGCCCCGGCGATCGACCGACTCACCTTGGAGATGCGCGACGACGGCTTGATGTATGCACCGGGCGCGGAGAAACCCTTCACCGGCAAGGATGTCGAGCCTTTGCTGGGGGGCAATCCACCCCAGCCCCGGGAGGGCTTTTCAGTAGTTTGGCCATATCTTGACGGCAAGATCCACGGTGCCAAAGAGACCTACTTCTCAAACGGACGTCTGCGCGAGGCCCGGATTTACGAACAAGGCATCGCGAAGCAATCGACGGTCAATTTCCCGAGCGGGAAGAAAAAACTTTTCGCCAAACTCAATGCCAAGGACGTGGCAGAGGGTGAATACAAGCGCTGGTATGAGAACGGCCAACTTCATACGGAGGGCGCTCACGACGCGGACGAGCGTTTCCAAGGAGAATTCAAGGAATACGACGAGCATGGCAACATGACCGGCCACTATCTTTGGGAGCATGGCAAATTGATGAAAATCTTCTTTGAAACTCCGGAGCAAAAGGAGCATAGGTTAAAGAACTACGGAAAGTTGGAAGGAGAAGCGTAAAAAAATGCCCGCGAGCGGAACGGCCAAAAATATCCATGTATTCACCGGCAGTGACGAGGGCCGGGTCGCGGAGGCCGCCCTGCTCGCCGCACGTCGTCTCACCCCGCCCGATGCCGGGGATTTCGGACAGGATATCGTCGATGGCGTGGCCGAGAACGCGGAGACGGCGGCAAAGGCAGTTTATCGGACCATCGAGGCCTTGCGGACGATGCCATTTTTCGGCGGCGGCAAAGTGGTATGGCTACGGAATGCGAACTTCCTCGCCGATAACGTAACCGGAAAGGCCGAGGACACGGTATCCGCCGTTAACCATCTGGGCGAACTCATTGAGGCCGGCCTGCCGCCGGATGTGGTTTTCATTTTGTCCGCCCCCGGCATGGACAAACGCAGGTCGTTTTACAACATCCTGAAGAAACACGCCAACATCGAAATCTTCGATAAAGTCGATACCAGCAAAGGTGGATGGGAAGGCCGCCTCGCCCCGCTTGTGCAACAACGCGCGCGCGCCCTCGGTCTTCTGCTCGGCAAAACCGAAGCCGAATATCTCATCCATCTGGTGGGCGAGGACACCCGCCGGCTCGATAGCGAATTGGAAAAGACAAGGGTGTATTGCGGACCCGAAGCACGGGTGACTAGGGAGGACCTGCGGGCGGTGGTTTCGCCGTCGCGCGGCGGCATCATTTTCGAACTCGGCACGGCCATCGGCGAACGTGATCTCCAGAGATCCTTGCGGCTATTGGAGCATTTCCTCCAGCTTGATGAGAACCCGGTCGGCATCCTTCGCGCGGCTATCATTCCCAAGGTGCGCTGGTTGCTGGTGATGCGGGACCTCATGGGGCGACACAAGTTGGACACTTCGAGTTTCGAAAACTTCAAAAGCCAATTTGAGCGGCTGCCGGAAGATGCGACCGCCCATCTCCCGAAATCGAAGAGCGGAACGATCTCACTTTTCCCGCTCTATCTCGCAGCCAGAGAATCATCGCGCTTCAAACCCGCCGAACTGCTCGAAGCCATCGATGCCTGCTTGGAAGCGGATCGCTCCTTGATTAACACCGGCCTTGAACCATCGCTCGTGCTCAGCCAATTGCTCGTGCGCGTGCTCGCCCGACCTTGCGCGGTCGCCTGATTTTCCCAATGCCTATTCTCATTGCCCTCGCCATCGGAGCCGTCGCCGGGGCCATCGCCGCCCTCTGCGGGGTCGGGGGAGGCATTCTGATGGTGCCCGCGTTCCGCTACTTCCTGCAATTCGACCAGAAAACCGCCGTAGCCACCTCACTGGCCGCCATCATCGCGACGTCCGTGGCCGCCAGCATCCCGAACACCGCCAATGATTTGGTCAATTGGAAGATCGCACTTGCTGCCGGCGCTGGAGGGGCACTGGTGGCTTGGCTGGCCAGCGGTTGGCTGGTCAAACTGTCGAACCGCTCCCTGGAAATCGGTTTTGCGGTCCTCCTGCTGGTTTTCGGGGCGAATATGCTCTGGAAAGCCCTGCGCGGCTGATTTTACAGATCATTTGACCCGCGCGGGACGTTTTTGCAGTATGGTGGTCAACATGTCCGCACCCTTCCGACTCCTTCTCGCCGGTGTTTTCGCCTTGGCCGCCCTTCCCGCGGTTGCCGAGGATGAAGCGGTAAATGTCCGGCTGCAGCGCCCGATGAAAGTCGGCCTGCGCTTCAATGAGGTGACGACGGCCACCTACGAACAAACCGCGGGGATCCGGGGATTGAAAGGCCTCGAGAATGCACGCAAGGAAAAATGGACCATCCATTTCGATGCCGACCAGGAAGTGCTGGAAGTGACACCACGCGGTTCGCCCAAAGCCTACCAGTTGAAGTTCAAATCCCTCACCCGCGCGGATGAGAAGGGGAAAAAGAAAGACCTGCTCCCAGCCGGCTCCGTTGTTCACGGGAAAGCCACACCGGGCGGAGGCGCGGTCTTTATCCTTGAAGAAAATGGCGAACCACTGGAAGATACCCTGCAGGGAACCCTTGGGGATTTATTCGGGATGTCCGATGCCGATGATTCACCGAGCATGGACGAATTGTATGCCACCGCCGGACCCCGCAAATACGGGGACGAGTGGCCGCTCGATACGGCCGTCGCACGCAAACTCTTCGGAGGCGACGAACGGCTTCTGGTCGGACTCTCCGGTGGTTGCCGCCTGCTCAACGCCGTTAAAGTCGATGGCGTGCCCTGTTATCGCATTGGCACTTCGGTTTCCACCCGCTCGCGCAGCAACCTGCGCTTTCAAGGCATGGGCATGGGAGACGACACCGAATACCTCTCGGCCATGGTCTTGACTTTGCCTGCGGACAACACGTCCATGGAACGAGGCTACACCAGCTTCAAACGCCAGAAATATTCCGGACCCATGGATTTCGAAAATGGGGCCAGCCGCTCCGAAGTGACCATCGAATCCAACTACGACACCGCCATTCGTCCCCTGCCCCCGGCCCCGGAACGTCAATCGAAGGACCCCGAGTCCCCTGCCCCGGAGAAGAAAGTGGACGAGGAGGAACACGCGGAAGCTCCTGGTGGTGGAGAATCCTGAGAAGTTGGTGAGAGCCGGACACCCGGCAGTCGCTTTCCGCTTGGCTCACGTCGATCCAGCGGATACATTACCATCGCCTGAAACGGGCGATCATCGGCACCCCTAGCTCAGCTGGATAGAGCATCGGATTTCTAATCCGACGGTCGC
>JBJTQJ010000021.1:0-100874 GCA_046075565.1 Verrucomicrobiales bacterium | reverse complement strand
GCCAGCTGCCAGCGGGAACTTGCGGGGCATTTTTTGTGTCACCCGCAGGGTGAGACAAAATGAGGGACGCGGAGACTTCCATGTCCTTGATACAACTCGATTTGAGCCGTTATGGCAAGAATCCCATATTCCTTTCTAGGTTTATGAGAAGCCGCTGCGCAAATTCGAGCGCCTGTTGGAATCCTATCTCGCGTCGGCTCCGGCAGGATTCGCGTCGTTCCGGAAAGCCATTCCACTTTGGTTGCGGGAGAAGCTCCTCCTGCCCCGCGACATCCGGCGACTTTTGGGCGGGTATCACCGCCGCATCCTCTTCACCGATCATCACGAAGCCCACGCGGCCAGCGCTTTTTTCCTTCTCCCTTCGAGGAGGCGGCGGTCTTGACCCTCGACGGGGTCGGCGAGTGGACAAGCGCGGCCATCCACCACGGCCGGGGCAATGATCTGGTCACGCTGGCAGAGATGGATTTCCCGCATTCGCTCGGTTTGCTCTATTCGGCCATGACCTATTTCTGCGGGTTCCGGGTGAACTCGGGTGAATACAAATTGATGGGCCTGGCCCCGTTCGGGGAGCCGCGCTTCACCGCGCGTCTGCTGGACAAGGTGGTGCGAATTGCCGATGATGGTTCACTTTGGATGGACCAGAGTTTCTTCGACTATATCGGCGGGCTGACCATGACGTCGGCCCGGATGAATGATTTGCTCGAAGGTCCGCCGCGAGCACCGGAATCGGAAATTACCCGGAGGGAAATGGACATCGCAGCATCGATCCAAAACATCACCGAGGATGTTGTCCTCAGGATGGTCCGGCACGCCCGTTCCCTAACCGATTGCCCGAACCTTTGTCTGGCGGGCGGAGTGGCCTTGAACTGCGTGGCCAACGGCAAACTGGCGAGGGAGAAAATTTTCCGCAACTGCTGGATCCAACCCGCGTCCGGCGATGCCGGGGGCGCATTGGGCGCGGCCTTGCAAGTGGCTCATGGTCTGCTGGAGGAGCCAAGACCATCGGGTGATGGAATGAAAGGCGGCTTGCTCGGCCCATCGGTTGACCGCCGGACTTTGCCGACGAGGCTCGGCGCATTGGGAGTCACCTTCCACCAACACTCCGATGAGCCGGCGATGTTGGAGGAGGTTTGCCACCACATCGCGGACGGTCACGTGGTGGGATGGGTGCAAGGGCGGATGGAGTTCGGTCCACGCGCCTTGGGAGCGCGCAGCATTCTCGCCGATCCCCGCAACCCCGGGATCCAGCGCCAGCTCAACCTCAAGATCAAGTTCCGGGAATCCTTCCGGCCGTTTGCCCCGGCCGTGCTGGAGGAGGAGGCGTCGCACTGGTTTGAAATCCCCGCGGATTGCCCGAGTCCCTAGATGTTGCTGGTGGCACCGGTGCGGGAGGAATGGCGGATCCCGACCACCGGCACCGGGCTCGACGCCGTGCGCGAGACCCGTTCGCCTTTTCCGGCGATCACCCATGTGGACTACTCGGCACGCCTCCAGACGGTGGCTCCCGGAACCGGGATCTTCCGGCGTCTGCTGGAATGTTTTTTCCGCCTCACCGGTTGCCCGCTGCTCGTCAACACGAGCTTCAACATCCGCGGTGAACCGATGGTCGCCGGAGTGGACGACGCGGTGCGTTGCTTCCTCAATACCGATATGGACGCGCTCGTGATCGAGGATTGTTTGCTCCTAAAAGCGGACAATCTGGCGATGGCTGGCGCGGCCAAGGAAGCCTATTTGAAATCATTCCGTCCCGACTGAACATCATGGAAATCAATCTTCAGTCCCCCGATGTGCAGGTGCGATCCTTTGGACGCCTTTGGTTGCCGCTGTTCTGCCTCGGCGTCGGCGGTATGGCGATTTGGAGGGGCGAGGCAGGGATTGTCTTTCCCGTCGGGTGCGGGGTGGTGGCGGCTTTGTCTTTCATCGGTTCCTTCGCGGCTCTTTCCCTGGTGCGCTGGGTCTTCATTTTTCTGAGCCTGCTGGTTTACCCTTTGGCATGGGTGATCCAAAACCTCCTGCTCGGCGCGGTCTATTTCCTGCTCGTGTTTCCCATTGGTTGGTTCCTCCGTTGGCGCGGCCATGATCCTTTGCGCCTCCGGCCTCCGCCGCCGGGGTTCTCAGCGTGGAAAAAACCGGATGCAATTCGCCCTCTCCGCCGATATTTTCGCCAGTATTGAACCCATGAGCGAACGCGGTCCCATCTCCGGGAAGAAAGATGAACTGGACACCCTTGCCGAAAGCGGCGAGGTCGGGTTTCTTCGCGAGTTTTTCGACTTCTTGAGGGAAAACAAGAAGTGGTGGCTCATCCCGATCGTGGTCGTGCTGCTTTTGCTCGGATTGCTCATGTTGGCAGGCGGCACAGGTGCCGCGCCATTCATCTACAGTCTGTTCTGAAGCGGGCATGCCGCCGTTCATTCGTAACGGCGGACGTAATCGAGCATTTGTTCATAAGCCGGGGCGAATTTCCCGCTCTCCCGGATGCCGGTTTCGGCAAGAGCCCTCGCCTTCGCATGCTGCCGGGTTTCGACGTAGGCGACCACCAGGGCTTGGTCGCAGGCCACGAGGTCTTCTTCCCACAATTGTTTGCGGGCGGCCTCCAGATGCGGAATGGCCAGTTCATGTTCGTGCAGCAACTGGTGCAGGGGCCCGACATGGCGGCGGGCCAGACCCGTGCCCGTGAACCCATGGGCCAGAAGGAAATTTCCCTCCGCGATGGCGGCGCGGGCGTTCTCTTTTTCTTCATCGGTAAGGATGCCCTCGAGCATCTGGCGGCAGGCCAATTCCGAGTATCTGTATTCCAGATGCCAGGACGTGTAGGCTGGCACCTGTGTTTGGGCGATGCGGTAGTAGCGCAGGGCTTCCACCGCATCCTTGCGGCGCAGGTAAACGCGCGCGACCATTGCGGTCAAGGGGCGCTGCCCGCCGGCGTGCGGAACAACGGACTGCCAGCCGCGCATCATCGAAAGAACCTCCGGGTCCACCTTGGCCTCGGCATCCGCAGCCAACCGTTCGAATCTGGCGAAAGCATCCGGATTCGACCGCTTCATGAAAGGCACGCCGAAGAGCACGCGCATGGTATGATTGACCCGGTAGTCATCGAAGAAATTCCGGCCTTGGCGGTCGGCGTAGATTTCCCAGCCGGTCAATTTTCCGACGGCCTCTTTGGCCAGTCCGATAGGCTGGGCAATGGACTCTGTTCCGGCCATGGCGGTGGCGATGGCACGGGCAGCTTCGACTTGGCCGCGCACACTCAGGTGCACGTGATCGTCCATCAAGGCCCAGGAGGTCGCGCCCTCCGGACTCAGGTCGCGGAAGATCGTGGCAATGCCACACAAGACCGCGCCACTGCCGCTGGCCGCCCGGCGGATCCCCTCTTCCGTGGTGGAAGTCGGACGCCATGGCATGGAATCAAGGTCGCGGGCGCGCAGAAAATGCGGACGCGCGGCCACGGGATCGCCAATCAGCGCATGAGGGCGGCCGAGAAGGAAGTGAGCCGTGGCATGCAGAGGATGCCGGGCGATGAATTCTTCCAGTTCCCTGATGCTGGCGCGGGGATCCTTTTCCAGATTTCCCGCGATTTGCAGGAAGTCGGTGTTGTTTGGCGAGGGGTTCGGCTTGCCATTCACGCCGTGGTCGTCTTCCCCGATGGGAGCCAAGCCGGCTTCGTTGCTGGCGGTGGTGCACAGGATGATCGGGACACCGGCGTCCCGGGCCTGCTTGGCGATGTCCGTGAGGTTTTCTTCGATTTTCTTCGCCGCCGCCGCGCGCAAGGCGGAATCATCCGGAATGAAGGTGCGGGCGATCATCTGCTCCATCAGGGTCTTGCTATCGTCATTCCCACGGTAGATCCATGAATCAAGGGCCTGCACCAGGCCGAGCCCGCGGGCGGCGCGCATCATTTTCAGATAACTCGCCGGGAACTTTCCGGCGCCATTGATGGATGCCACGCCATACGATCCGAAGAATTCATTGTTGCCGGCGTAAACCACGAGGAGATCCGCCTGGTGATCCAGAGCCTCTCCCGCCATGTAGCGGATCGGGAAACTGGCGATGGCCGTGGTGCCAAGATCGATCACCTCGACGGTCTTGTCCTTGAGCACATCCTGCAGCATGACCCGCAAGAACGAACCCATGGCCAGATTGCGGGGTTGAGGGTATCCCTTGGCGGCGGATTCTCCCAGAAGAAAAATCCGGTAGGTGCCCGCCGGTTTGGGTATCAGGAAATGGGTCTGATCGGGGTAACCCGGTCGATTGGGATTGGCGAAAAAGTAGGGTTTGGCGGCGGTGGGTTCGACAATACGGAGGGTGGAGCCGCCCGGAAGCGGTCCAACCTTCCGCAGGAAATCCGGATACCCGCCATAACCCTTCAGCCGACAAACCAACTCCACGATCCCCAGCAGCAGCAGGGGCAGGGAAATCGCCATCAGGATGAACAGTCTGCGGCGCGCCCGGCGTGGGCTCTTGGCGATCTTCGCGGGCATGGGGTCAACCGGTCCTGTGGAAAGCTGCGGGCCATTCGAAAAAAATCCCCGCATCGACCAGCGAAGCCGGGATAGATCCACGGACGACTGAACGTCCATCCGGACATCAACGCCGACGACGCCAGCCGATGGCGGCGAGGCCGACCAGCATCAGCATCGTGTGTGATGCTTCTGGGACAACGGTGTAGGAATTCAGCCCCGTACCCGTATTGGATGTGGAGGGGCCGGCCCACCCTGTGATCGAAACATTCGGATTGGCCAGTGTATCGATCGCGCTGTCGTTTCCGCCACCGCCGGAGCTGTAGGCATCGAAATAGAAGATGTCGTCTACCGCCAGCCCTAAGGAGGCGAGCGGGATGGTGTAATTGATCGTGCTGGTGGTGCCACCGGCAAAACTGTAGCTTCCAAGCACCGAGGGACCGATCCAGCTTGCACCATCTTAAGACCACAGTTGCGCTCCCCCACCGGAATCAACCCATGACCCAACCCAGTAGTCCATCCCGCCAAGGGGCAAATTCAGTTGGATTGGACGATCCCAGCCATTGCCCGTGTCGGTATTTGAGGTGTTCCCCGTCGAGATGCCAATCATGAATTTTCCCCAGTCCGTCGTGCTGATATTCCCGTTCAGGGTCAATTTGAAGACGATGTCGCTCGGCGTGTTGGTGACTTCCATGGACACGATATCCAGAGTGCCGTTCCCAGTGGTGATGCCGGAGTCAATGTCTCCAGTGGCGTCGAAATAATTCACCGCACCGACCGGCATGGAGAAGCCGGACAGGGCCAAAAGAAGCGCGAGTTTGTTTTTCATGACTTGTTGGAATTGGGAGGAGAAAGGGTGAAATCGTGGCTGGCCATCAAAAGGACTGCCAGCCATTGAAATACCTTCGGTATAGAACCAACTTTCCCTGCCGCCAGCAGCACTTTTTTCTTTTTGCCTGATTTTCCGGCTCCAGTTCCCCGGGCTTTCGCAAATTCTCCCTTTTGTTGCGGCGGGCAAAGCTGCACACCTCGCGTCACCCCATTCGTGGGGAGTTGCGGATGCCACTGGAACGATTCCGCTCTTCAAAACCAATCCTCGACTGGGGTGCCCAGGAAACGATCGAGGGAGATGCCAGGCGGCCGATTCACGGACGACCTGCCCGGTTCAGTCAGAGGACCGAAAGGCACAGGAAAACCTCGGATTTCGGAGTTGGTCAAGCCGGGCGACGGCCGACGGGTGTGGAGGTGAATCTTGCCAGAACCCGGGTGCGCGGTAGGGCTTCTCCGCGCCTTCGGCCTTCGGATTTCGTCCTTCTTTGGGTATTTAGGTATTTCGTCATTGTTCCGCGGCTCGCCAGAGCCCGGAAGTTCGCCTTGCTCCCATCCCCCTTGACAGCATTTGTTGCATGCAATAGCGTCCAAAACGGCATGGCCGGCGTTCCTTCCCGAAGACTCTTATGAAAACACGCGAAATCGGTATCATTTTGAACGGCGTCACCGGACGCATGGGCACTAACCAGCACCTCGTGCGTTCCGTCCTCGCCATCCGTGATCAGGGTGGCGTTCCCTGTGGTGATGAGATCCTTTTGCCGGTGCCGGTGCTCACGGGGCGCAATGCCCACAAGCTCGGCCAGCTCGCCGCGCGCTATAAGGTGGAGAAGTTCACGACCGATCTCGATGCCGCGCTTTCCGATCCATTCAACCAAATCTTCTTCGATGCCTCCGGCACGCCCTTCCGTCATGGGTTCGTCAGCAAAGCCATCGCCGCGGGCAAACACGTTTACTGCGAGAAGCCGAGCGGCACCACCACTGCCGAAGCCCTCGACCTCGCGCGGCTGGCCCAGGCGAAAGGACTCAAAAACGGAGTGGTGCAGGACAAACTCTGGCTGCCCGGCATCCGGAAATACAAGACCCTGCGCGACATGGGTTTCTTCGGCAAGATCCTCTCGGTGCGGGGGGAATTCGGCTACTGGGTCTTCACCGGTCATATCGATGGGATTCCACCGCAACGTCCGAGCTGGAACTACCGCGCCGAGGATGGCGGCGGCATCATCATCGACATGCACTGCCACTGGCGATACGTGATCGACCACTGCTTCGGCCGGGTGACCCGCGTCTTCACCAAGGCCGCGACGCACATCCCCGAGCGGATCGATGAAAATGGCAAGGCATATAAGTGCACCTCCGATGATTCGGCCTACGCGCTTTTCGAAACGGAAACCGGGGTGATTTGCCAGTTCAATTCGAGCTGGAACGTGCGCGTGCGCCGCGACGACCTTCTCACCATGCAGGTGGATGGCACCGACGGCTCGGCCATTGTCGGCTTGCGCAAGTGCTGGGCCCAGTCCGCCGCCGCCACCCCTCGTCCGGTCTGGAACCCGGATATCGACTCTCCGCTCGACTACTATGCCAACTGGGACATCGTGCCCGACCAAGGGGTTTACGATAATGCCTTCAAGATCCAGTGGGAACTTTTCCTCAAACACATCGCCGCCGACACCCCCTTCCCTTACACCCTCGTGGAAGGCGCCAAGGGCGTGCAACTCGCCGAACTAAGCTGGCAATCGCACAACGAGAGCCGCTGGATTGATGTGCCGGACCTGAAAGTGTAACCCCGACGGAGTCGGGGACATGTCGGAACACCTTCGCACCCCGTGGGGGAAGGCGCAGGTTGCTCCTGAGAAATGGGGGTCCCTCGCTCGGCACCGGAAGCGGTGCCGCTACGGAGGCCTTCAAATGGGGATCTCATGGTGTAGCGGAACGCCTTCGCGTTCCGTGAGGAGGAGAAGGCTGCTCACGGGAAGATGGAAGCTCACTCGCCCGGCACCGGAAGCGGTGCCGCTACGGGAAAGGCATCCGAGTGGGATCGCCGGGAAATGGAAAGTCTGTCGCCCGCCCACCGGATTCGCGTTGCCGCCCCGCGGGGCCTGTGCGAAGCTGCTCCTATGAAAATGAAACCGATGCTCCTGGCGACGGCTCTGATGTTCGCCACTCATACACTGGCCCAGCAGGCCATCACCGCACCGACTCTCCTTCCCGGAGGTGAAGTGAAACCCGATGCCTTGACCAAAGGCGAATGGATCCAAGGGGCCGGCCCCGCCGCATGGGAACCGGGCAAGGTTTACATGCTCGAATGTTGGGCCACCTGGTGTGGTCCATGCGTCGCGGTTATTCCGCATGTCAATGAACTGCACAAGAAATACTCCG
Source organism: Verrucomicrobiales bacterium (assembly GCA_046075565.1). GTDB lineage: Bacteria > Verrucomicrobiota > Verrucomicrobiia > Verrucomicrobiales > SLCJ01 > JBJTQJ01. The sequence goes on along the minus strand of JBJTQJ010000021.1, from coordinate 93,210 downwards.
AAAAAGGACTGCGGGTGGTTGGAGTGAACGTCTGGGAAGACGGCAAGGAAAAGGTCGAGGCTTTCGTGAAGGCCAAAGGCGATGGCATGTCTTATCCCGTGGTTTACACCGGCAAAGGCAGTGACTTCGAAAAAGAGTGGCTGAACGCAGCGGCTGTGAGAGGCATTCCGCACGCCTTCCTGGTGCGCGATGGCAAACTTTTGCTCAAGTCTCATCCGTCACGCATCACGGATGAGGTCATTCTCGCCGCGCTCGAGGGCGGTGCCGCACTCGACAAGATCACGGAGTCCATGAACAAGGCCGAAGCCGAGCAATCAGCCCTCATGTCCGCGATGCGTGAGTTCAGCATGGCTTCGAGCAAGAAAGATGTTCCGGCCATGGAAGCCGCCTTCGCCAAACTCAAGGAGGCGGACAAGTCAGGTCGGTATCTCGCCGCTTCGGAAGCTGCTCTCGTGATCGCGAAGAAAGACTGGGATGCCGTCGCCAAACTTCTGGAGAAAGGCGGTGAAGACAAGATGCTCGTTTTCAGCGTTGTGCGGGCCGTCTCTGGTGATGAAGAGGTGCCGGCACCTCTTCTCGAAAACATCACGACCAAGTTCGTGGCCCTCACCAAAGACAATGCCGGACCAATCGAATGGCAAACCATCAGCCGTTTGCAGTGGAAGATGGGCAAAAAAGACGATGCCCTTGGCTCCGCCCGCTCGGTTCTTGAAAAAGCCAAGGAGGCGAAGACGAAGAATGCCAATTTCCCGCTCGCTCCTTTCGAGAAGTTCGCTGCCGCTGTCGAAGAGGGCAAAATGCCGTCCGAAGCCGAAGTCCGCGGATGGCTGCAAGAATCGATGCCGAAACGTGCCATGCCGGCGGCCCCGAAAGCCGCTACGGATATCTGAGATTCGGGCATTTTTCCGCAATTTATGGCGGGCGCTGAACGGCCCGGCGCGAGCCACGGCATCCCTATCGCAGGGAGTCGTCGCTCGTGGATGCGGGCCAAACCCGGTCCCGTTCACTTGTCACAAAGACCAGTGACCGTCTCGATCTCATTCACCCCATTCCTGCGGGGCAAGAGCGAGACGCTCTTGCTACGTTGGGCCCAGCAGATCAAGGGGATTTCGCCTGCGAGCATCCACCGGAATCGTAGCAAGACCGTCCCGGTCTTGCCCTGAGACCTGATCCCTCTTTGCCATTTCGAGTGCTAAACTGAATGGATTGGGCCGGATGTGCATACTCCTTTTCGTATGCTCGTGATGGCAAATGCGCCCGATTCTGCGCGAATTTTTACCTCATCAGGCTGGCCAAGGGCACGGGGCTTGCTTTAGTGGGAGACTCCATAAAACAGGATCCCCACCATGCCAAACTTGAAAGACCAAATCGGCTTCGCTGACGGACGCGCCATCATCGCCTCGGAAGAGGAAGAAAATCGTCTGCGGGAGTTTGTGAACCTCAAACTCGCCGCCCGCGGCCATGCCATCGTTGAAACGAGGAAGACTACCCCTTTCTGGATCTCGGTCGATCCTTGATTGCCAATTTCCAAGAGAAAACCCGGCTTCTTGCCGACCACCTTTGTCCGGCCGATGCGGCCATTGATGGCTTCCTCCACGATTATCTGGGAGCGGACCTCGTGAAAAAGTATTCGGCGACCGCAAGGCGCTGGTTCCGGTCGGGGCATTGATCGCGGAACGCCACGGCATCGCGCGGATGTTGTCCTTGCCGCCGGATCAAGATCGCTTCAAGTCGTCGATCCTCAGTTCCTATCGAGTCCAACAGGGTGTTTGCCATAACCCGGCCAGTGACAAACGCACCACCCAAGGGGTATTCCATGTCGCGGAAGGCGGGTTGCCCGTGCCGGCGGATAAAAAGTCCGTCCCCAAGGAAGCGTTCGCCCGTTTGCTGGCCAGTGCGCTCAATCCTCCCGGGGATTTGATGACCCTGCCATTCACCGGCACTTCGCCGAGTCCGGCCCGGGTATTCGTCTCGCTCCTGCTCCGTCCGGTGGTTGTTCCAGCGATCCCCGGGCTTACTTCCCACAAGTCGATGGAGATCCGCTTCTTCGCGCCCGGGAATCTGGTGAGCAATCTCGATTTCGTGGAGAGCATCTTCGGGAACGCCGGGGACCCTTACCTGCCGGACAACGATGCGCGCCTTGATGCCGATTACTGGTCGGGCCATACCGGCTGTGTCATCCTCGCTCCGCATCTCGTGAACCTGCGCAAGAAAGATCTGGGCTTACCTCCGGTCAGCGAGGCGACCCCGCGCCAGATCGCCGATGGAATGTGCTGGGAATCCGAATCCGAACTCTATAACAACGGCGGGGCTTTCAAGATCACCTGCCGGGACAAACGGGGCATCATCGTCACCATCATCGCGGACAACTACTACGGCTATTGCAAGAAGGAGGTCAAAACCCAGATCAGCTACGCGGCGAATCTTCACGGAAACGCGGAAGAGGAACACGCGGGTGGAGCCATCGCATTCCCGAGTTTTGACCTCGGGGAGGACTTCTCGCTCAGTGATTGGGATCGCCCCGTCGATCACCGCTTTGCCGGTGTCGTCAAGCGTTACCACCAGCTCTTTGATCTCCAGCCCGAGGGTTACGGGATCGACAAGAAGTTCAAGGACATCTATTACGTCCCCGAAGACACCCGCATCGACTTGCACCGCCAGACCATCACCTGGACAAATGCCGACGGCCCGCAACAGATCTCGCTGCAACCTGGCATCACCTATGTGCTGCCATCCGGCTACAAGGTGGAGATGGTGAAGCCGTCGGCCGGTTTGCGTTGGCGCCTCATCGGCACGAATGCCGAGGGAACATTCTGCCACAAGCCCTGCACCGTCTCGGGCGGCGGCAAATCCGAGATTTCGAAATCAATTTCCGACGCCATGATCACGGCCTCCCTGCTGGTGAGCAATCTGGGTGCGGACATGGACGCCGCCGAGGCCATCATCAAAAGGGACTTCTCCGACCGCTACCGCAAACCGCTGGAACCGGGCAAACCGGGGCGCCCGCTCCTCAGCCCGCGGCGCTCGCTTGGATCGGTCATCCGCATGCTCACACCGAATCCTGCTTACACCGATGCCTACAACGAGTGGCTCGGCACCATCAGTAGTTCCGTGCGCGATCCTGGTGCTGCTGGTGAAACGCTTCTACAAGGAAGATTGGGGAGATGATTGGCGCGGACGATTCAGCGTCGACCTGATCAACGGTCAACCCGGCCGACAATTGATCTACCGTCGCCAGCGTCTGGTCGCGCAATACCTCCGGGTTGGTTTCACGGAAAACGGAAACTGGCGCACCTTCAGCGTGCGCAAGGATTTCGCGCCCGCGCGCAAACTGCAGACGGAAGACGATATCAGCGCCTCCGTGGTGGTGGCAGCGGAGCACGTGCAGGGCCTTCATCCCGAATCATCGGCGCCTTCGGTGAAGTTCATCCAGAACTGCGAATACCGGTTGTTCCAACGGCCCGACGACGCCATCACCCGCGGATATGACAAGAAGACGGAGAAGGATTTCAGCCAGGGCGGGATGTTCTTCTCGAACTACGAACCCATTCCCCGCGTTGATGCCCAAGCCATGGTGCGTGATGCCATCCGCTTCGAACAATTCACCGCTCCGATGCGCGGCATGTTCGAAAATTTCGTGGCCGCATCCAAACCCGGTTACGTGATCAGCACCCACTTGCCGAGGCTGGTCGATGGCAAACCAACCGAGAACCCGCGTTATTTGCAAAACCGTCCCGATCTTGAGGATCCCCGAGCCGCCTATCTGGCCACGCTTGGCAAACGGCTCTTCCGCAGGCTTTCCGTCGATAGCGCCGTGCCGATGTCGGTCACTTCCGTGCTGGCCGGTCGCCGTAACAATCCGCCCGATCCTGCGAAAGGGATCCGCGCCCTCGCTGTTTACAACCCCATCCACTTCCAGGAACTGCCGGATCTCTTCATGGACTTCATCGCGTCCTTGACCGGGAAGAGCCCGTCCACCACCGGCGCGGGCAGCGAAGGCGCCTTGACCAAAGGCCCATTCAACGCGCTTCTCCCGGTTCACGATGTGAATGCCGCTCTCGTTTCCTTCATTCTGACGGGCAGCCCCGGATTCACCACGGCGACAGGCCACATCGGGCGGAAATACCGCGTGGATCACGATATCAGCCTGCTCGTGCCCGAGGTCTGGTCGCGCATGTTCATTCCCGAACGTGATCCCGCCTATCTCATTAGCCGAGGTTACCTTGAAAAGGTGCCCGACGTGGAGTGGAATGGTCGCCTTGTCGAATCTAGCCGCTTGGGTTACCGCATGACCGCCAGTTTCGCCACCACCTTCTTCGGGCGGGTTTTCTCCGCCGTCGACACGGTTTTTTCCGAAGACATGCTGAAGCCGGAGTTGCAGTCGATGGAGGACTTCGCGGATGGAGTGGACAACATCGTCTCCACCCAGAAAAAAGTGGCGTTGAACTATTTCAAGGATGGCGGCATCGACTTCGCCTGTCCGCCACTCAAAGCCTTGCTCCACATCATGGCCCACGGGCAGTGGGAAGGCAAAGGGCTGACGGATCCGGAAGTCCGCTCCATGTTCACGAGGGAGCATCTGCTTGCCTCGGATTGGTATAAGGCCCGTCTGCTGGCCAAACGTGATCATGATCGCGAATTGATGGCCCGAAAGATAGCCAATCTGGAATCCTTCCTCACCAAAACCGGCTATCAGACCGAGTTGCGGCGACTGCGGATCCAAGAACGCCTCGACCACGCGCGCGCCCTCGCCGCCCATGTTGAAACCCCGGGTTATCTCGAGGATCTCGTCGGCATGATCGGTCTGGATCCGGCACTGCGGTGAAGAGGCGTCGTCGATGAATCAACACGCGTCGGAGACCTAGTGGAGGGATCGTTCGGTTGGTCGGCTCGCAAGGGCGATAGAGAATCTTTCCCCAGAGCGGCGGAGGAACCACCGCAGTCCAGAGCCTCCGGCGGATGATCCGTGGCTCCATAGAAAAGGGAGAGCGTGGCTCTCGGGGTTGGCTTACCGTAGCGTCGCAGGCTCTTGGACTGCTGGGATTCTTCCCAGCTCTTGGGGGGTGACGCGGTGGCCCGCTGAGTCGAGACCACCCTTCGAGGAGCCGCGGGGAGACTTGAGAGAGACGCGCAAGACGAGCCCTTGTGTTGGAGTGCGCCGACATCGGCGGCGCTTTCAGGGGCAGGGCAAGGCACTCGTCATCCCATTCGATTTGCCGGAGAGCCTTTTCGAAAATCCAAACCTTCCATCTTGAACCCCCTTCACTCACCCGGTGACCATGGCTTTGGACCTCCCTCTTTCGCCTGGAGGAATTTCGCGCCGGTTTCGCGATACCATGTGTGCAGTTTTCCGCGCATGGCAGTGACTCGTTCCGGTTGTTGGGCGGCGAGGTCTTCGCGTTCGCCCGGATCTTTGGCGAGGTTGTAGAGCTCGACGGATCCATCCTCATAGTTCTCCAAGAGTTTCCATTCTCCGGAACGAATCACGCCGCCCGGCACGCCACCTTGATTGGCATAGTGAGGGTAATGCCAGAACAAATCCCGGGCGGGCAGGGATTCGCCGCGCAGCAACGGACTTAGATCAACACCATCCACTCCGGCGGCTTTTTGTCCGGCGATGGCGAGGGCCGTGGGCAGGACATCGATGGTGGAAATCGGCGTATCCTCCACCTTGTTAGTAACTCCCTTCGTCGGCCAACGCATGATGAATGGCACGCGAATGCCACCTTCATAGGTCCACCCCTTGCCCGCGCGCCAGGGAAGATTCGAGGTCGGCAGTCCTTCGGAGGTGGATAAGCCGCCGTTGTCCGATGTGAAAATGACGAGCGTGTTCGCGGCGAGGTCCAAATCCTCCAGCGCGCGGAGAATCTGACCGGCAGCGGTGTCCATCGATTCTACCATGGCCGCGTAGACGGCATGCGCCTGAGTTTCACGCACTCTCCGCGGGCTCTTGTCCTTCACTTGATACTGCACTTCCGTGCCGAAGCGATCCTCGAGCCCGAGTTTCAATCTTTTCTCCTCGTATTTTTTCACGAGGTGCGCCGGAGCCTTGAGTGGCGTGTGGACTTGGTAGAAGGCATGGCAAATGTAGAAGGGCTTGCCGGATTCCTTGGCGGCTTTGAGCGAGGCGATGGTTTCACGCGCGAGCCGTTCGGTTAAAAACTCGCCGTCCGGTCCATCGGTCAATCGCGGGTTCCCGTAGGGAGAGAACCATGACTTCGGATGGCCGGCGGCGAACCCACCCGCATTGCGATCAAATCCATGATGTTCTGGCCAATCGGATTCGTTCCCGCCGAGGTGCCACTTGCCCACATAGGTGGTTTGATATCCGAATGCCTTCAGGCTTTCGGCCATGGTGGTTTCACTACCCGGCAGGGCCTTGGTGTAGGGCGCGGGCGCGAATCTTTCCACCCGCTCGCCTCCGATGTAATTGGTGATTCCGGAACGGGCAGGCCACTTTCCCGTCACGAGGGAGTAGCGGGTGGGCGAACAAACCGGGCACGCGGAATACCCGTTGGAAAAACGGACGCCGGATTTCGACAGATTGTCGAGATTGGGGGTCTCGTAAAAGGTTTCCGGATTGTAGCAGCCGAGGTCGCGCTGCCCCAGGTCATCCGCGAAGAGCACCAGCACGTTTTGTTGGGCCGCGGCGAGCGGACCGACGACAACCAGCCAGGAGAGTAACAAGGCTTTCATGTTCACGGACAACTAACCTTCGGCGGACCTTACCAGCAAGCAGGACTTTACCTGCCATCCGAAGTTGAGTGCCGCCATGGAGACGGGATGGATGGAAAGAAAAACCGCCGGCGTGGAGAACCAGGCCGGCGGTAAAGGGAGAGGCCAATCGCGGGCGATTAGCGGGAGTAGAGCTCGACGACGAGCTGCTCGTTGACCTGCGGGTCGATTTCCGAGCGGTCGGGCACGCGGGCGACGTTGGCGGAATAGTTTTCGCGGTCGAAAACGAGCCATTCGGGCTGCGGCACGTGCTGGGTGAGGTCCATCATCTTGAGCGCAAGCTGGCGGGAAGCCGGATTGTTGCGCACGGAGATTTTGTCGCCCGGTTTGCAGGTGTAGGAGGAGATGTCACAACGGCGGCCGTTCACGAGGATGTGGCCGTGGCCGACGAACTGGCGGGCGGCGCGGCGGGTGTTGCCGAGGCCGAGGCGATAGACAACGTTGTCGAGGCGCAGTTCGAGAAGTTGGAGCAGGATTTCACCGGTCACACCGCGGCGGCGGGCGGCTTCTTCGAAGGTGTTGCGGAACTGTCTTTCGAGAAGACCGTATTGGAACTTCAGCTTCTGCTTTTCGCCAAGCATGATGGCGTAGTCGGTCTTCTTGCCGCGGGCGCTGCGGGCGCCATGTTGGCCGGGGCCGAAGTTGCGGCGTTCCATGGCCTTGCTGGGGCCGAAGAGGGCGACGCCGAAGCGGCGGCTGATTTTGTCGGTGGGGCCGGTGTAACGAGCCATGATAATTTATCCGTTGAGTTGGTGAAGGGCTGGAAGATCAGACGCGGCGGGCTTTCGGCGGGCGGCAGCCGTTGTGCGGGATCGGGGTGACGTCTTTGATAAGGGTGACTTCGACACCGAGGGCTTGAAGGGCGCGCACGGCGGATTCGCGTCCGGCACCGGGGCCTTTGACGCGGACTTCGACTTCGCGGAGGCCGTGGCCCATGGCCTGACGGCAGGCGTCTTGGGAAACCAACTGGGCGGCGTAGGCGGTGGATTTACGGGAGCCTTTGAATCCGAGTTTGCCGGACGAGGACCAGCCGATGACATTGCCGCGCAGGTCGGTGACGCTGACCTTCGTGTTGTTGAAGGAGGCGGTCACATGGACGATGCCGGTGGAAATGTTCTTGCTGCCCTTGGCCTTGACAATCTTGGGCTGCTCGGGGTTGGCACCTTCGATTTCCGCGAAGATGTCTTTGCGCTCCTCGCGCTTGGAACCGCCAGTCGGGGCGGTGGCTGCGGGCGCGGCCGCGGGGGTGGCGGGCGCGGCTTCGGCCGGGGCGCCCGTTGGAATTTCCTGTTCTTCCGCCATGGTGGTCAGTCGTTTTCGGTGTGGATTGGTAAAGGGCCGGGCTTACTTGCTCGTCATCTTCTTGGCCGCGCCGATGGTCTTTCGGGGACCTTTGCGGGTGCGGGCGTTGGTGGAGGTGCGCTGGCCGCGGACCGGCAAGCCTTTGCGGTGGCGAAGGCCACGGTAGGAGCCGATTTGCTGGAGACGCTTGAGGTTCTGCTGGGTGTCGCGGCGAAGGTCGCCTTCGATGAGAAGATTGTGGGCGGAAATGACGTGCACGATGGCATTGAGCTGCTCGTCGGTCAGTTCGCCGGCGCGCAGGTCGCCGTCAATATTGGCCTCGCGGAGGACGCGGATGGCCATGGGCTTCCCGATGCCGAAAATGTAAGGCAGGGAAACCTCGATGCGTTTGTCGTTTGGAATGTCAACACCCAGAAGCCGTGGCATGATGGTAGAATCCTTTCAGAATTGAGATAAAAATTTGTTTCCCGGCTTCAGCCTTGGCGTTGCTTGTGGCGGGGGTTTTTGCAAATGATACGAACCACCCCGTTCCGGCGGATAATGGCGCAGGATTCGCAGAGGCGTTTGACAGAAGGACGGACTTTCATGGCGGTGAAACTGGACGATTTTTCCTTGTGGCTCCGGTCCTAGGGACGCTTGGACCGGGCGGAAGGGGAGGAAATGCTAGCACCTTTCCAGCACCCTGCAAGTGGCGATATAAAATTTTTTATTCTTTCCGCGAGGGCGCGGGCTCCTGAATATCCAGGGCATCGACCAAGGACTCATGGGCGAGCCGCTCCAAAGGAACCCGGTAAATGCGCCGGTAGGGGTCAATGAGGACCATTTCCTTCCCTTCACGGCGGAGGGGTTTGGCGAAAAATGTCCGCCCCGAGCGGTCTTTCCAGGTCTTGAACCCGGATTTTTCGAGGTCTTTTTTCCGGTTTTGCCAGGCTTTGGCCGCCCGTTCGATGGCAAAACCGAAATTCTGGATTCGAGCGGCCTCCGTCCCAGCCGCGAAGCCGATCTGCCGGGTGACCTCGGTCCCATCGGGCTGGAGGAAAACCAGGGTCGGATAGCCGGTAACCTTGTATTTCTTGCGGAAAGCCTGGTAGTAGTTGCTGAGCCGGGTGGTTTCGTTTCCGAAATCGATTTTGAGCCCGACCGCCTGCCGGGAGAGGAGCCGGGACACCGCAGGGTCAAAGAGGACCTTAATGCCCAGTCGCTCGTCGAGGGGGCCCGTGGTCGGGTTGGCAAACCAAATCACCAGAGGAACGCCGCGTCCGCGGGCCAGTTCGAGGGCGCGTTCGCCACTCCGATGCCATCCACCGGGCGCGTCTGCGGATTCGCCGCCCAGCAACACCTCTGGCAAAGTCTCCTCCAAATCCTCGCCAAGTTCAGGGAGTTCGGTCGGCAGCACTCCGCCTTCCACGACGGCGCCTTCGCCGGGCATGGGGGCGGCGAGATCCTCCGGCAGGTCCGCGAGCGAAACCCCCGCCCTGGCCAAGGCCGACTCCACGCCGGCAGAAGCATCTTCGACCAATTTCCCCGGCAAGGTTCCCACTTCCGCATCATCGCGGCTCTCCTTTCTCGGCAACGACAAACACCCTCCGGCAAGGCAGCAGGAAAGCAGACAGGCGCAAAGCCGGACAAGCGTGGGCATGGCGCATGGCATACCACATGCTTGGCCGCTTGTCGAGGACGGCGCCCGCGATTGACATGGACTTACCCCGCGTTAACGGTTTTCCGTTCCCCCGATACCTCGCTCACTTCCATGGCGCGTTCCACCTACCTCTCGTTCCTGATCCTTCTGCTGGTTTCGTTTTTTTCCCCCTCTTCGGCGGTTGCTTCGGGAGGAAATCCCCCTCCCAAGGCCTGGCCGGAACACGGACAATTTTCCCACTTCCCGGTGCCGGTGAAGGAGTATGAAAAAGTGGACGGCCTCGGTGCCACTTTGTCCAGCCGCATCAAACGCGATCCCTTCAATCTGGTGGCCAGCATCATTTTCCTTTGCGCCATCCTGCACACGTTTGCCGCCGGATTCTTCAACCGCTGGGCCCACCGTGTGGAAGCCGAACATCGCAAAAAGGTTGAAGCGCGCGAGGCCCTGTTGCCTGCCGGCGAACGCCATCCGGAGGCCCGCGCCGAGGTGAGTTTCAAAGCGACGATGCTGCATTTCCTCGGCGAAGTGGAGGCCATCTTCGGGTTATGGGTGATCGCGCTAGCCATCGCCGCTATCGGCTTTTACAGCTGGCATGACTTCACCAACTACGTGCAATACGACCGCGCCTTCGTGGAGCCGATTTTTGTCGTCATCATCATGGCCATCGCATCGAGCCGGCCCGTGCTCCGTTTCGCGGAGAGTGTCGTCCAGATCGCGGCCCGTCTCGGCAAAGGCTCACTCGCCGCATGGTGGGTCTCCATCCTCACCATCACGCCCATCCTCGGAAGTTTCATCACCGAACCGGCCGCCATCACCATCGGTGCGCTCCTACTCGCGAAGAAATTCTACCGCTACAAACCCGGAACCGTTTTCGCCTACGCCACCATCGGTTTGTTATTCGTCAATGTCTCGGTCGGTGGGGCGCTCACGCATTTCGCCGCACCACCCGTGTTGATGGTCGCCTCGACCTGGAACTGGACCACGCCCTTCATGCTGGCCAATTTCGGTTGGAAGACGGTGATCGCCATCCTCGCTTCAAATATCCTCTACTACGCCTTTTTTGCCAAAGAACTCCGGCGCATGGCCGACGCCACCGATGGTTGTGAAGATGGTGTGCTCCATGCCGCCGCCTGGACCGACCGCGAGGATCCCATCCCACATTGGATCACCGCGGTGCATATTCTCGCCTTGCTGTGGACGGTCATCAACGTGCACACGCCCGTGCTCTTCATCGGCGGCTTTCTCTTTTTCCTCGCCTTCGTCTTCGCCACCGAGCACCACCAGAATTCCATCCGCCTGCGCGGTCCGATTCTCGTCGGTTTCTTCCTCGCCGGCTTGATCATCCACGGTGGCTGCCAGAGCTGGTGGATCGAACCGATCATCCAGAACCTCGAAGCCAACTGGCTCATGCTCGGGGCCACCATTCTCACCGCCTTCAACGACAACGCGGCTATCACCTACCTCGCGGCGCAGGTGCCGGATATCTCCGCCGCCAGCAAACTCGCCGTCGTCGCGGGAGCCGTCACGGGCGGTGGCCTCACCGTGATCGCCAATGCCCCCAACCCGGCCGGCCAGTCGATCCTCGCTCGCTTCTTCAAAGGCGGCGTGAGCCCGCTCGGCCTCGCCCTCGGAGCCATCGTGCCGACCATTTTCTGCTACATGGCATTCACTCTCCTGCCCAACTTCAAGGAAGTCCCGCCCAGTGCCAAACAACACGCGGAGAAAAAACCAGCGGCCGTCGCGCCCGCCACGACACCCGGCACGGAGACCAACGCGCCAGCCGTCCATTGACGCACCCCCATTTCCGGCCCACCGTGCCGGACCATCATGTTCACCGGCATCATTGAATCCACCGGCCGCGTCACCGCCATTGATCCCAAGCCCGGTGGTGGCCGCATCACCATCACTTCCAGCGGACTCCCCGTGGGCGAACTCACCGAGGGCGAATCGGTCGCGGTCAATGGCTGCTGTCTCACCGCCACCCGCATCCATCCCGCAGCGTCGAGCATCGGCTTCGACCTGCTCAGGGAAACCCTCGATGTGACGAATCTCGGCGCTCTCGCCATCGGCTCCCTCGTCAATCTCGAACGCTCGCTCCGCCTCGGCGACCGCCTCTCCGGCCACATGGTCCAGGGGCATGTCGATGGCACCGGCACCATCACCGCGCTCGAAGAACAAGGGCAAGACCACATCCTGCGTGTGCAATTGCCAGCGGGCGGGGCCCGTCAGATCATCCCCCGCGGCTCCATCGCCATCGACGGATGTTCCCTCACCGCCGCCGCCGTCTCGGGAGATGAAGTGACTTGTTATATCATCCCCCACACCTGGCAGATCACCCGCCTCCACTCCCTGCGCCTCGGCGAGACCGTCAACCTCGAGTTCGACATGATCGGAAAATTCGTCCGCCAATCGCTCGATGCGATGGCCAAGTAACAAGGACAAAGATCCGCGGGTTAGTGGTGCTGATTTGAAAATTCCCGCTTCGTTCTCTGGTCACGGTCGTATTGTCGTCCGCCATGACCACACAGGAAGCCATCGAATCCCGCCGTGCCGTAAAACATTTCGACCCCGATCACCGCCTGACCGAGGAAGAAATCGCCCGTCTCATCGAGTTGGCGAAACTCGCCCCCTCGTCCTTCAACATGCAGAACTAACGCTTCGTGCTCGTTCGCGATCCGGAACTGCGCAAGGAAATCCGCGCCGTCGCCTGGAACCAAGCCCAGGTGACCGATGCCTCGCTTCTGGTGATTCTCTGCGCCGATCTCACCGCGCACGTGAAAAATCCCGCCCGTTATTGGGCGCACGCCCCGAAGGAAGTGCAAGACATCCTCGTGCCCGCGCTCACGCCATTTTATGAAGGCAAGCCGACGCTGACCCGCGATGAAGGAATGCGCTCGACAGGTTTCGCGGGGATGACCCTCATGCTGGCCGCCCGCGGGATGGGTTATGATTCCTGCCCTATGGTTGGCTTTGATGCCGATGCTGTCGCCAAACTTATCCGCCTTCCCGAGGATTACGCCATCAGTTTCATGCTGGCCATCGGCAAACAAACGAAACCGGCCTGGCCACGCGGCGACCGTCTCCCCGACAGCGAAGTGGTGATCACCGATCGCTTCCCCGGATAAAGGAGCTCACGTAGGATTCCCCGGCGCCGGCTCTGCAGGAGCTGGCTGGGCGGGAGCTGGCTGGGCGGGAGTTGGCTGGGCGGGAGCTGGCTGGGGAGCTGGCTGGGGAGCCGGTTTCTTCGGATCAGGTGCCGCGGGCTTCGGTTTGTTTCCGCCTGGGGGTTTCGGCTGCTTGGCCGGATCCGGTTTTTTCGGGGGAGCGGGGGCTTCAATCACTTTCGCTTCAGGCAAAGGTTCGAGTGTTGAATAGACTTCGCATCCTGGAAGATCGGCGCGCAGTTTATCGAGCCCGGGCTTGGTGAATTTGGTGTTTCCAATATAGAGCTTCTTCAGTCCACGCATCTTGACCAGCGATTCGATGGCTTGATCATCGACGGCACTTCCGAAAAGATTGAGCGATTCGACGGCAGGCAGGTTCGCCAGAAGAGCGATTCCGGCATTGCCGACCTTCGTGTTGTCGAGGCGGAGCTTTTTCAGTCCGGTGGCAGCGGCAAGCGGCTGCAATCCCGCGTCGGTCACGCTGGTGCGGGACAAGTCAACCGCACGCAGCTCGGCGGCGACGGGAGAGATTTTCGCGAGAGCCGCGTCGTCGAACGAAGGACCGGAACTCACGGCGGTCATTTCAATTCCATCGGCCGCTGCACGTGAAATCGGCATCAGTCTTCCAGACCAGCCTTGGTTGACGGCCTTGATGGATTTTTCTAACGCGGCCATGGCCACGGCGGGGTCAACCGTCGGGGCAGCGGGTGTGGTCGCCGCCACAGCCTTGGTCTTTGCTTTCGCCATGAAATCGTCGATGGCCTTTTTCACTTCGGCGGGCGGATTCGGAATGGCGCTCACCAGTGTCTCGCCGGGAAGTTTCGATTCGATCCACCAGGTCAGGAGCGCGACTTCTTCTTTCGACAAGGCAGGTTTTCCATCCGGTGGCATGAAGTCCACATCGTCTTCCGGTAAGGTCACCCGCACATGGGTCTCGCTCTTCGCGAGATCCCCAAGCGTGATGGCCGGACCATTCTTGCCGCCTTTCATCAACTCGGCCAGCGTGTCCATGCGCAAACCGCCCTTGGTCTTATCCGGATTGTGGCAGGAGACACAACGGGCTTCGAAGCCCGGAGCAATGACCGCTTCATAGAGTGTTGGCTCGGCCATGGGGGCGGCCGCATCCGCGACCACCGCCGCCGGTTTGACACCGATGAAATCACGCACGGACGCGGGGAGTTTCCGAACCACCGCTCTCATGTTTTCCGGCATGTATTTCACCAGATAGTCCGGACCATGAGTGAGGTTGCCGCCGAGGTGGCTGGCGATAAAAAGTGTCAAGATGGTCCCCGTGAGCAGCAAGGTGTAGGCTCCACGAGCAAGACCGTTTGTGCAGGCGCTGGCGAGCACACGCAACGGGAGCAAGGCGAAGGCCATGATGGAAAATGCCACGCCGGACCAGAGGTGGTCGTTCAGGGTTTCGCTGTTGTCCCCGCCGCCGGAGGCGAGCAGGCTACCGTGCAGGACGGCGAGGCCTGAACTCAGCGCGGCGATGAGCAGAATGGTGAGAATCGAACTGCGCAGGTGCTGGAAGGCCTTGAAGCAGGCCAAAACTTCCATGAGCCCGACCAACAGGATCAACGCGATGGGCAAGTGGACGACCAGCGGATGGAAGCGCCCGACAAAGAGGAAAAACTCGTTTTGTTGGCCGGTTCCGTAGGGAAGTTTGAGGGCGAGGGCGAGCACTCCCGCGATGCCGGCGATGGCGACGAGGGTGAGGGTGACAAATCGGGCGCTGGGAAAAGCGCACTTTGATGGACCGGTTGATTCGCTCATGTGGAGATGCGTTTTGGACTGCCGGGGGGGCGGTGGCACAGTATTACTCCGCCAGCGGGCGGGATCTTGCAAGCCGCCGTGCGGGCGCGGGGTGGGTTTTTTCGCGGCTGCGCCTCACGAGGACGGGAAGGAAGCCAAACCCTCTCATGCAAGCACCGGTAATGGCTGGAGAATTTCCTTCGGCAAAATGAGCGGGCTGAGGATTGATTCTTTTCCGGTGGCAGGCAAATTCACGGAGCTGTCTTATGCTAACCTTCCGCGAGTTGACACCTGTCAGCTTTTGTGCGACACAGCGATGCCGACTTTTCTTGGCTGTCTCTGATCCCTTCCACATTAGCCATCTCGCAGGGGTTCCCTTATCCCGAAGGGATTGTGTCCCAGCGCCCGGGGTAGCCCCGCAAGCGGGGCAACCCCGGGCTTTGGGGCGGAACCCCGTTGGGGTTCAGTGCTTGCCTGTCTCTGCTCCATCAAGCGCTCCGAAGGGGAACGCAGAGCAAGACAATAAAATTCCACCCGATTTCACGAAGAACCTAAAAACAATCGCCAGAGAAACCTCCTTGGCGGGGAAACCCCCATTGGCTCGCTCTGCCGGCGCAATCCAAAACATCCACCGCACACGAGCATGGGCGCGGTGTCTGACCTGGACGCCTCACAGATCATCTCAACGCATGATTCCGACTCGCCACGTCGCATCTCAGAACTTCACCCGCAGGAAGATCGGTCGTGGCAGCAGACGAATGACGAGCAGGATACATTTCCACCATCCGGGGATATAGGCGACCCGTTTTCCTTTGGTGAGGGCGCGGGCGCAGAGTTTTCCAGCCGCAGGGGCGGAGGTGAAAAGCGGCGAAGGCGGCATACCGGCCGTCATCGGTGATTCGACGAAGCCGGGTTTGAGTAAACAGACGCGCACGGTCGAGGACGGCCCGAGTTTGTGTTCGAGTCCTTCGAGCATGGTTTCGAGGGCGCGTTTGCCGGCTCCGTAGAGGAAATTCGAACCTTTGCCACGGTCGCCGGCCACCGATCCAATGACGCCGAGCGTGCCCCCGTTATCGCGCATGAGTCGGGCGGCGGCCAGGCATTGACTGGCGGTGGTGGAGATGTTCAATTCGATCATGCCAGCCAACAGGGCGGCGTCCTTTTCCATCGCATCCTGCGCGGGCATGGCGGCGGCGGCGATGAGCACGAGATCGGGCGCAGACCCATCGGGCAGGCGCAGGGCTTGATCCCACTCGGTGGTGCCAGCCGCGAAGTCCACGGTGGCGAGCGTGACCTCCACCCCGGAAGCAAGCCGGAGGTCGGCAGCGACCGCTTCGAGGCGCTCGCGATCGCGTCCTAACAAATGGAAGGTAATTCCAGAATGCCGACGATCACCGGCGAGGGCGCGGGCGATCTCGCGCGCGATGGCGGAGGTGGCTCCGATGATGACGGCCTTGCGGAAGCCGTTGGATGTTGATGTCGAACTCATGATGGTCGGTGCATACGTTTCCAGAAGTCGGAGGAAAACGCGGGGTCGAGATAGGCGCGGAATTTTTCCAGTTCCGGATAACCGTGATGGAAGTCCTCCGGTTTCATGCGGGCGTCCTTGGCGGGATACAGACGTCCACCGGCAGCCCGCACGATAGCGTCGAGATCGTCGAAGAGCGCGAGGGTGCTCGCCCCGCGGTTGGGGAAGTCGAGCGCGAGGGTCATGCCGGCGCGAGGAAAAGATAACAAACCCGGTGGCGCTTGATCGCCGAAGACCTTGAGCACGGCGAGGAAGGAAGCCTGGCCGGAGCGCGCGATACGGCGGAGGATTTCCTCCATGGGATCGGCTCCGGCCGCACGGGGTATGACACACTGGTATTGGAAAAATCCGGCTTTGCCGTAGATGCGGTTCCAACGATTCACGCCATCGAGAGGATAGAAGAAGGGCGCGTAATGTTGTTGGAAGCGTTTGCTGCCTCCGCTGGCCCGGGCATAGTAGAGGGTGTTGAAAGCTTTCACGGTGAGCTGGTTCAACGTGAAGGAAGGAAAATTGATCGGCACATCGAGTTTCGGAGCCGAATGCGGAATGAGCGGATTCTTCGTGCCGCGCGGGGCTTCGGCGGCGGAATTCCCCCGCATGAAGATGCCGCGTGCGAACGACGACCCCGAGCCAAGGCAATCGAGCCAAGCCACGGTATGCTCGTGGGTGGCAGCGGACTTCTCCGTGAGGGCATTGAAGGCGGGAACACCGGCGAATCGTTCGTATTCCACATCAATCCAAGCCGTGCGGATGCGCGAGAGCCGCAAGGTGGCCTTCGTGATCAATCCCGTGAGGCCGAGTCCGCCGATGGTGGCGCGCAGCCAGTCTTCGTTTTTCCCGGGCGCACAATCAAGACGTGTGCCATCGGAGCGGAGAAGTTGCAGGCTGGTGACATGATGGCCGATGGTGCCGACGAGATGGTGGTTCTTGCCATGCACGTCATTGGCGATGGCCCCGCCGAGTGTGACAAATCTGGTGCCCGGCGTGGTGGGCAGGAACCATCCGCGCGGCACGCAGAAACGCAGAATGGCATCGAAGGTTACACCGCCTTCGGCGGTGAGTTCGCCGGTCGATTCATCGAAGGCGAGCAGGCGGTCCAATGCCCACGAGGAAATCATTTTTCCTCCTTCGAGTTGGCAGCTGTCGCCATACGATCGCCCGAGCCCGAAGGCGAGCAGTTCACCATTTCCGCTGACGGGCAATGATTGATCGATCCAATGATACGGGGCGGTTTCCGCCGAAGCGGACCGGAGGCGACCCCAGGAATAAAATGGCCGAGTGGTCATGGCGTCAGATCGGTTGGGCGAGTAAAAAGATCAAACCTCCAAGGGCAGCGATCAGGAGGGTGATTTTATCGGTCATGGCGAAGACCACCGGGTCGTCCTGCAAGCGGCCGCGTTCCGTCAGCAGCCAGACCCGGCAAATCCAGAAGAGACAGAGCACACAAGCTCCCCATAGCCATTCAGGACGCGCGTAGAGCGAGCGCACATGCGCGCTGTCGCTATAGAGGGCGAGCATGAGAGCGGCCGCGATGCCGGTGGAGATGCCGAGCCCGCTGAGGAATTTGGCATCACCCGTGTCGTAGCCGCGTCCGCGCAGCACACCGCCGGCTTCGGGCGCATGGCGGTGCAGTTCGATCCGGCGTTTGGCGGCGGCGAGCGAAAGGAAGAACAGGAAACTGAAAGCAAAGAGCCAGAAGGAAGGAATCGTTTTTCCGACCACAACACCCGCGACAATGCGCGTGAGATAGAGCGACGTGAGGACGAAAAGATCGACCAGCGCGAGACGTTTGAGGAAGGTCGAATACGCGACGGTGAGCACGATGTAAAAGACGAGCACCCCACCGAAGACGGGAGAAAGGATGAATCCTCCCGCCAGTCCGACAATCACCAAAGCTATGGACAGCCAGAAGGCGCGGGCCAAGGAAGTTCGTCCGGAGGCAAGCAGGCGTTTGCGTTTGTTGGCGTGGAGACGATCAAACTCGATATCGAGCATGTCGTTCCAGAGATAGGTGGCGGAAGCGCACAGTCCCATCGAGACAAAGGCGGTGAGCAATCCGGCAATTTGATGCGGTCCTTCATAGTGATGGCCGCTGAGGAAAGGCACAAAGAGCAGGAGGTTCTTCACCCACTGATGGAAGCGCAGACCGGCCAACCAGTCCTTCCACGTTGTGCCCGAAACCGTATCGAGCACGTTGAGATCGGCAACCTGACGGCGCGCGCCGGCGAGATGTGCCGGACGATCCAGCCGCGTGGCGGCATGGGCTTCGCGTGCTCGTGCCAAAGCGGCATGCGTGAAGTGCGGCCCTCCAATGAAATCATATCCGCGCGGACCGAAGCGTTTTTCCAAGGCGTCGGCCAATTTATCCCCTCCCGATGGCATTCCATCCGTCGGCGTGAGGATGGTGCAATCGGCAAATCGGGCTCCGAGGAATTTTTTCGCCGCGGTCGCCTCCGGCGCGAGAAAGATCACTTCGCGTCCCTCGGTCATGGCCTTTTCGACAAATGCCGCCACCGGTTTGCTGAAAACCGCTCCCAGATCTCCCATTTCCACTTCCTTCGCCGCGCGGGCCAGCACCGCCGCCCTGCCACCGCGCACCAGCCAGAGAGGCACGGCGGGAAGCAGGCCCGGTTTGAGGCGGGCGAGCCGCGCCACCGCCTCGGCTAACAAATCCGTATGGATAAGCACGCCCTCCACCGGCACGAGCAGGGGGAATTTCCGGGCGGATGGAGTGGATTCGCTCATCAACGGGCGGCTATTTCACGGGGGAATGGACGGCAGTTTTGGAGAATGCCGGATAGGTGTTGCGGAGCACACGATGATCCGCCGTGCTCCAAACACTGTCAACCATGGCACCGATTTCCCTTAAGCCAAAGGAAGCATGATGTTCCGGAGTTTTTTCTCCCCCTTGAGTCACAGAAAATCCACAGAGAAAGCAAGCCGTTCTCAAGCCCCCCGGACGACCCGATGCAGGACTTCTCCCGGCGCGAGCTTTGCCCCCGGCAGCAAAAGGGCTTCCTCGACCCGGCAGCCTTCCGGCACCACACAATCCGGGCCGACCCAGGAGAGATGATCCACCGTGTCAGCGGTCACCTCAGCCAAGGGATGGATGAGGGGCGCCTCTTCGGGAGCATATCGCGGAAACCCGGTCCTTTGAAAAAGCCGGTGCGCTTCAAGCAACGCCTCGGGCGTGCCCAGATCCGACCACTCTCCCTGATCGATGACGATTCCACGGATCTTGAGACCCGCATCAATGGCGCGGGCAAACTCCGGTATCAGGGAAAAGATTCCACCCGGTGGTGGCAGGAAATCCAAGAATCGCGGGCCGACCAATGCGATCCCGGCGAATTGGAAACTCGGGCCCCCCGCCCCGCGCAGGCCTCGCAGATCGAGGATTGGACCTTCAGCAAAATCTCCGCCGCCCTCTGCCGCGCAGACAACATTCCGCAGGTCCCCCGATGAACGCAAAAGCAGGGTGACGTCGGCATTGGATCGGGCATGGGCCGCCGCCAGCGGCGCCAGCGGCGCGTCGCAGAGGATGTCGCCATTGTAGAGCGCGATGGATTCACCGGGCGGAAAAAGGTCGCGCGCGTTTGTTAGGCCGCCGCCGGTATCGAGCAGGATGGGTTCGTGGCGGAAGATCACCGGCCTGTTTTCCCAATTTCCATCCGGAAACATTTTCCCATATTCCTCCGCGCGGTGATGCGTGTTCACAACGAAGCGATCACATCCGAGATCGAGGGCGAGATGACGGAAAGCGCGGACGAGAATCGGCTCGTGGGCAATCGCGATCAACGGCTTGGGCAGGCGGTCGGTCAAAGGACGCAACCGTGTGCCGAGTCCGGCTCCGAGAACAAAGGCGGTGGGCATGGCTTGAAGAATCGGGGAATCCGGCCACAGTATACCGCACGTTTCCCATTTATGGACCAGGATGATCCCATCTTTCTCCGAAAACGCCTCGAATCGGCGGAGGGATACCTCATGCTCGGGATGGATGAGGAGGCGTGGGCCGAACTGGAGGATCTTTCCGTGGACGACCTCCCCACCCGCGACGACAAGGCATCGTATCTCTCCCTCGTGCTCGAACTGGCCCTCCGTTCCAGCGATTGGGACCTCGGCGCGCGCATTGCCGAGGCCCTGGTGATTGTCAAACCCGCCCACATCCCGGCCTACGTGCACGGCGCCTACTGCCTTCACGAACTCGGTCAGACCGACAAAGCCCGCGCCCTTCTGATTGGCGGCCCGCCTGATCTGCGCGAAGAACCACTCTATTTTTACAACCTCGGTTGTTACCATGCCGTGCTCGGCGACCGCATCCAGGCCCTCGCCTGCCTCAACGAAGCCTTCCAACGCGATCCAAAATTGAAAAAGACCGCCCGCAAGGATCCGGATTTGCAAGGCCTCGGCCAATTCTAACCATGGGCGAGCCCGCCACCATCGCCGCCCGCGTCGCCGAACAATTCGAGGCCAATCTCCCCGCCGAACTCGGGGCCGCCGTCGCCGTCTATCTCGATGGGGAAGAAGTTGTCTCCCTAGCTGGTGGATTCACCACCCGCGAACGCGAGCACCCATGGACTACCACCACGCTCGCTCCGGTATATTCCGCCACCAAAGGCCCGGCCGCGGCCTGCGTCCTGCTCGCACTCCACGACCACGGCCTCGAACCCGACACCGCCGTCGCACGTGTCTGGCCAAAACTGCCGCCCCATTTGACCATCGCCGAATTGCTCTCCCATCAGGGCGGACTCGCCGCCCTTGACCGCGCCGCCGATGTTTTTGATCACGAAGATGTCGTGACCGCCCTCGAAGAACAAACTGCCGCCTGGGGGCCACCCGAACACGGTTACCACCCCCGGACATTCGGTTGCCTCGCCGACGAACTCGTCCGGCGCCTCACCGGAGCGCCCAGCCTCGGTAATTACTGGCGCGAAGCCATCGCCGGGCCCCACGGTATCGATTTCTGGATCGGACTTCCCGAATCCGAACACCACCGAGTCGCCACTCTCATTCCCGGCCGCCCCGACATCGCCCCGGATGAGGCGGAATTCTACCGCGCCTTCAACGACACCCGTTCCGAAGTCCGCCGCGCTTTCCTCAGCCCGCGCGGACTGCATTCAGTTGCCGAAATGAACCAACCCCGGGCATGGATGGCCGGGCTCCCCGGTTTCGGGGGCATCGGCTCCGCCGCCGGACTTGCGCGCTTTTACGGACTCCTCGCCTGTGGAAAAATTTTGCCCGCACCGGCCCTCGCTTGGGCCCGGCGCCGGCTGGTCAACGGCCCCGACCGTATCCTCCGCCTCCCCACCGCTTTTTCCTGTGGATTCATGCTCGACCCACTCGACGGATCGGGAAACAAAATCCGCTGCCATTTCGGATCCGGCCACGACGCCTTCGGGCACCCCGGAGCTGGCGGCAGCCATGCCTTTGCCGACCCCGCCCGCCGCCTCGGCTTCGCCTACGTCATGAATCAGATGGCCCTCGCCGTTCTTCCACACGATCGAGCACTAAAACTCGTCGCCGCGCTGGAGTGAGCGGGTTAAGCTCCGATGCCCTTCCAGATCATGAGCGCGTAGGCAAGTTTGCAGGCAACATGCAAGGTCTGGTCGCCCGCGAAATTCGTCCAGCACTCGTTCTTGGCCAGATCAATGAGCCAGTGCAGAACAAACTCCGCGAGCGCGAAATACACACTGCCGGTGAGGAGCCAAACCGGTCCGGCATGGATAAGCGCGTGGGAGGTGAGACAATAAACCCAGAGGTTGCGTGGAAACGGGGCTCCTTCGGGATCCGGCATACGCGTGTGCCGGTTTTTACCCATGGCGAGAAACGGGCCCTGCAAAGGAAAGTCGGCCAAGCAATGGCCGATCACGAGTGCGAAGAAAAGGGCGGCGGCGGCACCTCCTGAACCGACTGCTTCCTGGGCAAAGGTTGTGAGTCCTAACATGGGAAAGGGCGACCGGGATCAATGCCAAGCCTGAGGCGTGGTTTGGATGGCTTCCTGCAGGGTGGCGAAACGCGCGTTCATGGCACGGAGGCGTTGGCTGAGCAGCCTGGCCATGCCCGCCATCAGGCAGGCACCCGCTTCGGGATAGGCATTGACGAAGGTCTCCAGATCCTCGCGGTTGGCGCGCCAGACCTGCGAGAACTCCTGGGCGACGACATCGGCGCTCGCCTCCGAGGGGTCGAAAATGTTGACTTCACCGATGGTTTCACCGGGGGTGACCCGCCAAAGCAGGGTGCGCACGCCGTCTTTTTCCCGCAAGACGTGGAGAAGTCCGCCAATCACCAGATAGAGGCTATCCTGAGCGGCACCCTCCGTGATCAGGTGCTGGTGGGACTGGACGGGCAGAAACTCGCCGTAGTTGCCCAGCAGGCGCCGATCTTCTTCGGCCATGCCCTCGAGGAAACTGATGGCAGGGAGTTCGGGGCGTTCGAGAGGTGAATCCATAATTCCGTGATTCTAAGGGAGAAGCGGCGGGGGTGGAAAGCGAAAAATTCGCCCGGGAGGGAGGAATCGGTGCAGACCAAAAATCTGAAGAAGGTGGAAATCCGAAGATACTGCCCCATGGGCGGAGAAGCTCCGGGCACCAAATGAGAGTGCCAAATGGCGGCAATCCAGTCCGGATTCCGGGTCGAATGGAACCCCCAAGCCACGGCCTTTTATGGTCACGAGCCCGTAGTTCCACCCTTCCGAGAGGGCCTTCACCCAGAACTCAGCGCTTCGGCGGCTGGCAAACACGGCGGATGCAGGCCTCGAAGTGTTCGCGTCCGTTGAGGATATCGATATCGATGCGCAGGAAATACACCGGGATGTCGAGACTCGCCGGAAGAGGAAAACGCACGGCATCCTTTTCGGTGGTCACGACCATATGAAGGTCGCGGCGCAGGCAGCGGTCGAGAAAGGCGGCGACTTCCTTTTCGTTGAAGCGGTGGTGATCGGCGTAGCGTTCCGCGATCTCCACCGTGGCTCCCAATTTCCGGAGGCCGTTTTCAAATCCTTCCGGCACGGCGATACCGCTGATGGCCCCGACGAACTTCCCCTGAATCTCCGAAAGCTCGAGCCGCTCGCCGGTTTTCAGGTGCTGGAGATAACGGGGCCGGTGAGCACATTCGATGATTTCGGCGGTGCGATTGTAATGCCGGATGCGCCCGATGATGGCGTCGTTCGGCTCGCCATTGCATTTGGTAAGCAGGATGTAGCTGGCACGACGGAGATTGGGCGGCGGCTCGCGCAAAGTTCCCCGCGGCAATAGATATTCGTTTCCAAAGGGAGCCGTGCAATCCACGAGCACGACATCGAGGCGACGACGCATACGCACATACTGCAAACCATCATCGAGCAGGAGGGTGTCGGCACCGAGGTCACGGATGGCATGGCGGCCGCCCTTGACGCGGTTCTTGTCCACGACAACCGGCACACCGGGCAGGTTGACCGCGAGCATATAGGGTTCGTCGCCCGCACGCAGGGAATCGAGCAAAACTTCATTGCCATCGGAAACCACCCGTGGTGGCAGCTCCGGAGCCTTGCTGCCGAAAGGACGGCGTTTTTTCTTCTTCTTTTCCTGCTCGCTTTTATATCCGCGGCTGAGGATGGCGACATTGCGTCCGCGTTCGTGCAGGGCCCGCGCGAACATTTCCACCACCGGGGTTTTGCCCGTGCCGCCCACGGTCAGATTGCCGATACTGATGACCATACACCCGAGATCGTGATCGCGGATATAACGACCGCGGAACAACCACAATCGCAGCCGCACGAGCCGTCCATAGACCCGCGACAATATCCACAAGGCCCCGCGGAGCAAACGCGCGCGCAGGGTATTGATCCTGCCAAGGATGACCTCGATCCCGTATTGTTCGAGTTGTTCGAGGGTCTCCTTCATGGGCGTCCGGGCGTCCGGGGCTTCACTCGGTGAAAAGAACCCGCGCGCCGTCGTTGTCCGCCGTGACAATGCGAACCTCCGCGTCGCGCACGCTCGGATGGGCCATACGCATGGCCTGGCCGATCTTTTCACCATCGTCGCGCAAGGTCAGACAGGCGATGGTCGAGCCCGAGCCGGAAAGGAAACCACCCAGTGCACCCACGGCCTTGCCAGCATCGATGATTTCCTGCAGGCCGGGCACGAGGTGGGCCCGGTAGGGTTGATGAAGATAGTCATCGAAATTGCCGCGCAACTGGTGGTATTGGCGGGTGGCGATGGCGGCGGTGATCTTGCAAGCGTTGCCGGTATTCGTGACGGCATCGTGATGGCGCATCATTTCGGGCATCAGCTTGCGCGCTTCCTCGGTCAGAACCTCGTAATCAGGAATCAGCAACACGAAACGCAACACCGGCTCCACGTCGAACTGGTAATAATCGTAATGCGAGTCCGCGACGACGAATCCGCCGAAGCATGCGGGTCCGGCGTTGTCCGGGTGGCCTTCGAGTTCGGAACAAATCTGGAACAAGTGGCGCTGGTCGAGTGGCGAACCTAACAGCGCGTTCAGACCACAGAGGATGCCGAGCCGGAGAGTCACACTGCTGCCCAAGCCCCGGGACACCGGCACCTCGCCCTCGATGCTCCATTTAAACCCGATGGCCGGCAAGCGGGCGCGTTTGAAATATGCCTCCGCCGCTTCGGCGACCATGGGATGAGCGGGGTCCGGCGCGGTTTTGCCATTTTCCGCCCGGAGGACGGTGATGCGGTTATACATCTTGAGGGCCAAACCAAGACAATCGTAGCCCGGCCCGAGATTACTCGTGCTGGCTGGAACCTGAACCACCGCTTTTTTCAATGCCATAAGTCGGCAAAATAAGCCCGGGACACCCGATTGACAAGTCCGGGCATGGGGGAGAGGACGCCGCAGCTTAAAGGAGATGGCACATCGATCCGCCAGCAGGGGAAGCGGTGCCGCCACCGGCTCTCTCAGAAAATCAGATCGTAGGTCCGGCCGCTCAGTTTTTCGTAGTAGGCGACGAAGGCGGCATTGGCAACGGCCGTGCCCCCGGGAGTCGGGTAATTGCCCGTGAAATACCAATCACCGGCCGGGCCGTCGATGGAAGCGTGCAGGTTTTCGATGGTTTGGAAAATGACCTGGACCTCGCCCTTCCACCACGCGACATCGGGATAAACCATGCGGCTGATTTCGGCGGAAATCTCCACGGCGTCGAAAGGCTCGTAGATGCCTTTCACCCGATTGGCCATCTCGGCGGCGGGCTTTTTCAACTCCGCTTTGCAGGCCTCGTAGGTGTCCACGACCACGCGTTCCTGCCCGTTCTTTTCGAGCAGGCGGATGGCAGCCTGGAAGGCAATGAATTTTCCCAACTCGGACATATCAATGCCATAACAATCCGGGTAACGGATCTGCGGGGCGGTCGAGGCGATGATGATCTTCTTCGGGCGGGCACGTGAAAGCATTTTCAGGATGCTCTGGCGCAACGTCGTGCCGCGCACGATGGAATCATCAATGGCCACGAGGTTGTCATTCTCGCCGACCACGCCGTAAGTGATATCGTAAACGTGCGAGACGAGTTTGTTGCGCCCGGATTCCTGGCTGATGAACGTGCGCATCTTGATGTCCTTGTGCGCGACTTTTTCGCCCCGTGGCCAGTTTTTCAAGATCAGCCCGTCGATCATGGATTCTTCGAACGGTCCATTGCGGATAGCATCGTGCAAGGTTCTCGCGACTTCATCGCGGCGATGGCGGCGCAGGCCGTCCATGAGCCCGTGGTAAGCGACCTCGGCCGTATTCGGGATGAAACTGATCACACTATTCTCGAGATCGTTGCCGATGGCATCGATGATCTGGGGCACCATGGCCGCACCCATGGCCTTGCGCTCGCGGTAGATCACCGGGTCATTGCCGCGCGAAAAGTAGATCTTTTCAAACGAACAGGGTTTTGGCTCCCCCGCTTCGGCGAAGAGGCTTTCCGAGATGCGCCCGTCTTTCTTGATCGTCATGATGCCGGCCGGGCGCAGTTGCTTCACCTCGTGTTCGTCGGCCTCGAAGACGGTCATGAGCGGCACGCGTTCCGACGCGAAGGCGATCAATTCATCATTCTTGTAGTAGAAGCAGGGACGAATGCCATGCGGATCGCGCATGACAAATGTGTCACCATTTCCAATCGCCCCCACAATCGAATACCCACCATCCCAGGAAGCGGCCGCCCGGCTCAGGAGTGCGGGAATATCGAGCCGGTCGCTAATCTGTTGCTGGATGTCCTGCCCGGCCAGCCCTTGATCGCGCAAGGCGCGGTAGAGATCTTCATGCTGCTGGTCGAGATGAAATCCGACTTCCTCGAGCACGGTCTGGGTGTCGGTGCCGAACACCGGATGCTGTCCGCGTTCGATGAGCTTTTGATTGAGCGCGCCCGCGTTGGTGAGGTTGAAATTTCCCAGCACCATCAACGTGCGGGTCGCCCAGTTGGTGCGGCGCAGATAAGGATGACAGGAACCGGTTTCGAAAACACCGGAAGTCCCGTAGCGCAAGTGGCCCATGAGGATCTCGCCACCGTAGTCGAAGTTGTCCTTCACGCTCTCCGGGCTCTCGGGATCCAACAACTCTTTGCGGGCCATTTTGCTGAAGAGTTTGCTTTGCGAACGGAAGATGGAAGAGAGCCCATCCGATTCCGCAGAACGTTCGCGGAAAATATACGGTTGCCCGAGCGGCATCCCGAGTTTCACGCAACCGATGCCACATCCATCCTGGCCGCGGTTGTGCTGCTTCTCCATGAGCAGGAAGAGCTTCTGGAAGCCGTGCAAACAGGTGCCATACTTCCGATGGAAGTGCGCGAGGGGTTTCAGTAGCCGGATGAAGGCCAGGCCGCACTCGTGTTTCAGTTCTTCTCCCATGCGTAGCTCTTGCTGGCCGCAACCATGCGGGCGATGGCGGGTCAACGCAACCGGGAACTCCCCCAATTTTGCGAGTGCCTCAGCGGATCCATTGCCCCACATGGGCGAGGGCGAAAAGAACATTCATCCACACGAGCACAGCCACCGGCCCGGGGGCACTCCAGTGGCCCGAACTTGCCGTTTTTGCTGCCCCCGTTGGCACCGCGCGCGCCAGGATGAAGGCCAGCACAAACCAGCAGGCATAATTGTAAAATGGCGGCACGTCGCGCAGCGGTCCGCCCGCACCGTCGGTCCATTGCCAGTAGCCCCGCACATGCATGGCCACCGGCTCCAGATTCACATCGGTCAAGGTAGCCAAGGCGGCCGCTGCCAGCGCCCGCGGCCAAGCCCCCGGCCATGGGAGCATTTCCGCCACGCGGCAGGCCCCGGTGACCACGATGAACCAAGCCAGCGGAATGGTGAACGGCAGCACCCCGCCGATGCGCCAGCCGAATTGTCCGCTGTAGTCGTAGTCGCCGAACAACCAACCGGTGCTCGCCCCCAGCCACTCCGCCGCACCCGAGGCCACCGCGATGATGGCAAAGGAAAGCACTGTCTTCGCGGCGCCCTGTCGCCGTGCCTCATGGGCAAAAACCAGCCCCGCTGCCAAAGTGATCCAGAGCGCGTCCGAGACCCGGAGGATGCCCAGCGCCACCGTGCGGGTCATTTCCGGCATTTCCACCCGCGTGACAAAGTTTTGATCGATGCCCGCCGCCATCACCAAACCGCCCACGACCGACCAGATCGCGAAGAACCAACCCAGAAGGGAGAAACGGGAGTTTTCGGAAGCGGTCATGCGAGCGGGCTTCTATACGCCGGTCACGACGGCAGGGCGTCAGCCAGTTCAAGAGGAGGATGCCCGAACTGCATGAGAAGTTCCCTCGCCGCCATCTGACCGGACAACACCACCAACGGAATCCCGCCGCCCGGATGCGTCGAACCACCGGTGAAGACCAAACGCGGGGCCGTGCCCGCCATGGCCGGGCGTTTGAAAGCAGAGGTAGCGGAATGCGAGGCATAACCATACAGCGCCCCTCCCATCGCCAGATGGTTCATTTCAAAATCTTCCGGCGTGACCGTCTTCATCCAGCGCACATGCGGACGCGGGTCCTCGAGACCGAATCGTGTCATCATGCCGAGGATGCGGTCGGCATATTTGGGCGCGAAATACGACCACTCGAATCCGGGTTTGGCCGGCGGGGCATTGACGAGCACAAACCAGTTCTCGCAACCTTCCGGAGCGCGCCCCGCTTCTGATTTTCCGCTGATGGAAATATAGATGGTCGGTTCCGAAGCCGGCGCTTGCTCGCGGAAAATTTCCCGGAACTCCCGCTCGTAATCGCTGGAGAAAAGGATGTTGTGGTGCGCCAGCTCCGGATACTCGCGGCCAATGGCCGCATGGATGACGAATCCCGACATGGAAAGCTCCGCCTTCGGCGTGAATCCGGGATCCAGAAAACGTTTCGTCGCGGCAAGCGTGTCCATGTTGCAAACCACACCCTCGCAATGGGATGGTCGCACCGGACCTCCCTCGGTCGCGCGATGGAAGACCGTCCATCGTCCGGCATTCTCTTGCAAACGCGCGACCTCTTGTCCGCACTCGATGCGCACGCCATGCGCCAACGCGAGTTTTTCCATCGCCTTGGCAACCGCCACCATGCCACCCTTCGCATACCATCCGCCGAATCTCGCCTGAACATACGGGATGATGTGGAACGCCGATGGTGCCTTGTAAGGCGATGAACCATTGTAGGTTGCGAAGCGGTTGAACAATTGCTGCAAATGCGGCGAACGCGGGAAGAAGCCGGCACTCGTGCGCGCCATTGCCCGCGGATCGGCAAGTTTCGGCAGGTGACGCAACAAAGGAAGGTTCCGCAAGGTGAGCTGACGTTTCCACTCACCCAAGGGATGATGGAGAAAAGTGTTCGCGCTGATGTCGTAAAGTCCGCGCGCGTGTTTGAGGAAAGCCTCCACATCGGGCAGCCTCCAGAAATCCTCGTCTTCGTCGATCACCGTGCCATCCTGCCAGCGATAGCGGCAGGTCTGGGGTAAAGGCAGCAATTCCAAATCGTCCTCCAACTTCGCACCCGCCGCCTCCCACAAGTCCGAAAGCACATGGGGCATCGTCAAGAGTGATGGACCCGTATCCCAATGAAAACCCTCCCACTCCAGCGTTCCCATTTTTCCCCCCACCCGCTCGCCCCGCTCGAATACCGTGACCTGGCAACCGGCCAAGGCCAGACGAATCGAGGCCGCCAGTCCTCCCAGACCGCCGCCAATCACCATTACCCTGGATTTGAATTTCAGATCCACCGCCCACACCATACGCAGGCCCCGCGCCAGGAAAAGTCCCGCAGCGTGGATTTCCCGGAAAACCTTGGGGATCCCCTGCCGAGCTGAAACCCGGCGCGTTCCCGTTTCACGCGGACGACGCCTCAAAATCTCGATATGTAAATCACCACCCTGGGAACGCCGAGCCCCAGCTCGGCAGGCTCCGGCTCTCAAGCATTGGTCTTCATCCGTAGAAGTTCAACGACCCCTTCTCTCACTCCCCCTCCCCGCCAGCAACTCCGCGATGCGATCCAGAATGGCATCGGCGATGGATTCTTTCGTCGCGCGGGGCAATGGCTCGGGCGGTCGCGGGGGAGAAATGAGGAGCACCTCGTTGAAATCGGAACCGAAGCCGATGTCCGGGCGCGAGACATCATTGGCCACGAGGAGATCACAGCCTTTGGTGCGGTATTTCCTTTCCGCTTCCTCTAACAGATTCGATGTTTCCGCCGCGAAGCCGACAAGCACTCCGGTGAAGCCGATATCGCCGCGCATGGAACCGAGGATGTCGCGCGTGCGGGTGAGTTCGAGGGTTAGTCCTTCGTGGCCGCTCTTCTTGATCTTGCCTTCCGCTGCATGGAGCGGTCGGAAGTCGGCCACGGCGGCGGAGTGAATGGCGGCATCATAGCTAAAAGCGCGGCTAGCAACCGCTTCATACATTTCCTCCGCGGAAACCACATCCACTCGCTCGACTCCCGTCGGTGTCGGCAGATGCACCGGCCCCGCCACGAGCAAGCAGCTCCATCCGCGGGCGGCAGCGCGGGCCGCCAAGGCAAAGCCCATTTTTCCCGATGAACGGTTGGCAATATAACGGACCGGGTCGATGGCCTCGTGGGTCGGACCAGCGGTGACGAGCAGCCGGGGCGCGTGTTGGGAAGAAGCGATCACGCCGCATTCTCCGCCCGGATGGGTCATTCGTCCAGTTTGCGGTAGAGGGTGGCGAGGCTGATCTCGAGGATGCCTGCCGCTTGCTCCTTATTGCCACCCACGGAGGCGAGTGTTGCCTTAATGAAGCGGCGCTCCTGCTCGCGGATGAACTTGTTCAAGCTGCTGCCCACGGGCAGAGCACCTTCCTCATCGCCGCCATTTTGTCCTGGCACCGGGATGGGCGGGGCGGGCTGGCGCAGGCGCGCCGGCAATTCCATGGACGTGATTTCCGGTCCGGTCGCGAGCGCGCAGGCCCGTTGGATGGAGTTTTGCAACTCGCCCACGTTGCCCGGCCAAGGGTATTTCTGGAGCAGCTTTTTGGCTTCCTTCTCAATGCGCTGCGGGGCACCCGGGACTTTGGCCGCAATCTCCGCGAGGAAATGCTCAGCCAAGGGCAGGATGTCTTCCGCGCGGTCACGCAGGGCGGGCACCGCCACGGGGATCACCGCCAGGCGGTAGAAAAGATCCGAGCGGAATTCCCCCTTGCGCACCATGGTGTCGAGGGCGCGCGTGGTGGTGGCAATGACGCGGAAGGGTTTGCCATGGCCGTCGCCGAGCTGGTCTTGCAATATGGCCTGCAAGCGCGGACGCAGGGTATCGACTTCTTCCAGCACGAGCGTGCCTCCGGCGGCGCGTTCAAAGGCGTTGCGGACGCCCTCACCACCGGAAAGTTCCTGTTCAAGCAAAGCTTCGGGCAAGGCGCTGCAATGGATGGTGCGGAAAGCGTAACGCGCGCTCGGACCAGCGGCGTGCAATTGGCGGGCGAAGGAAATTTTGCCCACGCCATATTCGCCTTCGAAAACCACATTGGCCGGGCGTCCGCCGATCCGATCGATCAACATTTGAATCTTGCGCACGGCCTCGCTGCGTCCAACCACGGCCGTGGACTGGGCGGGCGGAATCTCCGCCGCCGGAGCCATCGAAGTGGTGCCGGTCTCCGCCAGAGCCGCCTGGATGGTGCGCCCGAGATCGTCCAGTTCAAAGGGCTTCGTCAAATAATCGTAGGCCCCGAGGCGCATGGCCTCCACCGCCGTCTCCACGCTCCCGTGACCCGTGATCATGATCACCGGAAGCGACGGGCTTTTCTCCTTACAAGCCTTGATTACCTCCAGACCATCCATGTCGCCAATGCGAAGGTCCACAAGCAGCAGGTCGGGTTTCGACTGGTCGAAGGCATCAATTGCCGATCTCCCGGTCGAATAGGTGACCGATTCGTGTCCCTGGGTTTGGGTGTAACGGGAGATTAGTTCGCGCACGGAGCGCTCGTCATCTACGATCATCAGGCGGGCCATACAGGTAGGAAAACGGATTTTCTCGCATTTGACAATCAATATTTCCTTAAGAGACCCAAATTGTTTCCATAATTATAAGAATGGGAAAGCGGATGAGGGGGTGAAAGTACGGTCCATCCCGGTAAGTTGGCAGGACAGGCTCTACGAGCAAGCAGCCCACGAACGACCTCAGGCAGGGCGAAACCCCGGCATAAAACGCGAAATCAACACACGGGATCGTGCTACTCTTTTCCCCCGCTGAACACCCCCAATGCGGCCCTGGTGGAAATCTTCTGATTGGCGGCGTAGGCGGCGGTAGCGGCGGTGCGGATGGCGTCTGCATCGGCACCGGCCAGGTGTTTGTCGATGGCTGCATGGAGCAAAAAAGATCCCGGATACATGAGCTGGCGGGTCATCAGGATCGGCTGGCATCCGAGGGCACGCAGACGCTCGCCGAAGTATTTCTCACTCAGACAGCAGAGCACAACCACGTGGGTTTGGTTCCCTTCCACCTTCGGCGGCGGAGCCAATTCAAAGTCCATCAGGCCATTGTGACCGATGAAAGCGACAAGATCGTATTTCCCGGACGCAGCCGCGTTCTCAAAATCCCGCAGACAGTCCTTGATCTTCGATCCCCGGTAGGCCTCGGCGGTCAATTCCATTTGTCCGCCGATGTGGGTGAGTTTCATGCGGCGCAGAATGTCGGGAGATACATCCTTCTCCAAGGCGGTGGTTTTCCATGATTTGCTGCGGCGGAAGTAGGTCCCGAATCCATCGGAACATCCCCAGTAGAGATTGGCATCAGGATCATCGCGATTGCCTATCTTTTCGCCTACGGGCACGATACCTTGGGTTTTGTTATCGCAGAGCGCGATGAAAACCCTGGCCTGTTTCGGTTCGGCCATCACGGAACCCAAAGCGTAGAGACAAAGACTGCAAAGAAGCAAAAAGCGTAATGGCAGAATCATGGCATCGGGGGGTTACTTGTTGGGAAATACAGTCAAGTTCCATGCATTGCGCCAAGTGATGACCGGTTGGTCTCCGTCGAATTCAATGGGAAGCCATATGTAGTTCGCATGGAACGGATCGCTCTCGCTGTTGATGTCGAACATGGCAATCCGCGCGTCCCTCCGACCTGAGACGGGCTAAACAAACGTGCTCTGCCCACCGAAGGTCTTCTCGGGCCCAAGTTTGTTGTGCGGATTGATACCTTTGCATGGATTGCCCAAATCTTTCCACGGTCCGGCCAACTGATCGGCCACGAACATGCGCGCGGGATTCGGCTTCCACCCAGTGCTGCCGGAACCGAGCAGATAAACCTTTGAGCCCCGGCGAAAAAGAGCTGGTGCTTCTGTCGCGCGGATGACGCCCCGCATTTCAAAATACTCGCCGGCCGGGCGCAAACCATCGTCCGTCATCTTGCCGGCGATCAGGAACTTGTCCGGCTTGCGCACACAGATGTGGTAAATGCTGCCGTCCTCATCGGCATACATTGCAAAGTCACCGGTGCCGAATTCGGTGCCCGCACCGAGGAAACGTCCTTTGTATTCAAACGGACCCGTGGGGTTGACCGAAGTCGCGACACCGACGTAAGCGTAGTCCTTGCCGGACTTCCCACCTTCCTCCTTTGGCGGATACAGTTTGAAATAGAGGATAAACTTTCCGGACTTTACATGGTGGACCACCTTTGGCCGATCCAGGATGAATGCCTTGGCGAGTTCCGGGTGAGCGTCCTTCGCAAACACATCGAGCACGAGACCTTCATCCTTCCAGTTCAACAAATCGTCACTCACGTAGCATCGCACGCCCGCCTCATTTTTTTCATTCTCCGTCTTCCCTTCGATTTTATGCGCGCCATACCAGTAGTGGCGGCCGTCGTGATCGATAATGCAGTGGCCGTGGGCATTGATGTGCGTGCCGCCCGTATCCAACCACGGACGCCCTGGCCGGAATTCTTTGTGGGGCGCGTGCTTTTCCTCCGCCCGGACCGGGTCCGAAGCGGCCGCGAACGCGAGCACAATCGTCGCGGTGATGGCCCGACGAAAGCGGCGGTCGATGAAAGATTTGCGCGAGGCAGGTCGGGTTGGGTTCACAGGATGATACTAGCCGTTTCGGTCCGCCACGCAAAGCGCGATTCGCGAGCGTGAAAGACCTGGCCGGGAAAATCCGCTCCGGCGCGCCCAGGCAATTCCACCCGCCCATGACCAGAGGTGGATGATGCACAAATTCGGCGATGAATGCCGAAACGTGGTGGCGTATGGGTGGATGGTTTCTCCATCTCCCATATGCATCCTGCGTTCCGATTGATCATTGTCTTCTCTCTTCTCTCAGCCGAATCCCTATTCGCGGGCAAGGCCGCTCTTTGGTATGATCAACCCGCCGCAAAGTGGGTTGAGGCCCTGCCACTGGGAAATGGCCGCCTTGGGGCGATGGTCTTCGGAGGCGTAGGGCGCGAACGCATCCAATTGAACGAAGAGAGCCTTTGGGCAGGTTGTCCGGTCGAAGCCTGGCCCGCCGACTATCCGAAGCACCTCGCGAAAACCCGCGAACTGGTCCTTGCGGGCAAACCCGCCGAAGCCCATGCCCACGGGATCAAGCACCTCACCGCCGAACCAACCTCCTTCCGTTCCTATCAACCACTCGGGGATTTGTTCCTCGATTTCGGCGATGGTCCGGAAGCCACCGATTACCGCCGCGAGCTGGCTCTCGGCACCGCGATGGCCAGCACGATTTGCCGGCAGGGCGAAGCCACCATCCACCGCCATGTCTTCA
The DNA here is from genome assembly GCA_046075565.1 of Verrucomicrobiales bacterium. Classification (GTDB taxonomy): domain Bacteria; phylum Verrucomicrobiota; class Verrucomicrobiia; order Verrucomicrobiales; family SLCJ01; genus JBJTQJ01. The sequence goes on along the minus strand of JBJTQJ010000021.1, from coordinate 58,921 downwards.
TTTCCGCTCCGCACGATGTCATTGCCATCCGCATCCTCACCGACAAACCCGGCACGCTCTCTTTCACCGCCTCGCTGGCGAGGGAAAAGGATATCAAACCCATCGCCGGACTTGGTTTCACCGGACAAATCGTCGATGTCGCGAAAAAAGATGGTGGCTACGATGACAACGCCGGTGGCTCCGGTCCCGGTGGGGCGCACATGCGTTTCGCCGCCCTCGGGCAAGCCACCACCCGGGGTGGTTCGGTCACCGCCGGACAAGGAAAGGTCACCATCAAGGGTGCAAACGAAGCATGGATCTTTCTCACCGCCGCCACCGATTACTCCCTCGCGAAAATGGACTTCGATCGTTCCATCGATCCCCTCGCCTGCTGCCGCGAGATCCTGGCGAAAGCCACCGCCGACGGATGGGAGAAAGTGTTGGCCGCGCACCTGGCCGAATACCAACCGCGCTACCACGACGTGCTGCTCGACCTCGGCGATGACAGCAAGGAAAAACAAACAACCAGCACTCGTTTGGAAGCGGTCAAAAAAGGCGGGGACGATCCGGGTTTGGTCGCCCTTCATTTTCAATTCGGTCGTTACCTTCTGCTGGCCAGCTCCCGCAGGCCGGGCGTGCTGCCCGCCAATCTGCAAGGCATCTGGAATGAGCGCATGTGGGCACCATGGGAATCGGACTTCCACTTGAATATCAATTTGCAGATGAACTACTGGCCCGCCGGCACTGCCAACCTGCCTGACACCATCGACCCCTTGCTCGATTGGTTCGAGTTGCTTGCGGGTCGCGGGCGGGAAGCGGCCAAGCGCCTTTATGAATCCGACGGCTGGACGTGTTTTCTGGCCACCAATCCGTTCGGACGGGTTTCACCAAGCGCGTCCACCCTTTCATCACAGTTCCTCAATGCCAGCCTCGATCCACTTTGCGGAGCCTGGATGTCCGAGCAGTTGTTCGACCTTTGGCAATTTTCCGGTGACAGGAAATTGCTCGAGCGAATCCACCCGATTCTCACGGGATCGGCCGAATTCGTTTTGGATATCCTCACACCGCTTCCGGATGGCAGTCTCGGCATCGTGCCATCGACTTCTCCTGAAAACACCTACATCGATCCCACAACTGGCGAACGGGTGAGGATCACTATCGCTTCCGCTTACCACACAACTATTGTCCGTGCCATCCTCGATGCCACCGATCGGTCTTGCGCCATCCTTGGGCGCGACGAATCCCTGCGCCAACGCATCGCCGCCGCACGGGAGAAACTTCCTCCCCTTCGTATCGGCGAAGATGGGCGGCTGCTTGAATGGTCGCAAGCTTACAAGGAAGCGGAACCCGGCCATCGCCACATGTCGCACCTTGTCGGACTGCATCCTTTCGCTCAAATGGGCAGCCACACCCCGGATTTGATCGCGGCAGCGAAGGCGGCGCTGGACTACCGTCTCAAGAATGGCGGGGGAGGCACGGGTTGGAGCCGCGCGTGGTTGATCAATTTCAGCGCCCGGCTTCGTGATGGTGATGCCGCCCGTGATCACTACCTCACCCTTCTGCGCCGCAGCACCCTCAGTAATCTTTTCAACTCCCACCCGCCCTTTCAGATTGATGGAAACTTCGGCTCGACGGCCGGACTCGCAGAGATGCTTCTGCAAAGCCACGAGCGAGAACCCGGCACCGGACCCGGCGACCAGCGCTTCATCCTCGACCTCCTGCCGGCCTTTCCCAAGGACTGGCCGGATGGTTCGGTCCGTGGACTCCGCGCCCGGGGAGGGTTCATCGTTGATCTGTCATGGAAAGATGGCCGCGTGATCAAATACAAAATCCAATCCGCACAACCGCGGGATGTCGTTGTGCGGGCGAATGGAGAAACGAAGACCGTCCCTGCAGATCCACTATGAAGTGATCGCTCACTCCATCGGAGCCAGTTCGCCGAATTTTTCCTTCCAATCCGCGGGCAGGCGCTGCGGGCGTCCGGCGGGCATCTGCACGAGGGCGAGTTGTTGGCGCGCGGTGATGAGCATGGTTTCATCTTCGTCGCGCTGCATGATAAAGCGGCACCAAAAGCGCGCGCCATCAATGACATCGAGATGACCGGTGATGCGGAGCCAGTCTCCAAGCACACCCGGTTTGCGGTATTGGATTTCCGTGCGCGTGAGCACGGGATAAACGCCGGTGGATGCCATGGTGCGGAGATCCATGCCGAGTTGCGCGGCCAGACGCGTGCGGTTGGTTTCGATCATCCGGAGATAGGCGAGGTTGTGCACGACACCACCGCAATCGGTATCGAAAAACATGACTTCTTCCCGGGTGATCAAGGTCGGACGTTCCATGCCGGATCGTAAACGCGGATGCCGCGATTGCGACAGAAATTGCGGACCGGGTGAAGAGACAGGTGGCGGAACGGCAAAACTCTCGCCCGCCGACTTTCATTAGCTTCTTCCTTGCAGGGCAAGAGCGAGACGCTCTTGCTACGGTTGACGCGGAACCTCAAAGGGATCTGGTGAGCGTCCATTGAAAGCGTAGCAAGACCGTCCCGGTCTTGCCCCGGGTGCGAACAGAACGGTATCCGGGTCAGCGTTATCGCCATCCATGCCGGGCGAACGATCCCGGCTCACCGTCCCAGTCCGAAGGGCAAACCTCCCCCACCGCCACCGAGTCCACCCATGCCACCGAACTGTTTCATCATCTGGCGCATCTTGCCTTTGTTCTTCATCATCTTGCGCATGTCTCCGAACTGGCGCAGCAGATTGTTGACGGCGGCCAAGCTGGTGCCGGATCCCTTGGCCACACGCAGGCGGCGTTTTGCGTTCAGGATTTCCGGCTTCGTGCGTTCTTTCGGGGTCATCGAAAGGATGATGGCTTCGACGTGTTTGATGCGTTTTTCGTCCACCTTCATATCCTTGATCTTGGAGCCCACGCCCGGCAGCATGCCGAGCAGTCCTTCGAGTGGACCGAGTTTCTGCATCATGCGCAATTGATCGAGGAAGTCGTTCAGGTCGAGGCCGCCGGTTTTCATCTTCTCGGCCATCTTCATCATGTCGCCGGTATCAACGGCTTCGGCGGCTTTTTCGACCAGACCGACAATGTCGCCCATGCCGAGAATGCGCCCGGCCAAGCGCGAGGGATCGAAGACCTCGAATTGATCCGACTTTTCCCCTGTGCCCGCGAATTTGATCGGTTTGCCCGTAACGTGGCGCATGCTCAGGGCCGCGCCGCCGCGGGCATCGCCGTCCATTTTGGTGAGCACGATACCGGTCACGCCCACGGCTTCATCGAATCGCTTCGCCACATCCACGGCCTGTTGACCGGTGGCGGCGTCGGCGACGAGCAATACCTCGCGGCATTGCAGGAATTTCTGAAGATTTTCCAACTCGCGGATGAGCGCGTCATCGATTTCCTGGCGACCCGCGGTATCGAAAATGATGGCCGTGCCATTTTGTGTCGCCGACCAGACAATGGCATCGCGCGCCACCTTCAGCACGTCGGTTTCACCGGGCGCGGGCTTGTAGATAGGCACGCCGATTTGTCCGGCCAGTGTCGCTAATTGTTCGACCGCCGCCGGGCGATACAAATCGCAAGCCACCAGTAGCGGCCGCCGCCCCTGCTTCTTCATCCAAAGCGCGAGTTTGCCGGTGGTCGTGGTTTTTCCCGCGCCATTCAGGCCGACCATGAGAATCCGCGCCGGAGGTGTGAGATCCAAGCCGACCGAATCTCCCCCGAGGATATCCACGAGCGCGTCGTTGAAAACCTTCACCATCTGCTGGCCGGGCGTGATGGACTTGAGCACCTTATCGCCCAATGCCTCTTCCTTTACCTTGTCGATGAGCAGCTTGGTCACGGCGAAGTCCACATCGGCCTCCAACAAGGCCATGCGGATTTCACGGGTGGCATCAGCGACGTTGCGCTCGCTCAGCTTGCCGTGGCCGCGTAAGGTTTTGAAGACGCCCTCGAGGCGGTCCTGGAGTTGGGAAAACATGGCCAATACCGTAGCAGGCGGCGGGCGAATGACAACCTCGACCGGTTTTGGCTGGAAGGGGCTCGGAAAGCCACCGACGGTCATAGACCGCCGCTACAGGTTTCGGACGGACTGGGACCGATGGATTTTACCTCGGGCATTTCCACCGCGATTGCCGCTGGCTATTCTCCGGAAATGCTCACCCTCTCCTGCGCCACACGGCCGCGAGGAAACTCCCGATCAGGCAGTGGCAGACCGCCGATAGGGCCGACGGCACAGGTGCGAGCGGGTCGGGCAGGTGTCGAGCCAAGGTCGCCCCGAGCCCGGAGTTCTGCATGCCGACCTCGATGGCCAGTGTCCTCCGGACAGGTTCCGGGTGACCAAGCAACCGCGAGAGGAGATAGCCGAGGGAAAATCCTCCGGCATGAAGCAGGAAGACCGCGAGCGCGAGCACCCCCGCGGAGGCCGCGATGGCGTCCTTGTTTTTCGCCACGATCGATCCCACCACCAGGATGATGAGCAAAACCGAAATCGCGGGCGAAATCGCCGCCACCGGACGCGCCAGTTTGGGTGCCCTCTGGTTCAGCACCACGCCGATCAACACCGGCAACAAAACGACCTGCGCGGTATCGAGAAAAAGTTTCCCCGCGTCCACGGGCAGGTAATGACCGGCCAACCAACTTGTGAGCAAGGGCGTGACCACCGCCGCCAGCAATGTCGAGCAAGCGGTCAGCACCACCGAAAGCCCGACTTGGCCGCGGGCGAGCCAAGTGATCACGTTCGAGGCCGTGCCCCCGGGGCAACAAGCAACCAAGATCAATCCCGCCGCCAGGCCCGGAGGCAACCGCAACATGGCCGCCACACTCCAGCCTAACAAAGGCATGATCCCATACTGCGCGGCCACCCCGATGGCAACCATACCCGGTCTCCGCGCCACCTCGCGGAAGTCGTCAGGCCCCAGTGTGATGCCCATGCCGAGCATGATGAACCCGAGCGCGGGAGCAATCCAGGGCAGGAACCAGATGAAATGGGCCGGCGCGAGCCAAGCCCAAGCCACTCCCGCCACCGTGAGAATGGCGAAGCCGCGTGTGATGACATCGTTGATACGGGCGAGCATGAACCTTGAAAGGAAAGTGAAACCACGAAAGGACACGAATAAGCACGAATTTTCAAGGGATTATGGTGCTATCCCACCTCATCCAGCGGCTGGTCGTTGCCCAAGTTTCGCCCGTCCCTTCAAAACGGCAGGGACCGCTGTCCCTAGCGGTCCGCGAGCTTGTGAGGTAAACCGGAGCACCAAAGAACGGCCAATCATCGCCCGCGGACGTTTGAGGACAAACGTCCCTGCCTTTGTCGCTTGAATCGCAGCGAGTGATGGCGGGGCGGCCCGTGACAAAAAAGCCGAAGAAGTTCCAACAATCCATCGTTTATGTGAAGCGGGAGAAATCCCTCAATCGGCGGTCAGGCGGATATCCACCGAAAGATCCGCGCCCAGCGCTTCGAGCGCGCGCCGCAATTGCGCGGGATCGGCGTTATCGGGCAACCGCACCGAACCTTGCAATTCAAAAAGCGGAGTCCCGCTCATCGGAGAGCTGTTCACCCGCGATTCCCAGTCCTCGACGTTTCCACCCGCTGTCGCCACGGCGCGGCTCACCTCGCGCACGATACCCGGCCGATCATTGCCCAACAAGTCGATATGCCACAACGAGCCACCGGTCGGCACGACCGACTCCCCGCGGTGCACATTCACCGCCAGCCCGGAGACCCGCAAATGTCCGAGCAAACCCTCCAAGTCAGCCGCCCGCGCTTCCGGCAAATCGAACTCCACCACCCCGGCGAATTGCCCGGCCAAGCGCGCCAATCGGCTCGCCCGCCAGTTGCCACCCAATTCCCGCACTCCTTCCGCCAAAGTGCTGATGATACCAGAACGGTCGGGGCCAATCAATGTAAGGACGTGTCGGAGCATGGGAGAATATGGGTTACTCCGCATCATGCACCCATTCACGCCCGGTGGAAAGAAAAAGGTCAGACTGCTCGCAGTCCGATCACAAATCTATGTTCTCCTAGACCGCGGCTCTCTCCTCTCTGGTCAAGGCCGCGCTCGCGCTTCCTATCTTCCTGGAGAAGCTGACTTGGACAGAACCGGCTTGAGGCCGAACCGTAAGTCCTCTTGGATCGCCTTTCGCTGGGCTTCTCGCAAGGCTTTCTCCACCAAACGGACGCCCGGAGGCTTTTCAGCCTTGGTTGCGGGAATTTTGTGCTTGGATGAGCGCATGACGTTCGGGGTGGTGAATGGTGGAAACCTGGTCTTGCCAGGAAGTGACGAGGCAGGGAGGACTACCGGAAACGTCCCATAATTCTGCGGAGTCCGCAAGCGGCAGGTAAGTGCCTAGGAGATTGCGCAAACTCAACGGGTGCCGTCGACGAACATCCTCGTCTGGAACATGATGCCCACCCTTCCTGACTCGGTTCCGCACACGACGAAGGCAGATCTGAACCGAAGGCACCCAGAGGTAGTGAATAGCGATGATGTAGCCGTCTGACTTCGCTTTCCTCAGCATGGCCGCGTAGGTGTGGCCGCTCAGGGTCGATTCGAAAGCAAAGCTGGTGCCCTTCTCGGCATGGTTCTTCCAAAGTCGAAGTAGCAGGCAACCTGCAGCAATAGCCGACGCTTCCGGGCGAAGAGGAGAGAGACCGGCGGCAATCAAATCCGCATTGAGAGACTCGGTCATGCCGTGGCGCGGCAAAAACTCCCTCGCGAAGGTCGTTTTGCCCGCCTCATTCGGTCCCGCAATGATGATGATGATCTTGTCCCGGTTCATGCCATCTGGTTGGCGGAAGCTTTCTCCAAAAGCCACGATTCCTCCGCGGACAGACCATAGCGTGCGCAGACTGGGCGGTCATTCTGCTGGTCGATAGCCGTAATGTGTGCATCAACTTGCGCTGCCACCCGGTGGGGTTCCAAAGACATCCTCTCCCGCATCTGATGCATGGCCAATACTCGCTCCGAGGAAGGGAAATGCAAGCGGGCGCATCCAGATGGGCATCTTTGGCCAAATTCCTTCCATAACATCCTCATTATCCGTGCTCATCTGTGTTATCCGTGGTTCTCATTCCGAAATTCGGCATACGCCGCCGTGCTCAGTGTCCGTGGAACTGATTCAAGATCCACCCGATCACGATCACTTGCGGCACGGTGACGAGGGGGAGGAAAAGCGCGATTTTCCAAGAACGGGTGGTTTCCTTCAGGCCCATGATTTCGGTGTAGTCGGTGGCGACGCCAGCCATGAGGAAGGCGAAGGCATTGCCGGGCGCGTGGGCGCGCTGGAGCAAATCGGCGGCGATGGGGCTGGAACCTTCGGAGCAAACTTCAATGATGGTGGTCGCGACGATGGTGATCATCAAGCCCATCAGGGTCGGCCCGAAGTATTGCTGGAAGTGGGTGGTGTCGAGGAAGGCGCGCAGGGCGGCCGCCATGAGCACGCCGATGAAGATCCAGCGCAGGATCATTTTCGATTCGCGCAGACCGGTGCCGAGGGAGTTGGTCCAGAATTTCCAATCGAACCGGGCGGCGCGCCAGGATGCGGCCAGTGATTTCCAGAAGCGGAAGTCTTCCGGCAAGGTGTGGGCATTCGGATTGGCCGGGAGAGTGCCTCGGGCCACACAGCGATCGAGGAAGGCACCCGCGATCATGGCCACCACCGCCGAAAGCAGGATGAAGCAGAGGGTCCATGGCAAACCGATGAGCGCGATGAGAATGAAGGTGAGCGAAATGGAATTCCACGGACTGGCGATGAGAAATGCGGCGGTCTGCCCGAGGCTGGCTCCGCGACGGTAGAGTTGCATGCCGACGAGCAGGATGCCGTGCGAGCAAAGATCGAGCAGGACACCCGCACCGACGGCCCGGCCGAGACCGCTCCATTTGCCGCCCGGACCGAGCACGCCGAGCACGAGTTCGCGCGGCACGCTGGCCAGCAATCCGACGAAAAAGATACCCGCCGCCAGGCCCCACCACATCTTTCCTAACAACTCGACGCTACCATACGCGAAATGATGCAACTTCGGAGCCAACATCTGCGCCGGGACGGCGAAGCGGAAAAAGCAGGCGAGCGCGCAACCGAGCAGACCGAAGCGCAGCAGCCAATCCGGGCGGCCGGCGGGCGTGCCACAGGAATCACCGGCAGCAGGGACGGTTGGTTCAGGCGCGCCGCCACAGCAGGACGGTCCGACCGGTGTCTCCACCGGCAGGGATGGTTGGTCCTTTTGCTCGCATCCGCAGCCCATGGACGACAATCTTGCGCCGGATCCGGCACGCGTTCAACCGGGAAGGCGGTTGTTGCCGGGCGCATGGGCGCCCATCATGTGGGAGATGCGTCGGCGAAGGGAGTTTCTGGCGACCGGCGTCCCCGGCAGGCCGGGCCGGGGGATGTTGTTGCTCCTCTCCTGCGGACGTTTGAGACAAACGTCCCTGCCTATATTGTTCGGCCGGTGGAGTCGAAGGGCGATGGCGGCGCACGGCCATGAGGCGCAACCTTCCATTCGACAGGCAGGGACCGCTGTCCCCAGCGGTCAGTGAGAACGAGATGAATTCGGGAGAGCCAATGCGTGGCGCCCCCTCCTCACTCCACCGTCCAGGTCGAGTCTCCGTGGAGCAATTCCCCCCAACTGCCTTCGCCGCGTTTTGCTTTGGCGGCTTGGGTTTGCTCCTCGATCATGGCTTCGTAGGTCGGCCGCTGGATCTGGCGGATCACACCGATGGGCGTGGGGAAATCCGGCAGGCCGAAATCGGCCAGCATTTGGGAATACAACGGGCTGGAATGGTCGGGCTGGTGGGTGAAGATATCTGGAGATCCCGCGTCCACGATTTCCGGCATGAGCCCGTTGAGGCGGATGCCCTTCTCCTTGTTTTTGCCGAACAGCAAGGGTTTGCCCGCTTCAAGCGGAAGCAGATTCATTTCCCGGTTCTCTTTCGCGTAGATGGGATCCCATGCGCCGTCGTTGAAAATCACGCAGTTCTGCATGATTTCGACGAACGAAACCCCCTTGTGGGCATGGGCGGCTTTGAACGTCTCGACCATGTGTTTCGGGTTGTTGTCAATCGTGCGGGCGATGAAGGTGGCTTCCGCACCGAGAGCGAAGAGGATGGGATTGATCGGATGGTCGATCGAACCCGACGGCGTCGTCTTCGTGCGTGTGCCCGCGGGCGAGGTCGGGCTGTATTGGCCTTTGGTGAGTCCGTAGATGCGGTTATTGAAAAGAAGAACCGTGACATCGAGGTTGCGGCGGAGCAGATGGAGCAAATGATTGCCGCCAATGCTCAGTCCGTCGCCATCACCGGTGACCAACCACACGGAGAGATCCGGATTCGCCACCTTGACCCCGGTGGCGACCGATGGCGCGCGCCCGTGAATGGTGTGGAACCCATAAGTCTGCATGTAGTAGGGGAAACGGCTGGAGCAACCGATGCCGGAGATGATGACATAATTCTCCCGCGGAATTCCCAACTCCGGCAAGGTGCGTTGCAGGGAATTGAGGATGGCGTAGTCCCCGCAGCCAGGGCACCATCGCACATCGCCGGGAGGCACAAAATCCATGCGCGTGAGCGCGGGACGATCTGGTTGGGTTTGAAGTGCTTCGGACATGGGAATCAATGGTTGAGGATTTCGAGGATGCGTTCGCGGATTTCGGACACCTTGAAGGGCCGGCCTTTAACCTTGCCCATGGAGATGGCATCCACCAGATAGATCGAACGGATGATGAAGGACAACTGGCCGAGGTTGAGTTCGGGGACGAGAACCTTGTCGAAGCCTTTGATGAGGTCACCCAAATCAGGCGGCAGCGGGTTGAGGTAACGCACGCTGGCGCTGGATACGGAAAATCCTTCCGCTTGCAGCGTTTGCACTGCGGTGGTGATCGCGCCGTGGGTGCCACCCCATCCGAGCACGAGCACTTTGCCCGTGCGTTCGCCGAAGACATTCATCGGTGGAATGGACTTGGAAACAGCCGCGACTTTCGCCGCGCGCAGCCCGGTCATCACGCTGTGGTTTTCCGCATCGTAGCTGATGCCGCCTTTTTCATTTTTCTCGAGGCCACCGATGCGGTGTTCCAATCCGGGTTGGCCGGGAATGGCCTGGGTGCGGGCGAGTGTCACAGGGTCCCGCGCGAAGGTGACATAAGGCTTCGAAGGATCGGCGAAGGGTTTCACGATGGCGGGCAAGTCCGCTTCATCCGGGATCTTCCATGGCTCGGAGCCATTGGCGAGATAACCATCGGAAAGCAGAATGACAGGCGTGGAGTATTCGAGCGCGATGCGCACGGCCTCGAAAGCGGCGCGGAAACAATCGGAGGGTGAATTGGCCGCGACGATGGGCAGCGGGCTTTCGCCATGGCGACCGTAGAGGGCTTGCAACAAATCCGATTGCTCGGTCTTGGTGGGCAGGCCGGTGCTGGGTCCGCCGCGTTGGATATTCAGAATGACGAGCGGCAACTCGGTCGAGATGGCAAGGCCGATGAATTCGCTCTTCAAGCACATCCCGGGTCCGCTGGTGGCGGTAACACCGATCTTGCCGGCGAAGCTTCCACCAATCGCCACCCCGATGGCGGCGATTTCATCCTCCGCTTGCACGGTCTTCACGCCGAAGTGTTTGAATGAAGCCAGCGCTTCCAGCACCGATGATGCGGGTGTGATCGGATAACCGGCGAAAAGCATCTCACGTCCGGCTTTTTTTGCGGCGGCAATCAGCCCCAATGCGGCCGCTTCATTGCCGGAGATTTTCCGATAGGTGCCCGGTTCGACTTCCGCACGGGCAATCATGTAGCGGTTGCGCGTGATCTCGGTGGTTTCGCCGAGGAAATAACCGGCTTTGAGCACGGCGACGTTGGCGGCGGCCACATCGGGCGCCTTTTTCCCCCACTTGTCCGTGATGAACTTGATGGTCGGCTCAAGGGGACGACCGTAAACCCAGTAGGAGAATCCGAGGGCGAAGAAGTTCTTGGTGCGGAGTTTTTCCTTTTGTGTAATCGGGTTTTCCTTAAGCGCCTCCAAGGTGAGGCCGCTGACGTCGATGGAAACCAGTTCGTATTTTTTGCGCAGCGAATCATCATCAAGCGGATTGCTGGCGAAGCCCGCCATCTTCAGATTTTCCTCGGTAAAGGATGAAGAGTTCACGATAAGCAGACCACCTTCGGCGAGATCGCAGAGATGCACGGCCAGCGCTGCCGGGTTCATGGCCACGAGCGCGTCCGGTTCATCGCCCGGGGTCAATACGGTCTGGCTACCGAAGTGAACTTGGAAAGCCGAGACCCCGGCGATGGTGCCGACGGGAGCGCGGATTTCCGCCGGATAATCGGGAAAGGTCGCGATGGCATTGGGCACGGTAACGCTGGTGTCGGTGAATCGCTCGCCAACAACCTGCATACCATCGCCGGAGTCGCCCGCAAAGCGGACCACCGCGGCCTTTTTTTCACTGAACGCACGGGCGGATTGGGTCATGGGATTATCGGGATGGGACCCAAAGATAGGGAACAGAACGGCGGGGCGTCAATCACAGACGTCGGTTTCCGCGAGATTCGGGTGCGGGACAAAAAGACAAGGCGTGAACCGGAACGGCTTGGCCTGCCTCTTGTCCTCCCGCGTTGGAGTTCCGCCTTCAGGCGGCTCATGGCCGATGGGGACTCGCGCGGGCCGGGTAAACCCGGAACTCCAGCGAGGGAGGAATGCGGCAGAGATGTCTGTTTCGTCCTGCACCCCAAAGATTCCGGCTTTGCAGTCTCCCCGCATCGGGGCGATGGATACCGCCTGCATGGCCCAACCTGTTCCACCCACCTCCTGCCTCGTCTTGTGGAGCGATGAACACATCATCGTCGTCGATAAACCGCCGGGCACTCTCTCGCACCCGAATCCGGGCCCCGTATCCGCGCCATCCGCTTTCCAAGGCACCTACCGGGAGGAAGCCCGCCGCTTCGATGGCCCGGCGGGCCCCGTCTGGTTGATCCACCGCATCGACCAGGACACCTCGGGTTGCCTGCTTGCGGCCCGCGATGAATCCACCGCCATGGCCCTGCGTGCGGCTTTCGAAGCGGGAAAAGTCGGCAAATCCTACCACGCGGTTGTCTCCGGCCCCACCCGCCCGCACGGGGATTGGAAAGATGCCCTCGGGTTCGCGCGCGGACGCGGCAAAGTGCGCACGACCGTCGTGCCCGGGGCACCTATCAATGCCGAGCTGCATTTCCGCGCCTTGCGCCAACAGCCCTCGCTTCGCCTCTCCTTCATCGAAATCGAACTCGTCACCGGTCGCACCCATCAGATCCGGGTGCAGGCGGCTAGCCGCAGCCATCCCGTGCTCGGCGACGATGTCTATGGCGACTTCGCCCTCAACCGCTGGGCGAAAAAAGAACTCGGGCTCAAACGGATTTTCCTTCACGCTTCGCGACTGGCCTTCACCCATCCTGTCACCGGCAAAAGCCTGCGCGTCACTGCTCCTTTGCCGGAGAATCTGCAGGCCGTGCTCGATAAATCAGGGCTCGCGTGAGAGCATGGGCCCACGGACTCTGGAAGGCCGCGGGAGGCGGCTTGCCGCGCAGGCAAGATCCCTTTGAGCTTATCCGAAAATACCCGTCACGGGTTTTCCTTTGTTGGCCATCGTAAAGGGTCGGCCGCTCGGTGACATGTGCACTTCTTCGTGCGGAAGACGAAGTGCGTAGGCGATGGTGGCGTTGAAGTCCTCCAAGCTGACGGGTTTGTCTTTTACCCGTTCGCCGCGGGTGTCGGTTTCCCCGTATTTTTGCCCGCCGGTCACGCCGCCGCCGGCCATGAGGCAGGTGAAAGCGGAAGGATGGTGGTCGCGACCATCGTTGTGTTCGACCTGGATGGTGGGGGTACGTCCGAACTCGGTGCCAACGACAACCAGCGTCGAATCGAGCAGGTTGCGGTCGGAGAGTTCCTTGAGCAAGCTGGCGTAGGCGCGGTCGAAGTCGTCGCAGCGGGCTTTGACGGCGGTGAAGTTGTCGTAGTGGGTGTCCCACCCGCCGAGGGTGACTTCGACAAAACGCACGCCTTTTTCCACGAGGCGGCGCGCGAGCAAACAACCCTGACCGAAGCGGCTTTTGCCGTAGGCTTCGCGTGTCGTCTCTTTCTCCTTCGAGAGATCGAAGGCGGCAAGATCCTCCGAGGTCATGAGGCGGGTGGCTTCGGCATAGAGATCTTCGTAGCCTTTCACATCGCCGTGCCGGTATTGTTTGTGGAAGCGTTTGTTCAGTTCGTCGGCCATGACGAGGCGGTCGCGGAATTCGTTCGCGCTGACAGCGGCGGGGCGTTTGCTATTGGCGAGACCTTGGTCGGGATCGAGCACGGGCACCGCGGAATATTTCGAGCCCATCCAACCGCCAGAGCCGACTTCCGGGCCGGTGCCGATGGTAACAAAACCGGGCAGATTCTGATTGCGGCGATCGGCCAACCGCACAACCCACGAACCGATGGCAGGGTGGACGATGGTACCCAAGGGCGCGTAACTCGTATGCATGACATACTGGCCGCGCTCGTGTGCACCATTGATCGAGGTCATCGAATTGATGACACAGACCTTGTCCATGACGGTGGCGGTTTGCGGCAGGTATTCGCTGACCTGGACGCCGGGGGCTTTCGAATCGAGCACCTTGACCGGCCCTTGCACTTCGCTGCGGCGGGGTTTCGGGTCGAAGGTATCGAGGTGGCTCATGCCGCCGTTCATGTTAAGGAAGATGACATGTTCGGCTTTGCCGCCGGGGACCTTTGCTCCGGGCGCGCCCCAACCGGGCGAAGCGAGCGAACGATAGACGAGCGGCAGGAGCGTGACGCCTAGGTAAGAACGCGCCGCCCGCGTGATGAACTGCCGGCGGGTGAAGTCGTCCTGGCGACGGAGATCGGATTCGAGAGACATAATGGGAGGGGGGGATTTAGCTTAACAACCACGAATGGACACGAAGTGACACGAATGAAAGATTCAACATCAGAAAGTCATGCAATGAGCGGCGCTCACGCAACGGAGGGAGCGGAGAACAATCTAGATTCCCTAAAAATTCGTGCCCATTCGTGTCCATTCGTGGTTTCATTTTCCTATCAAGGCTGAGTGGCTGGATTGTGTTAGCAGTTTCAACGCAGGAAGAGAAACTCGTGTGTGCAGAGAAGGGAGGCGAGCAGGTTGTGCCACGCACGGTCGGGTCCGGCTTCCGCGACATGGAGAAGCATGAGATCCATTTCACCGGGATCCGGTTCACGGGCAAGGGTCGAGAGGAAGAGCACGCGCACGCGGGCTTCGTCGTCGGGTGCGGCGGCGAGGTGGCGGAAGATTTCAGCCTTGTCATTTTCCACGAGAAGGTTCTGCACTTCTCCATTCACCAGTGCGAGCACTTGCGGGACGGTGCCTTCCTTGGTGCCGCCTTCAATGACCTCGCGGTCGGAAGCGCCGAAGCGGCGGAGGAAATGGTCACCGGGCGGCGGGATGGGCAACTCGGAGGCGCGGGCGAGGCCTTTGACGCCGCCACTCACGCCACCCGACATCATCATCATGTCCGATTTACTGGCACCCGTGGAATTGGCGAGCAGATCCTTGGCATAGCGGATGTAGTCGGCGGGATCCTTTATCGCCAGAAGGTCGGTTTGGAGTTTGCCCATGGTCAGTTCGCCGCCCTTGATAACTCTTCCGCGATAGATGACGCTGTCGCCAAAAGAGCGGACGGGAAGAGCGTCGGGGTCGCCGGCCTTGAGCACGAGCAGGGAGTCCCAGATTTGTTCGGCGGCGAGGCGGTTGATCTGGCGACCGGCCAGTGAGGCGGGAGTGTTCGCTTCGGATTGTTGCGGGCTGGTGTCAAAGCGGAAGGTGCGAGTGAGTAGCAATACCTGTTGGTAAGCGCGTAGGTCGTGGCCGAGTTCGCGCATGAGCGAAGCAAGGTATTTCATCAGTTCCGGGGCGCTGGTTTCGGCGGCGGGAACGTATTCATCGACCGGTTCATAGACACCGCGGCCCATGCTGCGTTTCCACATGCGGTTGGCAATGATCTGCGAGAATTGTGGGTTCTCCGCATCGGTCATCCATTTCACGAAGCGCAGGCGGCCATCATCTCCCTCGCGGCGGGAAGACATGCGCATGGTGGGACCGTAAGGTGCACGCGCGGCGACGACTTCACCCGGTTTTCCATCGCGGTATTGGTAGTCGGCGGGCAAGGGAATGTTGCCACGTCCTCCACCGGCCACGGTGAAGTAGTGGGCATTCCCGCCGAGAAAGTCGATCAGATCGGCGAGTTGTCGGTCTTCCTGTTTGGGACGTCGGCCTTCTTTTTCGCTTTCGCCGCGCGCGATGCGCTGAGCTGCGCGTTGAACGGATTCGTTCTTGCCGTCGATGCCATGGAAGAATGCCGCCAATTCGTAGAAGTCGCGCCGATCCCAATCGCCGAAGGGATGGTCGTGGCATTGGGCGCATTCCATGCGGGTTCCGAGGAAGATGCGCATGGTGTTGGCGACATTGTCGAGGGGCATGCCCTTGTCGCGCACGAAGTATCCGATTTGCGGGGCTCCATTCCAGCCGTTGCCTGCGGCGGTCAGCAATTCGGTGGAGAGTTGGTCCCAAGATTTATTCGAGGCCACCGACTCGCGCAGGTAGTGGACATAGGGCGCGGCGGAGACATTGTTGGTGAATTGGTCCTTCACGCGCAGGAGGTCACCAAGCCAGTTGCTCATGTGGCTCGCGTAACCGGGCGAGGCCATGAGCCTCTCGACGAGGAGCGCGTGTTTGTCGGGCGCGGGATCCGCGAGATAGGAGCGGGTTTCTTCCAGCGTCGGGATACGGCCAACGGCCACGAGATAGGTGCGGCGGAGCAGGGTGCCGGGGTCGGCATCGGCGGGCACGGCCAATCCGTTCTTCTGGAAATGGGCGGCGATCCGTTTGTCCACCTCAAGGGCGTAGGCGCGCAATTTCGCCGCGTCGGGAGCGGTTTTTTGCTGGGCCAGGAGTGGGTGCGCGCAGAGAAGCGCGGCGCAAGCTCCGGCAAGAATCCGGGTAAATGGGGGCATAGTGGGACGATTGCACCAGATTACGCCCGCCGTGTCAAGTGCAGAACCTGCCTTGGAGAGCTAAATTGGCATTTTTCCCGCCGGGTCTCGAAATTGATTCGCTCCAAACGACCCGGAAAGCAAAAACCCCGGAGGCCGAATCGGCCCCCGGGGTGGGTCGGGATGTCTCTATCTCGGGGAATGGGGGAGATGGATCAGTGGTTGGCTTCGCCGATATGCACCGCCTTGTAACCGCCGCGGGATTTGAAATAGACGATCAGCACCAGATAGCACACCAGCATGAAGGCGGGGAAAACGATGACTTTGGCCAGGGAGCCTTGTTTGGCGTGTTTGGCAACCTCGCCGACTTTGGCCGCTTCGGCTTCCGGAAGGGCTTTCACCTTTCCTTCATCAACCGCTTGGTATTTGCCGAGGAAGTAGCTGCTCTCCGCAGAGACCTTGGCGTAGGTGCCGGCGGGGAGTTCTTTCTCGATGGCTGTCTGAGCGGACTTCTCCTGCATGTGACCGATGAGTGGTCCGCCAATCACGCCCACGGCGAGCATGCCGATGCCGGCGATGGCGTTGAGGGTAAGGGCACCACCCTTCGGGGTTTGCTCCGCCACAACACCGAGGGTTGTGGGCCAGAAGAATGTCTTGGCCACCCCATAGAGAGTGGCTGCGGCGAAGATCATGACCAGTCCGGTGGCCTTGGAGAGCAGGAAGAGGCCGACACAAGCGAGGGCGGCACAGGCCGCTAGGAGGCCGAGGGGCGTGAGCTTGTGCACAATGGGACCGGCGAAGAAACGCAGGACCATCATGATGGCGGACGTGTAGATGAGCACCCAGAGCGGGTGGTGGCCGGCCAGTTTGAGCGGCTCTTCCATGATGCCAGTGATGGCGCCGTCGGTTCCAAGTTCGGTGGTGGCCAGGGGCATCATGATGATGCAGAGGAAGAACAGGAGCGGGCGTCCGAGCGATTTGCAGTAAATGCCGTAAGCAACAACACAGGCGACAACGAGCGTCCAGGTGATGGCGGGGGAAAGACCTAGGACACCGCCGAGCTGCTTGACCACGAGGAAGCTGGCGATGGCAGCGCCGAGCACTCCGAATTCACCGAGCATCTCGCGATAGGAAGTGCCGGCCGCGACGCGCTCGTTGACGGGGAATTTCGCTTTCGCAAGCATCACCAGATAGACGACCGAGGGAATGGCAATGATGTAAACGAGCACACGCCAGTCGGAGGCAACTTGTGAGCCGAGAGCCATGGTGAGAAGGCCACCGAGCACGAGACCGCCCGGCCATCCGGCGTGGAGGATGTTGAGCCATTTGGTCTTATCGCGGTTGAAGAGAGTGGCGACGACTGGGTTGATGAAAGCCTCAACGGTGCCGTTGCCCAAACCGAGGATGATGGACCCGGTGTAAAGCAGGGTCCAAGCTTTCGCGCGGGCGGCGGTGAGGGCGTCGCCATCGAGGGTTGCTCCGCCCGGGTGCAGGACGGAATAAGCTTGAAGCGCAAGCACGGCATAAATCGCGTAACAGATGAAGCTGAAGAACATGGCAGCCCGGTAGCCGACCTTGTCGATGAAAAGACTGAAAAGAATGATCGAGATGGCGAACGGCCAAATCCCGGCGCCAAAGAGTTCCTGAGCTTTGACTTTATCCAGACCGAGTTCAGCCGGCCAGAGCGAGGGGTCGTTCACAAGGAAGGCCCGCGTGATAAAGGCGAAGGCGGTGGTGATGAGGGCGATGAAACATCCCCAGAAGAGGAACTGTTTGCTTTTGTCGGTGGCATCCATGGATCGTGTTGGTTGGTTAGGTGTTCGGTTGGTTGGGACAGGGAAATACATCCCCGTTTGCGATTTTTTCCAGTGGTGAGGCAAGATAAATCTCAAAAAACCGTCATTTTTCTCCAAAAGACCGGGAATTCCGCCCGCATCGACGATTTCGGCCGCCCAAATCCGGTCAACTGGTCTCGGGCGGCGTCCAGCTTCGGGCATGCTGGCGGGCCCATCGGGTCATTTCGGCGTAAACCGGCTGGGGTGTGCCCAGCACGGTCCAATGGTTGGCACCTTTGACCTCAACCCAGCTCTTATCGCGGGCACCGAGGGATTCGAAAAGGCGGCGGCCTTGGCTAACCGGGATAAATGGGTCCTCGTCGCCGTGCAGGATGAGGGTCGGTGTGGTGGTTTTCGCCGCGGCGGTGGCGGGGCGCACTTTCCAGGGTTCGAGTCCGCCCGCTTGGCTGGCAGCCCAACCGGCCACCCGACGGGAAATCTTCAAACCGGGGCCGCTCCATCGGGCCAGATGCGGGATCACGACCTCGTCCAGTCTGGCAAAACTGGCCACCACCACCAACCCGGCCCAGTCTGCCGGCTCGGCAGCGGCAGCATGAATGGCGAACGACCCACCCATGGAAAAACCCCAGAGCAGGCGGGGTTGATCGGTCGGCAACGAGAAGCGTGCGGTGGCGTCGTCCGCGACTTCACGGGCCAGCCCCGCCTCGCCCGCACCGGCTCCGTAGCCGCAGCCCCGGTCTTTTAACTCCCCATGACCGGGCAGATCGGGAATCAAACAACGAAATCCCGAGGCAGCGAAGCGCTCGGCCACGCCCAGAAGACGATCTTTCGAGGAGTTGCGACCGTGCAGGAGGACCATGGTGGCGTCGGTGAACCCGTAGGCGGGCAGGGTCTCGCCCATGGCGGCGAGTTCGGCGCGGAGTTTGGCCCCGCGTTCGCCCGGACCTGCCACCGGGTCGGGAGTGACTAGAAAATAGGGAATGCCGGAGCCCGTGCGGGCCGATTGCACGCGCAAGCCGATTCGGGTGGGATCGGCCATTTCGCGGCGCTGTTGTTCGCCGGCTTCCCGGCCGGGCGGACGGGCCAGTTGCCAACCCGAGAGCACCCCGACTCCGCCCAGCCAGAGGCAAGGCAAAGCTGCGAGGAAAGCGAACACACATCGCCGCCAAGTGAAAAAGCGTCGGCGTTTCGGCGGAGGCAAGGTGGGGGCCGACGGCTCCATGGATCAACATGCGCGGATTTCCCCGCTCCTCAAGCGGCATTCCCGGTCGCGAATTTTCTTCGCATTATCCGCTGACAAAGAGAGAAATCCCTTGGCGCGAAGGTCAACCGAGCGGATGATCCGGTCTTTCCCGAATTTCCCATGGCATCGAACGCATCCACCGCCATTTCTCCCACCCGCGCCGAAGATTTCCCCGAATGGTATCAGCAGGTCGTGCGCGCCGCCGATCTCGCCGAAAACTCCGAGGTCCGCGGATGTATGGTCATCAAACCCTGGGGCTACGGCATCTGGGAATTGATCCAGAAGACCCTCGACCGCCGCTTCAAAGAGACCGGCCACCAGAACGCCTATTTCCCGTTGCTCATCCCGTTGTCCTATCTCGAAAAAGAAGCCGAACACGCGGAGGGTTTTGCCACCGAATGTGCGGTCGTCACGCACCATCGTTTGGAAAAACAAAAGCAGCCGGACGGCACGACCAAACTCGTGCCCACGGGCGAACTGACCGAACCGTTTGTCATCCGCCCGACTTCGGAGACGGTGATCGGCGCTGCCTTCGCGCGCTGGACGCAGAGTTACCGCGATTTGCCATTGCTCATCAACCAGTGGGCGAATGTCATGCGCTGGGAGATGCGCCCGCGCTTGTTCCTGCGCACAGCCGAATTCCTTTGGCAGGAAGGCCATACGGCGCACGAGACGGCGGAGGAAGCGATTGTCGAAACAAAACTAATGCACAAAGTCTATGCGGAATTCCTCCGCGACTGGCTGGCCATTCCCGTCATCGCCGGCGAAAAGACCGAGAGCGAACGATTCCCGGGCGCGGACATGACCCTGACCGTTGAAGCCATGGTGCAGGATCGCAAGTCCATCCAGGCTGGCACCAGCCACTTCCTCGGCCAGAATTTCGCCAAGGCGCAGGATATCTCATTCGTCGGACGCGACAACACCCGCCAGCATGCGTGGACGACCTCATGGGGTGTCTCCACCCGGATGATTGGCACGCTCATCATGGCCCACGGTGATGATGATGGTGTGATCATCCCGCCGAAAGTCGCGCCCAGCCAGATTGTGATTCTGCCGGTCACGCCGAAGGAAGATACACGCCAGGCCGTGATCGATTCCTGCCATGCCCTCGCCGAAACCCTGCGCCGCATTCTCTGGGACGGCGAACCGATCCGCGTCCATGTCGACACACGCGACCTCAATGGAGGCACGAAGAGATGGGAATGGATCAAGAAAGGTGTGCCCATCCGCATCGAAGTCGGCCCGCGCGATCTGGAAACCCGCAAGGTCTGCCTGCAACGCCGCGACCAAGCGGTGGCGCAGAAGGAATTCGTCAGCCGCGAGGATTTCCTCCGCACCGTGCCCGAACTGCTGGCCGAGGTGCAAGCGAGTTTGTTAGAGCGCGCGACCGCCCTACGCGACGCGAACATGGTTGAGTGTGCCGATCTCGCCGCTTTCGAGGCGAACTTCGCCGACTCCGGTCCCGGTCAATGGATGGTGGTTCCGTGGGATGGTTCAACCGAAGAGGAGGAGGCCATGGCCAAACGTCTCCGCATCACCATCCGGTGTTTGCCTTTCGACGAAGCCGGTGGCTCGCCGCGCTCGTGGCCGGAAGCGCCATGTCTCCTCACCGGACGGTCGACCACCCGCCGCGCCCTCTGGGCCCGCAGCTATTAATCACAAGGCGACACCCAACCCCCGCGCCATGGACCAACCGTCCCACTTGCCCGTCCAGGCTCCGGCTGAACGGCCGCGATTCAATACCATCCACACCGACTGGAGCGGCGCACCCCTAGAAGCGCAGCCCGCTTTCCGCATCGTCATCGAACCGGGTGAATACATCGAGTTGCTCGTCACCGCCCGCAAAACACCATCGTCGCTCATCGGTTCAGCATCCGGGGAATTCCACGAAGGACTCTGGCAACACGATTGCGCGGAACTTTTCCTAGCCAATCCACAGAACGGCCACTACATGGAATTCAATCTCGCGCCCAATGGAGCCTGGTGGTCGTGTCTCTTCGAAGCCCCGCGCGGGCGCGCGCTTGTGGAAAACTTTCCTTTGCCGGGCGTGACCACCGAGGCCCTCGAAGGCATCGCCCATTGGGAAGCCCGCCTGCGTATTCCCCTCGCCTCTCTGACCGAAGCCATCGGCTCCGATCCAGCGCAGTGGCGAGGTAATGCCACCTTCTGCTTAGGCAACGACCCACGTCAGAAATTTGCCACCTTTGCCGCACCCTCGCCCGGCTCGCCCGGCCAACCCGATTTCCACCGACCGCAGGATTGGCTGCCGCTCGGGACTTGACGCATTCAACCATCCTGCTGCTGCTTGACGAGGCTCTGGATAATCTTCTCCAGATAAGCGATGCGCTGGTTTAGCTGATCTTCTTTTTCCTTGATGGACTGGCGGATCAGCCGCTGCGCCTTCACCAGTTCGAGCATTTCCGAGTAGACATCTTCGATGGTCCCGGAGTTCGGGGAACCATTGCGGGAGGATTTACTTTGGGCACGTCTCTGTTTGATCCCCGCCTCCAAGTCGGACAATACCTTTCCGGCCCGTGCGTGCGTTGAGATCAAACTGGAATAATCTTTCACGCGCGTCGGGCTGGCCGACAACTCCGCGAGGGACCGCGCCAATTCCAACCCAACCGCCGCGTGGGTATGACGCGCCCGCACCTGCTCCCGGGCTCGCGAGCCTACGGCCATGGCGTGCTCCGGCTCGCGGGCAACCTTGAGGATCAACTCGGCCGCGTCTGCGGTATCAGGTTCGGCCCAAAAATCATCAACCGGGTAATGAATACTGCCCGGCCCAACCGCCTTGAGATGGTAGCGCACCAGAAAACTATTTTCCTCATTCATAAAGGCGAGATTGCCGGAATAGCCGGTGGCGATACAAGGTTTGCCCAAAGCCATGGCCTCCAGGAGGGTCAAGCCAAGTCCTTCCGAACGGTGCAGGGAGACAACGGCATCGGCCCGCCTTGCCAAGCCGTCCCGATCCGCTGACGAAACAAATGCGTCGAGAAAAAGGATGTCCGGCCTACCCCCGCCCGCGCGCACAAGTTCCTCCGACTCGATCCGAAATTTATTCCCGCCGACCGATTTGATCACCAACATGGGAACTCGTCCGCAAGGCAGGGCAAGGCCGGGCTCTGGAAAAGCTGTCCGGAATGCTGCGCAGACTGCCTGGGGGTTCTTCCGGTCAAACCCGCTGTGATAGTCAAAGGTAAAGGAATAGACGAACTTGCCCGGCCACGTGTAGGCATCCGGCACGACCGCAGACTCGAGGGCGGTGACATCGACGGGATGGTGAAAGACACGCACCGGCACGGGCGAATTCCGCAGGAATGCACCGCGCGTGAACTCGCTTGCCGTCCAGATTTCATCGACCAGCGGATAAGCCTTATCCGCATACGCCGGGGGAGATTCCGTCTCCCAAAACCAAACCCCAATGACCCTGCGGCGACTCGTTTCCTCTATCCCGAGCTGACGGATCAATCGGGGCAAATTATCGGCATTCATACACGCCACCAACGGGCAGTGGTCATGTCCCGGCAAAGCCGCGTCTTCCTGTCCTTCGAGGCGATGTGCGTGGTCTTGGCTAATGACATATTCTCTGACCTTTAATCCGGCCTCGCCGAAAGCACGTGCGACCGCCCGCCCGGTTTCGCCGAGCCCGTTGCCGGAACTCAGGTAACCGGCCACCAAGACCTCTTGGCTCGCGGATGGCGCGGTGGGGGAATTTTCAGTAGGGGGCATGGCGTAGGTTCGGCAGTCTCGCTTCTTTCCCTGCCATTTCAAGCGGAGGAAATTTCACAGTCCCGGGATTGGCAATTGGTTGTGTCTTCGACGCGTGAAGGGTTGAGAAAAACGTGAGACGTTTCCGATAGCGGCGCCTCTTCCGGTGCCGGGGAGAGCACGCGCCACCTCTCCCGAGCCGCGAGGTCTCCTCCCCGGAACGCGAAGGCGTTCCGCTACGACTTGAGGTCTCCCCTTAGCGGCACCTCTTCCGGTGCCGGGCGAAGGACGCTCCATCCCCGCCAAGCCAGCAATCTTGATACACCAATCCAAAAAATGCGGATTCGTCTTGCAAATGGCCAAGCGATCCGCTGCAGATCTCGTCGTGCTTATGGATGAAGACCGCCCGCGAGACTATCTCAAGCGTTTGCCCGAGCAGGCCTATTCTGGATATACTTGGGTGCATTGGACCATGACGATTCGCAATCGCAGAACCGGATGGTTGTCACCAGATCTCCATCTCCGCTGGAGAGAAGTGCTCCTCCACAGAGTTTGCCGATACCACATGTTGTGTCCCGCCTATGTGCTCATGCCCGACCACACGCACGTCCTGCTCAAGGGCTGTGCGGAGGATTCCCATCAACTACGAGCCATGGCATTCTTGCGGAAACACTTCAACCGCGCGCTGAAGGAGAAAGGCTCAACCTTTCAGAAGCAAGCATACGACCATCTGCTCGTGGAAAAAGAATCGGGGCCTGAGGGGCTTCCGGCAACCATCGCCTACGTTCTCGAGAATCCGCAAAAGGATGGCTTTGTTCCTTCTTGGAAGCACTGGCCATACCTCGGCAGCATGGCTCCGGGTTATCCGGATTTTTCTCCACATGATGAGGACTTTATGGACAAGCTTGAGGCAATCCACAGGGCCTTGACCGGATTGCGTTGCCCTTGACGGCACCTCTTGCGAGCCGCGATATCCCCTCCCCGGAACGCGAAGGCGTTGCACAACCCACCTCTACAGAACGCGAATCCCTCCCTCCGGCTTTTTCCTCCTTGCCAGCGGGGCGGGAAACCGCTAGGGATCCCGGCGATGAATTCCTCCCGACTTTCTCTCCTCTGTCTCCTCCTGACGGCTCTGTTGCTTCCGTTCGGCTCCTTGTCCGCGCAAAACTCGGACCCACTGGCCCAGGAACCCGCCGTCGCAGGAACGCCGGAAAACACCGCCGCCGTCAAACGCCTCCAGGGTGAATATCTCATACTCGCGGGCGGTCCAGCCATCCGGCGTTGGGAAGTGCTGCGCTACCGTCACCAGCAACACGACCGCTGGTGGGCGAATTTCCTCGCCGCCTCCAACGTGCGCACACGCCAGCTCATCGGTCTTGGTGTTCCGCCTTCCTCGATCACTTGGCTGGTCTATCGTCCGGCCTACCAGCGCCGTGCCGGTGAAGAAGGCAAACCCCTCACCGCCTATGTGCAGAACCTCGCCGCCAAACGCGGAGTGCGCCTAGTTTGGTTCAACAATCAGGACGAATTGATCAGTTACATCAATCGGGGCAACAACCGCGGCTCCAACAAAATCGTCTCCTTCGATTTCTTCGGCCACTCGAATAAATACTGCTTCATGTTCGACTACAGCTCGGAAATCAGCGGGACTTCGGGCACCTGGCTGCACGAGCGGGATTTGAAAAAGCTCAGCCGCTCTGCTTTCGACAAGAAGGCGTTTTGCAAAAGCTGGGGTTGCCATACCGGCGAAAGCATGAGCGCAAAATGGCGCTCCGCCGTCGGAGTTCCCCTTTACGGTGCGATGGGGAAAACCGACTACGTGCCCACCGGACGCGGCCAACTTCCCGTGCTCAGCACTGCCGCCGGCGAGTGGGCGAGGTGAGCTGGCTGCTGTCTATTTTCGCGATCCAGCATCCGACTGGCCGGGCGACCCTCGCCTTCACAAGAGAAAAGAGCATGAGCGCGGGCATATTGCCCACGCCCCTCCCGCTCCCGAACGGGACGCCCATGCTCCTTGTTGTTGTGAGAAGGCCGAGCAATCAGAAACGCATACTGCTCTCTGGGTTTTTCTTTGATTCCCCGGTGGCCAGCAAAGGCACATTGTGCCAAGTTTCCCGTTCTTCCCGCACCAGACCATGGACTTCCCAGCGCAACTGCAATCCCGACTCGTGAACGCCCTCGCCAGCGCCGGCATCGACGTGCCGGAAAATCTGCCCGTCGAAGTGGTGGCCGCGCAGGACGCGCGCTTCGGGGACTACCAGACGAATGTCGCCATGATCCTCGCCAAAGCGGCGAAGACCAGCCCGCGCGAGTTGGCGGGCCGCATCACCGGCGCATTCAATGGCTCCGGCCTCTGCGCCGAACCGACCATCGCCGGTCCGGGATTCATCAATTTCCGCCTCGAACCATCGGCTCTTGCCGCCGCCGTGGCCACCATTGCCACCGATGAAAAGGCAGGTGTCGCTCCCGTGAAGGCGCCCAAGGTGATCGTGCTCGATTTTTCCGCGCCCAATGTGGCCAAGCCGATGCACGTCGGCCACATCCGTTCGACGATCATCGGCGATTCACTCGCCCGCATCGGGCGTTTTCTCGGTCACCATGTGATCACCGACAACCACATCGGCGACTGGGGCACCCAATTCGGCATGATCCTGCACGGATGGAAAACCCGCCGCGATGAAAATGCCCTCGCCTCGGATCCCGTGACCGAACTCTTGCGCCTCTACCGCGAGACCAATGCCGCCGCCAAGGCCGACCCCGCCGTCATGGAGACCTGCAAGGCAGAGTTGGTCAAACTCCAGGCTGGTGACGAGGAAAACCTCGCCATCTGGAGGGAATGTGTCGCGCTTACCAAACGCGGACTGCAAGGCATCTACGATCAACTCGATGTGCGCTTCGATCATTGGCTCGGCGAATCGTATTACAACGACGCCCTCGCGCCCATGGTCGAACAAATGCTCGCCAGCAGACTGGCCCGCGAGTCGGATGGCGCGGTCTGCATCTTCAGCGGCGGCGAATTGCCCGCCGAACAGGATCCCTTCAAGGTGCACAAGGAAGATGGTTGGCAGGACAACCCCGCTATCATCCGCAAAGCCGATGGAGGATTCCTTTACGCCACTACCGATCTCGCCACGCTCGACTTCCGCATCCGCGAATGGAAAGCCGATGAGATCTGGTATGTCGTGGGCGCACCGCAGCAATTGCACTTTCGCCAGATCTTCGATGCCGCCAAACGCTGGGGCAAACGAGCCCGTTGCCAGCATGTCGCCTTTGGTTCGATCCTCGGCGAGGACCGCAAACTCATGCGCACGCGTTCCGGTGACAATGTCCAGCTCGCCGATGTTCTAACAGAGGCAGTGGAACGCGCCCGCGCCGCCATCGAAGCAAAGAATCCCGATCTGCCGGAGAACGAGAAAGCGGAAATCGCCGCCATCGTCGGCATCGGCGCGGTCAAATACGCCGAACTCTCCCAGCACCGCCTCACCGACTACGTTTTCTCGTGGGACAAGATGCTCTCGCTGCAAGGCAACACCGCGCCCTACCTCCAGAATGCCTTCGTGCGTATCCAGGCCATCTTCCGCAAGGCCGCCGCCGAAGGCATCGCTGTGGATGATAAGGAAATTGTCCCGGAACTCCAGGATCCGACGGAACTCGCCCTCGCGCTCAAACTCGCCCGCTTTGCCGAAGCCGTGCCATCCGTGCTCGACGATTTCCGCCCGAACCTGTTGGCAAACTACCTCTACGAGCTGGCAACCACCTTCCATTCCTTCTACGAAGCCTGCCCGGTGTTGAAACCCGACGCCGCCGCCTTCCGGGCCTCCCGCCTCCTGCTTTGCCGCGCGACCGCCACCGTGCTCCGCACCGGCCTCGGTCTGCTCGGCATCCGTGTGCCGGAGAAGATGTGAAATTGGTCCCATGGACCGAGCTGCCCAGCTACCTACGCACCAAAAGCCTCCCGAGTTGGCTTCCATGGAGGCGAGGGCGGGAATCGAACCCGCGAATGGAGCTTTTGCAGAGCTCTGCCTTACCACTTGGCTACCTCGCCGTCGGAAGTGACCCGGTTTGCCGGGGGTGGGAAACTAGGTCACGGAAGAGAAAATGTCAAACACGGGAGAGCGTCGGCCAGGTTGGGAACCGCTATGTCGCGGCCGGGGATGGCTGCGGCTTCGGTAGCCACTGGTTGTCCTCGGGCCTCTCCCAATTCATGAATGGGTGTTACGGTCCGTTTGCGTATCTTCCCTCAATGGACACACTCTGGAAAAACGATGACGAGTTGTTTGCGACCGCCCGGCGCGAGCTTTTTACCGCCGTGGTCGGCGACATCATGGATCAAATGGGTTAGCAAAGGCAGTTCCTGCCGCCGGCGATCCAGCCGCTCCGCGACGACATGGTCGTGATCGGCCGGGCGATGACCGTGCTCGAGGCCGATGTGGTCGGTTCCCCCGATTACCATGGAAAAGCTGGCGGCGTGATGGCGCGGTCTTTCGGACTCATGCTCGAAGCTCTCGATGACTTGAAGGCCAACGAGGTCTACATTTGCACGGGAGCCTCACCAACCTACGCCCTGTGGGGTGAACTGATGAGCACGCGGGCGAGCATCCTGGGCGCGGCGGGCGCTGTGGTCGATGGATACAGCCGGGACACCGAGGGGATTTTGAAAATGGGATTCCCGACTTTCAGTTACGGTCGCTACGCACAAGACCAGGCCCCGAGGGGGAAGGTGGTGGACTTCCGGGTGACCATCGAAATGGGAGGGGTGACCATCCATGATGGCGACATCGTTTTCGGCGACATCGACGGGGTTTGTGTCGTGCCCCGCGCCGTCGAAGAAGAGGTGATGCGCAGGGCTTTGGAAAAGACGCGCGGCGAGAAGCTGGTCAAGAAAGCCATCGAGGCCGGCATGAGCGCACGGGAAGCCTTTGATACCTAAGGGATCATGTGAGAAAACGAAGCAAGGCATTATGAAAATCACCGAAGTAAAAGTCTGGCTGGTCGAAGGAGTCAAATACAACTGGACGCTGCTCAAGGTATTCACCGACACCGGGCACACAGGCGTCGGCGAGGCCACGAACTGGCCGGGTTCGCCCATCATTGAAGTGGCCGCCCGCCATGTCGGCGAACGCGTGATCGGACTCGATCCGATGCGCACGGGTTTCATCTGGACAAAACTTTACCGCGACCTCAACTGGTTCGGGCCATTCGGCGCTTCGATGTGCGCGATCAGCGGATTGGACATGGCATTGCTCGACCTCAAAGGCAAGGTGCTCGGAGTGCCTGCGTATCAATTGCTCGGCGGAGCCTTCCGCACTTCCATCGATCTGTATGCGAATTATTGCTTCACCGGTGGCGGCCACACACCGGAGGACTAAGCACGACAAGCCGCCAAGGTGAAGGCCGCTGGTTTCGGTGGACTCAAGTTTGATCCTTTCGCCCACACCAATTACCTCTACGGCACGGACCTGAATACCAACCTCGCGCTCACCCCTGAGATGCAGGATCGGGCTTACGAGGTGACCAAGGCGGTGCGTGATGCCGTCGGCCCGGAGATGGACATGATGATCGAGACTCACGCCATGATGAACGGTCAGATGGCGGTGAAAATGGCCGAACGCCTCGCGCCCCTTGGCATGACGTGGTATGAAGAGCCGGCCGGACCTGAAAATGCCGACACCTTGCGCGCCCTGCGCGAGCGATTGCCCGGCAATGTCTCGATCTGTGTCGGCGAGCGGCATTACACCCGCCACAATTTCCGCCCGGTTTTTGAAAATCACATTTGTGACATCGTCATGCCGGATATCACGCGTTGTGGCGGTCCGTCGGAGATGAAACGCATCGCCACCATGGCGGAGGCCTACAACGTGCTGGTCGCCCCGCACAATCCGAACGGACCGCTCAGCACGCTGGCCAGCGCGCATGTCTGTGCGGCCATTCCGAATTTCTTCCGTTGTGAATTCATGTTCAACGATGTGCCATAGCGCGACGAAGTCATCGACCATCCGTTCGATGTGCGCGAAGGAAAACTCCACCTCAGCGAGCGCCCAGGACTTGGCGTGGATCTGGTGGAGGATGCCATGCTGGCCCATCCCGGCATCCGTGAACTCGGAGCCAAAGAAAACTTCTACGTTTGACCACCATGCCTCTGACCATTGACCTAACAGGAAAGAGGGCACTCGTCACCGGGGCCAGCGACGGCGTGGGAGCGGGGGTCGCGAGTGTTCTCGCCCGGGCAGGGTGCCAGGTGGTCGGCACCGGCACGGTGGCACCCGATCATCCGCGTGCGTTGGTATTTCTCGAGGAGATGGCCAAAGCGGGTGTCATGGCCCGCTACCTGAGCGGTGATTTCCGGATTCCGGCGGAACCGGCGCGGTTGGTTGAAGAAGCCGTGGGGATTCTCGGTGGACTCGACATCGTGGTTTGCAATGCCGGCCGCAATGCCTTTTCCGGGGCGAGTTCGACCAGCGAGGAGCAATGGGACGAAAACATGAATCTCAATCTCGCTTCACACTGGCGGTTGGCCAAAGCGGCCCAACCCCACCTTGCGATGGCCCAACCAGGAGTGCTCATCGTCATGGGCTCGAACCACGCTTTCCACACCTTTCCCGGTTGTTTTCCCTACAACGTCGCCAGAAGCGGACTCGTAGGATTGGTGCAAGCCCTCGCCATCGAATGGGGCCCTTCCATCCGCGTGGTCGGGGTGGCGCCGGGGTTCATCGACACGGCGGGAAACCAGAAGTGGTTCGATTCCTTTCCGGATGCGGCAGCCGAACGCGCGCGCACGAACCGGATGCATCCGGTCGGACGCATCGGCACGCCGGAAGAGGTCGGCAATCTCTGCGCCTTTCTCGCCTCGCCGCTCAGCGGCTTCATCACGGGCAATACCATCTTGATGGATGGAGGACGCTCGGCGCTGATGCAGGATTAAGGAAATACCCAAAATGAGAACCACAGATTCCATAGATGGGCACAGAGATTCCTGTGCCACTCGACCTACCACGCGTTTTCCCATGAATCGATTCCAAGCACAAAAACACAAAGGTCTCCTCGCAAAACTTTCCATCGCCATAGGGCTGGTCTTTTTCCTGAGTCTTCCCGCCCGCTCTGCCAACGATCCTGCTTTCTGGCAACACGAGGAGGACGGAACGATTTTCCATGTGCCGAAAGAGGGGCTGGCGCCGGTCGTGCTTTGTATGCAAGGCCGCAAAGTAGTCATGCAGGTCGCGGTCGACCCCGGTAAGGGTTATTCGCACATGGTCCGTTTCTTCAACGTGCCCGCCGGACGCACCGACAAGGGCAAGGCCATTTTCGATGAGAAGAAGGATGTGGTGCCAGACATCCGGATCAACGGCACCCCGTTGGAGTTGGGGCCGCCCGCCAGAGTCGCCTTTGACGGCCGGCTGACCCTGGCCTATCCGGAGAAAGACGGCATGGTGGTCACGAGGACGATCTATCCTTCGATGAGGAAAGCACTGGTAATCGAGGAATGGAAGGTGCGGAATGACCGCAAGCTTGAAGTCCAGATGTCGGTTTCCGAGGGGCGGGTCGAACGACGGGAAGGCGAATCAGTCCTCATGATTTGGCAAACCGCCGCGGTCGAGCCGACTCCCGTGCCACCGGGAGATGAATTCCGGCTTTTCGCCAGCTTGCAAGCGCGTCTGCTCGACGAACCGGATCTTCCCGCCGTGGACTTCGATGATGAAGATGCGGCAAGATTGGCACTCTGGAAGGCGGCATCGGTTGGTCCCGGCCGGCTCGAAACCCCCGATCGCGATGTCAATGTCGCTTATGCCTTGCAGAAATTCCATGTGCTCGAGACTCCGATCGAGACCCACAAGGGCATCATTACCCACAATGGCAGTCTCACGTATTCGCCCGGCATTTGGGCCAATGATCCTGTGGAATACTCGAGCCCGCTTTTTCCGTTTTTCGGAGACGCTTCCCTCAACAAGGCGAGCATGAACATATATCGGGTCTGGCTCAATCACTGCCGCGAGTTTGGAATCGATCCCTTTCCCGGTTCCTTCGAGCATGCACCATTAAAGCTCACCCAGCGCTGGCGGGGAGATGACGCCATGGTGCTCTATGGACTATCCAAGTTCCTCCTCTTCCAAGGTAATCGGGCCGCCGCCGAGGAGATGTGGCCGCTCATCCAGTTCAGCGCCGAGTCCGTGCAACGAAACACGAGGGCCGATGGCATCGTCGCATCGAAGACCGATAAAATGGAAGGACGCTATCCAACCGGCGATGCGAATCTGAGCACATCCTCACTCGCCTATGGTGGCTATCGTCTGGCCGCCCATCTTGCCCGCTCGCTTGGCAAACCTGAGGCAGCGGAGTTCGACCAACGGGCTGACAAGCTGCGCGTGGCCATCGAGTCATTCTTCGGTGCCGAGATCGAGGGGTTCAAAACCTACCGCTATTTCAAAGAAATTGACGTGCTACGCGGATGGATCTTGCTGCCACTCGCCATGGGCATCACCGAGCGACAGGATGCGACCCTCGACGCGATGGTCTCCGACAAACTCTGGCCGAATCGCATGCAGGGAGGTGACATCCTAGCAGCATCCAATCGCCGCGAAACCGAGTGGGGGCGCGAGACCTATTATGCCCTGCGGGCATTGTTCCTGGGCGGTCGCACCGAACAAGCACTCGATTTGACGCAACGGGTCGTGAAGGCACAGATCTTTGGTCCCCGTGGCCCCTATCCCGATGAGGACGCCATCGATATGCTTTGTCCCGGCTCGCTGTATCCGCGGGTCTTTACCGAGGGAATGTTTGGCATCGTGCCGACCGGACTGGATTCGTTTGAGTTCACGCCCCGGTTGCCCAAGGCGTGGCCGCGTATGGCGTTGCGTGATGTCGGTGCCTTCGGCAAGTCATGGGATCTTGAGGTCGAACGCGAGGGCGAGCTCGAAAAAGTGACTGTCCGGACGAAGGAGCGCGTGATTCTCTCGGTAACCGGCCCGACGGGCCAAACCCATGCCGTGAAACTGAATGCGCAGTGAATGATGGACCGGCTTCCGGTTGCTTTCACGTGTCTTTGCCGCAGGTTTGCCGGCCAATGTCCGAAGCCTCCGCAGCATCTTCTCCCGCGACACGCACCGCCTTCTTTTGGTTGGCCGGGTGCCTCGTGACCGGGGCGCTGCTTGTCCTGCTTTACCCTGATAGTTATCAACAGGATGGCGGGCACCACTTTCTTTTCGCCCGCTGGGCTTGGGTGCATCCGGATTTGTTCGTCGGTGTCTGGCAACGACCCGCCTGCAGTTTGTTTCATTGTGTTCCCGCGTTGCTCGGCTACGACGCGGCTCGCTTCTGGTCGGCCATTCTTTCGACCGCGGGCGCGGCCATGACATGGTTGACCGCACGCCAACTCGGGATTGCCGGAAGCTGGCGGGCAATTCCCTTCTACCTGCTTCAACCGGCACTCTTCCTCATGTGGAGTGATGTGATGACCGAACCCCTGTGTGCGACCATTCTCTCCGCCGCCTTGCTTTTGCACGTGCGCGGACACCTTCGCTCGGGCTCAGCGATCGCGTCCTTCTGTATCTGTGCCCGGCCGGAAGGAGCCTTCATCGCCCTCGTCTGGGGCGTGATGTTGCTCACCAACCCTGCGGCCGGGAAAAACATCATCCGCCGGGGTTTCAATAGCCTCTGGCTGGCCACCGGCCTGGCGCTTTGGATTCTCGCATCATGGGCCATCTCGGGTGATCCGCTTTACCTCAAGAACAACTGGCCACCGGATTGGCAGGCGGGTGGAGCCGCTTACGGCAAAGGTCCTTTCTGGGAATACATCGCCCGCTTCCCGGAAATTGTCGGACCATTGCTCATGATCCCGGTTGCCGCAGGCCTTGCCATCATGGCAAGAAAACCCGGGCTGCGTTTCATCGCCGCGCTTTTTCTTTTCACCTTCGCCATCCATTCCATGATGCGGGTCTTCGGATGGTTCGGCTCGGCTGGCTACGCCCGGTATTTTTCCGGCTTCGCTCCCTGCCTGGCCATCGCGGGATGTGTCGGATGGAATGCCCTCGCGGCCCGCAGGCCACGCTGGATTGGTCCCCGATTGTGGGCAACAGCCGTGGTGCTGTCTTTCGTGCTCAACTTCTGGTATGTGGATGGCGCGCATTGGAACCGCGACGCGCGAGGTGTCGATTCCTTGAAGAAGCATTTCGATCAAGAACACGCCGCCTTGAAAATCGAGCGCTTCGTCTGGAGCCAGGCCTACATGGCCATTGCTTGGGATCGTGACCCGTGGGAATCTCCCCCGTGGTCCGGACCCGACAAGGCAACCGTGATTGCCCGCCTCCGCGAGCTTCCCCCCGGCACCCTCGCGGTCTGGGATACAAAAACCGGAGGCGATGTCCACCGGCTCGAGGTGCGGGACTTCGAGGAGGGCGGCTTCCGTCTGCTCCATGAGGAAACCCACAACTTGCGGGGCTGGCTTCCCGCCATCGGAATCCACGGATGGGGCGACGTGCGGGAAAACACATTCTATCTGCTCTACAAGAATGGGTAGGCTGGCGGCATTCTAACCCGAGAGTTCATGCCGTGGGGAAAGCGCAGGTTTGCGGACCGTGCGACGGGCCTGAGCGAACCAACAGGCCTTCATTTCATCTGGAAAATGAGGAAAGTGCAAATTAACGTGCCCTCGTCTGCATCCCTATCCGCACGATTTCCATGCCCGACTCCAACCGCCGCCCTGTCGCCATCCTTCTGCTGCTGGCGGTTTTCGGATGTTTGCTCATGGCGGGCTTGAGCCAATTGCCCGGCCCGGGGAAAATCGCCGAAACCAAAGCCGCTATCGCGACTCGCGCCGCCGAAGGTAAAGCGCCCACGGTCGATCAGGCCATGCACATCACTCTTTGGTGGGGATGCGCAGGCGGTTTGCTTCTCATTCTGGCTCTTGCTACCACTTCGCGGTGGTGGGCGAACCCTCACCCATCGGCTATTGATGGCCCGCGTCCGGTCGCACGCCGCATCATCCTTCTTCTTCTCGCGGCTGTTGTCGTTGCCATCATTCCCCGCGCTCCACGTCTGACCCATTCATTTTGGAACGACGAGGAGACAACGATGCAAGACTACGCCCACGGGGATTGGAAAGAAAAGAATGGAGAATTCAAATTCCGAACGATCCCATGGAAGGAAACCATCTTCTACAACCGGGCCGGATCCAATCACACGCTCAACAGCATCCTCACGCGCGCCACTCTTGATGGAGCGGCCATCCTTCAATCCAAAGAAGCCCGCAAACGCGGCGAGTTCTCCGAAGCGGTCGCACGCATCATCCCCTTTCTCGCCTCCCTTGTGACGGTCTTTCTCATGGGCTGGTTGCCTGCACGCGCGGGTTGGGCGAGCGCAGGTGTGATCGCCGCATTCGTCCTTGCCCTCCATCCTTGGCACGTGCGCTACAGCGTGGAGATTCGAGGATACGGCGTCATGCTCGCACTGATGGCAAGCAGCCTGCTTTGCCTTTGGCGTGCCATGGCGGAAGGCCGCCACCGCTGGTGGTTTGGTTTCGCGGTCTGCGAGGCGGGTTATCTGCTCGCCTTTGCGGGTTCCGTCCATTTCGCGCTTCTCGTGAATGTGGTGGCTGCGATCTATCTCCTGCGGGCGGCACCGGGGGAGGCTCGTTGGCCGGCTCTGCGTTCCCTTGTCGCTTGGAATGCCCTCGCCGCCATCCCCGTGTTGCTGCTCACCTTGCCGGCGCTTCCGCAGTTTGCGCATTACATGAAGGAGAGCAAGAAGGCCATGTCGTTTGTTCCCGCTTTCGGGTGGGAAAAAGATTTCCTCTCTCATTGGCTGGCCGGAATTCCTCCTCGGGGCGATCTTCCGGGGGAATCGTTGGGCATGGGCTTGCATCAGTTCGGTTTGGCCGGCCAGCTTCTTTGCTGGTTCGGAGCCGCCCTGGCTCTGGTGGGGATCGCTCGTTTGATTCTTCGCCCCCGCATGCCGTTTGCACGTTTGCTCGGTTTGATTGTCATCAGTGCCCCCCTTGTCGCCTACGCCCACCACCGGATCGCCGAAAATCCTGTTTTCCCATGGTATATCCAGTTCTCCCTATTCGCTCTCTGCATCGGCTGGGGAGTCGCTCTCGCACCGGAGCAGGCAGGTAACAATGGATTGTTAGGACGTCGCGCCTTTCTGGCCGTGGTGGCCCTCTTTCTCGCCGTGCTCTGGTTGCCGATTTCTGGAAAGGTAAACCACAGGCTGGCCACCGTGCCGCGCCAACCGACACGCGAAGCGGCCGCCGCCCTCGCCGGAACCGCCCCCACCTTTGGGCAGGCCGCGATTTCCAACCGCATCCTCGTGACCTTCGGCACCAGCGCCAAACGCATTCTCACTTACGCGCCTGAAACGCGTGTCATCGAATCACTCGCCGAACTGAAGGAGATTCTCCGCGAAGCCGATGCGGAAGGAAAATCCGTGGTTCTAACATTTTGCGGACGTAACATCGCCCTCGCGCAAAATGATGGCAATGCCGATGGAGAACTCGTGCGTTTTATCGAATCGCCTGAATCCGGGTTCACCGTCGCCCCGCGCATACAAGGCTGGGAAGAACTATTCAGCTATCATGTTTTCCGCCACGAGGCGGGCGTGACACAATAATTTGAAGGATTCGGCGCAACCAGCCGGAGGTCGTGTGGTTTCATCGTTGAATACGAACTCTCATGTCGAATGCCATACCCGACCGGCAACCAATGAATCAAAATTGATACCCAAAATTGGGGTGATTTGAATAATGTGCATGAAATTCATCATGGGAAACCCTCGTAATGCGCCTTAAGGTAAAACCCCAATAACAATACAATGCACATTTCACCAGAAATTGATGAAAGATCGGATCGCGATGTATCGGAGACGCTTATCGGCGACGTCTGGGATTCCGAAGCCATCATCAAGCTTATCCGGCGCAATTCGGTGCGCGGCTACATGCCTTCGCTTTTGATGCTCGGCAAAAAAGAAGCGGCTTTGCTGCGCGAACACTTCGCCGAGGCCTTCGGAAGTGAAGGTGTCGCCAGGCTTCATGATTTGTATTTTGCCGGTCTGAAAGTCGTGGAAACGCATTTGGACAGCCTGGTCAAAGTGGCCGGTGAACGCATGCTGCCCAAATTCGAACGGGCTTCCCGTCAGCTACCGGTTTGGAAGGACGAATCCGACCAAAAACGCTGGCGTTATGACGCCGGAGTGGCGTGATCGCCTCTTGATTCGGCCCTGAATCCCCGGTTTCTCCGCCTGTCGGCAAGCAGGGACGGGGAATTCTTGCATATCTTCCGATAAACTGGGCGCGGAAACCTATCCACTTGCCATGTAGGCGGGGCGTGTTTTCATAGAATTGTCGCCCGGGGGGTTTGCCTGTGGGCGGAATTTGCTCCCAAACTCCGGGATAAACCAAACGCGCAAAACCATGACCGCCGCAGCATCCACCAGCCACCAGGCCCTTCTTGAATGGGTCAATTCCATGACCGAACTTTGCCAGCCGGATTCCGTCCACTGGTGCGACGGTTCCGAAGCGGAGAATTCCACTCTTTGCAATCTGCTGGTCGAAAAAGGAATTTTCACCCGCTTGGATCCCAAAAAGCGTCCGAATTCTTTCCTCGCCCGCTCGGCGCCGTCCGATGTCGCCCGTGTCGAGGACCGCACGTTCATTTGCACGCGCCGCAAGGATGAAGCCGGGCCGAGCAACAACTGGGCCGACCCGGAGGAAATGAAGACTTTGCTCAAGGGCAAGTTCCAAGGCTGCATGAAAGGCCGCGTGATGTATGTGATTCCCTTCTGCATGGGGCCGCTTGATTCGCCCCTGGCCAAGATCGGGATCGAAATCACCGACAGTGCTTACGTCGTGATCAACATGCGCATCATGGCCCACATGGGCGCCCATGTGCTCAAGCGCCTTGAGGACGAAGCGAGCGGGGTTATTACCAAAAAACGCGACGGTCATGGCAAGTTCATCCCCTGCCTCCATTCGGTGGGCGTTCCCCTCGAACCCGGCCAAGCCGATTCGAGCTGGCCGTGCAACGACGACAAATACATTTGCCACTTCCCGGACACCCGCGAGATCTGGTCGTATGGATCCGGTTACGGCGGCAATGCCCTGCTCGGCAAGAAATGTCTCGCCCTCCGCATCGCCTCGACCATCGCGCGAGAACACGATTGGATGGCCGAACACATGCTGATTCTCGGCATCCATGCCCCCGATGGCGAAAAGACCTATGTGGCAGCGGCCTTCCCGTCGGCCTGCGGGAAAACCAACCTCGCGATGATTGTGCCGCCGGAAAAATACCGCAAGGAAGGCTGGAAGACGACCATCGTCGGCGATGACATCGCGTGGCTCTGGCCGCACGAGGACGGCAAACTGCACGCAATCAATCCGGAAACCGGCTACTTCGGTGTCGCCCCCGGAACCAGCTACGATACGAACCCCATCGCCATGGATTCGATCAAGAGCGGCTGCATCTTCACCAATGTCGCGCTCACCGACGACGGCGATGTGTGGTGGGAAGGAATGACCAAAGAGCCGCCCGCCCATCTCATCGACTGGACCGGCAAGGAATGGACGCCAAGTTGCGGGCGCGCCGCCACCCATGCCAACGCACGTTTCACCGCACCGGCCGGGAATTGCCCGACCATTGATCCGGACTGGCAAAAGCCGGAAGGCGTGCCGATTTCGGCCATCATCTTCGGCGGACGCAGACCCAACACGATGCCGCTCGTTTACCAGGCATTCAACTGGTCACACGGTGTCTATATGGGTGCGACCATGGGCTCCGAAACCACCGCCGCCGCCATCGGCCTCGCCGCCGGCGTGCGCCGCGATCCCATGGCCATGATTCCCTTCTGCGGCTATAACATGGGCCAGTATTTCCACCACTGGCTCGACATGCGCGGCAAGATCAAGAACCTGCCGCGGTTCTTCCATGTGAACTGGTTCCGCAAGGACGAGGAAGGCAAATGGCTCTGGCCCGGATTCGGCGAAAACATGCGTGTGTTGCGCTGGATTGTCGATCGCTGCCACGGACGCGCCATCGGCCACGAGACAAAAATCGGATGGGTGCCTCACCTCGCCGAGTTCGACATCGACGGCCTCAAAGGATTCACGGCAGAGGACTTCGAAAAAGTCATGGCCTTTGTGCCAGCCGAATGGCGCGCCGAGGTTCTCTCGCAAGGGGAATTGTTCCTCAAACTCTACGATTACCTGCCGAAGGAACTCGTTTTCCAACGCGAATTGTTGGCCGCCCGCCTGGCCTGATATCATTTCCCTCCATCCCCGCCTGCCGGGCCATCGGCCCGCGCGCGTCACCCAATGCAAACGCGGATCATCACCCGATGGTCCGCGTTTTGCGTGGTAGCCGTGGTTGGACCGACTGGAACCGCCATCACCACTGTGCATCGTCCGATGAAAAATGGCAGGGACGTTTGTCCCAAACGTCCGCGGGGTAAGATGTGCCACGCATTCGCGTGATCCATTTCCCCGCGATCTCACGGACCGCTGGGACAGCGGTCCCTGCCCTTTCACCGCCACTCTGCGCGCTGGTCGCGTTCGTGATCGATGCGGTCGTTGAAGTTGCGCAGGAGTGAGCGTTTGCCGCGTTTGCTCCAGCGTTCGATGGTCATCTGGCGTTTGCGGGCGAGACGCTGAAGTTGGGCGATTTCGTCCTCGAGGCGCAGGAAACTGGCGAGGCGTTCTTCGGAAAGTGAACCCGCTGCGACGGCTCCGCGCAGCGCGCAAGCGGTGTCCTTGCCATGTTTGCAATCATGGAAGCGGCATTGGTGCGAGATGACTTCCACATCAGCGAAACTTTCCCGCAAGGTTCGCTCATCGGTCCACATCTGGATCTCCCGCATGCCCGGGTTGTCGATCAACCATCCTCCGGAAGGCGCGCGGTTCAACTCGCGCATGGTCGTGGTGTGGCGTCCTTTGCCCGTGACCTCATTCACTTCTCCGGTGTCTTGCCACTCTTCGCCCAGCAATTCATTGACGAGGGTGGACTTGCCGACGCCACTCGATCCGACGAGACAAAGCGTGAGACCGGGGGCGAGGAACTTGCGCAACTCGCGCAGTCCGCGGCGGCGGAGCGCGCTGGTGACGACGACCTCCGCTTCATCCCAGAGCGCGTGAATGGCGGCGGCGCGTTCCTCGAGATGGGCCTTTTTGAAGAGATCGGCCTTGTTCAACACGACCACCGGTTTCGCGCCGCTGCGCGCGATGAGGGCGAAGTATCTTTCGAGACGGCGTTCGTTGTCATCCGCTCCCGCGTCGGTGACCACGGCCACGGCATCGACATTGGCGGCGATGATTTGTTCGACGACACTTTTGCCCGGGGCCTTGCGGGAGAATTTGGATTTCCGCGGGAGCAGGGCGCGGATGACATGGTCCTCGCCGGGTTTGCCGCGATCGATGGCCACCCAATCGCCCACGGCCGGCAGGTCGGCGTCGGTCGCGGCCTCGTGCCAGAGTTTACCCGCTACCACGGCGGGGATTTCTTCCCCGCCTTCGAGCATGGCTCCGAAGTCAATGCTGGTTTCCCGGAACAAACGCGCGGGGACCCATCCGGTTTTGCGCAGGGGCGCGAAAGCGGCAGCGAAGGTTTTGTCCCATCCCATGTCGGCCAGGGTCATCGGGCCAATGGTAGCCGAGAGTGGGAACGCGGGCCAGCAATTCCACCGGATCACGGAAAACATGGACAAAATCCGCCCATGGCGTATCTTCTCCCCCGCTTGCGAGTGCCCGACGATGGAAGTTTGCGCGCGGAAACAAACTCACGTCTGTCCTATGGAAACGCCCCCGTTTAATGAACTCGGCCTAAGATCCGAGCTGCTGCAAGCCATCACCGACCTCGGATTCGAGCGCCCGTCGCCCATCCAAGCCCTCGCCATTCCGCCCGCGCTGGCGGGGAAAAACATTGTCGGTTTGTCGCAAACCGGATCCGGCAAAACCGCCGCTTTCACGCTGCCGGTTCTGCAAATGCTCGATTTCGACCGCCGCCACACCCAAGCCATCGTGCTCACGCCCACCCGCGAGCTGGCCGTCCAAGTCTGCGAGGAAATCCACCGCCTCGGGGCGAAATTGCGCGGACTGCACGCCGTGCCGGTTTATGGCGGCGCGCCCATGGATCGTCAGATCCGCCACCTCCGCGAAGGGGCCCAAGTGGTCGTCGGCACACCCGGTCGTTTGCTCGATCACCTCGAACGCGGCACCCTCCGCCTCGAGAACGTGAAGATCGCCGTGCTCGATGAAGCCGACCGCATGCTCGACATGGGTTTCCGCGAGGAAATGGATCGTCTGTTAGCCGCCTTGCCGGCCCAACGCCAGACGCTCTTCTTCTCCGCCACCATGAACCGCGATGTCTCGCGCATCATCGAGAGCCATGCTCCGGGGACCGAACAAATCGAGGTTAAACAACAAGCCCGCACCGTTTCCACCATCGAGCAGTGCTACTACGAAGTGCGCGGACGTTCCAAGACGGAAGTCGTCTCCCGGCTCCTCGACATGGAGGACGCGCGCCTGACCATCGTCTTCTGCAACACGAAACGCACTGTCGATGAATGCACCGAGGCTTTGTTAGCCCGCGGTTATGCCGTGGATCGTCTCCATGGCGACATCACCCAGAACATGCGCGAACGCGTGCTTTCCCGCTTCCGCGAGGGCACCATCGAAGTGCTGGTCGCCACCGACGTCGCCGCGCGCGGACTCGATATCGATGAGGTGGATGTGGTTTTCAATTACGATCTCCCCCAGGACCCGGAAGACTACGTGCACCGGATCGGACGCACCGGCCGGGCCGGACGCAGTGGACGTGCCGTGAGTTTCATCATTGGCCGGGAGATTCACCGCCTGCAGACCATCGAACGATACACCCGTCAGGTGATCCGCCGGGCCAAGGTGCCATCACAGGAAGAAGTCGAAGGCAAACGCACCGACCGTCTCTTTGAAACACTCCGCGAACGCCTCGAAAGCGGCAGCTTCGAACCGCATGCCGATTACATCGACCGCTTGCTCGAACAAGGCCACACGCCGACCGATATCGCCGGTGCCCTCTTCACCCTTTGGAAGGAAAGCGGAGGACGTGAAGGCGAACAAATCGCCGAAGATCGCGAACCGGATCTACCCGCGCGTCCGGAACGCGGAAACCGTGACCGTGACTTCCGCGATCGTGAGCCCCGCGACTATCAGGATCGCGGGCGCAATCCCCGCGACCGCGGCTTCGACCGTCCCGGTCCGCCCCGCGATCGCCGCGACGACGGACCCGAATCCGGTTACGTGCGTTTATTCCTTTCCCTCGGTCGCGCCGCCGGCGTCGAAGCCCGCGAGATTGTCGGCATGCTCTACGGAGAAGCCCAGCTTCCCCCGGGTTCGGTGGGACGCATCCACCTTTTCCCGCGCCATTCCATCATCGAAGTTCGTGACGACATGGCCGAGGATGTGATCCGCGCCTGCCGCACCGCGACACTCAAGGGCCGACCATTCCGCGTCGATTTTGACCGGAGACCGTGAAGCCGCCCACCTCCGGCACCGGAAGCGGTGCCGCTACAGACTCAAGAAGCAGAGGAAGACTTTCGCCTTCCGGAGAGGGGACGCCGTTGCCCGAAAGACACGACATCTCGCTCACGGTCGGCACCGGAAGCGATGCCGCTACAGTTTAAGGGAGTAGCGGAACGCCTTCGCGATCCGGGATCGGGAGTCTCTTGCTCTAACCACATGGCGTTTCGCTTACGGTCGGCACCGGAAGCGGTGCCGCTACAGTTTCAGGGGATATCTTGCGTTTCTTCTGAAATCCCCCCAGCACGGATTCAAGCATGGGCAAAGCCCGCGCGACTTGTCCCGCGCCGATGAGGAGCCGCCAGAGAGGCTCGCACTTCTTCCACGCCGCCGCGTAAGTGAAATGCCGCGCAGCACCGGCAAAGCCCGGTTTCGTCGCCGAGCCTTTCCAGAGATTCTTCCACGAGTAGAATTCGCGGTAGGCCCGCCAGTAACCATCCTCCAGAGCCTGCGGCGTCATACGCGCGGGCTGGAACACGGTGTGGCGCGTGTCGTAGCGGTCCCAGTCGGAATGCAGCAACCGTCCTTCCGCCTTCATCCGATCATACAAGCCGGTGCCAGGATAGGGCGTGAGAATATGGAAGGTGGCGGTTTCGATGCCCTGGCGCACGGCCCACTCCGTGGTGTGATCGAAGACCGAATCATCATCGTCGTCCATGCCGAAGACAAACGAACCATTCACCATGATGCCATTGTCATGGATGCGTTGGATGGCGGCATCGTAATCGCGCCCGAGATTCTGCGTTTTCGCGTGTTGACGCAGGTTGTTCGGATTCAAGTTTTCGAAGCCCACAAAAAGGGAACGCAATCCGGCGGCGGCGGCTTTTTCCAACAGCCCGGGTTTCAGGACCGAAGGAACAGTGGCGGCGGCCTGCCAGAGGCGGTTCATCCCTTTCATGCCATCGAACAACATGGCGGCAAACCGCGGCTGGCCGAACAGATGATCGTCGAGGAAATACAAATGCCGGCCCGGTAACGCTTCGATTTCCGCAAGCGCTGCATCAACCCGGCGCGTGTAGAACGATGCGCCCCCGGCAAAGAAGGCATCCTTGTAACAAAAGTCGCAATGATGCGGGCAACCGCGGGTCACCACGAGCGAATTCGGCACGAGATAACGACTGCGGTCAATCAGCTCTCGCCGCGGCGGCGGCACCTTATCCAAACTACGCGCCGCAGGTGCGGTGTAGCGGGACCCGGGGCATCCAGCCCGGAAGTCGGCCAGAAATTGCGGCCATGTATCCTCACCTGGGCCGAAAAAAATGGTATCGCCATGCAAGGCCGCTTCTTCCGGCAAAGCGGTCACATGCAGTCCGCCGAGACAGACATGAATGCCACGCGCCCGGTAGTGAGCTGCATACCGATAGGCCCGCGAGGCATTCGTGATGTAAACCTGAATCACCACGAGATCCGGATCATCATCGAGGCGCACCGGCTGGACATGCTCGTCTTCGATTACAGCTTGATCATCTTCACCAAGATAGGCGGCGAGCGTAGCCAATCCCAGCGGCGGAAAGAGGGAATACTTGATGGGCCGGAAAAGCGGACTACCGGCTTCAATCAGGGAAGGCAGGATGAATTTGACGCGCATGGTGATGGAAAGGGGGAAATTTGTTAGACTAAAACCACGAATGGACACGAACTAACACGAATAAGATTTCCAAAATCAGAGATTTGGGCAAAGAGCACCATTCACCCTCAGGAGGAAGTCGCCTTCAATCACAATCCCTTTACAATTCGTGCCCATTTGTGTCCATTCGTGGTCAGATGTTTTTTAAGCGTTGGATTGAACAGGAGATTAGCCTGGCATTCCCGGTTCCGTTGCCAGCGCTCGCAAGCGCTTGACCACGGCTTCGACCGCCACGGGCAAGGTGGACGTGCCGGCGGTGACTCCCACCACTTCATGTCCCGACAACCACTGCGGATCGATTTCCCCGGGCAGTTCCACGCGCCAGGAGGCACAACCACGGGCTTTCGCGCTTTCCACGAGTTCACGGGTATTATTCGAATTGGCACCACCGACCACAACGATCGCGGTCGCTTCGCGGCAGAGATCCTCCAGAGCCTTTTGACGATCCTTGGTCGGTCGGCACACCGTGTCGCGATAAACAACCTCACTTTCCGGTCGCAGCCGCCGCACGGCCTCGACCAACGCCAAGACTCTGGCTTCCGGTTGAGTTGTCTGCGCGACAATTCCGATTTTCTTAGAACGTGGGAGATCATGCAAATCGGCGGGCGATTCGATAATGACCGCCTCCGGATGATCGCCAGTCAATCCCCGCACTTCGACATGGCCTTTTTTCCCAATGACCACAGGATGGTATCCTGAGGCCACCAGATCCCGCAACGCCGCATGGGCGCGATGAACCAACGGGCACGTCGTGTCACGCACATCCAAGCCCGTGGCCAACCAACGTGCCCGGTCCTTGTCCGAGACTCCGTGGGCGGTGAAGACCACACGGTTGGTCGCAACATCGGTCTCGTCGAGCCCGGCTTCCATCACGCCGAGCCCGCGCATTTTCTCGCGCACCATCTCGTTGTGCACCAGCTGGCCGAGAATGGTCACCGGGCCGTCCGCGCTCAGACGTTCGACCTCGGTGACGGCGTCGCGAACGCCAAAACACATGCCGTGGTGCCGGGCCACGACAACACGGAACAAGGGTAAAGCTTGCCCAAACGCGGGCGGGCGAGCGGTCGGTGATTGAATCGGTTTGCAGGCATTCATGGAAGTTGTGACACGGGTTCATCGCGGCCAACAATAGCGGGGCCGTCATTCACTTTGTTTCACAAAGTGACGTGCCGTTCAAACTTTTGATCTTTTTTTCCCGGGGGCCTGGCTGGCGACAAGTTGGGCGAGCAGCTCGAGATAAGCCTGGAAAGCAGATTTCCCTTCCGCGGTGAGGGTATAAGAAGTGCGCGGCCGACCGCTACCCGAGACCTTGTCGTGGCTCACGTAGCCGGCGTTTTCGAGGGTGCGCAGGTGGGTGATCAAATTGCCGTCGCTCTGGCCGAGTTCGTCGCGCAGCTCGGAGAATGGCCAGGCGTGGGCGCGGGAAGCGAGCAGGGAGACGATGGCCAGCCGCCCTTTTTCATGAATGACCGGATCGAGCTGGGAAAAGTCGATCATCAGCGGCGGGTGGTGGGAATCGCGATGGCGGCGGCGTAGGCCAAGTGGAGCAGTCCGAATGTTGCCGCCATGAGCGCATTGGCGGGCGTGAGCGCTCCGAGCGCCGGAATGGAATCCCGGGTAATGAAAGCCAGCAGGCCGGCGACAAAAAATGCGGTGCCGAGATGCACGATGGATCGTGGCGCGAACTCCCGGCTCGCCAACATGGCGAGTCCATAACACAATACC
The DNA here is from genome assembly GCA_046075565.1 of Verrucomicrobiales bacterium. Taxonomy (GTDB): domain Bacteria; phylum Verrucomicrobiota; class Verrucomicrobiia; order Verrucomicrobiales; family SLCJ01; genus JBJTQJ01. The sequence goes on along the minus strand of JBJTQJ010000021.1, from coordinate 14,319 downwards.
CAGGTGGAGGCGCAGACCAGCAAATGGCCGTGGAGAGCAAGTTGGACACCCACCACTCCACCGGCGAGCAGCGGAGGCACCAGTGCGCGCATAGCAAGTCGGAGTCCGCTGGATATGAAGGGACGATTTTCCCGTTTCGCCTGACGCGCCAGTTGCCAGGTATTGAAACTTCCAGTCACCGCCAAGGCCACCAGCCAAGACGTGAGAAAACCCACGTTTCCGCCCATGGAAGCAAACCAGGCTGTAGGCATAGCCAGCAAACCGCCGAGCAGCGCAGCGGGCAGCGAAATCGCCCGATAGACCGTGGCGCGTTCCATGAGCATACGGATGGTCTGGAGTTGACCGGCGGCGTCCTGCGGGCTTGTCATAGGTTCACTTTGCCAAACAAAGCAAATTTGGCAACTGAAAATCAAGGCCCGCCCAGCCAAGGGCCAAGCGCAACCACCTGCAGCACTCTTTCCCGGAGGCATAGGGAAGAGCAAATTAACGAAAACCGGGAGAGTCTTGGCGCGTTTCTTGCCTGTCCATCCCCCACCCCCTCATGACCCTGATTTTTAACCTCCGAACCCGGCTCCTCGCAGGAGTCATCTCGCTGGGTCTAGGCTGTGTATCCGCGCTTGCGGCCGCGGAGCCGGATTTCGCGGCATGGCAGGAGATGATCAAAACCGCCCAGGCTTCCATCCAGGAATTGCCCGCAGAAAATCACGCCGAAGCTGCAGCCGGGAAATGGAAGGAAATCTCGGCATCCCATCCGGTGCCCTCGGATTGGGTGCGTCAGGATTTGGGAGCGGAGGCATTCAAGCTGCTCACCGAAGGAGACTCCTCTCAGACGCATCTTGTGAAGAAAGCAGAAGACGACTTACGGTGGCTTGGTTCGAAAGTGACCGCCGGAAGCGTGGATCTCGACGGTTATGTCGCCCTCGCCACGGAACGCCGCCGCGCGCGAATGGCCGCGACACTTGCCAAATGGGGAACCATTGCATTTACCGAAGGCCATACCTATCGCATGAGTTTTATCGGATACACGGAAGGCCTTTCGGACGCGCGGCATGAGCGCTTCTTCGTGCCTGGGACTCGCCTTGCCGTGGTGGAATTCCCGAAAGGCTCCGTCTTCGCGAACAAACGAACGCTTATTGATGACCCTCACGGCATGATGCGCGACGTGGACATTTCTTTCGATCGCCAGCGCCTTCTCTTCGCATGGAAAAAGTCCGATCGTCTCGATGACTATCACCTCTATGAACACACGCTGGCCGACGGGCAAACCCGCCAGATCACCCGTGGACTGGGTCGCGCCGACTATGAACCCATCTATCTGCCCGATGGCGATATCATCTTCACTTCCACGCGTCCGGAACAAAGTGTGCCGTGCTGGTGGACGGAGATCAGCAATCTCTACCGCATGCGCCCCGACGGTTCCTTCATCCGCCGTCTGGCGGTTGATCAAGTCCATGCCTTGTATCCGCAACTTCTCGCCGACGGGCGGGTGACCTACACGCGCTGGGATTACAATGATCGCGGGCAGAATTTCCCTCATCCGGTCTTTTCCATGCGCCCGGACGGACAGGACCAACGGGCTTTCTACGGAGGCAACTCGTGGTTCCCCACCTCGCTCTTGCACACCCGCGGGATCCCCGGTTCCCACAAGGCAATGAGCATCGCTGCCGGCCACCATACCCGCCAGCACGGCAAGCTGGTGGTGCTCGATATTCTCGAAGGCCGCGACGAAGGCAAGGGCATGCACTTCATCGCCCCGCGCCGCGAGGTCCGCTACGAACGCGTGGACGTGGCCATGCAGAAGGGCGATCTTTTCCGCCACCCCTATCCCTTCAGCGAAGAGGAATTCCTGATCAGCTTCAAACCGGAAGGTGGGGAAAGGTTCGGTCTTTATTGGATGAATGCCGACGGTGAACGCGAGTTGCTGCATGAGGATCGCGATCTCGACGTGGCGAGGATGGTGCCGCTCGGCCATCGACCAGCGGTGCCGGTGATTGAAGACCTGGTGCGTTACGGGGAAAAGACAGGCGTCTATTATGTAAAAGATGTTTATTTGGGAGTTGGCCTGGAGGGCATCCCGCGCGGGGAGGCGAAATCCATCCGCGTGGTGCGACTGGACTACCGGGCGGCGGGCGTGGGCAAGACCGACAATGGAGGGGAAGGCGGCGGCTCGCTCAACAGCGCACCCATCGCCGTGGGCAACGGCTCGTGGGATGTAAAACAAATCCTTGGTGATGTCGATATCGAAGAGGACGGCTCGGCTCGCTTCGAAGTGCCGGCCATGGAGTCGCTCTACCTTCAGGTCCTTGACGCGCGCGGGCGGGTCATCCAGACCACCCGCACCTGGGACACAATCCTTCCGGGCGAAACGAAAGGCTGCGTCGGCTGCCACGACAAAGCGAACGCGAATTTCCATCCCTATGCCGAGGAAAATACCATCGCCTGGAAAAAACCGATCCAGAAGATCCGTCCATTCCTCGGTCCAACACGCGGCTTCAGTTTCCCGAAAGAAATCCAGCCGATCCTCGATGCGAAATGTATTTCCTGCCACGACGGATCCAAGGCGGAAGCCATGGATCTGCGTGGTTTGCCGGTGGACGACGCCACCCTCAACCTCCGCAAGTGGACACGTTCGTATCTCAACCTCGTCGAAGCCACCCGCACGAAAAACGGGGGCTACGAAGCGGATCCGGAAAAAGGCATGGTCACCTGGATCAGCAAGATGTCGCGCCCGACGGAAATCCCGCCCTACTTCTCCGGAGCAGCGCGCAGTCCGATGCTGGAAATGCTCGACAAAGGACATCATGGTGTCGTGCTGACGGACGAGGAACACGCGCGTTTTGCGGCGTGGATGGATTTGCTCGTGCCGTTCTCCGGCGACTACCGCGAGGGCAACGCGTGGAACGAACGGCAACATGCCTATTACAGTTACTACGAGGGGAAACGCGCCCTAACAAGCCGGGAGGAATTCGCCGACCTGCTCGCCTATCTCGGGAAACCCGCAGATGCGGCCACAAACGATGTGCCCGCTTTCGCGAAGGCGGAATTCCGCGAGGTGCTGGCCGGCATCGCGGTTGGTTCGGATGGAAAAATTTCCCCGGCAAGCACGGGCGGAGTGAAAATGATCGACCGGCTCATCCTGGCGGTCGGGCAATCTGGATCCAAGAAACCGCTGGCCGTGCGGGTTCGCCACGGACGCACCGACGAAGTGCTCGGGCGCACGAGGATTGTCCCCGGCGAAAACTCTCCCATGCTCCTTCTCGCTAAACCCGTGCGATCGGATTCCATCCTCATCAAAGCTGAGAAACCGGGGTCCGCCGCTCTGGGTTTGCGGGTGGTTGCCGCTCATGGTGTCGCTGTCGAAGAGGTGCCGGTCATTGATGGCTTCCATCCGTTCCTTGAGTTGGCACCTTGAATGGATGGCTGCAGAGCGTGTATTCCATTTACATGCTCACACGCAGTCTGGCGCGACACCGCTCTTGACGATCGAGGGGCACATGATCCCCGGGCCTCCACGTCCTCCCCTCGAGAGCTGGGAAGAATCCCAGCAGTCCAAGAGCCTGCGGCGCTCACGCGGTAAAATCGTCATGGACATTCAGACTTTCGATTTTGCATCAAGCGGCACGGTTGAGATGATAGTGACGGGTGGTCTGTTGGAGTCCGGGCTTCAGCCCGTCGGGCGCTCGTCACTGCGGAATGAGACGGGCTAAAGCCCGGACTCCAACCCTGACCCGAGCGGCCTACAGGCTCGCTCATCCCATTTCCTCGCCGCAAGACGGAGATACGTGAAACCCGTAACCTGACGCGTCTGCCTATGGGGCAAAGGGATGGGGGGATGCGGGTGAGTCGCCTCCGTGCAAGGGGCACGGTGGCCAAGACCATAGCGTGAGAAATGGTCGTTGATTTTTTGGTAAACCGCGCTTGGCTCATCCCTATCGATTCATCACTCTACCCCCGTGGCGAAGGCGGCGGCATTAGCTTGGATTGCCCGCCATTTCCACAAGACACAGCATCGTCCCATCGTGAGCAAAGTCCCCTCTTTCTTCATCCTTGGTCTGCTAACCGGAGTCCTCGTCGCAGGTGGTTGGTTCGCCTGGTTGGGTGCCTCGAAGAATGAAAAGGCGAGTGGTGTGAGGATACTGAAAGTCGCCCATTCGCTGCCGACCAGCCACCCCGTCCACCTCGGTCTGCTTGAATTCAAAAAACGGGCGGAGGAACTTTCGGGCGGCCGGATGAAACTCGAGCTTTTTCCCAGCGGTCAACTCGGCACGGAGGATCAATGCCTCGAAAAAGTCCAAGCCGGAACGCTGGACATCACCAAGGTCAGCGCCGCACCCATCGGGAACTTTATCCCGGCTTTCAGCGTATTCAGCCTTCCTTATCTTTTCCGCGATGAAGATCACTTCTGGAAAACCATCGCTGGACCCGTCGGGAAGGAAATGCTCGACCTTCTCTCGGTGCGCGAGAACGGATTGCCGAGCGGGCTTCATGGATTGGGATATTTCGATTCCGGCAGCCGCAGCTTCTACACCATTGATCCCGTGAGATCGCCTTCTGATCTGAAGGGCAAAAAAATCCGCGTGATGAATGACCCGGTCGCCATGGATATGGTCCAGGACATGGGCGGCTCACCCACGCCGATTGCCTTTGGTGAGCTCTATACCGCGCTGAAACAGGGAACCGTGGATGGCGCGGAAAACAATCCTCCAAGTTTGGTCTCGAGCCGTCATTACGAGATCTGCAAGAACTACACGCTCAACCACCACTCCCGCATTCCCGATGTGATCGTCATCAGCAGCAAAGTCTGGGATAAACTCAGCGGCGAGGAACGTGATTGGCTCAACCAGGCGATGGATCATGCGAGCGCATTCCAACGGGAACTCTGGAAAGTCGAAACTGAAAACTCCCTCAAGCAATTGCGCGAAGCGGGCGTGAATATGATCGAACCCGACATCGGAGCCTTCCGGGCCTCGACGGCGGACATCCTCGGGAAGCATTCCAAACGCGCCATCGAGCCGCTGGTCGAGAAAATCCAAGCCGTCCGTTGAATCATGTGGGCCAACACAAAGCAGATCACCGCCCGGGCGCTCGGCTGGCTCGCCATCGTGGTATTCCTGATTCTCACACTCGACGTGCTCCTCGGTGTCTTCAGCCGCAAGATTCTCGGTGACCAAATCCGGTGGACGGAAGAACTTGCTCGTTTCCTTCTGGTCTGGGTCTCCTTTCTTGGCGGGGCCATTGCTTATATTGACGAAAAGCATCTCGGCGTGGACTTGCTCGTGGAACGCTTGCATCCGCAGGCCAGAAAGCTTTCCCGTTTGCTGGTGCACCTGTTGGTATTTGCCTTTTCCCTTTTTGTCATGGGTGTGGGTGGCACGAAACTGGTGATCGACCGATTCGACGCCGGCCAATTGCTGCCCGCGCTGCAAATTGACAAGGCATGGTTTTATCTGGGCGTCCCCATCAGCGGATATTTGATCGCGCTCTTCGCGCTGGGCAATGTCATCGCACTGCTCGCGAGGAAGGAAGATGGGGGTATTCGTGACGATCAAGAACAGGAGGTGGCGCCATGACCGTGGGCCTTGCCGTGCTGCTGGTGCTGTTCACCGCGCTGATGCTGCTCAACACGCCCGTCGCGTTTGTCATCGGTATCTCCACCGTGGCCGCCGCGTGGTCGCTGGGCTACGACGACGTCCTGCTTTCCTCCGCCCGCGAGATGAGCAACGGCGTGGACAACTTCGCGCTGCTGGCCATTCCATTTTTTATCCTCGCCGGCGACCTCATGGGCGCGGGTGGTCTGGCACGGCGGTTGATCGACTTCGCGGCGGTCTTCCTCGGCCGATTCAAAGGCGGACTCGCCATGGTCAATACCCTCACTTGCATGCTCTTTGGCTCCATTTCCGGTTCGGCGGCGGCTGCGGTGTCGTCGGTTGGAGGAACCCTCATTCCCGAGATGAACCGCAATGGTTATGACAAGGACTTCAACATCGCGGTCACCGCCACCGCCGCTACCACCGGATTGCTCATTCCGCCGAGCAATGTGATGATCGTGTATGCCGTGGTGGCTTCGAACATCTCGATCAGCGCCTTGTTTCTCGCGGGAGTCCTGCCGGGCATCGTGATCGGGCTGTTGATCATGGCGGTCGGAGTTTTGATCAGCCGCCGAAAGGGCTACGGTGCCGAAGCGGGTCCAGCGGAGACGGGAACCCGAACCAACACCCTCGTTTGCACCTGGAGGGCTCTGCCCAGCTTGCTCCTGGTGATCTTCGTGCTCGGCGGTATTCTGTGCGGATGGTTCACGCCCACCGAAGCCTCGGTAGTGGCCGTGCTCTGGGCCTTCCTGCTCGCCGTGGTCGTCTATCGCGAGGTGCCGATCAAATCCCTGCCGCGACTCATGATCGATTCGGCGCGCACCACGGGCATCGTCATGCTGCTGGTGGCGGTAAGCCAAACGATGAGCGTCCTGTTCACCGAAGAGCAGGTGCCCCAATTGGTAAGCGAGGCCTTGTTGGGCGCTTCCGCGAATCCCCTCATGGTTCTCCTCACCATCAACGTGATCCTGCTCGTGGTCGGCTTTTTCATGGACATGACCCCCGCCGTGCTCGTTTTCACCCCCATCTTCCTGCCGGTGGCCCTGGGCATCGGCCTCGACCCCGTGCATTTCGGCATCATCATGATCGCCAATCTTTGCATCGGACTCTGCACACCGCCGGTGGGCACCTGTCTTTTCCTTGGTTGCAGCGTGGGGCAATCCAACATCGCACGGGTTTCCCGGGCCATGCTGCCATTCTACGGCGCGATGGTTCTCGGCCTGATCCTCATCACGGCCTGGCCGGCGCTTTCCCTGTGGTTGCCACGCATCCTGAACGTGCTAAAATAAAATCATGAAGACCATTCGCCCACTCCATATCGTGTTTGCCACCCTCGCCGTCGTCCTGCCAGCCCAAGCCGGTGAAGCCATCCAACCGGAAGACAAACCCGGTTACGACAAAACCAAAGACCTCGGGGCCAAGGCACCGGAGGGCGCGGACGTGCCCTTCGATGGCACCATGGCCTCCATCGAGAAGAATTGGCAAATGTGGCCGCAGGCGGACATGCCCATCACTTGGAAAATCGTCGATAGCCCGACTGGAGAGGGAAAAGTCCTCATGACCGATGGCGGCCAGAAGTGGGGCACCCACGACCTCGTTACGAAAAAGAAATACACCGACTACGAAGGACATGTCGAATTCGTGATGATGGGTGCCCGGGGCGACGATAGCGCCGAGGGCTATGCCAACAGCGGGGTCTATATGCAAAACCGCTATGAAATCCAAATCGAGTCCCCCAAGGGCAAGGATGTAGAGAATCCCTATGCCTGGAAGATCGGGCCCCACGGCATTGGTGCCTTCTGTATGGATCGGGTGCCGGATGTGAACGCGTGGCGTCCGAACGGCAAATGGCAGGCTTTCCATTTCAAGTTTACCGCCCCCAAATGGAATGGCGATAAGGTGATCGAACTCGCCCGCGCCACCGTCTGGTGGAACGGGATCAAAGTCCACGACAACGCGGCCATCAGCAAGGCGAACGGTGGCGAGAAAGTCAGCCCCAGTCCGGAAGGCCTCAAGCTGCAGGAACACGGTCAGGATGTACGCTTCCGCAATATCTGGATCCTGGAAGCCAGCAAGTAAGCCAGTGATGCTTCATCCGCGGGGATGGTCCTCCCCTGGGCTTTAGTGATGTTGATTGGGGCTTGCATCCGATGGCTTGGCCGGGGCGCGGCATACGGCTTCTCTGGGTGACGCGGGATGGTCTGCTACCTGCCGCTCCCGAGGCTAAGTATGATGGCGACGACAATGATGACCGCCAAGACGGCGAGGGTGATTTTGATCCAGCTCAGCGGGTGTTCTCCCGCCATCGTGCCGGTATAGCCATTGACGACCACTTGGAAGGACTTTTTCCCATAGTTGTAGGTGGCGAGCCAGACGGGCACGAGGATGTGTTTGAAGGTGCGGCCGCCATAACGGGCATCGACCTGCAGGTTGCGATGGGTGTCGCCGGGCACCTCGCGGGCGCACATGCGTTCGACCTCGGCTTCCATATCCGCCATGTTCATCTCCGCTGCTTGCCGCAGGTCCACTTGGTAACGCTCAACCGTCCATCCGCGGACGTAAGCGGGGTCGTAGGGTTTGAGATCCTCGCGGGTGGGAAACGGCTCGACCTTGCGCAGAAGGCCGAGATGAACCCCGCGCGTGCCGGCCACCAGTTCGTCGTCGAAGAAATGTTCAAGGTCGCCCGAGCTTGGCCGCCAACGGGTCTTCCTCACCTGGCGGGTTTGGGTTTTTCCCTGGGAGTCGCGGTAGGTCTCGGTCTCGTAATAATGGTAACCTGATTCCGCCGTCCAATCGGCGTGGACATGACTGTCGAATGTCCAATACGGCAAATAAATACCATGTAGAGTATCGGTAAGCGCGGCCTTCTTCAATTTGTTCGGCGCGAACCATCGGCTGCCATACCACTTCCGCAGCATGTCGCGAACATTCGTCGCCGGGATGGCCACCGGCAGAAGACTCTCCGGTGTGATCGCGTCGGGCAGGCTGTCCTGCGGCACGATGGAGGGCGAGCCGCAGAAATCACAGCGCTGGGCCGCGCGATCTTTGTCGAAGATGCTGATGGCTTGGCAACTCTCGCAACGCACCGTGGTTGTTTCCACGCCCATGCCGCGCTTTTCCTCGCTGGTTTCCGCGAGCACCTTTTCCAGACTGTGTTCGACGATGGAGGCTCCGAATGGTGTCTCGCCCTCCGACCACGGAAGAATGGTCCCGCAATACGGGCACGCGAGGGCGGCCTTGGCAGGATTCCATTCCGCATCCCCGCCACATTCCGGGCAGGGATGTTTGCGCAGGGCGCTGACTTCGGCCATGGGATGAGGCGAGGGCCCTGTTGATGCGGGGTCAGTGCGAGAGGAAGGCGTCGAGGTTGGCGCGGGTGATGCGCCAGGCCGAGCCGATCTTCTTGCCTTTCAAATCACCGGCCTCGAGTGATGCGATGATATCCGCTTCGGTCACCCCGAGCGCTTGCGCGCAGTCGGCCGGGGAAAGGAGTTCCGGCAGCGCGCCTGCGGCAGGCGCCGCTTGGGCGGGAGCTCCGCCCTGTGGCTGCTGCATGGACTTCATCATTTCCTGAGCCATTCCGAATCCCATGGCCATCTGCGCGGGGATGGCCGCTGTGGAACCGCCCTCGCCGCCTTTGGTCATGCTCTCGGCCATCTGGAATTTCACGTAGTCGTTCAGATTTCCGATCGCCGACATGCTCGAGCGTTTGTCGATGGCCTGCTCGACTTCCGGCGGGACCGACACGTTCTCGACGATGAAACTCGCGATTTCGATGCCGTATTTCGCGGTCACCTGCGGGTTGATGAGCGGCAGGAGCGCGTCGCCGAGTTCTGTGTAACGCGATGCCACATCGAGGGCGGGCACACCCGCCGAAGCGAGCGCGTCGCTGAAGACACTCACAATACGCGACCGCATGGTGTCGGCGAATTCATCGAGCCGGAAATGATGATCCGTACCCGCGACCTCGCGCAGGAACACCGGCACATCCACGATCTTGAAGTCGAAGGTTCCGAAAGCGCGCAAGCGCACGACCCCGAAATCCTGATCGCGCATCATGATCGGATTGGCCGTGCCCCACTTGTTGCCGGTGAACAGCCGTGTGGTGACGAAATAGACATCCGCCTTGAACGGGCTCTCGAAACCGTATTTCCAGCCCTTGATGCGGCTGAGGACGGGGATGTTGTCGGTCACCAGGCTGTGTTTGCCGGGACCGAAAGCATCACCATACTGGCCGAGGTAAACGAACTGCGCGACCTGGCTCTCGCGCACGATGAGCTGCGCTCCGCGTTTGATGGCCTTGTCCTCGTCGGGAAACCGCCACGCAAGCGTGTCGCGGGAGTCGTCGAGGAATTCGATGATTTCGAGAAGTTCGCCTTTGATGAAGCCAAGGATGTCCATGGAAAGAATTTGGAAGTGGAGGCCGATTCTAGACCCAGACGCGGGCGGTGGGAAGAAAAATATCGCATCGCCACGAAATCCGGAGACCGGCAGATTTGCACGCTTGCCGGGAGCAGGCTCTCCAGCTTCCTCGCTGTAACCGCCGACAGCCTGCCCGCCGAAGCCTCCGGCGAAGGCCGGGTCCTCGTCGGCATCTCACCTCCTCTCTTCCGCAGCCTCTGACTCCTACCCCCTGCTGCCTGATTCCTGGATCAGCCCCATCTTCTAAATCTGCCGCCACCCTTCAGACCCCGTATTTTAGGGTATAAAATCCGCTTTCCTCTTCGGCCGCTTTTTGATATATTCGCTGCTCTTTATGCTCGGTCTCCACCTTGCGCCGATCGCCTTGGTCCTTCTGATGCTTCCTGCGGTGGCTTTGGCCCAGTCGGGCACGGGCCTCACGGGCCAGTACTACGACACGGCCACGTTTACCTCGCTGATGTCGACGCGGACGGATGCCTCGGTGAGTTTCAATTTCGGCACGGGCATTCCGGCAGGCACGGCAATTACGAATCCAGACACGTTTTCCGTGGCGTGGTCGGGGCAGGTGGAGCCGGAGTTTTCGGGGCTTTATACGTTCTATGTCACGGCGGATGACGGTGCGCAGCTTTGGGTGAATGACCAGTTGATCGCGAGCCGCACATTTTTTGCTACGCCGGCGGAAATGCGCGGGCAGGTGACGCTGGTGGCGGGTAAACGCGTGAATATCCGGCTGGAATACATCGAGCAAACGGGAAACGCTTCGGTGAGGCTGGAATGGTCGTGTGCGTCGCGGGCGCGGGAGGTGGTGCCAATGGAGCGGCTTTATCCGACTCGCGTGGCCAAGGTGGGCGGTTCGTTATTGAAGGAACATTGGACTGGTATCACGGGCGGAGCGATCTCCTCGCTCACGTCGAATACGGACTATCCGAATAATCCGAGCGGTCGTGAGTTCATCACCTCGTTCGAGTGTCTGGCGCAGAATTGGGCGGATTCTTATGGCACGCGGGTGACGGGTTTCATCGTGCCTCCGGAAACGGGGAGTTACACCTTCGCGGTGAGTGGGGATAATGTGGTGGAGCTTTATGTGAGCACGGACGCGACCAGTGCGAACAAATCGCTGGCGGCGAGCGTGGGTGCGGCTACGGGCTTTCGCGCATGGGGCACGCCGTCGAGTGCGCGCATGCTGACGAAGGGTGAGCGGTATTTTGTGGAATTGCTGCACAAGGAGAATACGGGCACGGACCATTGGAGCGTCGGTTGGAAAAAGCCGGGAGACTCGGCGTTTTCGGTGATTCCCGGCTCGGCACTGGTTCAGCCAAGAACGACGAATGCGCAACCAACCGAGGCGAATCTGCTCAACACAATGGCGCTGGATCGACCACGTCTGTTTGCCACGCCGGAGCGATTCGCCAGGCTGAAGGCCGCCTACACGAGTTCCTCCAGCTCTCAAATGAAAACTTGGGCGACGAGTGTGATCAACTCGGCGAACGCTGTTCTTACGGAAAATCCCGTCACGAGTGCTGCGGATGACAGGGGCACCATTCTTGGCAAATCACAAAAGGTGAAGGAGCGGATGTATCAACTGGGTCTGGCATGGTGGATGACGGGAGATGCCGACTATGCCGAGCGGGCCTGGGAGGAACTGAGCACTGTCGCGGACAACACGCTTTTCCCGGACTGGAACCCGGACCACTTCCTCGATGTCGCGGAGATGACGCACGCTTGCGCCATTGGTTACGACTGGTTTTACAACTACTGGAGCACGACGCGGCGGAATACGATCCGTACAGCGATCATCAATAAAGGTCTGAATCCCGGTCTTGCGGAATACACCAACCAAGAAAAGTGGACACGACCTGAGGCGAACAACTGGAATTTCGTCTGCAATGGCGGTCTGGTGATGGGCGCGCTGGCGGTGGGCACGGAAAGTGAGGCGTTGGTGGAAAACATCCTGAATCGCGCGATCAACTCCTCGCGCCCATGCTGGGCACACTTCACAGCCGACAATGGCGAGTGGTATGAAGGCCAAGGCTATTGGGGCTACACGACGGAATATGGCATCCGGATGCTCGCGGCGCTGGAGGGTGTGCTCGGCAGTGATTTCGGTATCGGCGCGACGCAAAACCTCTCCGAGTCCGGCTTTGCGCCGATCCATGCGATCGGCACGTCGAACATCGTCTTCAACTACGGGGATACCGGTGCCTTCGGGGCCACACGCGGGCCGGTGTTTCAATGGCTGGCTCGCCGCTACGGTCAGCCCGTGTTTGATTGGTGGAGCAATCGAGGCGGCGGCGGCGCGCTCGAGGCGCTCTGGTGGAATGACAGCGCCATCGCGCCCGCGAGCACCACGCCAGACATGGCCTTCCATGGCGAGGAAGGCACCGACTTCGAGGCACAGGAATTGGTAGCGATGCGCGGGAAATGGAATGATTCACGCGCCACCTTTGTCGGAGTCAAAGCGGGAGAGGTGGGTATTTCCCATGGCAACCTCGATGTCGGGACTTTTGTCCTCGATGCCCTTGGCAAGCGCTGGTTCCATGATCTTGGCCGTGATAGCTACAGCTTGCCCGGCTACTTCAATACGATTCCGAGCAGCACGGTGAGGAACCGTTGGGATTACTATCGCAACAGGCCGGAGGGCCAGAACACCCTGACGATCAATCCTGATGCCAATCCAGGCATGAATATCGGCTCAGTTGCGCCGCTGCTCGCGTATCAGTCGGAGCCAGGCGGCACGGACTCATTCGCGATCCACGACCTCACGCCGGCCTATAGCGGCATGAACAGAGTCTGGCGCGGCACGCGGTTGATGGGCGCGCGCAATCAGTTGCTGGTGCAGGATGAGATTCAGGCGGGGAGCGGAAAAACGGTTTGGTGGTTTGCCCATTACACGCACCCGACCACGACGGTGACGATTGGTCCGGACGGCACGACCGCGATGATGACGCAGGGTGCGGAGCGGCTCTGGTGCAAAATCCTCAGCGGCGGCGGCACTTTCCAGATCCGTAACGCCGTGCCACTGGCCACGTCGCCGAATCCAGTGACCACGCCCCAGCAGAACGCGAACACCGGCTACAAGAAACTCGCGATCAACCTCACGAACGTCACGAACACGACGCTCGCCGTGTGGTTCGTGCCGTTGCAATCGGGTGATCCCATTCCAACCACGCTGCCGACCGTGACTGCGCTGAATACTTGGAACACTGCGGGCTCGAATGACGCGCCCGTCGCGATCAACGGTTTTGGTTTAAGCAATGGCGAGAACGCGGTGAATCTGGACCTGCGTAATTTCTTGAGCGATGACAGCACCACGACTTCGCAGATGCTTTTCACGCTCGGAGCCGCGGTCAATGGAACGGTGACCCTGCTCGACAATGGATACACGGCGCGTTTCACGCCGACGCCAGGCTACACCGGTGTGCCGAGCTTTGCGTTCACTGTGACCGATGATGGCGTTGATCCACGATCGATGCTCATTTGGGATTTCGATCTGCCTGGCGGCTCATCGGACGACATTGTCCCCGATAGCTCGAACAATGCCCGGGAAGGCATGATCGATCTCGCTGGCGCGGGCAGCTCCAATTACCTCACTGACAGACCTGCGGAGCTCGGCGGGCAGGGAAGGCGTTCGCTCGAGTTAGTGGAAAATACCTCTACCGCCGCGCGTATGCAGCGCACCCTGTCGAGCACGGAATTGAATTGGAATACGGGCAACTGGACCGTGAGCGGCTGGTTCAAACGCCGCGATACGACGAATGACGATATGGTCTGGCACGTCGGCAATGGCGATGGTTTTGGTGATCAGGACGAGCTTTATTTGAACTGCCCCGCTGGAGGAAATACGGTGCGTTTGCAGCACTTCAGCGACTCTGCAGGTGTTTACGATGTGAACATCGAGGAGACCAATATCCTCTCGGGCACATGGTATCACTTCGCCGTGGTGCGCAGCGGCACAAAGATCTCCTTGTATATCGATGGCGCACTTGCGGGCAGTGACTCCGCTTTCACGCTCGATCTCTATCTGACAAAGCCGGTGGTTTTTGGCGGGCACGCGAGCAAGACCACGAGTGTTTCGCGGTGGTTCGATGGACAGATCGACGACTGCGCTGTTTTCAACGCCGCGCTCAATGCGACCGAAATCAGCGAACTCGCCAATGGCATGCCCGCGCGACACTTCGGCGGCCTCAGCAGCACGGCGACGATTTCGCTGTCAGCCAAGACGGTGAACCATGTCTGGACCCGCACCACGAATGGAAATTGGTCCAGCGGCTCGAACTGGCAAAGCGGAAATGCGCCCACAAGCACACGC
>JBJTQJ010000020.1:0-22418 GCA_046075565.1 Verrucomicrobiales bacterium | reverse complement strand
GAGTTGCCCAAACAGGTCGAGACAACCGAGATGCCCGCCGCTCCGCCATCGCAACCCGGGATACGCCCGCAGGCGACCGGTCTGGTGATTCCGGATGGTCCGCTGGCGGTACGCTTGGATGCTTACCGGCGCTGGCTGGATCGCGAATGCGGACTCTCGCGCGCGGTGGTTTTTGATCGTCATGGATGCCCCCTGCATCCTGCGGATGGACAGTCATCCTTCATTGCGGCGGCGGTCTCCCTTGGCGTGGCCTGGCGCGAGGCCTGCGCGCTGACCGATCCTCCCGGGACATTGCGGGCGGTTCACTCGGCCTGGGGCTCCGGCACCATGGCGGTGATTCCGGTGCCCACACGGTTTGGTGACTTGTATGTTGCGGGTCAAGTTGGAGCGGCCATCGAGCCCGAGCGGGCCGCGGAAATCGGCTCTGCCTTGCGCCGGACCGCCGGGGTCTGAGCCGAGATCGGGTGCAATTTCCAGTTGCGCGGAATCGATTGGAAGGGCATTGTTCCGGCCCCGATGCTCGCGTGGCGGAATTGGTAGACGCGCATGATTCAGGTTCATGTAGGGACACCTGTGGAGGTTCGAGTCCTCTCGCGAGCACCATGGGGGAATAAGCCCCAGGTTTCCCCTTCGCCCGCTCGGCCGGAACCAGCCAACCAATCCCATGCGAATCGAAAATGTGCCGCGCGGCATCCGAGTCGCCGTCATCATCTGTCTGGTCTGTTTGATCGGTGGTTTCCTCGCCCATCGCTCGGCGAAGGATCCTTGGGACGGGCGAATCGGTCGTATAATCTACGCCGAAGGAATCCCATCCTCGTCGGTGGAGAAGTATGCGCAGGCCTTCCGGTTTTTTGGGAATAGCGAAGCTCCAGGCCGGGAAAAGATGCGCGTGCCGGATTGGATAGATTTCGATTTTGGGTCGGTTCGCTCGGAATCACCGCCACCGCAGTGTTCTTCACGATTTCGATTCCGCTCTGGGTCAGGTTATGTCGTGGAGGCGGCAAAGAAACCCAAGTGCCGAGCGGTTGGCAGGCCAACCGGGTCAGTTGGATCATCTTGATCGCCTCGCTCGTGCTCGCCACGGGCATTCGCGTGCCGGAACTGAATGGCTCGATCCTCTGGGACGAGCAGGACAACCACCGCCGGAATTACCATGGCTACACCGAGTGGAGTGAACCCGGTCAACCGCCGAAATTCGTGGAAGCGGGATGGAAGGAATCCATTTGGGAAAACCGACGCGGCAACAATCCGCATCTTTTCAGCCTGCTTTCGTGGACCAGCAACACCATCTGGCGTGCGGCGGCGGATGCTCCGCGCAGCCGATCTTCGGTGGTCGCCACCCGCGCTCCCGCCGCCATCATCGGTATCCTTTCCATCGCCAGCCTCTGGTGGATGCTCAATGCCGTCGGTCTCCCGAGACTCGCCCCCGCGGCAGCTTTGCTTGCCGCCGCGCACCCGCTTTTTTCCGAATTTGGCATCCAGGCCCGGGCATATTGCATCACCCTTTTCCTCACACCCATCCTCATGGCTGCCGCCTGACGAATGCTCGCACGGGGATGGAAACGTGATTTCGCCCTCTTCGCCGGCACCATGGTGCCATCGCTGCTCGCCTTCCCCGGAGCGATCTACGGGATTGCGGCCGTGAACTTCGCCGTGCTCGGGAGCATGATCTGGCAATGGCGGAAAGGCGATGCCCCGGCACTGGCGCGGATCGGGCGTTGGACGGTGATGAACGTGATCTCTGGTGTGGTCTTTCTCTGCGTGCTCGCGCCCGGTATCCCGCAGATGGCCGCCTTCATGAACAACGCCTTCCAGAGCGGGGTCATGCCGCCGTTCTGGTATGTTGTCTCTTACAATTTATTTTCCACCGGAATGCACTTCGGGTTCCCGCGCGAGCCGTTTTTCAGTCCGACGGGTCCATGGCCATCGGCCTGGGCTTGGCTCTTCGGTGATTTCTGGCGAGCATGGCCGGTGGCCCTCTGGTCGCTTGTGATCATGCCCGCGCTTTTCGCCATCGGTTGGTTCGGGCTTTTCCGCACGGCCCGGGGTCAGGTTTTCCTGGTGATCACCGCGATGATTCTCGGGTGCATTGTTTGTGTCGCGCATCATGCACTGGTCACCGGCTACTATATTTACGCGTGGTATGCCATCTACTCCTTGCCCGCGATATTGGTGGTCATTGCCGCCGGGCTCCGCCAGATCGCCCGCTGGTTCGCGTCCGGTGATGAAGCGCAGGGGAAAAGATGTGCTATCGCGGGTGGATTGACCATTGCCGCCGCCATTTTTATGCTCGCCATCAGTCATCCGGTGGTTCGACCCCAAGGCTGGACCATCGGAGAAATGCGGATCTTCGCGCGTCCGCAGGCGGCCGGATGGGAGAACCCCGGCCCGGGGCTCATTCCACGCTCCCACTTCCAACGCAACCGCAGCCTTTGGGTCTTCTACGCCGACGGGTATCACATTTTGTTTCTGGATTACGAGGATAAAAAAGATGCTTGGAAGCCCCACATCGATCGGACGCTCGATCAATGGGGAAAAGAACCCCGATCATGAGGTGAGAGCACTCATAACGCCGCCATGAATGGAAAAACAAGCTGCGGTAGAACGAATCTGAGAGAGGCTGACTGCCGAAGGTCCGCGCTTGTCTGACGTTTGCTGCTCGCCATGGTATGAATATGTCCTCCCGCGCCCCATCCTGGCTTTACCTTCTCGGCTACTTTGTCGCCGTGGTGGTGGGTGGCGCGGCGCTTGCGCCTTGGCTGCACGCGCTCGGCAAGGCCTATGTCGCAATGGCCGCGGCCCAGGGTTGGCAAGACGCGCCATTGCTGGGAGCGCTGATGAAGGAAGCCGACAAGGCCGAGTTCCAGCGTTACTTCAACCGCTCGGTGCTCGGTTGTGCCGTGCTGTTCCTATGGCCCGCCGCACGATTGCTGCGCGTGCGCGGAGGGGAGATACCCGGATTGCGGTGGAAGCCTGGGGATGTGCGTGATCTCGCCTGCGGGTTCCTTCTCGCCGCGCTCGGTTTGTTATTGATGGGCACCATGCTTTTCAAGATGGGGGTTTTCCATTGGAACAAAAAAGCGGACATCGGCTCCGTGCTGCTGGTGGCCGGCATCGCCGCCGTGGCCGTTGCCTTTGTGGAAGAATGGTTGTTCCGCGGGGCCTTCACGGCGGTCGTGGCCCGCACCTTCGGGTCGGTGCTGACGCTGGTAGGCATCGCCCTGTTATTCGCCGTGCTGCATTTCATGGAGCCTCCGGAAAACTTCCGGATTCCAGATGAGACCGTTCACGCCGGCACGGGATTCCGCCTCGCCGGGGTCATGCTGGCCAGGCTGGGGCAGCTCGATACCTTCACGGGCGCATTTCTCGCCCTGCTGCTGGTCGGTTTGATGCTCGGATGGGCAAGGCTGGCCACGGGCAGGCTCTGGCTCGGGATCGGCCTGCACGCCGGTTGGGTGTTCGCGCTCAAGATCTTCAGCGGCATGACCAGAAAATCACGCAAGGCCGATGAGATTGTCGATTCCTTCTGGATCGGAGGGGACCTGCGCACCGGAGCCATGCCCCTGATTTTCCTCCTCGCCACCGGTCTGGGCCTGGCGATCTACCTGCGCATGACAAAGGGCAAGAGACAGGTCGTAGCGTAAACCGATGGGTGTTTCTATTCCGGTGGCAAGTCCGCGCGAGCGGTTCTAAATTCGCACCTACTTTCCCATGGCCGCCTCCGACGATTCCCAGTTTCCATCGCCGAAGTCGTTGCTCTTTTCGATTTCGGCTGGCATCGGGGGGCATGGATTGAATGTGGACGCGCTCGAGGCACTCAAAGGCGCGTGGGGGAGGGGATATCTCGGGGAAGCGGTGGCATTTTCGAACCGCCAGAACGTGATCCCCGGTGATCGCATCCGCACTCTCTGGTGGCATCCGGCGCGGCTCTTGAAATTTCTCCCCAAAGCCGAATATGGCGGCGCACGCAAACACGCTCTCGATGCCGTGGCCGCACGACGCCTCCGCCAGGGCGGACATGACATCTTCCATTCGTGGTCTGGTGATTGCCTGCAGTCCCTGCGCGTGGCCAACGAACTCGGGATCGCTTCGGTGGTCGAAATCCCGACCTGGCACCGCGACAAAGGGAAAACAAAGCCACGGGTGACCAAGCGCGAACTGCGCGAAGCGGAGATCGGCGGCTTGGCTGGGCTGCGCCACCGCCTGACCGTCACCCGCGCCCACACGCTGGAAGAATACGACCGGGCCGACCTGCTCCTCGTGCTCTCGGAAAAGGCGAAGGAGACCTTTCTGACCGCCGGGTTTGCCGAAGACAAAGTCTTCATGTTGCCCCGGGGAGTGGATGTGGGCCGCTTTCGTCCCGCCGATGCGCCGCCGCCCTCATTCCGGGCGGTGTTTGTCGGTTCGGTCATCCGCCGCAAGGGTGCCCATCACCTTCTGGAAGCATGGAACCGCCTCCGCTTGCCCGGAGCGGAACTGACCCTCGTCGGTTGGATGGAGCCGGAAGTTCGCGAGGTCTTCGAGCGGTTGCGTCCGCCGAATGTCCGCCACATGGGTTTCGCCGAGGATGTCTCGAAGTTTTTCCGCGAAGCTTCGGTGCATGTGTTTCCCTCCGAATGCGAGGGCAGCGCCAAAGTCACCTACGAAGCGGCGGCCAGCGGTCTGCCGCAAATCACCACCCTCGAGGCCGGGGATGTCGTCGTGCCGGGAAAAACCGGATGGGTGATCCCACCCAACGACGTGGATGCCCTCTGTGCCGCCCTTGAAGATGCGTCCCGGCGTCCCGCCGACCTCTGGGAAATGGGCCGCGCCGCCCGCGCCCGTATGGAAAACGAATTCACTTGGGACCACTACCGCGAGCGACTCGACCGCGCCTACCGGACAGCAATGGCGCGACGTTCGGCCCGCTGATTTCCCGAATTCGGGCGAAAAATCCACGGTTTTCCCCTGGATGTGAAAATTTCGCTTCATTTTTCGCCGATCCTCGTTTCCAATTGCCATTGTTCCCCAGTTCCCAACCTCAGCCAATCGCATCATGATCCTGACCACCATCGATATTGTCATCTTCCTCGGGTTTATCGCCTGCGTCATCGCCCTCGGCCTTTATAAATCCAGAGGGGAGGGCAAAGACTCCGAATCCTACTTCCTCGCCGGACGCGGCCTCAAATGGTGGCTCATCGGGGTCTCGCTAATCGCGGCGAATATTTCCTCCGAACAAATGGTCGGGATGTCGGGTCAGGCCGCCGACTACATGGGGCTTGCCATTTCAAGCTACGAGTGGATGGCCGCCATCACCCTGGTGGTCGTGGCATTCGTGTTCCTTCCTTATTTCCTGCGCTCCGGCATCTTCACCATGCCGCAGTTCCTTGACCAGCGTTACGGCTCGACCACCCGTGCCATCATGGCATTCATGACGATGGTGCTGCTGATTTTCGTCTCGCTTACCGGGGTCATCTACGCCGGCGGCTTGGCCATCAGCGAGGCTTTCTCCGGGCATCAGAGTCTCGACCTCGGTCTGGCCGGATGGTGTGCGGTCATCGGTCTGCTGGCGGCCGTTTACATTGCCGCGGGTGGTCTGAATGCCTCGGCTTGGGCCGACCTCATCCAGGGTATCGCCCTCATCCTCGGGGCCGCCGTAGTCACTTGGTTTGCCATCGACAAACTCGGCGCAACGCCAGTGGCCGAACTCACGCCCGGCGGGGCGAATCCCCGCGATGTCGCCGATGCCGCCTCCGGTGTCGAGAAACTCATGGCGCTCAACCACGAGAAGATGCACATGAAATTGCCCTCCACGGACAAGAACATCCCTTGGACGGCCCTCCTGCTCGGTCTCTGGATTCCCAACTTCTACTATTGGGGATTGAACCAATACATCACCCAGCGTGTGCTCGGTTCCGCCTCACTCAAGGAAGGTCAGAAAGGCATCGTCTTTGCTGCGGGCATGAAACTGATCATTCCGTTTGTCATCGTCATCCCCGGTATCATCTGCTTCAACCTTTATAGCAAAGACCTCGCCGCCGCGAAAGAAACCGCCAACCAGCGGGTCATCGACAAGGTGACGGCCGAGGCCAAACCCGCCACCGTCTTTAAGTGGACGGAAGAATGGGCCGCCACCCATCCGGATCGTGTGGCCGCCGTGCAAGCGCACAACGAGAAAGTCAAAGCCGCCGGGGTGGCGGAGCCGAAGACCGAAGAACTCACCACCGGCTACAAACACGACGCCGCGCTCTCGGTTCTCATGAAGAACCTGCTTCCCGAAGGCAGCGGGTGGCGTGGTTTCGTTCTGGCCGCGTTGTTCGGCGCGATTGTGAGTTCGCTCGCCGCCGTCCTGAATGCCGCCTCGACCATTTTCACGATGGATATCTACCAGCGTTATATGAATCCAGGTGCCAGCCAGAAGGCCCTCGTGCTTGCTGGCCGGGTCGCTGTGGGTGTCTTCGCCCTCATCGGGATTTTCCTCGCCCCGAACCTCGATCGCTTCGGATCCATCTTCAAATACATCCAGCAGTTCCAAGGCTACGCTTCACCGGGTATCCTCGCCGTCTTCGTCTTCGGCATCATGAACCGCCGCGGCCCCGGGATCTGCGGGGTGGTCGGACTCCTGCTTAACCCCGTGCTTTATTGGGCCCTCGATACCTACACGGAGCTGGCCTTCCTCGATGCCATGGGCGTGTGCTTCTTCGCCGTCCTGATTGTGATGTTCATCATCTCGATGATCAAGCCGCTCGCCCAACCGGTGGTTTTCCAAACCAATACCACCGTGGCCCTCGAGTCGTCGCGCTCCGCGAAAGTCGGGGGCATCATCGTGGTGCTTCTTACCCTCGTGCTCTACGCCATTTTCTGGTAATCGTGGATGCTCCGGTCAGGTCCGGAGTCTGTCCCGAGTCGCTGCAACCCCATGGTTGCAGACCGTCCCGGTCTTGCCCGTTCGAGCCGCCGGACAGCTCCGCACGCTTGTGCAAGTTTGCCACGACTCGCGCTTGCAAGGCGGCTGACCCGCTCTTAGTTGCCCGGACGCGAGAATTCAAATTCATGAGCTCCAGATTTTCCCTCGTTCTGTTTGTCGCGATTGCCGGTTCGGCCGCGCAACCTGCCGCCGCCGCGCCTGATTGGGAGAACGAACAGGTTTTCCGCATCAACAAGGAACTCCCCCATGCGGTGAAGATGCCGTTTCCAGAGGCGGACGAAGCACTGGAGAAACCACGGCTTCAATCCCCATGGTGTTTGATGTTGAATGGGGATTGGAAATTCAATTGGGTCGACCACCCCGACAAACGCCCGCTCAAGTTCTGGAAGACGGACTTCGATGATAGCTCGTGGAAGACGATCCCCGTGCCCTCGAATGTCGAACTGCAAGGCTACGGGACTCCGATTTACACCAACATTGCCTATCCATTCAAAAAGGACCCTCCGCGGGTGATGGGCGAGCCGCCTGCTCAATTCACCGCCATGAAAGAGCGGAATCCCGTGTCGAGTTATCGCCGGACCTTCGATCTGCCGGAGAACTGGCAGGGACGGCGGGTCTATGTCACCTTCAATGGTGTAGCCTCCGCGTTTTACCTCTGGGTGAATGGAGAAAAGGTCGGCTATTCCCAGGACTCGCGCACTCCCGCCGAGTTTGATCTCACGAACTACGTCAAGCCCGGAACGAATGTCATCGCCGTCGAGGTTTACCGCCATTCCGATGGTTCCTATCTCGAATGTCAGGACTTCTGGCGTCTTTCGGGCATCTTCCGCGATGTTTATCTCTGGTCGTCCGATGCCTTGGACATCCGCGATTTTGAAGTGAAGGCGAGCCTCGACGGCGCCTATCAAAAGGGCGCCCTGGACCTGACAGCGTGGACCATCCAACACGGCGCGAACGAAGTCGGCTACCGCATCGACACCAAGGTCTTCGGGCCGAAGGGCGAGCAGGTCTATACCGGCGAACTCGAAAGCAAGGTTGGACCCGAAAAACAAGACAAGAAGATCCTTCAAGCCAAGGATTTGGTCATCACGCCATGGACACCCGAGAATCCCGTCCTCTACAAGTTGCTGCTCACGCTCAAGGATGCCACCGGGAAGGAGATTGCCAACTATGCCACGGCCATCGGCTTCCGCACCAGTGAGATCAAAAATGGCCAGCTGCTGGTCAATGGCCGGCCCATTCTCATCAAGGGGGTCAACCGCCATGACCATAGCCATCTTACCGGCCAACGTGTGGCCGAGCAAGACATGCGAGATGATCTCTTCGCGATGAAGAAACTCAACATCAATGCAGTGCGCACCAGCCATTATCCGAATGATCCGCGTTTCCTCGAGCTGTGTGACGAATACGGATTCTATGTCGTTTCCGAAGCCAATATCGAATCGCATGGCATGGGATATGGCCCCGAATCGCTGGCCAAGGATCCCAAATGGGGTCCGGCTCATCTCGACCGCGTGGTCAATATGGTCGAAGCGTTCAAGAACCACCCTTCGGTGATCATCTGGTCGCTCGGCAACGAGGCAGGCGACGGCGTGAACTTTGTCGAATGTTCGAAGTGGGTCAAAAAACGCGACCCGAGCCGGCCGGTGCAATATGAGCAGGCCGCCATGCTCGAACACACCGATATTTTCTGCCCGATGTATTTCAAGATCCGTCAGTTGGATGGATGGTTGAAAAAGGAGAAAGCAAAACCGATCGAAAAACAACGCCCGCTCATCCAGTGCGAATACAACCACACGATGGGGAATTCCTCCGGAGGTCTTGCCGAATACTGGGAATGGCACAAGCGAGAAAGGCTTCTCCAAGGGGGATTCATCTGGGATTGGCGCGACCAAGGGATTCTGAGAACGAAACCCGCCCCCGATGGCGGCGAACCATTGAAGTTCTTCGCCTACGGCGGCTACTTCGGCGATCAACCGAATGACGGGAATTTCTGCTGCAACGGCGTCGTGCATGCCGACCTGCGACCCAACCCGCACGCCGCCGAGGTGCACCATCAATACCGGTCGATTGAAACGACTCTCGTGCGTGGTGAGATCGGCGACACCCGCGTGCAGGTGAAGAACTGGTTTTTCTTTTCCGACCTCTCGCGTTATGCGATGAAATGGACGCTGCTGGCCAATGGCCGGCCGGTGCTGGACGGCACCATGCCCGCCCCTGACTGCGCGCCCCAAGCCACCGTCGAAGTCGTCATTCCTACGGCAAAACTTCCCGAGAGCGCGAAGAACGCAGAATGTCATCTGCGCGTTGAGTTTTCCGAATCTGCGGATCGACCGTGGGTAAAAGCCGGTCACATTGTCTCGGCCGACGAAATGGGCCTCCCGTGGTCAAAACGGGTGGATGTCCCACACGTCTCGGAACTCTCTGCCGCCATCGATTCATCGGTCGATACCCAGACCGTCGTTAACGGCAAGTCATTCCGCGCTGTCTTTGAGAATAAGACCGGGCGCCTCACCGGCTATGTCATCGATGGCAAGGAACGCCTCGCCGGTCCGCTGGCTCTGAACTTCTGGCGTCCGCCCTCGGACAATGATCGGGGCAACAAGATGCCGGCGAGAACCGCCATCTG
This sequence comes from Verrucomicrobiales bacterium, assembly GCA_046075565.1. Classification (GTDB taxonomy): domain Bacteria; phylum Verrucomicrobiota; class Verrucomicrobiia; order Verrucomicrobiales; family SLCJ01; genus JBJTQJ01. The sequence continues at coordinate 12,882 of JBJTQJ010000020.1, read as the reverse complement.
GCGTGAAGCGGGGGATAAAGCCGTGGCACAAAAGTTTGTATCCAACTTGGTAGGAAAGGTGGCGGATCTTCGTTTCGAGATCACCGTGCCCGCTGGTGAGACACGCGCTGAACTCCAATACCTCGTGCATGGCGATGGGGTCATTGAAGTCAAAACCATCTTGAAACCCAAGGGCAAACTTCCGGAGATCCCTCGCCTCGGCATGATGTGTCAGCTTCCCGGACGCGACACGACCTGTGAATGGTTCGGCCGTGGACCCGGAGAAAACTACCGCGACCGCAAGCAAGGCTATCCGACTGGAATCTGGTCGGGCAAAGTCGCCGACCTATGGTTCCCCTATGTGGAGCCGCAGGAGACCGCGAACCGCACCGAGATCCGCTGGTCGAACTTCTCCGCGCCCGATGGAACGGGTATACGTTTCGAAGCCGCCGGTGATTCTCTGCTCGAAATGGGAGCTTACCCGTTTTTGCAAAGTGATCTCGAGGGATTGCTTCATCCCATCGATATCCCGCAACGTGCTACCACCACCGTTCATGTGGGACTTGGCCAGATGGGAGTCGGTGGTGAGGACTCTTGGGGCGCGCGCCCTCTTCCTCAATATGAATTTTCCGCCGACGAAGAGTATTCCTGGCAATTCCGTATTCTTCCGATTCCTCCTCCCTAACAAAACAACATTTCCAACATGCTCCAGACCGCCCCCAATCTCGCCGCCCTCGCCGCCGAAGCGAAGGCCAACTTTGCCAACAAATTCGGTCGTCCCGCCGAAATCGTCGTGGCCGCGCCCGGCCGGGTGAACCTGATTGGCGAACACATCGATTACTGCGATGGATTTGTCCTGCCCCTCGCTCTCGAGCGCTACATCGTCGTCGCCGCCGCACCGAACGGAACCAAAGGCGGGCGGCTTGCCACCACCATGGAAGAGGGCACGGTACCACTCGATCTTACCGTCATTCCGGAAGTAGGGTCTCCGAAGTGGGCGAACTACGTCAAGGGAGTCATCGCGGGCTTCCGCAATCTCGGGCATACCGAAATTCCAGGCTTCGATGCTTGTTTCCTCTCGAGTGTTCCTGTCGGAGGAGGGCTTTCCAGTTCGGCGGCCATTGAATGTGCTACCGCAACTTTGTTAGAAGCTCTTCTTGGCAGCGAGCTGCCCAAGAAGCAGAAGGCGTTGTTGTGTCAAAAAGCCGAACACGACTTCGCGCACGTGCCCTGTGGCATCATGGACCAATTCGCCTCCACCTTCGCCAAGGAGGACCATCTCGTGCTCATCGATTGTCGCAGCGCCGAGCCCGAGTTGGTGCCTTTCCATGCGCCCGATCTCGCCATCCTCGTTGCCAATACCAAGGTTTCGCACGAACTGAGCGATGGTGGTTACGCGCTCCGCCGCCGCCAGACGGAGGTCGGACTCGCCGCCACCGGGAAATCCTCATGGCGTGATGTGACCATGGCCGAGCTCGAGGCCGCACGGGACAAAATGGAAGAAGTGGTCTTCCGCCGCGGACGTCATGTCGTTGGCGAAATCGCCCGAACCATCGCCGCCGCAACCGCTCTCCGGGAGGGCGATTTCCAGGCCCTCGGCCCACTCATGGCCGCCAGTCACGATTCCCTTCGACACGACTTCAATGTTTCCTGCGCCGAACTCGATCTGCTTGTGGAGATTGCCCGCGATCTGGGAGAGGATGGGGGAGTGATCGGAGCAAGAATGACCGGAGGAGGCTTCGGCGGATCAACGGTCACCCTCTGCAAAGCCAACCGTGCCGCGGCCATTGCCAAGTCGTTTTCCCGCAACTACCAGGCCGACACCGGTATCGTGCCGGAAATCTTTCTTACACGCCCCGGAAAAGGAGCTCATCGGGTGTTCTGAGGAAGCGAGCCTCGCGGCTCGTTTTGGGAGCAATGCTCTTTAGTTGGCAGAAGATTCAATGAACGGAGACCAGTTTTCAAGGCATGACCGGGACGGTCTTGCTACGACTCCGGTGGATGCTCGCAGGTGAAATCCCCTCGATCTGCCGTGCCAAACGTAGCAAGAGCGTCTCGCTCTTGCCCCGCAGGGACAAAGCGAGGTAGCAGGAATCCATAGAGTGCTTTGAGAGAGCGAACCTCGCGTCACGTGCCATCTCCGTCAGTGCACCAAACGTGACAACTCCAGGGCCAAGGGGATCCCGATCGCCAGATTGAAGGGGAAGGATATCCCGAGGGCCAGCCCGAGCGAAATCGCCGGGTTCGCCCCGGGCAGGGCATGGGCCACCGCCGCCGGAGCCGCGATGTAACTCGCGCTTCCAGTCATGGCGCCGAAGACCGCCGCCGTGCCGGTGCTCATTCCGGCCCACGTGGCCAACAAGACGCCGACCGAGCCCAGCACGATCGGAATGGCAATGCCGAAAGCCGGGAGTTTCCAGCCCAATTTCATCACCTCACGAAGCCGATGCCCGCAGAGCAATCCCATTTCCAAAAGGAACAAGACCAGCACTCCTGGAAAAGCGATGGTGAAAAACGGCTTTACTGCTTCGATCCCGGTCCCGCTCGCAAAGCGTCCGATGAGGAGTCCTCCCCCGAGCAGGATCACCCCTTTGCAGCGGAGGAGATCCGCCGAAGCCACGAGGACGCCGTCGCCTTTCTTTCCCTCGCCACGGCCCAGAGCCAAACCGACCATGATGCCGGGCACTTCCATCAAGACGACCAGAGCCGTGAGCACACCCGCCACCGCCAATCCAGAGCCTTCCATGAAGGCCTTGGCCGCGATGAAGGTGACCACCGAGACCGAACCGTAATGGGCGGCAATCGATGCCGCATCCTCGCGTTCCACACCCAGGAAACGCCGCGCGGCCAGCATCACGAGGGGAGGGGCCAATAACCCGAAAGCGAGCGTGGCCAGCATCGGACGCCACAAATCAGCCATCGAAGCGCTTCTCAATTCAATCCCGCCCTTTAAGCCAATGGCGAGGAGCAAATACATCGAAAGCACCTGGTAAACCGGCTCCGGGACCTTCAAATCGCTCTTTGCCATCCGCGCCCCCAATCCAAGAATAAAGGCCAAGATCATGGGGGACAACAGATTACCGAGGAGTGCTGAGGACATAAGAACACAATAACGCGAAAACCAAGTCGTGCAACAGGAAGCATATCTTTGTGCTTCTGCCGCCCGATTCTCCGGTCGAATCAACGGTTGCCCAAGAGATGCGGAAAAGCCCGTAATGCTTTGGAGTAACCCGGATGCAGGAGGATGTATGACCGCGCCTCTGGCCGGTCGTCACGGGAGTCTCCACATCCGACGACCGGCTAGAAGCACGGTCGTAAAAGTTTCTCCCTGTTTTACAATTGCTCCTCCAGGTTCTGGAGCCCAAAATTCCAGGTTCCGGGTGTTTGAGGAATTTCATGGACAACGGGTCAAGATGACGCAGGGTTCTCCTCCAAGGTCCTGAGCGTCCCGAGATCAGCCATGTCCCGCGAAAATTCCCCCGGATTTGCCTCTTCAAACAATCCCTGTATCGACGCCTTGCGGGCTTGCGCGGCATTTCTGGTCGTGATCTACCATATGGACCAGTGCGGCTTCCATCTGGTGCCTAAGGAGTTGGCCGTGCTTGGGGATGCCGGCGTGCCCTTGTTTTTCACGCTGAGCGGGTTTCTGATTGGTCGCAGCGTGCTTGGGCCCGCCACTTTCGAGTTGAAGCGCTTCGCTTCGGCGCGCGCTCGCCGCATCCTTCCCAATTATTTTGTATGTGTTCTTTTCGCGTTGCTGGTCGTTGATGGCAAAACCATCGCCCATGCGACTCCGGGGTTTCTTGCGTTTGATCTGGCAACCCACGCCACCTTGATGCATGGCTGGTTTGGCGCAACCAGCACTTCGATCCTCGGTCCGTTGTGGACCCTGAGCCATGAATGGATTTTCTACATCCTGATGGCTGCTTGCGGATTTTTCGTTCGCTCCAAATGGGGATGGATTCTGCCCCTCGCCATGGCGGTCATCGCCATTCTTTCGAAGTCGCTCATCGTGGCCAAGACCTGGCAACCGGATGCCGCACTGTCTCATCCTTTCTGCCAATGGGATCAGTTCGCGGTGGGCATCGTTGCCGCATGGATATCGACCAAAAATTTCCGCTACCACTGGCCATTGCTGGTCGTGGGAATCGCGGTCGTTCTCTTTGTCTTTGTGGAACGGCATGAAATCGCCGCGAAGATCGCCAATGATAGTTCCAGTGTGGCCAAGAGCTACGCGGAAAAAGTCATCAAAGCCACGCTGAGCCGTCGCTCCCATGCGATTTGGTATCCTCTTTTCTTCGCCGGCGGCACGGCTTGTATCCTTCTCGCCGTGTCCACGGGCTTCCAGAGGCTTGGCCGGTGGATGGAACGCACGCCGTTGCCTGTCATGGGCAGGATCAGTTACTCGACGTATCTTTTCCACATGCCGGTCCTGCTGTGCCTGATGCGCGGATTAAAATCCACTCCTGACAACGCCGTGTTCGCCAACAACACCGTGGCCAGTCTGGTGGCCTTGTTCGGCGTGTATGCGCTCTCCGTCTTCTGTTATCAGCGCTTTGAGAAACCCTTCCTGAAAAGATCATCCCCCGGTGTTGCCCCATAGGTCTTGACTCACCATATCCTTGGTTCAAAGCAGAGGAAAGTAGCCTCGGAGGTTTGCGCTGGTGGTGATGGCGGTGGCCAGCCCTGGCGCCTGTCATCCAGAGCCTTTGGCGACGAATGGCGAAACCGATTTGGGCAAGGACGCGCCATCCCCCAAAAGCGCCGTCGTCGGTCGCCAAAGGCTCCCTCTGCCTGCGCAGTCCGACACGATTGCTATTCATATGCCCGTAGCGGCACCGCTTCCGGTGCCGGGCGGGGGATGCTCCACCCCCATCGAGCCGTGATGTCCCCACAGCGGAACGCGAAGGCTTTCCAGACATGCCCCCTCAAGCGGGCCAACCCCGGGCTCAGGGACACAATCCCTTCGGGATAGGGAAACCGCGAATGCGTGGTGGCCTCTCCCCCGCGGACGTTTGGGGACAGACATCCCTGCCTTGGTCGTTCGGAGAGGCGAGTTGGGTGGCGGTGACAGATCGCTCGGATGCGACCACGACCATCAACGGGACAGATCATTCGACAGGCAGGGACCGCTGTCCCAGCGGTCCGTGAGATCGTGAAGCCGAGGAAACCGCGAATGCGCGGCCCTTCACTTCGCCAGTTCGATTTTCACCCCGGCTTTGGTGGCGGCTTTGAGAAAGGCCGGATCGGCGGCCTCGTCCGTGATCAAGAGATCGATGTCGCGGGTGGGGCAGAAAAAGAACGCGCTTTTCTGGTCGAGTTTGGTATGATCGGCGAGCAGGCAGACTTCCTCGCTGAAGGGCACCACACGTTCCTTGAAAACGGCTTGGCGGGAGTTCAACTCGCTCACCCCGCGTTTCAGATCGAAGGCATTGCCGGAAAAAAACATGCGGTGGATGTGGTAACGGCGCAACGCTTCCTCGGCGAGCAGGCCGATGAAGGAATGGGATCGCGGATCAAAAAGGCCGCCGGTGCAGATGATATCGTGGCAGGTGCGGTCGCTGAGGGCGGAGACGACATTTTGTGCGTTGGTGAGAATGGTGAGGGGGATTTCCGGCAGGTGGCGCGCCATGGTCAGCACGGTCGAGCTGGCATCGAGAAAGATGGTTTCGTTCGGGCGCACACGCGAGGCCGCCATCCGGGCCATGGCATCTTTCTCCACCGGATTCAGGGAAAGACGTTCGCTCAGGGGCAATTCGCGCCGCACGGATTCGGCCCGTTTCGCGCCGCCGTGGATGCGCAGACACTGCCCTTCGCCTTCCATGGCGGCGAAGTCGTTGCGGATGGTTTCATCGGAAACCTTGAACTTCCGGGCCAGTGCCATCGTGCGCACGGTTCCGGATTTGGCGAGCAATTTGAGGATCTCCTCCTGGCGTTCGTTGGCAAGCATGGTCGTTTGGGATAATTTGGGATTTTCTTGGGAATTATTTGGAAAAAAGGTTGACGGGTCAAGAAGATTCCGCCAGTCTGACATCGAAATTATGGCGAACACGAACACCCCGCCTCGCGCGGTCATCGAGCACATGGTGCGCGAAAGCGTTTACCGTCGGATGGGTCTGCCCGTCCCGGTTTCCGCGAAAGCGCCCAATGCCCTGCTCGTGAACGTGAGCGCCCGGCATTGCCATCTCACGCAGGCGGCGGTCGAGGCGCTTTTTGGTCCCGGGCACAAGCTCAGCCCGATGAAGATGCTCTACCAGGAGGGCCAATACGCGGCCAAGGAGAGTGTCACGCTCATCGGTCCCCGCAGCCGGGTCATTTCCAATCTGCGTATCCTCGGCCCCTGCCGCGACCTCAACCAGATCGAACTGGCCCACACCGATGCCATCGCGCTCGGATTCGATATCCCCGTCCGCATGTCGGGCGACATCGCCGGCACCCCCGGGTGTATGCTCATGGGTCCGCACGGGTTTTTTGAAATGAACGAGGGCGTGATCCGCGCCGCGCCCCACGTCCACATGCATCCCGACGACGCCGCATTTTATGGTGTCAAACACAAGGACATGATGAAATTGCGCGTGCATGGCCCGGTGGGCGTGACCTTCGACCAGCTTCTCGTGCGTGTGGATCCCTCGTTCAAACTCGAGGTCCATATCGACACGGACGAAGGAAACGCCTGCGGCCTTGGCAATGATACCTTCTGTGAACTTTTGAAAGCCTGAACCAATACCACACCAACATCCCAAACACCATGAGTGATTCCCTCGGACTAATCGAAACCAAAGGCTACGCCGGCAACGTCGAAGCCACCGATGCCATGATGAAAGCCGCCAATGTCGATCTCGTCAAACAGGTCCAGATCGGCGGAGGTTTGCTGACCGTGCTCGTCAAGGGCGACGTCGGCAGTGTCAAAGCGGCCGTTGATGCCGGAGCCGCCGCCGCCGCCCGCGTGGGCGAGTTGACCGGCGCCCATGTCATCGCCCGCCCCCATCCGGACCTTCTCAAGCAGTTCGGTCTCGCCTGATTCTGAATTCCAATCTCCAACCACACGATTCCCATGAAACAAGCCATCGGCATCATCGAAGCCAAGGGTCTCATCACCCTCATCGAAGCCAGCGACGCCGCCCTCAAGGCCGCGAATATCACCATGACCGGTTATGAAAAAATCGGTTCCGGCCTTGTCACCGGATTCTTCACCGGCGATGTCGCCGCCGTGAAAGCCGGACTGGAAGCCGCCGCCTCAGCCGGTTCCCGCGTCGGACAAGTGACCGCCACCAAGGTGATCCCGCGTCCGCACGACGACCTTTCCAAACTCGCCGCCTCCCTTCCGCAGTAATCCGGAATCCGCGCCCGCTCGGGGTGGTTCGTCCACCCGCGTAGCCGGTGCGCGTTTGCCGGTTCCACCGCCATGTTGATCCTCGTCGCCAACCTCGGCTCGACCTCGTTCAAGTTCCGTCTGTTTCACATGGACGGAACGGAAGAACGCATGTTGGCCAAAGGCGGCTATGAACGTGTCACCGATTACGACGCGGCCATCGATCAATGTATGCAGGAACTGCAGGCGGGTGGGCATCTTTCCGGAAAGCTCGACGCAGTCGGCTTCAAGACGGTGCTCGGACGCGAGTTGAGCGGCTGTGTGCCCGCCGATGAAAAGGCCATTGCCGCGCTGGATGGATTCAAGGACATCGCGCCCGCGCACAATCCGCCTTATGCCCGCGGCATCGAGTCGTTCCGCCGTCGTTTGCCCGAGGTCCGGTTGTTCGCGCTCTTCGAAACGGCCTTTTACCAATGGGTGCCCGACGAGGCGACCCGTTACGCGGTCCCGAAAGCCTGGCACGAAGCAGGCCTCCGGCGTTATGGTTTCCACGGCGCGAGCCACAAGTTCATTGCCGAACGATCCGCTGAGTTGTTAGGCCGGGCCGATGTCGCGGGTATCGCGGCACGTCTCTATTGTGACGGCCCGCGCGCGCCGGAGGGCAAACCATTACGGGTCATTTCCTGCCACCTTGGCGGCAGCAGTTCCGTGACCGGCATCCTCAATGGTGTCGCCATCGGCACCAGCATGGGACTCAGCCCGCAGAGCGGCCTCCCGCAGAACAACCGCGTCGGCGACCTCGATTCAATGGCCATTCCTTTCCTCACCCGCGCCCTCGGGCTCGACCTGGCCGAAATTGAAAAGCAACTTTCCAAAGATTCCGGTTTGCTCGGCCTCTCCGGCGGAGTGGGCAATGACATCCGCGACATCTATGCCGCCGCCGCCGCCGGTAACTCCGATGCCGTGACCGCACTTTCCGTATTCGTGCATGAAATCCGCCGTTGGATCGGTGCCTACTGGATCCAGATGGGCGGATGCGACGCCCTCGTCTTCACCGCCGGCATCGGCGAAAATGGCGATGTCATCCGCGCCCGCGTCTGCGACGGCCTGTCTGAACTCGGCCTTGTTCTCGATGCCGGAAAAAACACCACTTCCAAAGGCATCGAAGCCGAACTGACCGCCGCCGGCTCCCGCACGCGAATTTTCACCATCCCCGCCAATGAGGAACTCGTGGTCGCCCGCGAGGTCTTCCGCCAGGTCGCCTGAACCAGTTTTCCCTAATATCGGCAAAAGCCGCCCGTAACATCCCAACCACCCTAACAGAAAGAAAAAATACCATGGCCAACGAAGCAATCGGACTCCTCGAAACCCAAGGCCTCGCCTGCCTCGTGCATGGCGTAGATGCCATGCTCAAAGCCGCCAATGTCGAATTGGCCGGCCCGTTCAAGAACGTGGGCAATGCCCTCAATAGCGCCGCCATCCGCGGAGATGTGGCTGCCGTCAAGGCCGCCCTCGACGCCGGTGCCGCCGCCGCTTCCGAACTGGGCAAAGTCGTGAGCGCCCATGTCATCGCCCGCCCGGACGAACGCACCGACGGTGTGCTCCCCGGCGAGAAGAAGGCTCCGGCCGCCCGCGCGCGCGCTTGAGTTCCATCACATGATGCAGCCCCGGCCCGGTGGCGGAGATCGATTTTGATCTCCGCTCCGAGCCCAACCCATTCCCACCATGTTTCTCGCCCAAGTCATCGGCCAGGTCGTGGCCACGAAAAAGAACGAAGCCATGACCGGACACAAGCTCCTCGTCCTGCGTCCTTTGCTCGTGGACGACAAGGATCCGGGCAAATTCCGCCCCGGCATGAACACGGTGGTCGCAGTGGACAGCGTCGGCGCCGGGGAAGGGGAGATCGTCCTTTTCGCGCAGGGCAGCTCCGCCCGCCAAGCCGAGGGCCTGAAATCCCTTCCCGTTGATGCCGCCGTCATCGGCATCGTGGACCGTGTGGATGTTCTCGGCAAAACCCTTTACCGCACCGGCCAATCCTGACCTATTTCCATTCCCATGGCTGACCTGAAAATTGATGAATCCCTCGTCCGCGGCGTCGTGGAAGACGTGCTCCGCCGCCTTGGCGATGGCCCGGCTCCGAAGTCACCCGCTCCTGCCGCCGCCCCCGTTGCCAAGCCGGCTGCGAAGGACAGCAGCGCGCCTTGTGATTGTCACGCTGCCGCCAAACCGCTTGGTGTCTTCGATTGCGCCGACTGCGCCGCCGAAGCCGCCCACGACGCCTTCCTGAAGTTGAAGAAACTCGGCGTCGAAGGCCGGTCGAAAGTGATCCGCATCGTCAAGGAACTCTGCGTCGCCAATGCCGTCCCGTGGGGCACATTCGAACTCGAGGAAACGAAGATTGGCCGTCTCGATCACAAGATCGAAAAACTCCAGATCATCAGCGGCGTGCCCGGTGTCGAGTGGTTGCGCCCCGATGCCATGAGCGGCGACGGCGGTATCACCCTTGAGGAATACGCGCCCTATGGTGTCGTTGGTGCCATCCTGCCCGTCACTCATTCCGTGCCGACCCTGAGCGGAAACATCGTCAACATGGTCGCGGCCGGAAATGCCATTGTCTTCAATCCGCATCCAGGTGGTGCCCGCAGTGCCGCCCTCGCCGTGCGCGCTTACAACCAGGCCATCGAACGCGAAACCGGCATCTCCAATCTGATCTGCACGGTCGAAAAACCGACCCTGGAAAGCTTCAACGAACTTTGCAAAAGCCCGCACATCGGCTTGCTCGCCATCACCGGCGGTCCGGCCGTCGTGAAGGCCGCCATGTCCAGCGGCAAACGCGCCATCTGCGCCGGCCCGGGTAACCCTCCCGTGGTCATCGACGAAACCGCCGATGTCGAAAAAGCCGCCCGCGATATCGTCAAGGGCGCGGCCTATGATAACAACCTCCTCTGCATCGGGGAAAAGCAGGTCTTTGTTGTCGATTCCGTCTTCGATCGTTTCATCGCCGCGCTCAAGGCCTCCGCCGCCTACCAACTCGATGACAACCAGCTCGCGCGCCTCACCGCCGCCGCCTTCACCATGAAGCCGGACGCCGGTGGTTGTTCGCACCCGGTTCTCAATCGCGATCTCGTCGGGCGCGACCCCGCCGTGCTTGCCCAACATGCCGGAGCCACCATCCCCGCGGGCACCCAGCTTCTTTTCGCGGTCACGCCCGCCGACCATCCCTTCGTCTATGAGGAACAAATGATGCCCATGCTGCCGATCACGCGCGTGCGGAATTTCGAGGAAGGTGTGGAAGCCGCGCGCGTTTCCGAACACGGCTACCGCCACTCGGCCATCATCCACAGCCGCAATGTCGATCACATGACCTACATGGCGCGCGAACTCGACACCACCATCTTCGTGAAGAACGGTCCTTGTGTCGCCGGCCTCGGCCTCGGCGGCGAAGGATACCTGAGTTACTCCATCGCCACCACCACTGGCGAAGGCATCACCACGCCGAAGACCTTCACCCGCATCCGCCGGTGTGTGATGGTCGAGAATCTCCGCATCATCTGAGCCACCCATGACCGTCTGCCTCATCGTCGGCCACGCCATCGCGACCATCGCGCATCCCAGTTTGCGCGGATGCCGCCTGGCGCTTTGCCAGCGGCTTGATGAGCACGGCCGCGCCGATGGCAGTCCGCCCGTGTTGGCCGTCGATGCCCATGGCGCTGGCCTGCACCAGCGCGTGCTCATGACCACCGACGGCAAAGCCGCGCAGGAACTCGTCGGCGATCCCCTTAGCCCCATCCGGAATACCATCATCGGCCTCGTCGATGACATGGCAACGGAGGCCGTGAAAAACTAACAAACCATGCGTATCGGACACGTCATTGGAAGAGTCACCCTCAACCAGCAGGACCCCGGCCTGCGGGCGGGGCGTTTCCTCATCGTGAGTCCGGTCGAGAGCGCCAATCTGAACTCCGCGTGCGCGACCCCGCCGCCGGTTGGCCCGCAATCCACCCTGGTTGTTTACGACAACATGGGTGCCGGCCAAGGCGACATCATCGGTTTCGTCGAAGGCGGCGAAGCGACCGCTGCTTTCGATTATCCCATTCCCATCGAGGCCCTGAATATCGCCATCCTCGACCAAATTCATTACCAACCTGCCAACTGAGCCCTTTCCCACCATGAGCCAAAAAGTGATCACCGCCAAGGATGTCGAACAAGCGTTGGCCAATACCGGAAGCATCTCCCATTTGCCCGGCGACGCCCTCTGGACCCCCGCCGCCCTCGACGCGCTCAGCGAACGCGGACTGAGCAAACCCGGAACCAGCGCCGCCGGATCAACTTCCGGCAAACGATTCCCCCGCGCCACCTCGCTGCCACCGGGAGTGCCCGCTGTGCCACCCGAGCCGCAACTCGTGGACGAAGAATACCGCTGGGAAACCGGCCATGATCCGGTCACGCCCCAGGAGATTCAGCTTTTCTATTATTCCGAACCCATCATCCGTGTGCGCAACCGGATGGCACAAATCGGGCAGAAGGTCTGGAAACGAGGATATGTCGATGGCAATGGCGGCAACCTGACCGTGCGCGTCGGCGACAATCTCGTGCTCTGCACTCCCACTCTGAAATCGAAAGGCGAACTCGTCGCCGACGACATGTGCCTCGTCGATCTCGAAGGCAACCAGAAGGCCGGGAAATGGAAACGCACTTCCGAAGTGATGACCCACCTCGCCATCATGAAGGCGACCCCGAAGGCCAAAGCCTGTTGCCACGCCCACCCGCCGCACGCCACCGCCTGGGCCGTGGCCGGTGTCCGCCCGCCGACCTGTATGATTCCCGAAGCGGAGGTCTTCCTCGGCGAAATCGGCATGGCCGAATACCAGACCCCTGGCACACCCGCCAATGCCCGCGCTGTCGGCGAAGTGGCCAAGGACCACATGGCTATCCTCATGATCAACCACGGCGTCATCACCTGGGGCAAGGACATCGAAGACGCCTTCTGGAAGATGGAGAACACCGATTCCTACTGCCAGACCGTCTGGATCGCGACCTTGTTAGGAGATCCAAAAACCATCACCCGCCCGCAGGCCCGCGAATTGATTGAATTGCGCGCCCGCCTCGGCATGGACGACAAACGTTCGACCTGGAAGGAATGTGAACTTTGCGACAACAGCGAATTCCGTCCCGGGGCCGTCTGCCGCGTTGGCCCGTCCGGCGACGCGTCGTCGGACCACGGCGGCGGCTCGCTCAATCCCGAGGCCGAGAAACTCGTGCAAGCCCTCACCGACCAGATCGCCGGCGGGATGAAGCGGTGAGTGAGATGCAAGAGTTCAAGACGCAAGACTTGAAGACACAAGACACAAGACTTGATGGGGCATCAAGAGCGCCTTCAAGCTAGATTGATTGAGACGCAGGTGGGGTGAAGTGAGAAGAGTTGCGTTTGCCCGGTGAGCAGGCGGAGCCGCAGCTTCCGGGCGGCGAAAGAATCCGCGCAAGTATCGGAGTGCGTGCGGCAACCCCGACCTTGTCGGGGGCAACGCCGCTTTTTGGCTTGGATGCTCCCATTCCCTAAAGCAACTCGCGGCCAAAACAACACCATTCCA